>JASBST010000078.1 GCA_030148775.1 Thiogranum sp.
AAAAGAACTACGATGCCTATTTGCAGGGGGGGCCGCGCAAGATCTCGCCCTTCTTCGTGCCCGCCAATATCATCAATATGATTTCCGGGAATCTGTCCATCATGTATGGATTGAAGGGGCCCAATATCGCCATGGTCACCGCCTGCACCACCGGCACGCACAGTATCGGCGAGGCGGCGCGGATTATTGCCTACGGCGACGCCGACGTCATGCTCGCAGGCGGTGCGGAGATGGCAACCACCCACACCGGCCTCGGCGGATTCGCGGCCGCCAAGGCGTTGTCGACCCGCAACGAGGATCCGCAGGCGGCGAGCCGCCCCTGGGATCGTGATCGCGACGGTTTTGTGCTCGGCGACGGCGCCGGTGTAATGGTGCTGGAGGAATACGAGCATGCGCGCGCGCGCGGTGCGAAGATCTACGCCGAACTGGCCGGTTATGGTATGAGTGGTGATGCCTACCACATGACCCAGCCGTCGCTCAACGGCGAGGGCGCGGCGCGTTGTATGCGCAACGCTCTGCGCGACGCGGCGCTCAATAGCGACGCGGTCGACTATGTCAACGCCCACGGTACGTCGACGCCAGCCGGCGATATTGCCGAAGTGAAAGCCATCAAGGCCGCACTGGGTGACCATGCCTTGCGTACGGCCGTGAGTTCCACCAAGTCGATGACGGGGCATCTGCTGGGCGCCGCGGGCGGTGTCGAGGCGATTTTCACCGTGCTCGCCATCCGCGACCAGGTGGCGCCGCCCACCATCAACCAGTTCACTCCTGATCCGGAATGCGATCTGGATTTTGTTCCCAATCAGGCGCGCGAAACGGAGATTCGTGTCGCCATGTCGAATTCTTTTGGCTTTGGCGGCACCAACGGCTGTCTCGTCTTCACCCGTCCGGACTAGCCTTGGCGCCGTCGAGGCGCGGCGGCCGAACCACACCCGGATGTCCTTCTGATGCATCAGTCAGCCGCGGCCTCTGAATTCGATCTGCTTTCCCTGCATTGCCGCGATCCCTTGCGTTATCCCCATCTGCTGGAAAGCGCCGCCGTCGGCGGACAAGGACGCTACGACATACTGTTCGCCTTCCCCGGTGAGTCGCTGACATTGACAGACGCCGGCGAGGCGGATTTTCTGCAGGCGTTGGACCGGCGTTGGGCGCGGGAGGCGGTCGGTCGTTCGCCCGCGGAGGGATTGCCGTTCCAGGGGGGGTGGTTTCTCTATTTGGGCTACGAGCTTGCCGGGCAGATAGAACCCCGCGTGGCGTTGCACCCGACGCGCTCGGACCTGCCGCTGGCCAGTGCCACACGTTTCCCCGCCGCGGTGATTCGTGATCACTTGCAGCAGCGCTGTTGGATCGTATCGGAACAGCCGCAGCTGCTGCGGGCCATAGAGACCGATATCCGGATGCTGACCACCCGCGGCACGGAACCCGCCGCATTCCCGATCGCCGGATCGGAAGAAGAGGAGGCCCAAAGCTATCTGGACGCCGTCAAGCGGATTCTGGGCTACATTCGGGATGGCGATGTTTTTCAGGTGAATCTGTCCCGCCAGTGGCGCGGCGGCTGGCCCGCCGGAGCGACGTCGGCCGATCTGTACCGGCGGTTGCGGGCGGTCAACCCGGGACCGTTCAACGGTTTGGCCACCTGGGGGGACAGCGCGATCATTTCGTCCTCTCCTGAACGACTCGTCGCCGTTCGTGGCGACCAGGTGCAGACGCGGCCTATCGCCGGTACCCGCGGGCGCGGCGCAGGGGCGGACAGCGACCGGCGAGAATCCAGCGAGCTTCTGCATCACCCCAAGGAGCTGGCGGAACATATCATGCTGATCGACCTTGAACGCAACGACCTGGGGCGCATCGCGTGGCCGGGTTCGGTCAGGGTGAACGAACTCATGACGCTTGAATCCTATGCCACAGTGCACCACATCGTTTCGAACGTCGAAGCGACGCTGCGCGCCGGTGTCAGTCCGGGCGAAGTCATCCGGGCCGTGTTCCCGGGCGGAACCATCACGGGGTGCCCGAAAGTGCGTTGCATGCAGATTATCGCCGAATTGGAGCCCGCGGCTCGTGGCGCCTATACCGGCTCCATCGGCTACCTGAACCATGACGGCAGTATGGATCTGAATATTCTGATCCGAACCATGGTCAGGGATCGAGGCCAGCTCACGTTCCGGGCCGGCGCGGGAATCGTGTACGACTCCGACCCTGATCGGGAGCTGGAGGAAACACGCATCAAGGCGGCGGGCATGCTGCGAGCATTGGGCGGGAGCGCACGATGAGCGCTAGCCATTGGATCAACGGCGTAAGCAGCAACGAGCTGGATCCAGCGGAGCGTGCGCTGCAATATGGTGACGGGGTCTTCGAGACGCTGTGCGTGCGCCATGGCTCGGTGGCGTATCTGCACCGGCACTGGCAGCGACTACGCGCAGGCTGCGAGCGCCTGCAATTGCATTTCGCGGAATGGGACGGGTTGACGGCGGAGGTGCATCGGCTTGCCAGCGAGCTCGACGACGGCGTCATCAAAGTCATTGTGGGGCGCGGCGCCGGTGGACGGGGGTATCGCTACGCCGCCAACGCCCCCTGTACCCGCATCGTCAGCGCGCATCCGCCGGCGCAGTGGCCGGCGGAACATGCGAGCGTCGGGGTGCGGTTGCGTCTTTGCCGGTTGCGTCTGGGTGTGCAACCGGCGCTTGCCGGTATCAAACATCTCAATCGACTGGAACAGGTGCTAGCACGCGCCGAGTGGGAGAACGAGTATGCCGAGGGGCTGCTGCTCGACTGTCACGAGCAGCTTATCGAAGGTACCATGAGCAATCTGTTTATCGTTCGCGACGGACAACTTTTGACCCCGCGACTCGATGACTGCGGTGTTGCAGGTATCCTGAGGTCGGTGCTGATCGATATCGCCCGGGAGCAGGGAGTGGAGGTAAGGCGATCGCGGCTGGAGCTGCCGGATTTTGAATCGGCGCAGGAGGTCTTTGTCTGCAACAGCGTAGTCGGCATATGGCCTGTCAGGGAGATCGACGGACGCTATCGGTTTGCGTCCCGCAAGGTAACGCAGAATTTGCAACAGGCGCTGGCGCGGCGGCAGGAGACAGAAGGTATCTGGTATGAAGAATAATTTATCGGCAAAGGGAGGGGAGCGTGCCGGAAGGTAAAGATCTCGGTTTTCGCGTCATGGGATTGTTGCTGCTCGGCGCCAGCTTTGCCGCCGCCTGGCTGATCATGGATTTCCAGGCGTTTCGCTCCAATCCGTTACGGTTGCCCGAGGCCGGCGAGATACTCGTCGTCGAGCCCGGTGACCACCTCAGACGGATCGCCGACGAACTGCAACGCAAAGGTGTTCTCGACAAACCGCTCTATCTGGTGGTGCTGGGGCGGTATCTGGGCCTGGATGCGCGGATAAAAACCGGGGAGTTCCGTATCGAGCACGGTTCCACCCCTCAGCAGCTGTTGCAGAAGCTCAGCAGCGGGGAGGTGGTGCAGCACCGACTGACGCTGATCGAAGGGGAAACATTCAAACTCATGATGCGTCGGGTGATGGTCCACGAGGCGCTCCGCCATACGCTGGCCGACGCCAGCGAGGAGACGGTGATGGCGGCGCTCGGCCTGCCGGGTAAAAATCCCGAAGGGGAGTTCATGCCGGAGACCTATGCCTTTCCGCGAGGCACCACCGACGTGGTCTTTCTGCGCCGGGCTTATGACGCAATGCAGAACTTTCTTCATCAAGCCTGGCAGGAACGGGACGACGATCTTCCCCTGCGTTCACCCTATGAGGCGCTGATTCTCGCCTCGATCGTCGAGAAGGAGACCGCGGTGGCTTCCGAACGCGCGCAAATCGCCGGTGTATTCATCCGTCGGTTGCGTAAGGGGATGAAGCTGCAGACCGATCCCACGGTGATCTATGGCCATGGAGAGCATTATGATGGCGACATCCGTTTTCGCGATCTGCGCAGCGACACGCCCTACAATACCTATACCCGTTTCGGCCTGCCGCCCACGCCTATCGCCATGCCGGGTAAGGAGGCCGTACTCGCGGTTCTTCATCCGGCCCAGGGAGACGCCTTGTATTTCGTTTCCCGCGGCGACGGGAGCCATCAGTTTTCCAGCACGCTGGCCGAGCATAATCGGGCCGTGGACAAATATCAGAGAAAACGTTGAGCCATGCCTAAGCACAGACAACGCGGCCGTTTCATCACCCTGGAAGGGGGGGAAGGAGCGGGAAAGACCACCAACATGGCTTATATCGCCACACGGCTGCGCGCGACCGGCTTGACGGTCGTTGAGACACGCGAACCGGGCGGGGCGCCGCTGGCCGAAGCCATCCGCGGCCTGTTACTCGATGCGTCCAACAACAGCATGCATCCGGATACCGAATTATTGCTGATGTTTGCCGCGCGCTCGCAGCATTTGCACGAACGGGTGTATCCGGCGATCGCGCGCGGGGACTGGGTGCTTTGCGACCGTTTCACCGACGCCACTTATGCCTATCAGGGCGGAGGAAGACAGCTTGACATGCAGCGCATCGCGCAACTCGAAGCCTGGGTACAGCAGGAATTTCAACCCTGCCGGACGCTGCTGTTCGATCTGCCGGTGGAGCTCGGCTTGAAGCGCGCCGGCGAACGCGGAGCCTTGGACCGTTTCGAGCGCGAGGAACTCGCTTTCTTTGAACGTGTGAGGGAAGTTTATCTGCAGCGCGCGAAGGCGTTTCCGGACCGGTTTCGCGTGCTCGACGCCAGCGAGGCACTGGCGGCCGTGAGAGCGCGACTTGATCGGCTGATCGACGAGTTGTTGGACGTATGAGTACCGTGCCCCCTTTCCCGATCTGGCTGGAGCCGGCCTGGCAGCAGTTGCTGCAAAGCTGGCGCGACGATCGCCTAGCGCATGCGCTGCTGTTCGGTGGGCCGGCGGGACTGGGCAAGCAGCGGCTGGCGGAACGCCTCACCGGGTTGCTGTTGTGCGCCACCCCGACGCCAGCAGGCGATGCCTGCGGACAGTGTCAGTCCTGCGGCTGGTTGCAGGTCGGCAGCCATCCCGATCTGACCCGACTGATGCCGGAGGAAACCTGCAAGGCGATTAAAGTCGATCAGGTCCGCGACTTGTGCATTGAATTGGGCATGACCAGTCACGCCGGCCGTTATAAAGTGGCGATCGTCGCACCGGCGGAGGCAATGAACGCCAACGCCGCCAACAGTCTGCTGAAAACGCTCGAGGAGCCGACCCCGCAGACGGTGCTGATTCTGCTCAGTGAAGCGCCGGGACGTTTGCTGCCCACCGTCCGCAGCCGTTGTCGCGCCTTGCACGTCGGCCCGCCGCCGCACACCGAGGCAGCGGCATGGCTGAAGGCGGCGGCGAATATCGACGATCCCGAGCGTTATCTGCGCGCCGCCAACGGCGCTCCGCTGGCCGCCGCCGACCTCGCCGCCGGCGAAGTGCTGGTTGCGCGCGAGCAGCGTCTGCGGGAGCTGATCGCCGTGCATCAGGGGCGCATGGACCCGCTCAAGCTGGCGGCCGACTGGTACACGGAGCAGAATACGGCAGTGTTACAGTGGTGGTCACAGTGGTTGCAGATGCTGATTCGCTACAAGCTGGCGCAAGTGTCGCCGGCCGAAACCGAGTACGCGGCGAACCTGTGCGAGATCGCGGCCAGCGCCGACAGCCGTCAGCTGTTCGAACTCTCGGATCGGATCATGGCGACCGTCAGCGCCCTGAATTCGGGCCTGAACCGGCAGTTGGCGTTTGAGGATTTGTTGATCCGTTGGGCCCGTCTCGCCGCTCCTCCGGGGCTTGGGAGAAGGGTCTAGTGCAGGCGCGTCGCGTCTTTTTTTCGATGGGAACATAACGGGATGGATGCCGGTCCGATTGCTGCTAGCGCGATCTTGTTGAGGGGTCGAGCTGGCGCCGCAGGCCCTGTGTTGCAGATTGGAGAATTTGCGATAAAAGAGCGACTTGACGCCTAAATGCTGAAAACGGCTTAAATGTTGCAGGAGATTTCAGATTCGGTAGACTGTGATTAAATCACCGGATGCCGGGGCCGAAGACCCTATGACGGAGCTTGCGGATTCCTGTAGCAACCAGTTTGTGAGCGGAAATCTGTGTGGATAGCGCGGAAATGCCCGACAGAGCGTCGGTGTGTGCCAAAGGCAACTTGAAGATGACATTATGAGCACAAAATCTGCTGGAGGCGCGCGACAGGGCATCTTGTCGCTGACCATCAAGGACAAAAGTGCCCTGTATGCGGCGTATATGCCGTTTATCAAGAACGGCGGCCTTTTCATTCCGACCAACAAAAGCTATCAGCTCGGCGATGAGGTGTTCATGCTGCTCACACTGATGGACGAGCCGGAAAAAATCCCGGTCGCGGGCAAGATCATCTGGATAACGCCCAAAGGCGCGCAAGGTGCGCGCGCGGCCGGCATCGGCGTGCAATTCAGCGATCAGGACGGCGGCACCGCACAGAAAAAGATTGAAACCTATCTTGCCGGTGCACTGACCGCCGATCGTCCCACTCATACCATGTGAAACACCGGTCTTCCGGATACCTCGTCTTATGTTAGTCGATTCTCATTGTCATCTGGATATGCTGTGTCAACAGCCCGGCGACCTGCCAGCGGTATTGGACGAAGCTCAAGCCAACGCGATTCAACACATGCTGTGTGTGTCGGTCAGCCTGGAGCGGTTTGCATCCATGATGGAGTTGATCGCCCCTTATGGGCAGATATCGGCATCGGTCGGTGTCCATCCCGATAACCGGGAGGTGGAAGATCCCGGTGTCGACCGCCTGTGCGAATTGGCCGATAGGTCCGCCATCGTCGCGATCGGCGAAACCGGGCTCGACTATTATCGCGCGCAGGGGGATCTGGAGTGGCAGCGGCAGCGATTCCGCCGGCATATCCGGGCCGCGCGTGCCGTTAACAAGCCGCTCATCGTGCACACGCGGGCCGCCCGTGAGGATACCTTGAAGATCATGGCCGAAGAAAACGCGGCCGAGGCGGGCGGCGTGCTGCACTGTTTCACCGAAGATTGGGAAATGGCGGAAGCGGCCATGGAGATGAACTTCTACATCTCATTTTCGGGTATCGTCACGTTTAAAAATGCCGTCGAGCTGCAAGAGGTTGCCCGCCGATTGCCTTTGGAGCGCATGCTGGTCGAGACCGATTCTCCCTATCTGGCCCCGGTGCCCAAGCGCGGTAAGACCAATCAGCCGGCTTACGTGCGCTACGTCGCGGAATTTATCGCCGAGCTGCGCGCAGAGACTTTTGCCTCGGTGGCGGAGACGACGACGGCGAACTTTTACCGGCTGTTTGCCGGTGCGCCGCGCGTGCATAAGGCGGGCTGACGCCGACGACAGATATGTTCGAGCGAGTGGCAAGCGATTGCCCCGCGATGGATTGCGGCTTAAGACAACTGGAGAAGGAGTAAACGCATGTTCAGTGCTGACAGGAGATTGGTTTCCCTGCTAATGGCGGTATTGCTGGCCTGGGTCAACGGTGCGATCGCGGCAAGCGAATCGCCACAGGAAATGATCCGTTCGGTGACCGGCAATGTGCTCGATACCCTGCGCGAGCGTAATGCCGACAAAGCCATGAGTCAGCAGAAACTCGTGGCCTTGATCGAACAGCAGGTCGTGCCGTACTTCGATTTCAAATTGATGTCCGCCCAGGTGTTGGGCCGTTATTGGCGTGGCGCGAGCGAGTCCCAGCGCGAGCAATTCACCGCGGCGTTCCGCCAGCTGTTAACCAACACCTACGCGGCGGTATTCGGGCGTTATGAGGGTCAGACGGTCGAGGTGCTGGGCACGCACCCGTCGGGCAGTTCCGATCGGGTGCTGGTCTCGACCCTGGTGAAGAAACCCGGCAAACCGGAGATAAAGGTCGACTACCGTCTTTATCAGACCAAGGGGGGTGGAAAATCTACGACGTGGTGGCCGACGGCATCAGCCTGTTGATCAATTACCGCTCCGAATATGCCAATGCGCTTTCCCGCGGTACCCTGGATGAGCTGATCGCCAGGCTGCAGACAAAAAACACGGCCTTCGGCCGCAAGCAGCAGTAATGCATTTTTGAGTTAAAAAAATTAAAAATATATTATTTATCATATGGTAATAAATAATTATTAAAGTTTTGTCTGATATTATGCATTGTCCCGTTTCAAGTCCCCGTCACCGCGGCCGTTAGCGTCTCACCAGGACAAAGAATTCTGGTGTCGCCAGTCAACGCCATTGTTCCGGGACGGACCCCTGCAGTATTTGTTCGCTAAGCGGTCGGTGCGTGTCGGAACGAATAGTCCCTGTTTCGGCCTGCTTACGCGCTTGCGCGACCCCTCTTTCCCGTCGGCGGAGGCGCTACCGTGGAACGAAGACAACTCACCCGCAGGCAGATCGAGGTCGATGTCGAGATCGCGCAGCCCGGCAACGAACGCTGTTACGGCTTTGCGGCCGATATCAGTCGCCGCGGCGTCTCGGTGCAGCTATGGAAGGGGACGTTGCCGGCCCAGCAACGTTCAGTCATCCTCAATTTCAGAATCTGGACCGGCCGGGAAACGCTGTATCGGAGAATGTACGCGCGAGTGATACATTCCGACGGTCAGAGCATCGGCCTCGAGTTCACGGAACACGATTTTGTCGCTGAAGCCATTATCAATGACTTGATGCACTACCAGAAACATGAGCGCCGGCGACAGGCGCGCGGCGCGAACAGCGACGGCGAAGCGGGGGTGTCACGAGACCGAAACCTGGAGCAGCCACCGGCCTGAACCGATCAGTGTCCGGCATATAGTTGTTCTATCACGTCCTGATAGCGCCGGTAGATCTGTTCGCGTTTCAGTTTCAGGGTAGGCGTCATCAGGCCATCTTCAATCGACCAGGGTTGCAACTGGCAGTGAACGGCCCGGATCTGCGCATAGCCCGGAAAACTGCCGAGCCGTTTGGCGATGCGTTCGCGCACGATTTCGTTGATCTGTCGGTGTTGGCAGGCGTGAGGGTCGTCGGGATCCAGCCGCAGCCCGCTTGCCAGAGTGCGCCACTGTTCCGGATTGAGTACCGCCAGGGCGCTTAAATAGGGCCGGTTGTCGCCGATGACCATGACCTGTTCGAACAGACTGTCCATGCAAATGGCCATTTCCATGTCCGCCGGCGGTACTTTCTCGCCGTTGGCCAGTACCAGTATTTCCTTCAGCCGGCCGGTAATATAAATGTGGCCGTCGCGCAGGCAACCCTTGTCGCCGGTATGTAGCCAGCCGTCGCTATCGATCATGTCCAGGGTGGCACTGTCGTTGTTCCAGTAGCCGAGCATCACGCCCGGACTGCGTACCAGCAGTTCGTCCTGTTCGCCGATACGCACTTCGACATCCTGCAGCAGGCAACCCGCGCTGGCCGGGTCGTTGTCCTCGATCCGATTGACGCTGATGACCGGACCGGTTTCGGTCAGGCCGTAACCCTGAATCAACGGCAGCCCGAGACCGAGAAACAGGCGTGCCACGCCGCCAGGCAGCGGTGCGCCGCCGACTACGGCGATGTGCAGTCTTCCGCCCAGTTTCGCTACCACCTTCCCGGCCACGAGCGCTTTGAGCAGGGGCCATAACAGCAACCTCGGGTGCCAGCGGCCGCGCCCCTGCTGGTAAAGAAAACGCGTCCAGCCCACTTCCACCGCCAGCGCGAATAACTTTCTGGCTAACGGAGATTTGTCCTCCAGACCGAGCTGAATTTTGTTGTAGACCCGTTCGAAAATGCGCGGTACAGAAATGATAATACTGGGGCGAATCACCAGCAGGTCTTCCGCCAACTGGGGGATGGAACGATTATAGGCCACCGTGGCGCCAAGAATGATCGGCAGATAGTATCCGGCGGTGCGCTCCAGCATGTGAGACAACGGCAGAAAAGATAAAAACACTTCATCGTCGCCGCACTTGACCATCTGCAGGCTGCGCGCGGCGTTCCAGAGGATATTGGTGTGGCTGAGCATCACGCCTTTGGGGCGGCCGGTGGTTCCGGACGTGTAGACAATCGTGGCGAGCGTGTCCGGTTCGATACGGGAGCGCTGCAACTGCGCGTCATCGGGGAGCCAGGCGCCTGCGCTGACAAGCGGGGGGTCCAGATCGCCGACCGTGTCCACGTGTTCGAGTGTGACGATGCGTTTGATGAAGCCGAGCTGCGCGTGCACCGGTTGCAAAGCGTCCCAATGCTCCTGTCCACCCAGCAGCAGTAGTTTTACGTTCGCGTCTTTGAGAATGTAGGCGACGTTCTCGGCCCTGTCCTGGGTATACAGCGGTACCACGACCAGGCCATTGGCCAGTGCCGCTTGATCGAACATGACCCATTCCGGGCAGTTCTGCAGCATCAACGCCACCCGGTCACCGGGCTGGAGCTTTTCGCCTGCCAGCGCCGCCTGCCAGCGCGCCGCCAGGTTGCCGGCCTCGCGCCAACTGAGTGTCTCCCAGTTTTCGCGGGCTGCGTCGTAGTAGCGGTAAGCCGGGCGATCGGGCGTTCGTTGAACACGTTCAAAGAACAGTCCCGAGAGGTTTTCCGCCTCTGCCGGCGTGATATGTGTTTCCGGGCGTGATTTGCCTAGCATGTCAGTGTTCGGTTTCCTCGTCCGCTGGTGTAAATCCGGCCATTTCGTCCCAGCCGGCGTCAGGTCTGAAGCGTGCGCCGTGGCTTTGTTCCAACGCTTGCAGCTTCTGATAGAGGATATCCGCGCCGACACTGCGAATATAATGGCATGGACCGCCGCGGAATGGCGCGAAACCGGTGCCGTATATCATGCCCGCGTCCAGCCGGTCGGTGTCTGTGACCACGCCTTCGCGCAAACAGGCCACCGCCTCGTTGAGCATGCGCAACAGCATCCGATCCATAATCGCAGCATCGCTCTGATAGCTGCGCGGTATTTTCTGTTTGACCATTTTCCCTTTGTTATAGCGATAAAATCCGTGCCCGCTTTTGCGCCCCAAGCGTCCGCGGGCGACCAGATCACGCAGACGTTGCGGAACGGTGCTGTCCAGATGGGTGGCCAGTATTTCGGCCACATGCAAACAAATGTCCAGACCGACGGTATCGGCGAGTTCGATCGGTCCCATGGGCATACCGAAGGCCAGGGCCTGGCGATCGATTTCGCTGGTCGGTACCCCTTCGGTCTCCAATTCCACGGCCTCCAGCAGATAGGGCATGAGAATCCGGTTGATGAGAAAGCCGGGTGTGCTGCGTACCGGCAGCGGGAGGCGGTCTATGAGGCGGGTGAAGCCGATGGCCCGTTTGACGCAGGTTTCGTCGGTGTTTTCATCGCGAACGATCTCGACCAGCTGCATTTTGGCCACCGGATTGAAAAAGTGCAGCCCCACCAGACGGTCGGGGCGTTGCAGTACTTCGCGCAGCTCCTGCAATGGCAGACTCGAGGTATTGGTGGCCAGCACCGCGTGTTCCTGCATCCGGGGCTCCAGGTGACGGTAGAGTTCACGTTTCGCACCGGCGTCCTCGAAGATGGCTTCGATGACCACGTCGGCGTAGGCGACACCCAGTCCGCGATGATCGGGCATCAGCCGATCCATGGCGGCCTGAACCGCCTGCGGGCGTTTTAGCTTGGCTTTGAACAGCGCCGCGGCGCGTTTCACGGCCGGCGCAATACGTTCGGGGGACTGATCGGCGAGCGTGACGCGCAACCCGCGCAGGGCGCACCAGGCGGCGATGTCGCCGCCCATGATTCCGGCACCCACCACATGCACGTGCCGGGGACGAAACCGGCTGTCGCGTCCGAGCGATTTGAGCGTCTCCTGCAACTGGAAGGCGCGGATCAGGTTCTGCGCGGTCGGGCTGACAATCAGGTCGGCGACTGACGCTGCTTCGGCGTGCATCATGGCGCGCGGATCGTCGCCGTGCTCGCGCCACAAATCGATCAAGGCATAGGGCGCGGGATAGTGTTCCGGGCGTGCCTTTTTGGCTACCTGCCGACGAAACAGGCCGGCCAGCGCCGGGCGGATCCAGGCATGATTGCTCAGTCGTTGCAGGTGCGTGGCCCGGTGGGGAAACGGCGGATCCAGGATCAGCTGGCGCGCAGCGTCTTTTAGATGTCTTTCGGGCAGGACGTAGTCGACGATACCCCGGCGCTTGGCCGCACGCCCATCGATACTGCGACCGCTCAGCATCAGATCCATGGCGTGGGGCGCGCCCACCAGCGGGACCAGGCGGGCCGATCCGCCAAAACCCGGATGTATACCCAGACGGACCTCCGGCAGGCCGAGACGGGTGGATGCATCGTCGCGGGCGATGCGGTAACGGCAGGCCAACGCCATTTCCAGACCGCCGCCGAGACAGAAACCGTGAATCAACGCGACGCTCGGAAACGGCAAAGCGGCCAGTCGATCGAACACTTCCTGGCCGCGCTGGATGGCGGCCAGCGCCTGATCGTGGTTTTCCAGCCGGGCGAATTCGTGCACATCGGCGCCGGCGATAAAGCCGTTGGCTTTGTCGGACAACAGCACCAGGCCCCGCGGCGACAATTCCACCAGTCGCAACAACTCCGCGTAGAAGGTTTCCAGAATCTCAGCCGACAGGACATTAGTGCTGGAGTCGCGTTTGTTGAAGTGCAACCAGGCGACATTGTCGGCATCAATGACCGAATACAGGTCGGCATCTTTGCTTTGCTCGTCCATCAGCTGACGCCCTCGATCAGCATCGCACCGCCCTGGCCGCCGCCGATACAAAGGCTGGCCAGCCCGCGCCGTGCGCCCGAGCGTTTAAGTGTATTGGCCAGATGCAGCACAATGCGCGCGCCACTGGCACCTACCGGGTGCCCCAAAGAAATGCCGCCGCCGTCCACGTTCAGGCGCTGTTCGTCGATCGGCGCGAACGCCTGCGCCAGTCCGAGTTCCTGGCGGCAGTAATCCGCGTCGGCCCAGGCGCACAGACAGGCCTGCACTTGGGCGGCAAAGGCTTCGTTGATTTCCCAGAAGTCGATGTCCCCACTGTCGAGCCGGTTGCGCGCCATCAACGGCGCCATGGCATGCACCGGACCCAGGCCCATTTGACGGGGATCGACGCCCGCCCACTGGCTGTCGCACACACGCGCAAGTACCTTGAGGCCGTGGCGCTCGACGGCGCTCTCACTGGCGAGAATCAGCCAGGCGGCGCCGTCGGTAATCTGCGCGCTGTTGCCCGCCGTGACCTTGCCGAAAGGTTTGTCAAACACCGGCTTCAGACGGGCCAGCTTTTCCATGGTTGTGTCCCTGCGCAGGCCGTCGTCGGCCGTGTAGTAACCGCCCTTATCGTCATAAACAGGTTCTATTTCGTCAAGTCGACCGCCGTCATGGGCGGCGGCAAGTCGCTGGTGGCTGCGCAGGGCGAAGCTGTCCATGTGTTCCCGGGCGATGCCGAAGCGGTGCGCCAGGACTTCGGCGGTCTGGCCCATGTTCAGACCGACCACCGGATCGGTGAGCCCGCGCAGCAAGGCGATAACCGGTTGCAGAAGTGCCGGACGGAACGCCAGCAGGCTTTTGACTCTGGCCGCGCTACCGCGCGCCTGATTGAATTTTCCCAACCAGCGTGCCATCGCTTCGCTGAACAACAGCGGCGCATGGCTCATCGCCTCGACCCCGCCGGCCAGCACCAACTCGCTACGGCCACTGGCGATCTCCTGCGCGGCGCTGTCTAGCGCCTGCAGGCCCGAGGCGCAGTTGCGCTGTACCGTCCAGGCCGGGGTCTGCTCGCCACAGCCAAGTCGCAACGCCACGACACGGGCGATGTTCGCCTCGTCGGCGCCCGGCATGACACAACCAAGGATGACCTGATCGAATGCGTCTGCCGCGAACGGCTGTTGATAGAGGAGCGCGCGCGCAGCCTGCAGGGCGAGGTCGGCCGCGTGAAACGGTCCGGGAACGCCGCGGGCGCGCAAAAAAGGCGTGCGCCGGCCGTCTACGAGATAGACTGGCTGACCTGTGGCGAGTGGGTTGATGCTCTCTGCCATGAAGCTTGCTCCTCCTTCCGATAGTTCGCCGGGAAATCGTCCACACCGATTACAGACTGTCTGGCGACGATTGCCGACCTCACCTGGCCGGCCGCGCGTTCGTCGATTATATCTTTCTCCACGGCTTCGACCAGTCGTTCCTCGGGGTCTCCCGCTTGCAGCCGTCCGTCGCGCATGGCGCGGCGTATTGTTCGCAGCACCGGCTGCGCCGCGGTGGTTTTTTCAAAGGCGGTCTCCAGTTGCGCCAGCGGGTCATCGGCGTCGGCCGTGACGTAAAGCCCGTCGGTCAGTCGGTCGCGCGCCGCCCCCCAGCGCAGGATGACGTTGGCCGCGCGTTGCAGCACCTTGTCACTCGGAGCACGATACACAGGTCCGAACGGGAACAGTAGGGTCTTGAGCATTCGCCCGTGCCAGGCGCTGGGAAGGTTGGCGTAGACTTCGAACAACCGGGACTGGATGCTGTTCAGGCAATCGCGCACGGCCCATTCCAACAGCGGCCGATCGGCGGTCTGCCGGCCCTGATCGGAAAAGCGTTTCAGTACCGCGGACGCCAGATAGAGGTGACTGAGTACGTCGCCCAGTCTGGCCGACAGCGATTCGCGGCGTTTCAGACTGCCGCCGAGCGACAGCAGCGCCACTTCGGCGGTGACCGCGAATGCCGCCGACAGGCGGGTTAACTGACGGTAGTAATCGGATTCCTCACGTGGTGCCGGCGCACGGGCGAAACGCGCGCCGCTAAGACCGTGCCAGACAGCGCGGGCAGCATTGCTGAGCAACAGGCGCACATGGCCAAACAGGGCATGATCAAATTGGTTGATATCGCCGCGCTGCGCACTTTGCACTTCGCGCAGCAGATAAGGGTGACAGCGTAGCGCGCCCTGGCCGAAAATGATCAGACTGCGAGTGAGTATATTGGCTCCCTCGACGGTAATGCTGATCGGGATGGCCTGGTAGACGCGCCCCAGGTAATTGCTCGGGCCCATGCAAATGCCGCGGCCGCCGTGGATGTCCATGGCGTCGTCGATGACTTTTCGCATGCGTTCGGTCAGATGGTACTTGACGATAGCCGAGGCGACCGAAGGCTTTTCGTGCCGATCCACAGCCAGTGTGGTCAGGCCGCGCGCGGCATCCATCAGGTAGGCGTTGCCGGCGATGCGCCCCAGGACTTCGGCGACGCCCTCGAACTGGCCGATCGGCGTTTTGAATTGTTTGCGCACCGCGGCGTAGGCGCCGCTGGCGCGCGCCGCGAGCTTGCCGGCGCCGGTGCTCAGGGCGGGCAGCGATATCGAACGCCCGTCGGCCAGACATTCCATCAGCATGCGCCAGCCCTGGCCGATCCGGTCCCGGCCGCCGATAATCCATTCCAGCGGGATAACGACATCGCGGCCACGGTTGGGGCCGTTCATGAACGCCTGGTTGAGCGGCAGATGACGGCGGCCGATTTCTATTCCCGGCGTATCGGTGGGGATCAGCGCCAGCGTGATGCCAAGGTCGGTGGCGCCGCCCAGCAGGTGTTCCGGGTCATACAGTTTGAAGGCCAGACCCAATACCGTGGCCACCGGACCCAGCGTGATATAGCGCTTTTCCCAGTTCAGGCGGATGCACAGTCGCTGCTCGCCATCGACGAGCTGTCGACAGACCACGCCGCGGTCGGGCATGGCCGCGGCGTCGCTGCCGGCTTCCGGGCCGGTCAGGGCGAAACAGGGGATTTCGTCGCCGTTCGCCAGGCGCGGCAGATAGTGATTTTTTTGTTCTTCGGTGCCGTAATTCAGCAGTAGCTGGGCCGGTCCGAGAGAATTGGGCACCATGGTCGTCACCGCGGCGGTAATGCTGCGCCCGGCGATTTTCATCACCACGCTGGAATGTCCGTGCGCGCTGAATTCAAGGCCGCCGTAACGTTTGGGAATGATCATGCCAAAAAAGCGCTGTTGCTTCAGATATTGCCAGACCTCCTCCGGCAGATCGTGCAACTGTTCGGTGATCTGCCAGTCGTTGATCATGGCACACAGGGTTTCCACCGGCCCGTCGAGAAACCGCTGTTCTTCGTCGCTCAGGCGCGGAGGTGGATAGTCGAGTAACTGAGTCCAGTCGGGGTTGCCGCCAAACAGCTGCGCTTCCCACCAGACCGTGCCGGCCTCCAGCGCTTCGCGTTCCGTGTCGGACATCGATGGCATCAGGGTGCGATAGCGCTGGAGCAGGGGGGCCGAAACCAGTGCCCGGCGAACGCGCGGGATACCGAGGATCGACGCCAACGGCAGGAACACCAGCCACAGCGGCAGCAGCGCCCAGATCCCGCTGGTATGCCACAGCGGCCAGGCAAGCAGGTAGACGGCAACGGCGACGATCCAGGCCCAACCGGGCACCCGGGCCGCCGCCAGCAGCCATATGGCCGCGGTCAACAGCATCAATTCAATCAGAATCGCCATGTACGCCTCCCTTAGGACGTCTCCGCCTTGTCAGTGTCGACCGGGTCGGTCACAGGTGCGGCCTCCAAATCCGGCGTCGCAATCTGTCCGAGCGACTCATCGGCGCCCGGCTCTGCACCCCGGACCTCGATATAGCAATCACCTTCGGTATTGCAAATCCGCCCGTCGAGCGCCCAGGGCAGCTCGCGGTAGGAGGAATATTTGCTGAAATCCAGCAATGGACATTTGATGATGTCGAAGTAGGGCGAGTAGTCGAAATCCCGCGGCGTGAACAGGCGCGTATTACGGGGAACCATGCGCAGCCGACCGAGATGGTCCCGTTCCAGTATCGGTAACAGGGGGAACTTTACCGAGGCGAATGCTGCTGCGATCATTGAGGAGCAAACCGAACGGGTCGGAGAGCCGGCATTGTGCTGGAACAGGCTCGAGCGCCAGCGCCGGGGAACGAAACTGTAAGGAAACAGAAAGCGCGCCAGGTCGAGCAGTTGTCTCAGGTCGTAATCGAATCCCAGGTGCTGCAGCGCAAACTTTAGTACGTGTTGGGCGTCCTGGCGCGACAAGCCCACCGGCCGGCACACGCGCAGGGAGTCTTCGCGATATTTGCTCAGTGGATTGACCACGGTGCCTTCGCCCAGCCACGCCTCGATCAGCAACTGCTCGTTGGGGTCGCCGGTATAAAACGACAGTACTCGCTCGCGCAGCTCCTCGTCGTCTATGTCGTGGATGCGTCCGATGTACAGCGCCGAGTGGGACCAGGGACTCTGGGTGATGGTGCGAATGATTTCGGAAATACGGCTACGGCCCTCGACCAACAATACGTCACAGGGGCGTATCTCGTAACGGATACGGTCAAAATCGCACATCGGTGACGAGGCGCGGTAGCGCTCGTTCGTCAGCCACGCGACGATTTTCTTGCCCAGCCAGGCTGCGGGATTCAGCCCCATACAACCTCCGTGCCGGTGGAAGCCGGTATTTATACGGCCTGTTTCTTAGACTCCGACAATGTCGTTGTGTTGTCCGGTTGAAGCCTCAGGTCAGGTATATTTAAAGATAGCGGCATTTTTCGTATAGGGCTGAACCGATTAGAAAATTATTTTCCAAACCAATCAGTTGAAATCCAGGGCCAGACCGAGCGCGCGGTCCAGTGCGGCCTCGGGCGTATAGAAATGGGGTGAAAGGCGCACGCCGCCGCCGCGTAGTGCGCAGACGACGCCCTGGTGTTGAAGATGTTGATACAAGGCTAGGGAATCGATGCCGGGGCGTGTGAAAGTGACGATGCCCGCGCGCCGTTCCGGCTGCGTTTCCGATAGAATGACGGCGCCGTTATCCTTCAGGTTATCAATTAAATAACCAACATTCCTTGAAATATTATCAAGTACGGTCGAGATCCCTGTTTCGAGCAGCAGGCTGAGACTGGCCCGCAACGCATGAATGCCCAGCATATTGGGGCTGCCGCACTCGAACCGGCGCGCACTGTCTGCCGGCGCCCAGTCGCGGGCCTCGAAGTCGCCCATGGACGCCACCATGTGCCAACCGTACTGACGCAGTGTCAGCCGCGGCAGCCAATCGCGACGACAATAAAACAAAGCCAGTCCCTCCGGGCCCAACATCCATTTATGGCCGTCGGCCATGACGAAGTCCGCGTGACACGCCTGCACGTCGAAGGGGCGGGCACCGATGCTTTGAATGGCGTCGACACAAAATGCGATGTCGCGCGCGCGACACGCCGTCCCCAGTGTCGGAAGATCGAGTGCGAGCCCGGAGCTGTACTGCACCGCGCTGACGGAAACCAGTCGCGTACGCGCGCTCATTGCCCCGATGATCGCGTCCTCGGCCCGGTCACGATCGCCGATGTCGGCTTCGATCACCCGTATCCCCAGGCCGCGCAGCGACTCCCAGACGATGCGGTTGGAAGGAAACTCCTCGTTGGTGATCACCACCTCGTCGCCGGCGTGCCAATCGAGCCCCCAGGCGACCACGGACAGGGCTTCGGAGGTACTCTTCAACAGGGCGATCTCGTCATCGCCGCGGGCGTTGACGAGCGTACGTAACTGGGCGCGCAGTTCCTGTTCCACGGCCAGCCAGTGGGGATAGTGGCGTGATCCCATGAAACCGTTTTCCTGCGCGAACGCCGCCACCGCGCGCACGGTCCGCTGTGGCCAGGGTGACACCGCGGCGTGGTTCAGGTAGCAGAGCCCCGCGTCCAGGGGAAACTCCGTGTCGTTCATGGCGCGCGTCACCGTTCGTCGATTGCTACATAGTCGCGTTGGCCGGGGCCGACGTAGAGCTGCCGTGGGCGGCCGATGCGCTGATTGGTCTCGGCGATCATCTCCATCCACTGGGCCACCCAGCCAACGGTGCGGGCGATGGCAAACATCACGGTAAACATGTTGCGCGGTATACCCAGCGCCTTGTAGATGACGCCCGAATAAAAGTCCACGTTGGGATACAGATTACGTTCGACGAAATAGTCGTCCTGCAGTGCAATCTCCTCGAGACGCAAGGCGAGTTCAAAGGCGGGGTCGTCGGCGTCGCCCAGCTGTTCCAGTACCTGGTGGCACATGGCGCGAATGATACGCGCACGAGGATCGTAATTTTTATACACCCGATGACCGAAACCCATCAGTCGAAAGGGGTCGCTCTTATCCTTGGCGCGGGCCAGGAAAGCGGGAATATTCCTGCTGTCGCCGATATTCTCCAACATATCCAGCACCGCCTCGTTTGCACCACCGTGGGCCGGTCCCCATAGCGCGGCAATACCTGAAGCGATGCAGGCGAATGGGTTGGCGCCGGAACTGCCCGCCAGCCGTACTGTGGAAGTACTGGCGTTCTGCTCGTGATCGATATGCAATATAAAGATCAGATCCAACGCCTTTTCCGCGATCGGGTTGATCACATAAGGTTCGCAAGGAACCGAGAACATCATATTGAGCAGATTGCCGGTATAGCTGAGCCTGTTGTCGGGGTATACCTGCGGTTCGCCCACTGAGTGTTTATAGCAGGCCGCGGCGATGCTGGGCATCTTGGCGATCAGGCGATGAGCGGCGATCTCGCGGTGCCGTTCGTTGCCGATATCCGTGGAGTCGTGATAAAAGGCCGACAAGGAGCCGACCACACCCACCATGATCGCCATCGGATGGGCGTCGTGATAAAACCCGTGGTAGAAGCTCTTCAGGGCTTCGTTGAGCATGCTGTGGTGGGTGATGATGTCGTTGAACTCGTCGAGCTGGCGAGGCCGCGGAAGTTCGCCGTACAGCATGAGGTAGGCCACCTCGAGAAAATTGCTATGTTCGGCCAGTTGCTCGATGGGGTAACCCCGATATTGAAGAATCCCCTGACCGCCGTCCAGATAGGTTAGGGCGCTGTTGCAGCTTGCGGTGGAGAGAAAACCCGGATCGTAGGTAAAATATCCGAGTTCGCGAAAAAAACGGCCGATGTCGATCGCATCTGGGCCTTGGGTAGCCGACAGTATCGGCAGTTCCACGCTGTGTCCGCTGCGATTATCGGTAATGGTGACAGTATCCTTGCTCATGGCGATTTTCTCCGCTCGCTGGTTTTCAGGATTATGTCAGGTCGAGCCGCCGCTTGGATAGCTTTTGCGCTATAGCCAGCGGCGCACCAGCCAGCCGGTCCATTCGAGCACCCGCTGGCTGCGTGGACGTCGGGCCCAGGTCGCGGCATTGATCTCACGGCTGTTGTCCAGGTCGTGGTGGAACTGGCGCACCAGTTGTTCGCACAACCGCCGGTCGCGCGTGAACAGGTTGAGTTCGTAATTGAGCAGAAAACTGCGGTAGTCCAGATTGGCGGTGCCGACCGTCGCGTAATTGTTGTCCACGACGATGGTCTTGGCATGCAGCAGTCGCGGTTGGTATTCATAGATCCGCACACCGTCCGCCAGCAGCTTGTCGTATACCGCCCGCGCGGCCCACTGGGCCAGGCGAACGTCACTGATACCGGGAATCAGCAGGCGCACGTCGACACCGCGCGTCGCCGCGGCGACGATTTGTCGCCGGATACGACGCTCCGGTACGAAGTAGGGCGTGGTGATGAGAATCGATTCGCGGGCGTGCGAGAGCATGCTGGCGAAGGTGCCGTTGAGCAGACGGCGCGCGCCGAGCATGTAATTGGTCATCAGCAGGTCACCACCAGCGGTCGGCTGGACGTGCGGGCGCTTGCGCCGAACCCAAAAACGCATGAACAGATGACGCGCCTCGCTGGCGAGATAACCGTCAAAGCGGATATGGGTGTCGCGCCAGCACTGATCCCCAAATGCCCGGCGTGAACTCTGGCGGTGAATATTGAAGCCGCCGAGAAAGGCGCAGCGCCCATCTACTACCAGCAGTTTGCGATGGTCGCGACGGTTGTAACGCCAGGGACGTCGCCAGTCCCAGCGATGAAACCATTTCAACTGCACGCCGCTCTGTCGTAGCTGCCTGGACAAGCGACGCGATTGCCAGAACAGCGACCCGGCCGCGTCCAGTTGCACCCGCACCGTGATACCTTGCGCGGCTTTGGCGCGCAGAGCGGCGACGAATCGCTGGCCGACTTCGTCCAAACTGAAGATGTAGCACTCCAGCAGGATTTCCTCTCGCGCCGCGGCAATCGATCTCAACATGGCGTCGTAGAGGCTATCGCCGTCGGTATACAGTTCGAATGTGACGGCCGTCAAATCGCTGCGCCGAAGTGAGAGAGCGTGGCTGTCGAACAGCTCCTGCAAATTACGTAGCCGCGCTCTGTCAGAACGGCGGAAGAGTCCGCATCCGACATGCTCCTACAGATAGCTGCGCACTACCTCTGGTGCTTTCTGCACCAGATTCTTGTCCACCTGACGTGAAACCAAGGACATGACCTCTTTGCTCAGGGTGTGCCGCAGATTGCCGAGAAAAGCCGGAGGCGCGATCAACACCAACCGGTCAAAGTTGCTGCTGGTACGGGCGCTCTCCAGGTAACTGGCCAGCTCGCGGGCGAACTCCAGTGACTCGTGATCCTTGGCACTGACTTTGTTTTCCAGAACATGGCGGCCCTGGCCGACACTGCCACCATCGCTGCCGGCGCTGTCGGTTACCAGGTCGCCCTCGTGCATGCGGCATTCCGGATGCACCAGCGCGTCGATTTCCGTAATCGGTGCGCGACGTCCGTTGGCCTTGTAAACCTTCGCTCTGCTGCTTTCTGCCACGAGAATCCACGTCTTAGACATAAACCAACTCCTTTTTGCGCGACTACAGTAACTCTCAGTATGGAAGTATAGACTGCCTTTTGCAGCTTAAAAAACCGGCGACGGCGATACAATGCGCGACACGACCTGACGCGCGCAGGACATCTCCCACGTGTTCAGGCCGGTTTTTCAGCCGGACGCGGGCTTTTCGAGCCACATCAGCCACATCGGGTTGAGACTGCCGCGCCGTCATGCGCTACCCCCGTGGGCACGCCGCAGGCTTCTTTGTCGCCACAGGAGATAGGTCGCCGGGATGACCATCAGCGTAAGCCCGGTGGCGCTCAGCATGCCGCCTACCATCGGTGCGGCGATACGGCGCATGACCTCCGAACCGGTACCCTGTCCGAGCATGATGGGCAGCAGGCCGGCGATAATGGCGGCTACTGTCATCATGATGGGACGTACGCGCATTAACGCGCCCTCTATGATCGCAGCACGCAGGTGTTCGCGGTTCATCGGCCGATTTTCCGCCAGCGCAAGCTGGCGGTGGCGACGAAATGCCTGGTTGAGATAAACCAGCATGACTACGCCAATTTCCACCGACACGCCGGCCAGGGCGATGAAGCCAACGCCTACCGCAACTGAGAGGTCGTAATGGAGCCAGAACAATAGCCAGATGCCGCCGACCAGAGCCAGCGGCAGTGTGGCCAGAATGATCAATACCTCGGCCATGCGGCGGAAGTTCAGGTAAAGCAAGAGCACGATGATCGCCAGGGTCACGGGAATAACGGTGGAAAGCCGCTCCTTGGCGCGTTCCATGTATTCGTACTGGCCAGACCAGCTGAGCGAGTACCCTGCGGGCAGATCGACCTGCTCGGCGACCACTTGTTTGGCCTCCTTGACATATGACCCCAGATCGCGGTCCTGGATATCGATATAAATCCAGCCGTTAAGACGGGCATTTTCACTTTTGATCATGCCGGGTCCGTCGACAATGCTGACTTTGGCGACATCGCCCAGGGCGATTTGCGCACCAACCGGTGTCTGGATAGGTAGCTCGGCGAGTTTGGCCTGGGAATCGCGCAGGGCCCGGGGGTAGCGCAGATTGACCGGATAGCGTTCCAGCCCCTCAATGCTCTCGGTCACATTCATACCGCCAACGGCGGTGCGGACGATTTCCTGGACGTCGGCGATGTTCAGGCCATAGCGCGAAGCCGCGCCGCGGTCGATATCCACCAGCACGTAACGTCCGCCGACCACCCTTTCGGAAAATACCGAGACTGTGCCCCGCACCGGTTTCAACACCCGTTCGATGTCTTCGCCGATTTTCTGAATCACTTTCAGATCCGGGCCGGTGACCTTGACGCCGACGGGCGTCTTGATGCCGGTTGCCAGCATGTCGATGCGGTTTTTGATCGGCATGACCCATGCGTTACTCATGCCGGGGATCTGCACCAGCGCGTCGAGTTCGCGGCGCAGTTTGTCCGGGGTCATGCCTGCTCGCCACTGATCGCGCGGTTTCAACTGGATGGTGGTTTCGACCATGGTCAGCGGTGCCGGGTCGGTGGCGGATTCGGCACGCCCCATTTTGCCGAACACCCGCGCGACCTCTGGTACCGTCTTGATCAGCCGGTCGGTCTGTTGCAGGATCTGCTGTGCCTTGCCGATGGAAACCGCGGGAAAGGCGCTGGGCATATAGAGCAAATCGCCTTCGTCCAGATCGGGCATGAATTCCGATCCCAGGCTGCTTTGCAGGGGCCACCAGCCGGCGAGCGGCCACAGCATCGAGGCGGCGGTCAATGCCGATACCAGCAGCACCGTCTTAGGCGCGCGCAATATCCAGTTGATAAGCGGCCTGTAGAGCGCGATCAGCAGGCGGTTGAGCGGATTTTTATCCTCGGCGATGATTTTCCCGCGGATGAAATAGCCCATCAGCACGGGCACCAAGGTGATGGACAGACCGGCGGCGCCCGCCATGGCGTAGGTCTTGGTAAAGGCCAGCGGCGAAAACAGGCGCCCCTCCTGGGCTTCCAGAGTAAACACCGGGAGGAAACTCAGGGTAATGATCAGCAACGAGAAAAACAGCGCCGGACCGACTTCGGCCGAGGCTTCAGCAATGATTTGCCATCGGTTTTTGCCGTCGACAGGATTGTGTTCCAGATGCTTGTGCACATTTTCTATCATGACGATGGCGGCGTCGACCATTGCGCCGATGGCGATGGCGATGCCGCCCAGCGACATGATATTCGCATTGATACCCTGGGCGTGCATGATGATAAATGCCACCAATATGCCGACCGGCAGACTGATAATCACGACCAGTGCCGAGCGCATGTGAAACAAGAATACCGCGCACACCAGCACCACGACGATAAACTCCTCGATCAGTTTTTCCTGCAGCGTATCGATGGCGCGCGTGATCAGGCCTGAACGATCGTACGTGGGCACTATCTCCACGCCGTCGGGCAGACTGCGGGAGAGCTCGGCAAGTTTTTCCTTGACGCCCTCGATCGTGCTCAGGGCGTTTTCACCCCAACGCATGATCACCACGCCGCCGACCACCTCCCCCTCGCCATCGAGTTCAGCCAGGCCGCGACGCATCTGAGGCCCCACCCGCACTTCGGCGATGTCGCCCAGGACGATGGGTGTGCCGTTGGCATTGATGCCAATGGGTATCTGCCGCAGTTGTTCAACGCCTTTGATATAGCCGGTGGCGCGTACCATATACTCCGCCTCGGCCATTTCGATGACCGAACCGCCGACTTCCTGATTGCCCTGCTGGATGGCGTTTTTGACTTTCGACAGCGGAATCCCATAGGCGCGCAGGCGGTCCGGGTCGACGACCACCTGGTACTGCTTGACCATGCCGCCGATGGTCGCCACTTCGGAGACGCCCTGCACCGTCTGCAACTCGAACTTCAGGAACCAGTCCTGCAAACTGCGGAGTTGGGAAATATCATGCTTGCCGCTGCGGTCGACCAGCGCGTACTCGTAGACCCAGCCGACTCCGGTCGCATCCGGGCCCAGCGCCGGCGTGGCGGCGGCCGGGAGGCGGCTCTGTACCTGACTGAGGTACTCGAGCACCCGCGAGCGGGCCCAGTAGAGGTCGGTTCCGTCTTCGAACAGCACATAGACATAGGAGTCGCCGAAGAAGGAGTAGCCGCGCACCGTGGTCGCCTTGGGTACGGACAGCATGGTGGTGGTCAGCGGATAGGTTACCTGATCCTCCACTACCTGCGGGGCTTGTCCGGGGTAGCTGGTCTTAATGATCACCTGGACATCGGACAGATCGGGGATCGCGTCCAGGGGCGTATTTTTGATCGAATAAATGCCCCACCCGATGAGGATCGCCGTGAGCAGTAAAACCAGAAACCGGTTGTTGACCGACCAGCGAATGATCTCGGCAATCATTGCCGTGTCTCCGCTTTATCCGCTTGCACAGAGTTGATGACATAGCGCTCATCGGCATCGCGCTCGAGCGTGAAGTGGACCGACTCGCCGGCTTTCAAGGCGGAAAGATCGACCGTTTCGGCGACAGGGAAGTCCATGGTCATTTGCGGCCAGCCGAGCGCCGCGATCGGTTGATGGGTAAGATTCAGCTTGCGCTCGGTCGGAAAGACTTCGTTGATCACACCCGTACCCATGATAGCCTGGTCGCCCTGCGCCGGCTTCTTCGGGGTGTTGTTTTCCTCGGGCTCCATGCGGCTGAAACTTGCCCTCAGGCTGGCTTCGGAGTCGATCAGGAACTGCGCGGAGGTCACGACCCGGTCGCCTTCCCTGACACCGGATTTGATCTCGACAAAATCGCCGCTCTCCATACCGGCGCTGACCTGCACCGCTTTGAATTTTCCGTCGCCCAGATCGAGCACCACCCGATCGCCGTTGCCCGTTCTGATCAACGCCTCGCGCGGAATGCTGAGAACGTTCTTTTTCGGCCCGGCGAATATATGGACTTTGGCGTACATGTCCGGCTTGAGCGTTTCGTCGGGATTGTCGAATACCAGCCTGGCCTGCAGGGTGCGCGTTTTGGGATCGATGGTAGGGTAGACGAACTCCACCTTACCCTCCCAGACGCGACCGGGAAGATAGCCGAGTTCGACTTCGGCGGGTTGCCCGGGCGCCACCCATTCGGACTGACGTTCGAAGATGTCCACTAATAGCCACACGCTGGACAGATCGGCCAGCGCCATGACTTCGGTCGCCGGCTTCACGTACATGCCTTCGCGCACGTTCAGGCTGTCGACGATGCCGTCCTGACTGGCGTGCACACGAACGCGCTGTGCCGCGCGACGCTTGCGGGTGATCTCGCGGATCTGCTCCCGGCTGATACCCAGCGCGACCAGGCGGTCGTGCGAGGCGTTCTTCAAATGGGTGTTTCCGGCGCGCAGCGCCTGTATGTATTCTTCCTGTGCATTGACGAGGTCCGGTGAATACAGCTCGAACAGAATGTCGCCTTTACGCACCCGTTCGCCATTGGATTTCACATACAGTTTTTCCACCCAGCCATCGGTGCGCAAATGCAGATGACTGATTTTGCGTTCGTCAAAGGCGACGTAACCGACGGTGCTGATGCGCCGCCAGAGCGGTCCGCGCTCGACCCGAGCGGAACGCACGCCCAGATTCTGGACCATGGCGGGATCGATACGGACCACGTCGGCATCGCCGCCGGCCTGGTCCGCGTACACGGGTACAAGGTCCATTCCCATGGGCGATTTTCCGGGCTTGTCGCGGCGATAGTTGGGATCCATCGGCGCGACCCAGTAAAGAATCTCGGGTTCTTCGGCGGCATGTGCGACGCCGGGCAGATGGCTTAGTGCCTGGAGGAAGAGGATCAGCAGCACGGAGCGACGGACGTTCATGGTTTTTCTCCCAACTCGGGCCAGGAGGTGGCAGCCGATTGCGGTAATAAATAGAGAAGGCGGGCGCGGGTCTTCTCCCGGTCTATACGGATGCGCAGATCCTGCAGGCGAATCTCCAATTCGGTGATGCGTGCCCGCATCAAGGTGTTGAACTCGTTGATGCCACTCTGATAGGCATTGACGGCCGCCTCGGCGTTGGCGGTCGCTTCGCGCAACAGCTGGCTGCTATAGAGATCGGCCTGTTGACCCAGTCTGTCCCACTGCGCATATTGCGCCGCCAGCGAACGTTGCAGTTCGCGCAAAACCGTCTCCCGTGTCTGCAAGGCGGCGCCGGCCATCTGCTGACTTGCCGCCAGCTGCCTGTCCTGGCGCTTGTCGGTAAACAGGGGAATATCCATGGTGATCATGGCGGTGGCCATGTCGGGTCGGTCGCGTCCGTTGTCGAACTCGCCGAAGCGCTTGTTGTAGTCGAGCCCGAGGTCGAAGCCGGGTTTGTATTGTTCGCGCGCCATATTGACTTCCTGCTGCGTGGCCTCGACGCGCGCGCTGGCCGCGCGGACCGCCGGATGTTCGGGTAACGCAGCCAGCAGCCTGGCCTGGGAAGGAAGAGCGGGCAGTCGCGGCAGGCCCGGCGACAGGGGCTGCCACGCAGCGGCGCCAATCCAGCGCGAGAGCACGGCGCGCTGGACATCGCCCTGCTTTTGAATCTGGGTGCTCTTGTCGTCCAGGCGCGAGACTTCCAGTTGAGCCTGCAGGACGTCCTGCTGGCTGACACGTCCGGAGGCATAGTGCGCACGTGTTATCTCGACGAGTTGTTAGAACAGGCCGCGGGTTTTGGCAGCAATAGCGTCAGCCTGCTCCTGATAATACAACTCCAGAAACGCTTCACGGACATCCCGTTGTATGGTTTTTACGGTGTTCTGTACCAGTGCGCTTTCGGCGCTGCTCAGCCACTGTGTGCGTTTCTGTTTGTAAAACAGGCTGCGGCCGCGGGGAAAGGACTGGCGTATACCGGCGACCGCCTGCGACATCCCTTCGCGTTTCATGCTGAAATCATCGAGCGGAACATTTCGCAGGCTGAGGAATAGCTTCTGATCCGGCAGCTGGCCGTCGGCCACCGCCTGCTCGTCGAGCGCCTGGGCGCGAGCCTGGCCGGCGAGCACCGCCGGGTCCGCCTGCAGTGCCAGTTGCTCGGCGGTTTCCAGTGTCAGGGCGGCGTGAACCGCCGCATAGGGGGCGAGGCCTGCAATCAGACAGGCGACATGCCACGTACGCCGCACGGCGGACGAAGAAAAATACATCATGACCGATCTCCGGTAAATCGACGACGACCCGGCAGGTAACTGCCGTGGTCAGCGGATAGGGCGCGTCGCCCCGATTTCGCAGATCAGACCGGCGGTCGGTAGAGCGGCGGTGCGGGGACGGAGACCCACCGCTGGCTATAGGCGGGGTAAGGAACGAAAACAGGTTGGTCGACCGCCAGCATCGGAACCAGGGCGACGTTCAGCTGCATTTGCAGATTGCTACAGACCTTGGTTTTGCACTGGCCGCTGTCACAGTGGGTGTGCTGGCAATGCGTACATGGAGCCTGCGCGCCGGGGGCAGGGTCCATGATGTTTTTTGAGTGCCCGTGGGACTCGTTGGCGCTCATCGGGCAACTGCTCTGCCCGATAGGCCCGAGCGGCGCCAGCTGCGCCTGTAACGGGGCCACGAGCAGACTTAGCAGCAACCAGGCGAGGAACAGCTTGTGGGCTAACTTATGCATACGATTCGCAAGGATAATAAGAGGGTAGCGACGCAAACTCAAGCGACTTGACCCGCCCGCCGTCTGCCGGGGCGGCAACGCGGCGTGCAAGTGGCTGGGGATCTTGGAGATTGCTGCAACGCGCCGGGCGGTGTCCGCGGTCGCTACCGCTGTATTTTTTCACTCAAGCCGCGCATTCTTGAGCTTAACAGTTTCTTCATCTATGTGCTGATAAGGTCCTGCGTCGCACACCGATCATCACGGAGCAGGCTATTCGATGGGCACCCGCTCAGACATATTGACCCGTTTTTTCCCATTTCTCATCTGGTGGCCGAGGCTCGACCGCGGCACCGTCAAAGGCGATCTGCTCGCCGGTCTCACCGGCGCCGTGGTGGTTCTGCCGCAAGGCGTGGCCTTCGCCACCATCGCCGGCATGCCGCCGGAATATGGGCTGTACGCGGGTATGGTACCGGCAATCATCGCCGCGCTGTTCGGTTCTTCCTGGCATCTGGTGTCGGGTCCGACGACCGCCGCGTCCATCGTTCTGTTCTCGTCGCTCAGTGTCTATGCCGAGCCCGGTTCGATGGACTATGTCACATTGGCGTTGACCATGACACTGATGGTGGGCGTGATCGAACTGGTGCTGGGACTGGCCCGTATGGGCGCGCTGGTCAACTTTATTTCTCACTCCGTGATTGTGGGCTTTACCGCCGGCGCGGCCATTTTGATCGCCAGTAAGCAGTTGAAGAATTTCTTTGGCGTGGACATTCCTCGCGGCGGGCATCTGCATGATATTCTGCTCAGCTTCTGGTATCAGATTCCGCACATCAACGGTTATGTCACGCTGGTGGCTCTGGTGACGCTGTTTTCCGGCATTGCGGTCAAGCGTTGGTGGCCGAAACTGCCGTATCTGATCGTGGCCATGGTCGCGGGCAGTCTGGTCTCGGTGGCGCTCACCGGCATGTTCGGTATCGAAACCACAGGCATCGCCACGGTGGGAGCGTTGCCCAGTTCGCTGCCGCCGCTGTCCGCACCAAGTTTTTCGCTCGACACCATAAAAAACCTGGCACCGGCCTCGCTGGCCGTGACCCTGTTCGCGTTGACCGAGGCGGTGTCGATCGGCCGTTCGCTGGGTGCTCGCAGCGGCCAGCGTATCGACGGTAACCAGGAATTCATCGGTCAGGGGTTGTCGAACATCGCCGGCAGTTTTTTCTCCGGCTACGTCGCCACCGGTTCGTTTAACCGCAGCGGCTTGAACTTCCAGGCCGGCGCCAAGACGCCGCTGGCGGCGATGTTTGCCGGTCTGTTCCTGATCGTGATCGTTTTGATGGTGGCACCGCTGGCCGCCTATCTGCCGAACGCAGCCATGGCCGGCATTCTGTTTTTGGTCGCCTGGGGGTTGATCGATTTTCACGAGATCGCCCACGTGCTCAAATCGAGCCGGCGCGAAACCGGCATCATGGGCGTGACCTTCTTCGGCGCGTTATTCCTGGAGCTGGAATTCGCGATCTTTGCCGGCGTGATACTGTCGCTGGTGTTATATCTGATGCGGGTATCGAAACCGCGGATTATCTCGCGCGTTCCAGATCCGCGTTTGCCGGGGCGCAAGTTCAATACTGACCCGGGTCTGCCGATGTGTCCACAGCTGCACATCCTGCGCATCGATGGTTCGCTGTTTTTCGGTTCCATCAATCACGTGCAGGAAGCTTTCGCCGATCTGGAGGAACAACATCCGGAGCAAAAGCACCTCGCCATCGTCGCCGACGGCATCAACTTTGCCGATATCACGGGTGGGGCGGTCATGGTCGAGGAGGCGCGCAAACGCCGCGCCCGCGGCGGCGGGTTCTATCTGATGAAGGTGAAAAAAGGCCTGTGGGAATCGCTGGAAAGCTGTAGTTGTCTAGATGCCATCGGCCCCAATAATGTTTTTCAGTCGAAAACCGCAGCGGTCACCGGTATATTCCAGAAACTGGATAAAGATGTGTGCCGGCGCTGTGACAAACGCATATTCCGCGAATGTGCATCCGTCCCACGTGAAGTTTCCAACTAAGCAGGTGACACGTATGTATGCTCTAGTAATCGAGGACAATCCCGACCTGGTCGCCAACCTATACGATTTTTTGGAACCCAAGGGCTACGTGCTCGACGCCGCCTACGACGCCCGTACCGGTTACCAGTATGCCCAGGACAAGGAATACGACATCATTATTCTCGATCTGACCCTTCCCGGCATGGACGGGCTCGAGCTGTGCCGGCGACTGCGCGATTCAGGCAATATCACGCCGGTGTTGATTCTCACCGCGCGCGATACGCTCAACGCCAAGCTCGACGGGTTCGCCGCCGGTTCGGACGATTATCTGATCAAGCCGTTCGCGCTGCAGGAACTCGACGCGCGCATTCGCGCGCTGGTGCGGCGTGCACGCTGCGAGCAGCGGCGTGAGCCGTTGCGGGTATCCGACCTGGTTTTCGACCCGGACACGCTCAAGGTGGAGCGGGGCGGCAAGCATATCACCCTGCCGCCGATTCCTCTCAAAATGCTGGCGCTGTTGATTCGTCAGTCGCCGCGCGTGGTGCCCAAGCGGGAGCTGGAACGGCGCATCTGGGGCAACGAACGTCCCGACAGCGACGCCCTGCGCACCCATCTGCACGTGCTGCGCAGCGCCATCGACAAGCCCTTCGAGACCCACCTGCTGCGCACCGTACACGGTATGGGCTACCAGCTCGCGGCGCCCGATGAAGTTCAGGACTAGCCTTCGCTATCGCGTTACTTTCGCTTTTACGCTGCTGGGGGCGTTCATCAGTATAACCCTGGCGATGCTGCTCTATCGGGAAACGGTGTCGGCGGAAATGCGCCTGGTCGCCGACACGCTGACGATGGAGATCGGCGACTATCTGCAGCGTTCGTTGCACGACCCCGACACCCGTCTGCCCTCCAGTACCGTCATGCGTACCTATTTGATCGAGCCCGGGCGGACCACCGATGTACCGCCGCAGATCTTATCGCTCAAACCCGGCCTGCACCGCTTGCAGCTCGAAGGCTCGACCTTCTACGTCGAAGTGGTGAAAGACGCCGACCGGCGCATTGCCGTGCTCTACAACGATCTTCAGCTGCGTCATCGCGAACAGCAATACAAGGTGTTTCTGACCACGTCGGTATTGATCATGACCCTGCTCTCGGCCGCGCTGGGATACTGGCTCGCCGGACGGGTGGTGTCGCCGGTGGCCGAGTTGGCGCGGCGGGTGCGACGCATGGTACCGGGAAGCCCCCAGATCAAGCTGGCGGGGCGGTTCTCCGACGACGAGGTCGGTCTGCTGGCGCGCAGTTTCGACGATTATCAGGCGCGCTTGCAGGCATTTATTCAGCGTGAACAGGCGTTTACCGCCGATGTCAGTCATGAGCTGCGCACCCCGCTGGCGGTGATCGAAGGCGCGGCCGAAGTCCTGCAGGAGGACGAGCGACTGGGGGAGGATCAGCGTCGACGCATTCGGCGCATTATGCGCGCCGCTCAGGAAATGGCGGAAACCACCGCCGCCTTGCTTGAACTGGCTCGCGAACAGGCCACCGGCCAGACCTCCAGCGGCTGTCGTGTGTCGGGCGTACTGCAGGAAGTGGTCGAGACCCATCGCTATGTGCTCGATCGCAAGCAGGTGGAGGTGCTGGTGGATATCAACGACTGCCCCGAGTTGCCGGTGGACTGCGCGTTGTTGCGCATCGTCGTCGGCAATCTGATCCGCAACGCCTTTTCCTATACCCGGGAAGGTTGTGTGAGCATCGCCCTGGATGCCACCGGTATTCGGGTGAGCGATACCGGCGTGGGCATCGCCGATCATCACCTGAACGAAATCTTCAAACCCTTTTTCAGCGAGCAGGGGGGCGAGGGCATCGGCCTGTCCCTGGTGAAGCGGATCTGCATGCGTTATGGCTGGGCGCTTGAAGTCAGCAGCGAACTGGGTGCCGGTACCTGCTTCAGTCTGCTGTTCGAAGCCATGCCTGTTGCGGTTTCCAATGGCATAGAATCTAACGAAAACTTAACATAGCTCTCAATATCATGACGGGCCATCCTCCAATCCGGCCCGGATGAACGTCAGTCGTCGGCTCGACGGCTGCGCCGATTGTTCAATCAGGAGTGCTTTGTGACCGCTACACCGCGAACAAAACTATATAAAAATCTTATAGTTGCAATAATATTTCTCGGCTTGGGGCTATTTCTGGCCGGTCAGGTGCCAACGCTGCAGATCGCCTGGGTGTGCGGTCTGCTGCTGTTGACGATTTATTTGTTCGCGTTTGAGATCGTTGGTGTCGATGTCGCCGCGGTGTCTATCATGGTTCTGCTGGGCCTGACGTCGCTGCTGGCGCCGCTGATGGGTTTGGAGCAGGGTTTGGTGTCCAATCAGGACCTGTTCAACGGCTTTTCCAGTAATGCGGTGATGTCGATTATCGCCGTCATGATCATCGGCGCAGGCCTGGATAAAACCGGTCTGATGGGGCAGGTGGCGGCGTTTATATTGCGTACTGGCGGCAGCACCGAGAAGCGTATCATCCCGATCATTTCCGGTACGGTGGCGATTATTTCCAGCTTCATGCAGAACGTAGGCGCCGCGGCGTTGTTCCTGCCGGTGGTCTCGCGCATTTCCGCGCGCACCGGTTTGCCGATGTCGCGTCTGCTGATGCCGATGGGTTTTTGTGCCATTCTCGGCGGCACGGTGACCATGGTGGGTTCGAGCCCGTTGATCCTGCTCAATGATCTGATCCTAACTTCCAATACCGCCTTGCCGCCCGACAAACAGATGCAGACCTGGTCATTGTTCTCGGTCACGCCGATCGGCCTGGCGCTGGTGGCTACCGGCGTGATTTATTTCGTCGTCGCCGGTCGTTTCGTGCTGCCGGTGACCAAGACCGAAGGCAGCACCGGCGGGGATATCATGAGTTATTTCCGCGACACCTACGGCATGGATTATGTTCTGCGCGAAATGCGCCTGCCTTCGTCGAGCGACCTGGTGGGTAAACCCCTGGAGGATATCGAGCATAGCGAACAGTTACGGGTGATCGCGGTGATTCGCAACGCCAAAGACAAGGATATCGCCATCGGCGCCGGCGGTGTGGCGCGCGATACGGTGCTCGAGGCAGGCGCTGTACTGGGTGTACTCGGATCGGCGAACAATCTGGAGGCCTTCGCGCACCGCCATGGGATGGTGGTGTTGCCGGCGCTGGATAATTTCGCCGAGGCGCTGTCGCCGGCCAAGGCCGGTATCGCCGAAGTGGTCATTCCGCCCGGGTCGCAACTGATCGGCAAGTCGGCGCGCGACATCTGGTTGCGCAAGAGCTATGGCTTGTCCTTGATGGCGATGCACCGGGTGGGTAAGACTCACTTCGCCGGTGAAGGCGTCCGTGACATGCCATTCCAGGCCGGCGACACACTGGTGGTGCACACTACCTGGCTGGGGTTGACGCGACTGCGCAAGGACCGCAATTTCGTCGTCGTCACCACTGAGTATCCGCACGAGGAATTAAGACCGCAGAAGGTCGCCTATGCGCTGGTGTTTTTTCTTATCGCCTTGTCGCTGGTCCTGTTTTCCGACTTGCGTCTGTCGGTGTCGTTGTTGACCGGCGCTATCGGCATGATTCTCTCCGGCGTGCTCACTATCGAGGAGGCCTATGAAGCGGTGAGCTGGAAAACGGTTTTTCTGCTCGCCAGTCTGATACCGCTCGGTCTGGCGGTTGAAACCACCGGCACGGCGGCCTGGATTGCGGAGCGGACGCTGAGTTTGCTGGGTGACGTGCCGATTTGGGGTTTGCAGCTGGCGATCGCAGTGTTGGCGACCTTCTTCACGCTGGTGATGTCGAATGTGGGCGCGACCGTGCTGTTGGTGCCGTTGGCGGTCAACATCGCCGTAGGCGCCGGAGCCGATCCGGCCCTGTTTGCGTTGACGGTGGCCATTGCCACTTCGAATTCGTTCCTCATACCCACCCACCAGGTCAATGCGCTGATCATGGGTCCGGCCGGCTACCGGGTACCGGATTTCATGCGCGCCGGTGGGGTCATGACACTGCTGTTCATTCTGGTGATGATGTTGATGTTGAACCTGGTTTTCTAGCGGGCGACGCCTCAGAACAATCCGGCGTTGAGCCACAGATGCACCCAGATGCTGGCGCCATAGCCCGCCGCCACCGCCGGCGCCCACTTGAGATGGCCGAAAAAGGTGTAACGACCGTGAGCCTGGCCCATCAGCGCCACGCCCGCCGCCGAGCCGATGGACAACAGCGAACCGCCGACACCGGCGGTCAGCGTCACTAACAGCCACTGCCCGGTCGACATATCGGGCTGCATCGACAATACCGCGAACATCACCGGAATATTGTCAATGACCGAGGACATCAGACCGATACTGATATTGGCATAGGTCGCGCCCCAGTCCGTGTACAGGAGTTGCGAGACTATCGACAGGTAACCAAGAAATCCCAGGCCGCCGACGCACATTACCACGCCGTAGAAAAACAGCAACGTGTCCCACTCGGCGTTGGCGATACTGCGGAACACGTCGAAAGCCGCCACATCGCCGACATGCCCGTTACCGTGGCGCTGATGATGCTTTTGCAGATAAAAGCCGAACAATTGCAGATAACCCAGACCCGTGAGCATTCCGATAACCGGCGGCAGATCGAGAAAGTTGTGAAAGGCCACCGCGGTGAAGATGGTGGCGAGAAAGAGACCCACGATGACCAGTCCGCCGGGACGCAACCGCACGCGCTCGGTATCGCCCGCCGGTGCCAGCCGGGGTATCGCTAGGTGCATCAACAGTGCGGGAACCAGAAAATTGACCAACGCGGGGACAAACAGGTCGAAGAACTGCCAGAATTCGACCACGCCTTTTTGCCACACCATCAGGGTGGTGATATCACCAAAAGGACTGAAGGCGCCGCCCGCGTTGGCGGCGACGACGATATTGATGCAGGCCAGCAACACGAAACGATGGTTGTCGCCCGCCACCGCCAGGACCACCGCGCACATGAGCAAAGCGGTGGTGAGATTGTCCGCGATGGGCGAGATGAAAAACGCCAGGAATCCGGTCAACCAGAACAGGGCGCGGAAACTATAACCTTTGCGGATCAGCCAGGCGCGCAGGGCGTCGAACACCCGTCGTTCCTGCATGGAATTGATATAGGTCATCGCGACCAGAAGGAACAGTAGCAGCTCGGCATATTCCAGCAGATCGTGACGGACCGCGGCCTCGGCGGCTCCGGGGAAACCCTGGTTATGATAGACCCAGGCGATCAGCGCCCAGATCATGCCGGCGGCGAGAATGACCGGTTTGGACTTGCGCAGGCCGGTGAATTCTTCGGTGATCACCAGGACATAGGCGAGCACAAAAACCGCCAACGCCGTGTAGCCGGACCAATGATCGGTCAGCGGCAGGGCGCCGGGGGAGGCGGCCAGGGCGATGAACGGAAAAGCCAATAAAACGACGAGAAGAAAGATAATACGCACGAGATAACCGCTTCGGTGTCCGCTGACATGCCACAATGCCCGGCGCCATACTAGCTAAAAGCGTCGACGCTGAACAGACCGTTACAGCATCGACCCGATAACGTATCATGGCGGCGTGGAACCAGCGAGGAGACCGAAGTCGATGCGCATTAGCACGCTGTTGATTCTGATCGGGCTGACGACGGGGCTTGCCCGCGCGGCGCCATTGCCGCTGGAGGTTGTCGAATACGTCGATCACTATCGTGTGGTTTTGTATCTCGACAAGGACCAGTTGCAGGCCATTCCGGCCTGGCGGCCGGGCGAGGGCGATCCGCCGATGTCGCTCGGCGCGGCGGTGTCGCGCACCCTGGTCTGGGTGGAGAAAAGTTCGTTGTTGAAAGGTGCCCGGATTCACGAGCTCAGTTTTAAACCCGTGCACAATTTTGAAGCGCAGAATCGCTGGTATTACCTGGTTGAGTTACGCCAGTCGGGAAAAAAACATTTTCTGGCGGTATTGCCCGATGGCGACGTCGTGCCGGCGATCCGGGAGTCGGGACGCTAAAGGTCAGGAGAATGGATGTGAAATTTTCGTTGCTGTCGTGGCCGATGGATGCCACGACTGTTCGTAGACATTCCAGCCGATCTTGATTGCCGTGGCGAATATCACAATGGCGAGAATCCGGCGTAACACGGTGCGCGGTGTCCGTTGACTGAGAATACTGCCCAGTTGTGCGCCGATTATGACGCCAACTACCAGAATAATGGACCACTGCCAGGGTATCTGGCCGCTGCCCAGGCGCCCCAGCAGCACGGCACCGGAAGACAGAATCCCCACGGCCAGTGCACTGCCGATGCTGATGCGTGTCGGTATATGCAGCAGATAGAGCATCGCCGGAATATAAAGAAATGCGCCACCCTGACCGATCACCCCCGCCGCGGCGCCGATGATGCAACCGATTGCCACCGCCAGCGGCACGTTGACGCTGACTTCCGTCAACTGGGCTTCCCGCGCCGCTTCACGTTTCGGTAACAGCATCAGCAGGGACGCCGCCAACGCCATGATGGCGAAAACCAGCAGCATAAGATGTTCGGAGACGTAGACCGACAGCCGTGAGCCGATGAAGCTGGCGACCGTCATCGGCAGCCCGAGCGCGGCCACCAAAGGCCAATGGATGCGTTTGAAACGCTGGTGACCGAAAGCGCCGGACAAGGTGCCGGCGAAACTCTGTACCGTCGTCATACCCGCCACCACTTTCATGCCCAGGGGTGCGAAACCCAGCACCGGCGGGATATAAAGTAACAGCGGCACCATCACGATGCCGCCGCCAATACCCAGGAGTCCGGACAGCCCGCCGCCGAGCAGCCCGAGGACGAACAACAGCGTTTCGAACATTTCTAACGGAACAGAACGCGTTCCTGGTAGTCGCCGTCCTCGTCCAGCACCTCGCCGATCACGGTGGCTTGTTCGCAGCCGAATTCGTGCAGTCGCTGCAGAATATCGTCGGTCGCTGCCGCCGCGACCGTGATCAGGAGGCCGCCATTGGTCTGCGGATCCGTGTAGATGAGCTGACGGTCGATATCCCAGTCGTCTCCGAATGACAGCCGGCTGTCGTAAGCTTCCATATTGCGATAAGCGCCACCCGGAAAGACGCCTTCGCGGGCCAGTTCCTCGGCCGCCGCGTACATGGGCACCTTGGCGGAGTGGACCAGCATGCGCAGGCGCGCGCCCTCGGCCATTTCTACCAGATGGCCGCCGAGACCAAAGCCGGTGATATCGGTCAGCGCATGCACTTCGGGCAGGTCGCCGAGCCAGGCGCCGGCGGTATTCACTTCGGTCAGTGCATCGATGAATATCTGGTACTCACTTTCGCGCAGCTGATCGATACGATAGGCACTGGCCATGACGCCGATGCCCAGCGGCTTGGTGAGAATGATTTTATCTCCCGGCCGTGAGGCGGCATTGGTCTTTATTTTCTTCGGGTGTACCGTGCCGACCACCGCCAGTCCAAAGATCGGCTGCGGATTTTCAATGGTGTGCCCGCCGGCCAGGGGTACCCCCGCGCGGGTACAGACGTCGACCCCGCCACGCATGATTTCCTGCAGCTTTTCCGTATCGACTTCGTTGACCGGAAAGCCGGCGATCGCCGTGGCTATGATCGGTGTTCCGCCCATGGCATACACATCGCTCAGTGCATTGGCGGCCGACGCACAGCCGAAAATATAAGGGTCGTCCACCAGCGGCGTTTGAAAATCGTTGGTGAAGACCAGCGCCTGCTCGTCGTTCAGTTGATAGACGGCGGCGTCGTCGCTGTTTTCAACGCCGACCAGCAGTCTGGGATGCGGGGAGAGGGTGGGGACCCGCTCCAGGATGCGCTTTAGCTCCGCCGGCTCGACCTTGCAGCCGCAACCGCCGCCATGGGCGAAACCTGTCAGTCGGCGTGCCTGGCGTTGAGGTACGGAGGGCACAAGCTCGCTCTGGAGCGCCGTTTGGAAGGCGCCAAGTTGTGATTCCATAAACACTTCTCCCCAAATTCTAATTATGAAACGGCCTGCCGCGATGCCTTGCAGTAGCGGGAATAGTCCGTGGAAAGTGTTTCTATATCACAGAATTAGTTCTTTAATCAAGAAAAGTGGTGAAATGGTGTCACAAAATGGTAACAAAATTGTATTAATGGACCGTCATATTGCCGGCGCGTTGGGACACCCCCGCCGTCGACAACGATGCCAGTTTCCACTTCGCCTGATGCACCCATTCGACGAAGCGTGCTGCGGGCAGCGGTCGGGAAATATAATAGCCTTGGGCGATGTCACAACCCATCATGCGCAGCTCGTTCAGGGAGGCTTCGCTTTCGACCCCATCGGCGATCGCGCCCAGGCAGATGCCGTGCGCCAGGTCGATGGTCGACTGCACGATGACATGGTCGTTGGCGTCGTTATCCATTTCCATGACGAAGGATTTGTCGATTTTCAGGCTGCGCACCGGAAACTTCTTCAGGTAGGCGAGGGAGGAAAAGCCGGTGCCGAAGTCGTCCACCGACAGCGCGTGCCCCATGCCGGCGAGCTGCGACAGGGTGGCGATGGTGCGCTCGGGGTCGGACATCATGGCGCTTTCGGTGATCTCGAATTCCAGATGACGCGGCGTACGATACCAGCGTTCGGCTTCTTTCGCGACGTAGGCGGCGAAATTCGGGTCCTGAAGATCCCAGATGCTGAGATTGACAGAAATCGGCAAATCGATCTGCAACCGCGTCGACCAGTGATGCGAGGTCTGTAACGCCTGGCGAATCACCCAGCGTGTCAGCGGTCGGATAAGGCCGGTTTTTTCCGCCAGCTTGATCAGTTCTTCGACATTCACCTGGCCGAATTCCGGATCCTGCCAACGCAGCAGCGCCTCGGCGCCGACAATGCGCTCGCGGCGCAGATCGATTTTGGGCTGGAAGTACAACTCCAGGGCGTCACGATCGATGGCCAGTCGCAGCCGCGTCTCCAGTTCCAGCGAGCGCATGGTATTGGCATCCTGCTCCGCGGAGTACATGGAAATACCGCCGGTTTCTTTTTTGGCGTCGTACATTGCCACGTCGGCGTGTTGTAACAACGCTTCGGCGTTGTCGCCGTGTTCCGGGTAGACCGCGATACCGATACTGCCACTGATAATGAGATGGTTTTCGTTGACATTAAAATAGCGTTTCATGGCGATGCCGACTTTTTTTGCCACATGGCCGGCCTGGGTCGCATCGATACAGGGTAGTAGCAGGGCGAACTCGTCGCCGCCGAGACGGCAGACCGTGTCGGTTTCGCGCAGCACCGCGACCAGACGCTTGCCGACCAGTTGGATCAGTTTGTCGCCAGTGCTATGACCCAGGGTGTCGTTGATCTGTTTGAAGCGGTCCAGATCGATCATCAGCAGGGCGAACGATTCGTCGCGGCGCTGGCTGCTTATGATGGTCTGGGTCAGACGATCGAACAACAGCGACCGGTTGGGCAGATCCGTGAGCGGGTCGTGCAGCGCGCGGTAGCGGATTTCTTCCTGTTGCTGGTGGATATGCGACGAGTCGGTCACCGAGCCGGCCATGCGGATCATGTTCCCGCTGTTGTCGCGCAGCGCCTTGCCGCGCAGCCGGATCCAACGTTCTCCCTCGTGCGTGTGGATGCGGAATTCGGTATCCAGATAGGTTTCCGAGGAATTTTCGCGGAAAAGCGCAAAACTGTGTTGGAACGGCGCGGCGTCGGACGGCAGCATGATGCCTTCGAGCAGGGCGATGAGATCGCTGGCCTCCTGTGTGATGCCCAGCAGATGGCAGGTACGCTGCGCCAGATAAAGCTCGCGTCCGGCGATATCCCAGTCCCAGATGCCGTCGTTGGTGCCCGAAACGGCCAGGGTGAATCGGGCCTGCTGAGCGCGGCGCTCACGCTCCAGCCGGCGGGTCTTGATATGGAGAATACTGAGCAGAATGAACAGCGCCACGATCAGACCGAGGAACAACGTCAGGTAGAACATCCGCTGTTTCTGCCGCGCCACTTCGCGATGTGCCTGGGCGACCTGCAGCCCCGGATCCAGGTGCGCGGCGGCGGTGAAAATACGTGTCTTGTACGTGTCCAGGCCGAATTCTTCGATATAGTTCTGCGTGTCGTTGCTGATCAGGAAGTCGAGAAACTGCTGCGCCAGGCGCGCATTGGTGCCCTGTATCCGCGCCGGATTGACGACGATGTAGTTGTAGAAATTCTGCAGCGCCTTGTGATCGCGATACAGTGGACTGATGGTCTCGGAAATCTTGCTGCGCAGCGAGAAATAGGTGCCTAGATCGGCAAAGGCATAGGCGCTGAACTGGGCGGCCGCCAGCACCGTAGTGCGCGAACTTGACTGCATCGACTGGTATCCCAGCCAACCGGGAGCGACGTTCGCGACCTTGAGCAATTCGGCCAGGCGCTGATAGGTGCCGGACTGCGTGCCCTGGACGAAGAAATCGACCTGATTGTCCGAAAGCGTTTGAAAGACTTTTGCCAGCTCATCCTCGCCGGAAATCCCCAATGGGTCGTCCTTCGGACCAAGAATCGCGAATTGGTTGTACATGATCAGCGTGCGCGACAGGCCCAGTCCGTCGTCCATGAACAGACGCTCGCTGGCGGGATGATGAGTCAGCACGGCGTCGGCCTTGCCCTGACGCGCGCGCGTCAGCGCCGACACGGCGCCGACCGAGGTGATTTCGACCTGGTGTGCTGGATAGCGCTCGTGAAACCGTTTGGCCAGCGCCGAGATTAGACCCTGTTCATTGGCGGTTGAAGCGATTGAAAGCCTGAGCGTGTCGGCGTGCAGCTCGCCACTCAGAAGCATCAGCAGAAATATGTGAAAAAGCGCCGCAGCCTGTCTACGCATTTGCGTCCCGCACATTTTTTGGGCCTGAGGGGTGTGCAAACCAGCAGGCAACTAATTGGGTATATGCTTGATGTACGTCATCGGCAGCCTGCGGGAAATACTTAGACAAAAGGTATTGAACGTATAGGAACTTTATCCTACATAGATGCGTATAATGTATATTATGTTAAATAATATATTGTCAGGAAAGCCGCTGCCTGAGTCGGGATCCAACTGTGGCGAATCGATCCAGAGCTTTACCGTTTGTATTTCTAGGCAGGTTTTTCCTGGTGACGTGAAACAGCCGTCATAACTGTTGTAACCGTGGCCAGGGAAAACCTTCGCTGGCCAGATCAGACAGGTGTTCGTCGACGGCGGTTTCCCAGGATTTTTGCGGAACATATCCCAGTTTTTCCCGAGCATAAGTGTTGGGACACAGCCAGTCTTCACACAAATGCACAATGGAACGCGTTAAAAACGGAGAACTGCCCGGCAGCGACGGATGGAGGGTTTCCATCAACCAGCCGAAGGCATAGCCAGCGGGATACGGAACGCTGTATAGCGGTTCGGGGACGCCGGCGCGTTGTGCGATGTAGCTCACCACCTCGCGTAATGTGGGAAAGGATGGCCCGCAGATGTTGAAAGATTCGTAGTCGTCCAATTCGCCGGCAAGGACGGTGCTTCTGAAGGCCGCACCGAGATCGGTGTCGGCCACCAGCGGCAAATGTTTACGGCCGCCTCCCAGCCAAGGCACCAGGTAGGTCTGCAGACGTGGCACAAGCGCGGGCACCAGTCCCAGGCGATTGCCCCGGCCGACGAAATGCCCCAGTCTGAGTGTGACCATTTGGGTGCCGCGGTGCGATTGGGCCTGCATCTCGTCGTCGAGGTCGACGAGGTAATCGAGGTGTGGCCAGAATCCCGTGTGGGCCTTCGCACAGCGGTCGTCGTGCGTTTGTCCCTTTGAGTTCACCGAGCCGATAGCCACGCTGCTGGCCATGATGAAGCGTTGCACTCCTTGGTCAATGGCCTGCTCGATGAGATCTGTGGTCGGCCTGTAGAAACGTTCATATTCCTGCTTCCGATGACCCCACATCGACGCGCCGGTGCCCGCATGGCAGACGACATCCACGTCGCGCATCAGCGCCTGACGATAGTCGGCATCGAGCAGATCCCCGACACGGACTTCGTCAGCGAGCCCCTGCTTCAGCATGCGCGGATCGCGGCAGGCTGCGATGATCGTCACGCCGGGGTCTTGGGCCAGGGACTCGAGAATGTTTCCGCCGAGGAAACCGGTCGCGCCGGTAATGAGAACACGTGTGTCAGGTCGGGCCATGCTGGATGTCTCCCGGCAGGTGCAAAGACTCGTGATCCCACGAGACCGGACGATAGGTATTATTATACCGATTGGTATTAAATATACCGACTGGTACAATATCTGTCAATCCGGCGTGAGTGGAGGCTTGGGATTCTGTTGCAAAGAGGTCGGCCGCGTACATTCGACAAGACAACCGCGCTGGAAGCGGCGCTGGCGGTCTTTTGGCGTAATGGCTACCATGCCACGTCTTTGGCGCAGTTGACCCGGGCCACGGGGCTGGCAAAGCCCAGCCTGTATGCCGCCTTCGGCAACAAGGAACAGCTGTATCTTGCCGCGTTGCAACGTTATCGCGAACAACAGCTTGATCGGCATGCCGAAGCGCTGTATTCCGACCCGGATCCAGTCAACGCCCTACGCCTTTTCCTGAGATCCGTGGCCACCATGCTGACGGCCGAAGAGTTGCCGGGTGGGTGCATGGTGGTCAATACCGCCACGGGGTGTGATGTCGGTGCGCTCCCCTCCGGGATCGTGGCGGCCATCGACGCGACTGTCAATCAGTCTACTTTCGAGCTATTGAAAACCCGTCTACGCGAGGCATTCAAGCAACGCCCCCTGCCCGCTCATCTATCCGTCGAACAATTGGCCGACTTTTTCACCGCGATCATGTCCGGCATGGCGGTGATGGCCAAAATCGGCGTATCGAAGTCCCGCCTGTATGACACCATCGAGCAGGCTTTGCGGGTATTGCCCGATAGCGCCGCTTGAGGCGCAGTACGTTCACGGATTGGTGGTCGCTCCCTCAAGCGGCTGCACAAACGCCGCCTCGGGCCACTGCGGAAAGTCACTGCTGTCGTCGATACTGCGACGGGCCTGGTCGACCCGTTGACCGCTCAGATAAGTGGTGAACAGATCGACCGCCGTCAGCGGTTCCCCGGTTGCCGGGTTGGTGATCAATTGAATGTTGCTGAAGCCGGCATAGCTGCACAGCAGACCGCGGAGTTGATCGCCGGGGCGGACACAGCCCGCGGCGGTCAAGGTGTCGGCGTCGGCGATCTCCAGACCGTTGTCGGTACTGCGTAGCGACTGTATGCGTGAGCCGTCGGCGGCCGTCAGGTCGAGTGTGGTATCGAATCCGCTGAAGCCGGGCATCCAACCGCCGGCCTGGCGGAACACGTCGGTCGAGAAAACGCTGCTCAGCGTTCCCTCCAGAATCCCTTTCAGCGTCGCGCCGCTGAGTTCGCCCGTGGCGACTTTGAATTCGACGGGAAAAAACCGATAAACGTCTTCCAGCGTGATCGCGCCATCGGCGATGGTGTTGTCCTCGATGGCGGCGCCGGCGGCGGGTATCACTGCATCAAAACGGAAGCCCGGTGTGATGGCGATATCAGTACCGAACTGGGCGCGCAGAATATCCGTATAGGCGTCGTTGAAGGTGTTCTCCAGCGCATTGCGCCGATCCAGCGGCACGTCGCTGTACCCGACCACGGTGTCGATCGGCAGTTGCAGGTGCTGGACCGAGGTCGGCAGCGGTATGGTCATGTCCGGTGTGGCCACCAGAAACGGCGCGCGCGCTGTGTCGACCAGAGCGCGCATCGGTGCGTCCTCGGCGATGCTCTTGTCCAGGCTCAGCAACTGCCAGTCACGGGCAGTTACCTTGCCGCCTTCGACGGTAATGTCCATGCGGCCGAGATAGCCGTCGTTGCCGGCTTCCACCACCAGCGCGCCGCTGGCCGAAGTCAGCGGCTGGAAAGTCGTTTCGTGGGTATGGGCGGAAAAAATCACGTCGACGGCGTCGCTGTCGATCACCTGGGCGAGCCGGTAATCCTTCTGGATGCCGAGTTCGCTCATCACTACGACGATATCCGCGCCCTGCTCGCGCAGCGCCGCGGCGTGCTGATTGATCAGATCGCGATAGGCCGTTTCGCCGGAGAGAAAGCTCAGACCCAGGGCCAGTCCTTCATACATCAACGGCACGATATCGGAGGAAATCCCGATCATGCCCACGCCTACACCGCCCCGCTCCAACAGGGTCGTGGCCGGGAGAAACGGCTGTCCGGCGTTCGGGTCCGGCGGCGCCAGCGTGATGTTGGCGGCCAGGTTGGGATAGTCGGGACGGCGTATTTCGATACCCGGGTCGGCGAAACGGAACGCCGGCAG
>JASBST010000083.1 GCA_030148775.1 Thiogranum sp.
ACGGATGATCGCGCAGTACATTGGTGGTTATTATAGCCAGTACCGTCCTCATCAACACAATGGTGGTTTGCCACCAAACCAGGCAGAGGAAAACTATTGGTTTTTCTCTAAAACGGTGGACCAAAATACTTAGCCACTACACCGTGTTTCCCAGCTGCATAAACGTGCCTTGCAGCTTATTCAGAGGGAATACGAGGACGATAGCGCATTGGATGCCTACTACTAGAAGAAATCACCCGTGCTCGGGCGCATCGCCCGGCGCTGGATGTTTTCAGGCATTTTAGCGACCGATCTTGCCGAGCAGCGCGCGCAACTGTTTCTGTTCGCCGGCGCTCAGCGCGGTCAGCATGCGTTTTTCCGTTTCGACGTGCGACACCACCAGTTTGTCCGCCAGCTGGTAGCCCTTGTGCGACAGGGTAATCTTCACGCCGCGCCGGTCGGCCGGATCGGCCATGCGTTTGATCAAGCCGCGTTGCTCCAGCCGGTCCAGCCGATTGGTCATGGCGGAAGTGGAGAGCATCATCTCCCTGGCCAGAGACGAAGGCGAGAGCGATTCGTGGCGTCCTTGCCGGCGCAACGTCAACAGGACGTCGAAGCCCGCCATATCCAACTGGTGCTCGGCCAGGTTGGCCAGCACTGCCCGGCGTAGTGTTTCGCCCGCGCGCCAGATGTCGCCACACACAGCCATCGGCGCCGGGTCGATGTCCGGCCGCTCGCGCCGCCATTGCGCCAGTATGTTCTGCATGTCCGCGCCCAAGGGGGTGGGTCCGCCGGTTACCGATTTGCGGTCTTGACGCATCCGTTATGACTCCGTTAATATTTCGACATCAAACTATATTACATAAAGATATATTTAGTCAGATTATATTATATAGGATATAACTAATATTATGAACCAGTTAAACAAATCTTCGGCGAGCGGCCGGCGGACCCCAGATCATCCGATCGATCCGGTGTTCGTCGATCGCTGGTCGCCCCGGGCCTTCGACGCCGCGCCCATGCCGGCGGCCCATCTGCTGACGTTGCTGGAGGCGGCGCGCTGGGCGCCCTCGGCCTACAACATTCAACCCTGGCGCTTTCTGTACGTGTTGCGGGACGATACGCACTGGCGCCGGGTTCTGGCTGTATTGGACGCGTTCAACCGGGACTGGGCGCAACAGGCCTCGGCGCTGATTGTTCTGCTGTCCGACAGCCTCATGCCGGGCGTCGACGGACGCGCCGAACAACCCTCGCGCACCCACAGTCTGGACGCGGGCGCGGCGTGGGCGCACTTGGCGTTGCAGGCGACTCGGCTCGGTTATCAGGCGCACGCCATGGCCGGTGTGGACTTCGACAAGGCCCGGCGCAGTCTGGGCGTACCCGGGCGCTACCGGGTCGAAATCGCAATCGCCGTCGGCCGTCAGGCGTATGCGGCGGTTCTGCCCCAGCCGCTGCGCGAGCGCGAAATTCCCAGCACAAGGCGGCCCCTGGGCGAAATCGCTTTCCCGGGCCGTTTTCCGGGCTGACATGCCAGTCCGCTCAATTCGGGTGCGCTAGCATGAGGCCGGCAACAGGGTGTCATCTGTCGGTGTTGCTGGCCACCGGGCTGGTGGCCACGTCGTTTCCCGTGGTGGCGGCGATCACCGGTGAACTCGACAGTCTGGTGCTCACACTGATGCGGTTCGCGCTGGCCACGGTTTTGTTCGCCCCCATCGTGCTCTGGCGCGATGGCCTGCAGCTGCCCGGCCGGCGCGACCTGGCGCGCTATGCGCTGTTGAGCGCCTGCCTGGTCGGATTTTTCTGGGGGATGTTCGCGGCGTTGCGCGAGACTTCGGCCGTCAACACGGCGGCGATTTTCGTTTTGGCGCCGACGGTGACGATGTTACTGTCCGCGTTACTGCTGCATGAGACACCGGGCCGAAGCGCGCGCCTGGCGTCACTGGTCGGTATGCTCGGCGCGGTCTGGGTGGTTTTTCGCGGCGATCCGCAGGCGTTACTGGCGCTCGAGCTGGGGCGCGGCGATGTGATTTTTTTCCTGGCGACGCTGGCGATGGGGCTCTACAGTGTGCTGGTCAAATACCTGCATCGCGGCGAGCCGATGCTGCGCATGACCTTCTGGACCCTGGCGACTGGTACCCTGTGGTTGCTGTGCCTGTCGGCGCCCCATCTGTCCGCGACCGACTGGAGCGGCCTGTCGCCGGGAGTCTATGCGGGGATCGTCTATCTGGCCGTGTTCACCACGCTGGTGACGTTCTTTGTGTTTCAGTGGGGCGCCACGGTGATCGGTCCGGCGCGGGTGATGTCCTATACCTATTTGAATCCGCTCCTGGTGACGCTCATCGGCGCCTTGCTGGGCCAGCCGTTGCCCGCGCTTGCCAGTTACCCGGGGTTCGTACTGGTCATCGGCGCGATGATCGGTCTGCAGCGGCAGGGCCGGACCCGGCCGGATAGGGCGGCGGGGCTCCCCGACCCGCCCGAGCGGCCCGCGGCGCCGCCCGCCCTGTGAGTCGAGCGGCCGCGATGCACGCCTTGGCTTTCGAATACCGCAACGCCACCGAGATCTGTTTCGGCGTCAACAGTTTTGACAAAATCCACAGCAGAATTCCACGCGGCAGCCGGATTCTGTTCGTCTATGGCGGCGGTTCGATCAAAAGGACGGGTATTCATCAGCGGCTTGTGCGCGCCCTCGAGGGGTTTCATCGGGTCGAGTTCGGCGGCATCCGCTCGAATCCCGACTACCGGATGCTGGTCGACGCCTTCGTTCACGTCTGCGAACAGTATCTGACCTATCCGGTCGGCGCGCCGATACAGGAAGGCTATTGCGAAGCGGTGTTACGCACCCTGTGCGAGTTGGGCGACAGTTTCCACGGTCCGCGTCCCTTGCGCTGGCGACAGAATATGATGTGGGCGGCCAACCAGGCGCTCAGCGGTATCCTCGGTCTCGGCGTGCCGCAGGACTGGTCCACGCACGCGATCGGCAAAGCGCTGAGCATCCTCTACGACATCGATCATGCGCAGACCCTGTCCATCGTCCAGCCGGCGGTACTGCGGGAACTGATGGCGGAAAAAGAGGAGCGTCTGCGGTGTCTGGGACGCAATGTCTTCCAGCGCGGCACCATGAGCGCCGCCGAGGTGATCGCCGAAATCGAAAATCGGTATCGCGCGCTCGCTATGCCGGTCCGTCTGCGCGAACTGGGTTATCGCGGCGTCGAGGCCGAGATACTCGAAACCCTTGCCGGAATCATTGACGGCGACATCGCCGAAAACCGTTTGATCACACCCGCCCGCCTGCAAGCCATCGTTGCCGATTTCGCGGCCAGTTGACTTAAAAACGATAATCATTATCATTCGTAACATTGATCTCAACGGGCGCCTGTCCGCGGCGGTCGTGATGCCGGATTCAGGGGGAAACAACGATGAACGAAACGATGGGTGCGTCGTCGGCGCCTTTGACGGAGGTGTCCGCCGCGGGAGGGCATGAGTCCTTGCTGAGTCTGCTCCAGGCGGGCGGCCCAGTCGTCGTTGTGCTCCTGGTGCTGTCGGTGATCGCGCTGGCCATCACATTCGTCAAACTGTGGCAGTTCGCCGCGGTGAGAATCGGATCGCGGCGATTCGTCAGCGAGGCGCTGATGCACTGGCGCGCGGGACAGTCCGCCAGCGCGCTGGAGCTGCTGGAGTGCTCACCCAATCCCATCGCCCGGGTAATGGCGGTCGCCATACGGGGAAAGGTCGAGGCGGTTGACGAGGACACCGTTCGCGAGGAAGCCGCGCGGGTCGCCAGCGCCGAGTTGGAAAACCTGCGCACAAATCTGCGGGGTCTGGAGTTGATCGGCAGTCTGAGTCCGCTGCTGGGGCTGTTC
>JASBST010000087.1 GCA_030148775.1 Thiogranum sp.
GGCGCCCGCGACGCTGATATCGCCATGGTGGAGATCGGCGGTACGGTGGGCGATATCGAATCGCTGCCGTTTCTCGAAGCCATTCGTCAGATGGGTGTGGAACTGGGGCACGGCAACGCCATTTTCATGCACCTCACCCTGGTTCCCTACATATCGGCCTCGGGCGAAATCAAGACCAAGCCGACCCAGCACTCGGTCAAGGAATTGCGCTCGATCGGCATCCAGCCGGACATCCTGCTGTGTCGCGCCGACCGTTCCCTGCCGGTCGATGAAAAGCGCAAAATCGCCCTGTTCACCAATGTTCCCGACAAAGCGGTCATTTCCGCGGTCGATGTCGACAGCATTTACAAGATACCGCTGCTGCTGCACCAGCAACACCTGGACGATATCGCGGTGGAGCTGCTGCGCCTGGATGTTCCCGAAGCGGATCTCAGTGAGTGGGAAAGGGTGGTCTACAGTCTCGATCACCCCGAACGCGAAGTCACGGTGGCGATGGTGGGCAAGTATGTCAATCTCACCGAATCGTACAAGTCACTGTCAGAGGCGCTGATCCACGCCGGCATCCAGACCCGGACACGGGTGAAAATCCGCTACGTGGATTCGGAAGTGATCGAACAGAAGGGTCTGGAGGTGCTGGCGCGCGCCGACGCCATTCTTGTACCGGGCGGTTTTGGCGAACGCGGCGTGGAAGGCAAGATCATGACGGTGCGTTATGCACGCGAACATGGCATCCCCTATTTGGGCATTTGTCTGGGCATGCAGGTGGCGGTGATCGAGTTCGCCCGTAATGTTGCCGGTCTGGATGGTGCGCAAAGCACGGAATTCTATCGCCAGAGCCCGCACCCGGTCATCGGCCTGATCACCGAATGGCAGGACCAGAGCGGCAAGATCGAACGCCGCGACGAAAACAGCGACCTCGGCGGCAGCATGCGACTGGGCGGCCAGCCGTGCCGGCTGGCGCCCGATACCCTGGCGCAGCGCATCTACGGCCAAGCGGAAATCGTCGAGCGCCATCGCCACCGCTACGAGTTCAACAACGCCTACCGCGAAACGCTGGCAAAGGCTGGATTAGTGTTCTCCGGTACCTCGGTCAATGGCGACTTGGTGGAGATTGTCGAGCTGGCGGACCATCCCTGGTTCCTGGCCTGTCAGTTCCACCCCGAGTTCACCTCGACGCCGCGCAACGGACACCCCCTGTTTACCGGTTTCGTCCAGGCCGCCAACCGGCACCGGGAGGCCCTGCACGCCGACCAGCCTGCGCCTGGACGCATCCGCGCCGACGCCTGAACCCGGATGACGATTTTGTCTATTTTGATTTTCTAAGGATACTTCCAGAATGAAACTATGTGGATTCACCGTGGGGCTCGACGCCCCATTTTTTCTTATCGCCGGCCCTTGTGTGATCGAAAGCGAAGAACTGGCGCTGTCCACCTCGGCCAGGCTCAAGGAGATCACCGCGGCACTGGGCATTCCGTTTATCTACAAATCTTCGTTCGACAAGGCCAACCGCTCTTCGGCGGGCAGTTTTCGCGGTCCCGGCCTGGAAGCGGGGCTGCGAATTCTGCAAAAAGTCAAGGATGAGATACAGGTTCCGGTCCTGACCGATGTGCACGAAGACACGCCGCTCGACGAAGTCGCGGCGGTGGTCGATGTGTTGCAGACGCCGGCGTTCCTTTGCCGCCAGACCAATTTCATCCAGAACGTGGCGCGCGCCGGGCGACCGGTGAACATCAAAAAAGGACAGTTTCTCGCGCCCTGGGACATGAAGAACGTCGTCGACAAGGCCCGCGCCGCCGGCAACGAGCAGATTCTGGTCTGCGAACGTGGTGTTTCCTTCGGCTATAACAACCTGGTCTCGGATATGCGCTCGCTGGCGGCGATGCGCGATACCGCAGCGCCGGTGGTGTTCGACGCCACCCATTCGGTGCAATTGCCCGGCGGGCAGGGCCACGCCTCTGGCGGTCAGCGGGAATACGTACCGGTACTGGCGCGCGCCGCGGTGGCGGCCGGCGTGGCGGGTGTGTTCATGGAAACCCATCCCGATCCCGCCA
>JASBST010000096.1 GCA_030148775.1 Thiogranum sp.
GCGGCGGCCGGGTTGGTGCGGCGCCAGAACAGGCCGGCGGCGATCGGCCAGATGGTGCTGGCGACGAAAGCTCCGGTGAAGTACAGCAACTCGGCCAGCGTGGTCAGGCGCGGCGCGCACAGGATCCAGGTGAGCACACCCAGGCCGACAATGATACGCGCGGCGGCGCGGCGCATCTGTTCGGCGCTGGCCTGCGGTTTGAAATGCCGGCGGTAAATGTCTTCGACGATGAGAATGCTGGTGGCGGCCAACAGCGAGTCGAGGCTGGAGGAGAGCGCGGCGAACACCATGATCAGCACCAGTACGGCGCCGGTGACCCCGAGCAGATCGGCGGCCACCATCGGTCCGACCATATCGGCGGCCGGAATATTGATGTTCAGCGCCGGCACCGCCAGGGCGACAAAGCCGGCCACAATCGGAATCGGCGCCCACAGCAGTCCCGCCAGGGTATAGGCTTTAAAGCCGACGCCCTCGCGAAAAGAAAAGGCACGGCTCCACCAGACATTGGAGTGAAAGACCTCGCCGATGCCGAACAGCAGGTTGTTGAACAAAAACATGATGGCGGCCGGCATCAGCAGGTTCAAAAGCTCCGGGCGTTCGGCGAGCACGGCACTGTGGATGCTGGCGAAGCCGACCTTGCCGATGGCCAGAAACGCGATCACCACCAGGCCGACCAGAATCAACAGTGCCTGAATAAAATCGGTGCCGATAACGGCGCGGAAGCCGCCGAGCAGGGTGTAGCCGACGCAGATCGCCAGAATGACGGTCATGCCATAGTGATAAGGAATACCGGTCAGGGCGTGGATCAGAATGCCGCCGGCCATGCCCATACTCACCAGCCAGCCCAGGCTATAGAACAGCGAGATGGCGAGAAAGACCCGCCAGGCGGTCTTGCCGTAGCGGATGCGCACGAAGTCGCCGCTGGTGTAACCGTTCGGCATCAGGCGACGGATGCGCGTGGCCAAGGGCGCGAACAGCAGCAATCCTACCGAGCCCAGCGAATAGCCGAGCATGCCCCAGACGCCGATCTGAAAGGCCAGTTGGGGGGCGGCCATGGTGGTGTTGCTGGTCACCCAGGTGGCCATGGCGGTGGCGGTGCCTAGCGCCAGGCCGACGCGGCGTCCGGCGAGCACGTATTCGTCCAGCTGGCCGGCATTGCGCCCCCAGTACCAGCCCAGTGCCACCCACAGCAAGGAGAAGCCGGCCAGGATCGCCCAGCCGGTGGAGGCATCCAGAATGGCGCTGTTGACGCTGTTCATGCGCCCACCACGGCCTGCAGCTCGGCGATCGCCTCCGCCGTGGTCAGCACCCGCGCGTAGCGGTCCTTCATGGTGGTGATGGTGGCGTGCTGCAGCTCCGGGGTCACCGTGGCGCAACCGTCGGCGATCAGGGTGACGTAAAAACCCAGATCGCAGGCGTCGCGAATGGCCGTGGAGACGCATTCGTTACTGTAGACACCGACCACGAACAGTCCGTCGACCTTCAGATTGCGCAACACATACTCTATATTGGTGCAGTTGAACACGCCGCTGGCGGTTTTGTTGATCACGATTTCGTTTTCCAGCGGCGCCACCGCCTCGATGAACTCCGCGTCCTTCGAGCCCGGTGGCGCGTGCAGTCCGAGGCGCTTGTGACCGGGCCCGCGGTCGCGGCCGTCGTGGGTCAGCGACTGGATGCGGGTGTGGATCACCTCCAGCTCGCGGGCGCGAAAGGCGTTCTGCAAGCGCGCCACATTCGGCAACACCGTCTGCTCCAGGCGATCGAAGTAATAGTCCTGCGCCTCCCCCGGTACGGTGCTGGTTTCGGCGTTGGCAAACACGCCGTGGCCGCGGGCGGCGTCGAGGTACTGGATGTCGATGCACAGCAGCGCGGTGTTATGGTGTTGCAGTGATTGCTGTACCCCGGCGGCATGGGTGATCGAGCTGCGATAGGTATCGCGCAACGGGTCGACGTCGATGAACTTGTTCCCCTGTTCGGTTGTTTCCTGCTTGCTCATTTAACCCGCCAGTTGATGTAGTGTGTGCAACAGTACGTTGGCCCCGGCCTCGATATCGTTCCAGGCGGTCCACTCGGCCGAGGAGTGGCTGCGGCCCTCCTTGCTCGGCACGAAGATCATACACGCAGGCGCCACCGCCGCCACGACCTGGGCGTCGTGCGCGGCGCCGCTGTTGATATGCCGGGCGTCCACGCCCAGTTTTTCCACCGCGGCTTCCACCGCGTGACGCACCAGGCTGGCGCAGGGAACCGGCGCGATCTCGCTGAGAATCTCATATTCGAACATCAGCCCGCGACGCCGCGCGATCGCCGCCAGGGTGCGCTGAAAGGCGCCTGCCAGCCGCTCCAGCGTGCTGGCGTCGGTGTCGCGCACGTCGAGCGAGAACAGCGCCTGGCCGGGCACCACATTGGCCGCCCCCGGGTGCAGCTCGACCCGGCCGATGGTGGCCACGCTGGCCGGGCCGCCGTGCTCTTCCAGCACGCGGTCGATCTGGCCGGCGAACTCGGTCAGCCCCTGAAAGGCGTCGGCGCGCAGATTCATCGGTGTCGTGCCGGCGTGATTGGCCGCGCCGTTGAGCGTGACCTGCCATTTGAACAGGCCGGTGATGGCATCGACAATGCCGACCGCCACGCCCTGGCGATCGAGGACCGGACCCTGTTCGATATGCAGCTCGACATAGGCGTGGATGCTGCCCGGCGGGCGCTGCGCGTGCAGCGCGGCGCGCGCGTCCAGGCCGCGGGCGGCCATGGCGTCAACCAGGCTCACGCCGTCGAGATCGCGGGCGTTGTGCAACGACTCCGGCGTCACCTGTCCGGCCAGTGACTGGGAGCCGAACAGACCGCCGAAACGGCCTTCCTCATCGCTGAATGCGGTCGCCTCCAGCGGGCGCTTCAGGGTGACACCGGATTCTTTCAGCGTGCGCAGCGCTTCCAGCGCACAAAGCACGCCGAGTGCTCCGTCCAGATGACCGGCGCCGGGCACGGTATCAATATGGGAACCGGCCATCACGCCGGCGACATCCTCGCGCCAGCCCAGGCGCGCGTGAATGTTCGCCGCACCGTCCTGATGCGCCTCGAGCCCGGCCGCCTCGATACGCTCCAGCAGCCATGCACGTGCAGCCATGTCGCCGTCGGAAAACGCCATGCGGTAGATGCCCTGGTCATCACGCCGTCCGATACTGGCCAGATGCTCGATATCCGCGCGCAGGCGGGCGGCGTCGATGCGTAAATCGGCGTTGTTCACTGTTGCCCCCTTGCGCCGCGGGCGATGAGTACGACGGTGGCCAGAAACACCACGGCGCCGACAGCAAAAAAGGCCAGGGCGCGGCTTAGCGGGTGGTGGGCCACTGTTACGGTCACCGGTTCGCTCCAGGCGATGATATTGCCGCCGGGCCCGATTTCCCCTGCACGATAAATCCGTGTGCCGTTCGCCTGCCCGGAAATCACCGTGGCGCGGTCGGGACCGGTATACAGCGTGTGGGCCCGCTGGCTGTCGCGGCTACGGACTTCAATAGTGACCTGCGGCGTATCCGCGGTCCAGTGCAATTGATAATAGCCGGCCGTGGCCAGCGGCGTGTCGGTGGCGAGTACCGGCTTGGCGCCGGCCGCGGGGGCCGCCAATAATAGCCACACGAGCGCGACACGGCACAGCAGCCCGTGGGCGGGGTCGAACGCGGCGATTTCCGGTGTATGGGTGGCGATGATTGCGACTCTCCGCTGTGGTCCGGGCACTCCGGACCAAAGACCGATCATTTTAACCCAAAGTAATTTATATAAGAAATTCAATGAATCAAAAGATGGTAAATTATAATTAATTGATTATTATAATATTAATTATTTCCCCCTGTCTATATAATAGTTTGGAGACAAATTATATTAACGTTGAATTGACACCCGATAACGGGCTGGATAAGCGAATGGTTTTGCACAACACCAAAGTGGATCAGGTTCTCAGCGCACTGCGGCGAGTGATCCGGGCGGTGGATCTGCATTCGCGTCAACTGGTGCAGAGTCACGGCCTTACCGGGCCCCAGGCGCTGGTGCTCAAGGCCCTGGGGGATGCCAGTCTGTCGGCCGGGGCGCTGGCCGAGCAGGTCAGCCTCAGCCAGGGTACGGTGACGGACATTCTCAATCGGCTGCAGCAACGCGGCCTGGTCACCCGTCTGCGTTCACAGAGTGACCGCAGACGGGTGATGGTGGCGTTGGCGCCGGCGGGCCGCGAGTGCCTGGCATCGTCGCCGCCGTTGCTGCAGGATCGTTTTGCCTCGCGATTCGAGGAGCTCGAAGATTGGGAGCAGAGCCTGCTGCTGGCCTCGCTACAGCGTATCGCGGCGATGATGGACGCCGGCGAACTCGACGCCGCGCCGGTGCTTTCCAGCGGTTCGGTGCGCGCCACCCCCGAGGCGGTCGAGGAAGTGGTGGAGCCGGGGGCCAATGAGTGATTCCGTCCTGTCGGCGCTATCGTCGCCCGTAACCCGTCGGCGGGATGCAAGCAAGGCTGGTCCATGCCCTGTCGTGTATGCTGGATGTCCTGCGGTCTTGTCAGGCGGAAATGGCGCGTAGCCTGGGATTGCGCTGCGCGCCGGTAGCCGCCTTGGTGCAGGGGCGCGAGGAACTGGATCCGGATACGCCCGCCCGGATCGAAGCGCGCCGGCTGCAACAAGCCCACCCCGCACAGCACGACTGCTGCCACGGAGACAGTGTCGCCATTTATCGCTGGCGGCGCCGCGAGCCGGCGCCGTACCGGGTGTTGGTGGGCAAGCAGATGCTGAAGGCGGGGTCGGATTGTCCGCGACGGTAGGCCGGGGCTGGAACCTGTGAGAGACTACGCCGGTTTTTGCCGGCAACCCCGACCATGAGCACCAGCCATCGCCCCAAATTCCAGGCCCGCTTGCTGCACCCGCGCTTTTGGCCGGCGTGGCTGCTGGTGGGGTGCAGCGCGTTGCTGGCGTACCTGCCGCTGTCCGCGCGCGCGCGGTTGGGCGATCTGCTCGCGGCCGGACTGGTGCGGGGCGATTCCAAGCGCAAGCGGCTCGCGTTGCGCAATCTCTCGTTGTGTTTCTCTCAGCTGTCGCAGGACGACAGGCTGGCCCTGTTACGCCGTCATGCGCGCGTGTCGGCGCAGGTTTTTCTCGGCTACGGCCAGCTGCTGCTACGTTCTGCGCGGCATCTGCAGAAACAGTTCGACGTCGAGGGGATGGACATTGTCCGTCGCCAGCAGGCGGCGGGACAGGGCATCATTCTGTTGACGCCGCATTCGCTGGCGCTGGAGTATGCCGGTCAGTTTCTCACCATCGATCAGCCCATGGTGACGATCGTGCGCGTGCACCACAAGAACGATCTGCTGGACTGGCTGGTGACGCGGTTTCGCGACCGCTATGCGCGCGGTGGGGTGTTCAGCCATGCCAGCAGTATGCACGGACTGATCCGGGCGGTGCGCGACGGCAAATGGCTGTACTACCTGCCGGACGATGATCGGGCGATGGATAATAACGTCTTCGCGCCGTTCTATGGCGTGGCCCGCGCCAGCGTGCCGACCCTGGGGCGCCTGGCGCGCGCCTGCGGTGCGGCGGTGATACCCACCATGACCGCCTGGTGCCCCGACCGGCGGCGCTTCCTGATCCGTTTTCTTCCGCCGCTCACCGGGTTGACAGGCCGGGACCCGGCTGCCGACGCCGCCCGGGTCAACGCGGCGCTGGAGCAGATTATCGATCTCGATCCCGCCCAGTACATGTGGTCGGCAAAGCTGTTTCGCTTGCGCCCCCCTGGCGAGGCGGATCTGTACGCCGATATCTGACAGCGGCGGGCCGCCGTCAACCGACGGCGCTGTCGCGATTGCGCATGCGCTTGAACAGGCGCGCGACAAAAAACACCGGCGACAGCGTGACCACGATCATCTCCGCGGGACGCATCAGTTTGGACAGCAGCAGTTCGCGATGACGCGAATGCGTGACCAGGTGTTTCAGTTTGCGCTTGTCTCTGGGTTTGGGTTGGAAATTGAAGTTGTCGCTGCGGCTGACGCTTTGCGTGGCGATCATCGGAAACAGCGCATAGGTGCCGGGCAGTTCCGCGTAGGCCGAATCCAGCGCCTTGCCGACCAGGCGCAGCTTTTTTATCCCGGGAGCGCCCCAGGGGTGGGCGTCGAGCCATTTGAGCAGCAACGGGCTGACGATGTAGGCGTGCGCGCAGGCCGAGCCTGTGCGCAGCACATTGTGGCGCACGGGGTACGCCCACACCGGCCAGTGGCCGAGAAAAAATATCCGCCAGTCCGGCGGCAGACGCGTCAGGGCGTGGCTTACCGCGCGTAGTTTGCGCGGTTTCAGCCTGTCGCTGAAATAGACGTCGTCCTCCATGATCAGCGTTGCCTGATAGCCGCGACGCAAGGCGTCCTGGCCCACCGCGCGGTGCGATTCCCAACTGCCGATGATGCCCTTTACCGGGTGCTTGAGCGGACGGTAGAACATCACCTTCTGGCACAACCCGACTTTGTGGAATTCGCCGGCCACATTCTGCGCCCGGTCCTCGCGGCTTTTCAGCGAAATGCAGTAGGCGCCGTCGAGAAAGGACCAGTCCAGCGCCTGTTGCGGCGCGATGCTGCCGTTGCAGTAAGGGCAGTCGGGATCGGGCGGGCAGGGGTGAAAGACGGCGGTCTCGGCGTTGTCGGCGGCGGGCGCGGTCATGCGCCGGCTCCGCCGTCGGCCACCCCGGGATAGGGTCTGAAACCGTTGCCGGCGATAAAGCCGTCGCGGATGGAATCGGCGATGCCCTGGAAGATCCAGCGGCCGTAACGGCCCACCTGGTAAATGCCGGCTTGCTCGAGCGCGCGCAACGCCTGCTGTTTCCACGGCGAGCCGGGCCATGACCAGGTGTAGGCCACATCCACCCAGGTCGGGTGCACCACTTCGGCATCACCGATGAAACCCCACTGCTGTAGCTCGGCGACCACTTTGGCGCAGTAATCGGCCACGGCGGCGTCGTCGGGTTTCGCGCCGGCGCGAAAGGCGCGTTCGATATAGATGCTGACCCGGTCGCCCGAGGCACGCGCCGAGGCCGGCAAAAAGCTGCGATCGACGTTGCTGTAAAAACCGACGCGGTGGAAGCCCGACTCCGAGGAGGGAATGTACAGCCAATGATCGTCGGGACATTTTCCGCCACGGATGGCGCCGATGTTCAATACCAGCACGGAGGTGTGCGGGTCGGCCTTGGCCGGCACCGTGAGGCCGGCCATGCTCATCACCTGGTTCAACGGCAACGTCGACAGCACCTGTTGATAGGCTTGTTCGCTGCCGTCGGCATAACGGATTTTACGGGCGTCGACGTCGAACCCGGTGACGCGACGGCCGTAGTCCACCTGGCACTGGGCGGCCATGCGCTGCGCCAGCAGGTTGAGGCCGCCTTCGGGGTAGATGAAGGTGGTGTTGTAGCCGACCGGCGGTGCGTCGGCGAAGGCCCCCTGCAACGCCAGGCCGAGATTCACCGGCGATTTGTAGCTGTCCTGCGGTGCGATGTCGCCATACAGGCC
>JASBST010000098.1 GCA_030148775.1 Thiogranum sp.
CGGCGCCCCAAGACCGAGGTCAGCCTGCTGATCGAGCTGTTCGTGCACACCATCCGCAAGGAAATCGACGAGCTGCACCGCAACCGCGTCAAGGTGCGCTTTATCGGCGATCGCGGCGCTTTCGACGCCAAAATGCAGACGCTGATGACCGAGGCGGAACAACTCACCGCGCAAAACGAGGGATTGACGCTGGTGATCGCGGTCAACTACGGCGGGCGCTGGGATATCGCCAATGCCGCGCGCGCGCTGGCGGCACGGGTGCAGGCGGGGCAGCTCGAGGTCGAGGCGATCGACAGCGATACCCTGGAACAATCCCTGTCGCTGGCCGATCTGCCGGAGCCGGATCTGTTCATCCGCACCGGCGGCGAGCAGCGTATCAGCAACTATTTATTATGGCAGCTGGCCTATACCGAGCTGTATTTCACTGATCTGTTATGGCCCGATTTCGACGACGCCGCGTTCACCGAGGCGTTGGAATCCTTTGCCCGCCGTCAGCGGCGCTTTGGTCGTACCAGCGACCAGGTGGAGCAAACCCGGCGTGCTTAAACAGCGTCTTCTCAGTGCTCTGGTGATGGTGCCGCTGGTGTTCGCCGCGGTACTGTTCACCAACCAAAGCCTGTTCGCCCTGTTGCTGGCGCTGGTACTGCTCGGCGGCGCCTGGGAATGGAGCGCACTGGTACCGCTGCGCGCCAACCGGGCACGGCTGGCTTATCTGCTTGCCACGGCCGCGGCGACCGCGGCGGCCTGGTTTTTCGCACGTTCCGAATGGTTCGTCACCACCGTGTTGTGGATGGCGATGTTGTGGTGGCTGTTTGTTTTGTTCTGGGTCTCGCGCCCCGCGCTCGGCGGCAGCGAAACGCGAGTGCACGGCATCGCCAAGGCGCTGCTCGGCATCGGCATGCTGGTAACCACCTGGATGGCGTTGGTGATTCTGCACGCCCGTCCTGATGACGGACCGCGCTGGGTACTGTACGTCATGCTGTTGGTCTGGGCGGCCGATAGTGGTGCGTACTTTGCCGGCAAGGTCTTCGGACAACGCAAACTCGCGCCCCAGGTGAGCCCGGGCAAAACCTGGGAAGGCGTCTACGGTGCCTTGGTCGCGAGCGGATTGTTCGCCCTCGGATACGCCTGGTTTCTCGGCCTGCCGGCGGCGAGCTTCACCAGTTTCATTCTGGTGTGCCTGGTGACGGTGCTGTTTTCCATCGTCGGTGATTTATTGGAAAGCCTGCTCAAACGTCAGCGCGGGGTGAAGGATTCCGGATCGCTGATCCCGGGTCACGGCGGCGTGCTAGATCGCGCCGACAGTCTGCTGGCGGCCGCGCCGGTATTTGTCTTCGGCCTGCGCTGGGTGGGGCTGTGAACGCTCGGCTACAGGGTATCGCGGTGCTCGGCGCGACCGGGTCGATCGGTCTGAGCACGCTGGACGTCGTACAGCGTCACCCGGATCGCTATCGAGCGGTGGCGCTCACCGCCAACCGCGACGTCGAGGGTTTGCTCGAATTGTGCCGCCGCCATCGACCAGAGTGGGCGGTGATGGTCGATGCGCAGGCCGCCGAACGTCTGCAACGCGCGCTGCGTGATGCCGCCCTGGACACCGAGGTGCTGGCCGGCGCCGAGGCGCTATGTCGGGTGGTCGGTTTAGCACAGGTCGACACCGTGATGTCGGCGATTGTGGGTGCGGCGGGACTGTTGCCGACGCTGGAGGCGGCCCGCTGCGGCAAACGGATCCTTCTGGCCAATAAGGAAGCACTGGTCATGTCGGGCGGTTTGTTCATGCGCCAGGTAGTGGCCGGTGGCGCCACGCTGTTGCCGGTCGACAGCGAGCACAACGCGCTTTTCCAGAGCATGCCGGCCGATTATCTGCCCGGAGCCGGGCGGCCCGACGGTGTGACCCGCGTCCTGCTGACCGCCTCCGGCGGGCCCTTCCGAACTACGGCGCCAGAGCAGATGTCCAAGTTGTCACCCGAGCAGGCCTGTGCCCATCCGAACTGGGAAATGGGGCGCAAAATCTCGGTCGATTCCGCCACCATGATGAATAAAGGACTGGAAGTTATCGAAGCCTGTTGGTTGTTCGCCCTGCCGCAAGAGGATGTGCAGGTGATTATCCATCCGCAGAGTGTGGTTCATTCCATGGTGCAGTATCACGACGGTTCGGTGCTGGCGCAGTTGGGCAACCCCGACATGCGCACACCCATCGCTCACTGCCTGGCGTGGCCGCGCCGTGTCGACGCCGGGGTCGAGCCGTTGGATATTTTCGCCGTCGGCCGGCTTGATTTCGAAGCCCCCGATCCGCAGCGATTCCCCTGTCTGCGCCTGGCGCAGGAAGCCTGGCACGCCGGCGGCACCGCACCGGCGATTCTCAATGCCGCCAACGAAGTGGCGGTGCAGGCGTTCCTCGACCGACAACTGGCTTTTACCGGTATTCCCGCGATCATCGAGAGTACGCTGGAGAAGTTGAGCCCGGGAGCGGCGGACTCGGTCGAACGCATACTCGAGGACGACGTGCGCGCGCGTGCCTGCGCGCTCGATCTGGTCGGAACGCCGAGCGGCCGGCGTGTGATGTTATGAGTGGTTTCGGCGCTTCGTTGCTGGCTTTCGTCATCGCGATCAGTATTCTGGTCGCCGTTCACGAATTCGGTCATTTCTGGGTCGCGCGCAAACTGGGCGTCAAGGTGTTGCGTTTTTCCATCGGTTTCGGCAAACCTTTGTGGTCGCGACGCTTCGGCGCCGACGACACCGAGTTCGCCATCGCCGCCTTGCCGCTGGGCGGCTACGTCAAAATGCTCGACGAACGCGAAGCGCAGGTGGCGCCGGAGGATGCGGCGCGAGCCTTCAATCGCCAGTCGCTGACGACCCGTTCGGCGGTCATCCTCGCCGGGCCGTTGTTCAATTTCCTCTTCGCCGTTGTCGCTTACTGGCTGATGTTTGTCAGCGGCGTGCCGGGCCTCAAGCCGATCATCGGCGAAGTAGCGCCGCACTCGGCCGCCGCCGTGGCGGGGTTCGTCAACGGTGATCAGATCCTGCGCGTGAAGGACGCGCCGACGCCGACCTGGGACAGTGCCACGCTGGAGTTGCTCGACGCCGCGCTGTCGGCGGATACGGCCGATGTACTGGTGCAGCGGCGCGACGGCGAGCGGAAGGTGTTGCAGTTCGATTTCGCCGCGCGGGATGATGCGCTCGACAAAGGGGGGTTATTGCAGAATCTCGGCCTGTCGGTCTGGCACCCGGTGCTGCCGGCGATCATTGATCGCCTGGTCGCGGACGGCCCCGCCGAACGTGCCGGTCTGCGCCCGGGCGACCACGTAGTGGCCGTCGACGATGTCAGGATCGACAACTGGAGCGATTGGGTCGATTATATACGCGCGCACCCGGACAACCGTTTGCGGGTCGAAGTCGAGCGCGGAAGTGAGCGGCTGCAACTGACGCTGGTCCCGCGCAAGATCGAGGAACGCGGCGAGGCCATCGGCCAGATCGGCGCCTATGTCCGGCCTCCGCCGCCCGGCGCGGACGAGGAGCTGCGCACCCTGGTGCGCTACGGGCCGTTGCAGGCGGTTAGCAAGTCGCTGGCCAATACCTGGGAGATGAGTGCGCTGACCGTACGCACCCTGTGGGGAATGCTGGCCGGGAGAGCGTCGGTGGAAAACATCAGCGGACCGATCAGTATCGCCCAGTATGCCGGTTATTCGGCCAGTATCGGTCTGGCGAGTTTTCTCAAGTTTCTCGCGATTGTCAGTATCAGTCTGGGCGTGCTCAATCTTCTGCCCATTCCCGTTCTCGACGGCGGGCATCTGCTCTACAACCTGATCGAATGGCTACGGGGTCAGCCATTGTCCGAGGCCGCGCAACAGCTTGGTCAACAGTTGGGGATAGTCCTGTTGCTGATGTTGATGAGTATCGCATTTTACAACGATCTGACCCGACTGTTTGGAGCCTGAGTATCTTGCAAGTATCAATACGCCGTCTTCTTCTTGCGCTGTCGTGTGTTCTGAGCCTGCTGTCGTTTCCGGCGCGGGCCTTCGAAAACTTTCGCGTCAGCGACATACGCGTCGAAGGACTGCAGCGTATCTCGCCGGGAACCGTATTCAACTTTCTCCCGGTGCAGGTCGGTGATCAATTCACCCAATATGAATCGGAACGCACCATTCGCGCGCTGTTCAAATCGGGGTTTTTCAAGAACGTACGCCTTGAACGCGACGGTGATGTGCTGGTGGTGGTGGTGACCGAACGCCCGGCCATCGCCGATATCAAGATTCAGGGCAACGAGGACCTGGAAACCGAGCCGTTGCTCGATTCGCTCAAGGACATCGGCCTGGCCAAAGGGCGGGTGTTCGACCGTTCGCTGCTGGAGAAAGTGGAGCTGGAGTTGGAGCGGCAGTACTACAGTCGCGGCAAATATGGCGTCAAGATCCAGACCACGGTGACACCTTTGGAACGCAATCGGGTGGATATACTGATCGACGTGTCCGAAGGCGCGGTGGCCAAAATCCGGCAGATCAACATCGTCGGCAACAAAGTCTTTGACGATGAAACCCTGCTGGAGAAATTCAACCAGAGCACCCCCAACTGGCTGTCGTTCTATACCAAGGACGATCAGTATTCCAAACAGGAGCTGGCGGCCGACCTGGAGACCCTGCGTTCGTTCTATCAGGACCGCGGCTATATCAAGTTCGCCATCAACTCGACGCAGGTGTCGATCACGCCGGATAAGAAAGACATCTACATCACCATCAATATCTCCGAGGGCAAGCAGTACAAGGTGCGCGAAATCCGTCTGTCCGGAGAACTGGCGGTGCCGCCGG
>JASBST010000103.1 GCA_030148775.1 Thiogranum sp.
GGCCTCAAGGAGCGCTACGAGGTCCACCACGGGGTCGACATCACCGACCCGGCGATCGTCGCCGCCGCGACCTTGTCGACGCGCTATATCACCGATCGCCAGCTGCCGGACAAGGCCATTGATCTGGTGGACGAAGCGGCCAGCCGGATTCTGATGGAAATCGATTCCAAGCCCGAACAGCTCGATCGCCTCGAACGACGTCTGATCCAGCTGAAAATCGAGCGCGAGGCGCTGCAGAAAGAGTCCGACGAAGCGTCGAAAAAGCGTCTCGACATCCTGCAGGGTGAGATCGACACCGTGGGGCGCGAGTATTCCGACCTGGAAGAGGTCTGGAAAGCGGAGAAGGCCGCCGTGCAGGGATCTCACCACATCAAGGAAGCCCTTGAGCGTGCCCGCCAGGAACTGGATACCGCGCAACGCGCGGGCGACCTGACCCGTGCCGGAGAATTGCAGTACGGGCGCATTCCCGAGTTGGAAAAACAGCTCGCCGCCGCCGATCAGGCGGAAATGCAGGAGATGAAACTGCTGCGCAACAAGGTCACCGACGAGGAGATCGCCGAGGTTGTCTCCAAGTGGACCGGTATTCCGGTGTCGAAAATGCTCGAAGGCGAGCGCGACAAGCTGTTGCGCATGGAAAGCGAACTGGAAAAACGCGTGGTGGGCCAGAGCGAGGCGGTCAAGGCGGTGGCCGACGCCATTCGCCGCTCGCGCGCCGGACTGTCCGATCCCAACCGGCCGAATGGTTCCTTCCTCTTCCTCGGGCCCACCGGGGTAGGCAAGACCGAGCTGACCAAGGCGCTGGCGGAGTTTCTCTTCGACACCGAAGAGGCCATGGTTCGCGTCGACATGTCAGAATTCATGGAGAAGCATTCGGTGGCGCGCTTGATTGGCGCGCCTCCCGGTTATGTCGGCTATGAGGAAGGTGGCTACTTGACCGAGGCGGTACGCCGCAAGCCTTATTCGGTGATCCTGCTCGACGAAGTCGAGAAGGCGCACCCGGATGTGTTCAACGTGCTGCTTCAGGTGCTCGACGACGGGCGGCTGACCGACGGCCAGGGCCGCACCGTGGATTTTCGCAATAGCGTCATCGTCATGACCTCGAATCTGGGTAGTCAGCTGATCCAGGAACTCACCGGCGAGGAGAACTACGAGCGCATGAAGCAGGCGGTCATGGACGTGGTGGGTGGCCATTTTCGTCCCGAGTTCATCAACCGTATCGATGAGGCGGTGGTGTTCCATCCGCTCGGCCGCGAACAGATCCGTTCCATCACCACCATCCAGATCGACTACCTGCGCAAACGCCTGACCGAGCGCGATCTGGGACTGCGCCTCAGCGACGCGGCGCTCGACCGGCTTGGCGAGGCCGGTTTCGATCCGGTCTACGGCGCGCGGCCGCTCAAGCGGGCGATCCAGCAGCAGCTGGAAAACCCGCTGGCACAGCAGATCCTGGCCGGGCATTTCCACCCCGGGCAGGTGATCGAAATCGACGCGGACGAATCCGGCCTGTTGTTCCGGGCGGGACGTTCGCAGGCCAGCGCGGCCTGAAGATCGCGCGTAAAACGCCGCCGATAGCGGCAAAAGACGCGCCTTTCGGCGCCTTTTGCCGGCTATTTCCGCTTGAAGGCACTGCTTTGAATCCGTAGTATGATTCGGTCCCTGGCATCAGCCGGACCAGAATAATAGTCAGGAGGAGAAGCAAATGTATTCTAAGAAAGCCATCAGGGCTCTGCTCGTTTCCATGTTTGCCGTATTGGTCAGCCCGGGGCTGGCCGCCAAGGGGTTGGAGTACAGTTATGCCGACGTCGGCTACACCAAGTTCAACGGCGACGATTTCGATGTCGCGGGGGCCACGGTGGATGCCTCCTTTGGCGCGTTTGATCTGTTGGCGCTGCGGGCCCGTTATACGCGGGGATGGACGGATAATTACCCCAAGGTCCAGGATCCGTCGGGCGATCCGGATATGAACAGTTTCCAGCTCGGTGTGCGGCCGCACTATGAGATTGTGAAGAAACTCGATGTTTACGCGGACCTGTTGTATTCGAACACCAAATTCAACGGCGACCGTTCGCGCACGGACATCGGTTGGATCTACGCCGGCGGCATGCGCTGGCAGATGCTCAAATGGATGGAGCTGAATCTGGCGGGCGAATACCGTTCCGGCAGCATCGACGCCGCCTTCGTGGTGGTCAACCCGGTGTTCAGAATCACCCGTAATATCGACCTCAGCGTCAAGACCAGTCAGAGCAGCGATGACAGCGATTACTTCGCCGGGCTGCGGCTTAAATTCTGAGACAAGGGTCTTTCGCATTTCTCTGCCGACCTGCCGCATCCGGCGGGTTTTTTATTTCTGCTCGCCGCGTGAGACGCGCAGCAGGATACGATCGAGCGCCCGCGCGCTCAACAGCCTTCGCAGGGTGGCGAATAACCAGGTGGGGAAGGTGACAAAATAACGCGGTCGCGGCGGCGTGCGTTCCAGTGCCAGGATGACTTTTTTCAGTACCGCATCCGCGTCCAGGGTAAAGGGCACGGCCGCGCCCGGGCGCGACAAGCGCCGCTCGGTGGCCAGGTACTGTTCGCGATGGACACTGTTTTCGCAATCGATGTTGCGCCGCCAGGCGGTCAGCGCGTTGGTGCGGAAACGACTGCGGATCGGCCCCGGTTCGATCAACACCGCATAGATGCCGCTGCCGGCAAGTTCGAGCCGCAGGGTGTCGTACAGGCCCTCCAGCGCATACTTGCTGGCATTGTAGGCGCCGCGGTAAGACAGCGCGACCAGGCCGAGCACCGAGCTGTTCTGGATAATACGTCCCTCACCGGCCGCCCGCATCCAGGGCAGCAGGCGGTTGGTGAGATCCAGGGTGCCGAAGACATTGGTCTCGAACTGGGCGCGCAGCACCTCACGACGCAGATCCTCGACCGCACCTGGCTGCCCGTAGCCGGCATTGTTGAACAGCGCGAACAGTCTTTTCCCGGTCAGCTCCGCCAGCGCCTCCACCGCGGCGGCGATCGAGTCGGGGTCGTCCAGGTCCAACTGCAAACACTGGAAGCCCTCCTGGCGCAAATGTTCCACATCGGTGCGTTTGCGGGCGCTGGCGATAACCTGGTAGCCACGTGCCCGCAGGCCACTGGCCACACAAAGGCCGATGCCGCTGGAACACCCGGTAATCAGTACGTTGCGCCAACTTCCGCTCATAGCGGGTTATTCTACCCGATTACAGGGAAGGAAATTTGCCGGCCCCCGGCGGGCCGACCGCGGGGGGGCGGGTTCAAGAATCCAGGTGGCGCGGCGATATAACCGGGTACGGACAGTAGCTAATGAATTAGAGGGAGTCAGCCTGCATGGACCTCGCCACCCTTGTCGGAGTTTTGGGGGCTTTCGGTATTATCGTTTCCGCCATTATCGTCGGCGGCAGCGCGATTATCTTTGTCAACATACCTTCATTGCTGATCGTCGGCGGCGGCACGATGTTTGCTGTTTTGATCAAATTTCCGCTCGGCCATTTTCTGACCGCGTTCAAAGTCGCCACCAAGGCATTCTTCAACAAACCCGAGGATCCGATGAAACTGATTGAGGAGGGTGTGCAGCTGGCGCACATCGCGCGCAAGGAAGGTGTGCTCGGGCTTGAAGGCCAGGATATTGAGAACGAATTTCTCAAGCGCGGCATTCAGCTCAGCGTTGACGGTCACGAACCGGAATTCGTGCGCACCATGCTCAGCAAGGATATCAATATGACCATCGATCGCCATGAGCGTGGCCGGGCGATCTTCAAGGCCATCGGCGACGTGGCGCCGGCCATGGGGATGATCGGTACGCTGATCGGTCTGGTGCAGATGCTCTCGGCCATGGACGACCCCAAGGCGATCGGCCCGGCCATGGCGGTGGCGCTGCTGACCACCCTGTACGGTGCCATCATCGCCAACGCGTTCGCGCTGCCGGTGGCGGATAAACTGGCCCACCGCAGCCAGGAGGAACAGCTCAACAAGGCCTTGATCCTGGAAACCATCAGCTCGATCCAGGAAGGTCTGAACCCACGCGTCATGGAGGAACTGCTGAAGACCTTCCTCCCCAGCAGCAAGCGCGATAGCGTGGGCGGCGAGTCCCAGGCCGACGCGGCCTGAGGTTTGTGGCGGACTGCGAGGCTGACTGGCGGCAATGTCCAACGAGTCCCCCCGCGCCAAGAAAGCCGAAGAAGGGGCGCCGCCGTGGGTAATGACCTTCGCCGACCTGATGTCGTTGCTGATGTGCTTTTTCGTTTTGCTGTTGTCGTTCTCTGAAATGGACGTTTCCAAGTACAAGGAGCTGGCCGGCTCGCTCAAGGACGCTTTCGGCGTGCAGCGGGAGATCCGCACCCGGGAACCGCCAAAAGGCATCAACATCATCGCCCGCGAATTCAGTCCGGGGCGCCCCGAGCCGACGTCGCTCAATGTCATCCGGCAGATGACGACGCAGGATCTTCGCGTCAACCTCGATCTGGGCAAAGAGCGCCGCCGCCCGGTGCCAACCCCTACCCAGGAGCAGGTGCCGGATAAAGATAAAACCTATAAACCGTCGGAGGCTCAAGGCGGCGCGCAAACCGACGGTTTGTCCAAAGCGCAGCTCCAGGAGCTGGCCACCGCCAAGGCACTGGCGCGCGAACGTCTGCAGGAGAAGCTCAACACGCAGGGCGTGGAGGCGGCAGCGGCGGCCTCCAAGACGGCTCGGGTCGATAACGAGACACTGGACCGGCTGTTGGCCGATCGGGATGCCGCGGAGCGATTGCGCGCGCTGCAGCAAAGCGCGCGGCTGATCAGCGAAGCACTGGGAAAGGAGATCAAGGCCGGTAGCGTCGATGTGGAAACGGCCGACCAGAAAATCATTATCCGGGTGCGCGAAAAAGCCTCTTTCGCCTCCGGCCATGCCGAATTGAAACACGGATTCGTGCCGATCCTGGCGCGGGTGGCGCAGATCCTCAAAGGTTCCGATGGCAAGATCATTGTCGCCGGTCATAGCGACAACGTGCCGATCCACAACGAGCGCTTTCGTTCGAACTGGGAGCTGTCGGCGGCGCGAGCGGTATCAGTGGCGCACGCCATGATGCGTTCGGCGGGACTCACCCCCAATCGTCTGCTCATCCAGGGTTATGCCGACACCGATCCGGTGGCGAAAAACGACACCGCCGCCAATCGGGCGAAAAACCGGCGCGTTGAAATCATTTTGCAGCAGGGCCATGACAAGGTGGCCGCGGTCCCGATCAGCGGGGTGCAGACGGTCGCGCCCGCGGCCGGCTTGCCAGCCGCCCCCTCGCGGGGTCAAACTCCACCCTCGGGCGGCAAGCCGGCGGTCAAATCGATCGTCGCGCCGCCAGCAGCCGGCGGCGCCGATACAGCGAACCCCGGGGCGGCGGCGTCACCGATCAAATCGGGGGCCGGATTGGGAATCCGTGCGGTGGGTCAATAGGCAGAGAACGAGAATGACTGACGAACGCAGAGAATATTTCCGCATAGAGGACGAGATAGCGCTGGACTACCGACCGGTCGCCGCCGACGAGGTGGATGGCCTGGTCGAGCGTATCCGCTCGCATTTGGTCGACCGCTTCACCGCCGCGTCCAGTTTTGCCGCCACCAGCCGGCAGATGGCGCACGCCATTCACAAGGTGCAACACGACTCCCCGGAGTTGGCGCGCTGTCTGCATGCGCTGGACAACAAGTTGAACATGATCGCGCAGCTGTTCGTCAGCGAGGAAATGCACGTCAACGACCAGCCATCGCGCGAGGTCACCCTGAGCGCCGGCGGGCTGGCGTTTCGCTCACAGCAGGAAATCAGCGTCGGCAGTCTGTTGGAGCTGCGCATGGTGTTGTTCCCTTCACTGGTGGGCATTCTGACCATCAGTCGGGTGGTCTCCTGCGAGCGCGACGACGCTACCGGTGGCGAGTTTCCCTGGCTGGTGGCCGTCGAGTACGAACACCTGCGCGAGGCCGACCGTGAGTTGCTGGTGCGTCATATCATGGCCAAGGAAACCGAACAGCTGCGAGCGCTGCGTTCAGAAAACGACAGTTGACTCAGGGCTCGGTCGCCAGCGAAACCAGCTCGCTTTCCTCCTGCTTTTGCAGTTCCCAGAGACGGGCGTAGAGTCCGTCGTGCGCCAACAGTTCGCCGTGGCGCCCCTGTTCGACCACGCGGCCCGCTTCCATGACCAGGATGCTGTCGGCGTCGACCACGGTCGACAGGCGGTGGGCGATCACCAGCGTGGTGTGATCCAGCGCCGCGCTGCGCAGACTGTCGAGGATGATCTGTTCGGAATGGCTGTCGAGGCTGGAGGTGGCTTCGTCGAACACCAGGATTTTCGGATTCTTGAGAATCGCGCGGGCGATCGCCACCCGCTGTTTCTCACCGCCGGATAGTTTCAGTCCCCGCTCGCCGACCAGCGTGTCGTAACCCTGGGGCAGGCTGGCGATGAAATCGTGAATATTCGCCGCCCGCGCGGCTGTCTCAATTTCGCTCTGGTCGGCTTCGGGGCGCGCATAGCCGATGTTGTAGCGCAGCGTGTCGTTGAACAGCACGGTGTCCTGCGGCACGATGCCGATGGCAGCGCGCAGACTCCGCTGGGTCAGCGCGCGCACGTCCTGGCCGTTGATCAGAATACGGCCGCTATCCACGTCGTAGAACCGAAACAGCAGTCGCGCCAGGGTGGACTTGCCGGCGCCGCTCGGTCCGACAATCGCCACTTTATGGCCGGCGGGAACGGTGAAGCTCACCCGGTGCAGGATCGGGCGCTGACTGTCGTAGGCGAAATCCACCTGTTCGAAGCGTACTTCGCCGTCCCCGACCTCCAGCGTCGTGGCGTCCTTGCGGTCGCGGATTTCCGGTTCCAGCTCCATCACCTCGAACATCGCCCGCATGTCGGCGATGGCGTGTTTCAGCTGGCTGTAGACGATGCCGAGAAAATTCAACGGAATGAACAGCTGCAGTAAAAACGCGTTGATCAGCACCAGGTCGCCGATTGTCAGCGTGCCGGCAACCACCCCGCGCGCGGCCAGGATCATGATCAGCGTGACCCCGGCGGCGATAATGCCGGACTGGCCGACGTTGAGCGCCGACATCGACGTCTGACTCTTGACCGCGGAGTCCTCCCAGCGTTCCAGCGACTGATTGTAACGGCGCAGCTCGTGCGCTTCGTTGCCGAAATACTTGACCGTTTCATAGTTGATCAGACTGTCGACCGCCTGGGTGTTGGCCTGCGAGTCGCTGGCGTTCATGCTGACCCGGTACTTCATTCGCCATTCGGTGATCTTCAGGGTGAACAGAATGTAGACCACCACGGATGCGAAGGTGATGACGGCAAACCAGGGGTCGTAATCGCGCAGCAGGATACCGGCGATGAGCGTCACCTCGACCAGCGTCGGCAGAATACTGAACGCCATGTAGTTGAGCAGCGAGCTGACGCTGCGCGCGCCGCGCTCCAGGTCACGGGAGATGCCGCCGGTCTTGCGCTCCAGGTGGTAGCGCAGCGACAGGCGGTGCAGCTGTTCCAGTACGCGGGTGGAAACCTGGCGCATGGCGCCGTGGCGCACCCGCGCGAACACCGAATCGCGCAGTTCGTTGAACAGTGAACTGGCCAGACGCAAGGCGCCATAGCCCAGCAGCAGGGCCAGCGGCAGGACCAGCGCGGCGTCGGTGACACTCAGGGCGTCGACAATATCCTTGAGGACCAGGGGTATCCCGACATTGGCGATTTTCGACAAGACCAGCGCCGCCACCGCCACGGCCACGCGCCCGCGATAGTCCCAGAGGAAAGGCACCAGCGATTTCAGGGTTTTAATGTCGTTGCCCCGGTTCGGTGGCAGTTCGGTGTGGCGCCTGTGCATGGGGCGGCATTGTAGCGCATGCGCCGCGCCAGTAGGTTGGCCCGGCCCGAGCGCTGGACGCTTGCCGGGGATCCCCGAGCAAGCCGCCGTTGCCGGCGGTTGGCGGCACAATCGGGCCCGGACCTGCTATAATCGCGCGCTTTGTTAACCTGGCGGAATCACGGGTATGCCGATCTACGAATATCGTTGTGCCGAATGCGGCCACCAATTGGAAAAACTGCAGAAGATTTCAGACGCCGCGTTGCTGGATTGCCCGGCCTGCGGCAAGCCGGCGTTACAGAAACTGGTCTCGGCCGCGGGTTTTCGCCTCAAGGGTGGCGGTTGGTACGAGACCGATTTCAAAAAGGACAAAAAGAAAAATCTCGCCAAGGACGACAGCCGTAGCAACAGCAACAGCGCCTCCGGCGAGGGCAAGGGCAAGACCGAGAGCAAGACCGGGGGCGAGAGCAAACCGTCTTCCGGCGGCAGTGAGAAAACCGGCTAGAGACCGGCGCTTCAATCACCGCGGGGCGACCGGCCCGGCGTCACAGGATACAGGACAGACCCGTTACATGCGTACGCACTATTGTGGAGAACTTAACGCCGCCCACCTCGATCAGGAGGTCACGCTGGTCGGCTGGGCGCACCGGCGTCGCGATCATGGCGGAGTGATTTTCATCGACCTGCGCGACCGCGAAGGCCGCGTTCAGGTGGTGGTCGATCCGGACACCGCCGAGACTTTCGCCAACGCCGAGCGGGTGCGCAGCGAATATGTGCTGCAGGTGGTCGGCCGCGTGCGCCGGCGCCCGCAAGGTACCGAAAACCCCGACCTGTCCAGCGGCGAGATCGAGGTGCTCGGCAAGCAGCTGACGATCGTCAACAGCGCCGAGACGCCGCCGTTTCACCTCGACGACGACACGGTTTCGGAAGAACACCGTTTACGCTATCGCTACATCGACCTGCGCCGTCCGGAAATGCTGGCGCGCATCCGTCTGCGCGCGGCGGTCACCCGCGAGTTGCGCGCTTTTCTCGACTGCCAGGGTTTTCTCGATATCGAAACGCCGATTCTGACCCGGCCCACCCCCGAAGGCGCGCGCGACTATCTGGTGCCGAGCCGCACGCACCCGGGCGAGTTTTTCGCCTTGCCGCAGTCACCGCAGTTGTTCAAGCAACTGCTGATGGTCGCGGGTATGGACCGCTATTACCAGATCGTGCGTTGTTTCCGCGACGAGGATCTGCGCGCCGACCGGCAGCCGGAATTCACCCAGTTGGACATAGAGACGGCGTTTCTGGACGAAGACGCGATCATGGCGCTGAGCGAGAACATGATTCGGCGCCTGTTCGACAAAGTGCTCGACGTGCAGCTGGACGACCCCTTCCCGCGCATGACGTATCAGGAGGCGATGCGCCGCTACGGCTCCGACCGGCCGGACCTGCGCGTACCGCTGGAACTGGTGGACGTGGCCGATCTGATGCGCGCCGTGGAGTTCAAAGTGTTCTCCGGCCCGGCCAATGACCCGGCGGGTCGCGTGGCCGCGTTGCGGCTGCCACAGGGCGGCGAGCTGACGCGCAAGGAAATCGACGACTACACCAAGTTCGTGGCCATTTACGGCGCGCGCGGGCTGGCCTATATCAAAGTCAACGAATTGGCCAAGGGTCGCGACGGTTTGCAGTCGCCGATATTGAAATTTCTTCCCGACGAGGTGGTCGAGGCGATCCTGCAGCGCACCGCGGCCGAGGACGGCGATCTGATCTTCTTCGGTGCCGACCGGGCGCGCGTCGTCAATGAGGCGCTCGGTGCGCTGCGCGTCAAGCTCGGCGAGGATCGCGGCTTGTTGCAGGGGGCGTGGAAGCCCTTATGGGTGGTCGATTTCCCCATGTTCGAGCGCGACGAGGAGGCCGGCCGCTGGGTCTCGTTGCACCATCCGTTCACGGCTCCCAAGGAAGAGCACCTTGAACGGCTGACGAGCGACCCCGGGGCCTGCCATTCGCGCGCCTACGACATGGTGCTCAATGGCACCGAACTCGGCGGCGGCTCGATGCGTATCTATCGCGGCGATGTCCAGCGGCAGGTTTTCGCGCTGCTCGGCATCGGTGAACAGGAAGCGCAAGACAAGTTCGGCTTTCTGCTCAATGCACTCAAATACGGCTGTCCGCCGCACGGCGGCCTGGCCTTCGGACTCGACCGGCTGGTGATGCTGATGAGCGGGGCGGCCTCGATCCGTGAGGTGATGGCGTTTCCGAAGACGCAGACCGCCAGTTGTCCGCTGACACACGCGCCCTCGGAAGTGTCGACGGCGCAGCTCGCCGAGTTGAACATTCGCTTGCGCAAGATGCCGGATAAAACCGGCGACTGAAGGCGCTGATGCCGGCGCCGGACGACGGGGACGGGCCGGTGGTGGTCGGCGACGACGCGGCGGCGCAAACCCGCTACAAACGTCCAGAATCGGTCCTGGTGCTGATTTACACCCGTGCCGGCGAGGTGTTGCTGCTGCAACGCCGTCAGCCCGCTGGCTACTGGCAGTCGGTCACTGGCAGTCTGCTTTGGGGCGAGACGGCCGCGGCCGCGGCAGTGCGGGAGGTGCGCGAAGAGACCGGCCTCGATGTCCGGGAGCGCCTGGTCGACTGTGGTTATCACAACCGCTTCGCTATCGTGGCGCCTTGGCGCGCGCGCTATGCCCCTGATCAAACTACCAATTACGAATATGTATTCCGTGTGGAATATACAACTCGCCCGGTCATTAGGCTTAATCTGTCGGAACACACTCGTCATGCTTGGTGGAGCGCGCGCGAAGCCCGCGCGCGGGTCAGTTCCCCCACCAATAGGGAGGCAATCGAGCGTTTTCTCGGCGACGAATGAAGTAGTATAGAAAACAGGTGGTTAACGGAGAATCCAGTATGCAAGCCACGGCGATTGATGTCAGTCCCTATGCCGCACTCAGCGACCAGGAATGTGATGCCCGTATCCTCGAGGCGCGCCGCACGCTGGGCGACCGGCTGGTCATTCTCGGCCATCATTACCAGCGTGACGAGGTCTTCCGGCATGCCGATTTCTCCGGCGATTCTTTGAAACTGTCGCGTCAGGCGGCGGCGTCGAAGGCCGACTACATCGTCTTCTGCGGCGTCCATTTCATGGCTGAAGTCGCCGATATCCTGTCCCGTCCCGAGCAGATCGCCATGCTGCCCGATCTGGCCGCCGGTTGTTCCATGGCCGACATGGCCAATCTGGCCAAGGTGGAACGGGCGTGGAAGGAGTTGGGTCGGGTGCTGGAGGCCGACGAGGAGATCACGCCGGTCACCTATATCAATTCGGCGGCCGATCTGAAGGCGTTCTGCGGTGCCCACGGCGGTATCGTCTGTACCTCCACCAACGCCCGGCAGGTGCTCGACTGGGCGTTTTCCCGGCGCGGTAAAGTGCTGTTCTTCCCCGATCAGCACCTGGGCCGCAACACCGGCCACCGCATGGGCATCCCGCTGGAGCAAATGGTGGTGTGGGATTTCGATCAGCCCATGGGCGGTCTCAGCGAGGCGCAGATCCGCGCGGCCAGGATCATCCTCTGGAAAGGATTCTGTTCGGTGCACCAGATGTTCCAGCCCGAGCATATCGATCGTTTCAAGGCGAAGTACCCCGAGGCGAAAATCATTTCCCATCCCGAGGCCAGTTTCGAGGTCTGCCAGAAATCGGATTATGTCGGTTCGACCGAATACATCATCAGGACGATTCACCAGGCCGAGCCGGGTACCCGCTGGCTGGTCGGCACCGAACTGAATCTGGTCAACCGGCTGCACCAGCAGTGCAGTCACGAAGGCAAGTCGGTGCACTTCATGTCGCCGACCGTGTGCATGTGTTCGACCATGTTTCGCATCGATCCACAGCACCTGCTGTGGACGCTGGAAAATCTGCTCCTCGATCAGCCGGTCAACCAAATCAAGGTGCCGGAAAAAGAAGCCGCGCTGGCCCGGACCGCGTTGACACGCATGCTGGAAGTCTCGCCCTGAGTGGACCGCGGCGCTGCCGGGCCGGCTGACGTCAATGCCACCGAAGTGCTAGAATTTGCCGGGTTTTGAACATCCGACGAGGCACACATGGCCGGACACAGTAAATGGGCCAACATCCAGCACCGCAAAAAAGCCCAGGACGCCAAGCGCGGCAAGATTTTCACCAAGCTGATCCGTGAAATCACCGTGGCCGCGCGCAGTGGCGACCCCGATCCGGCGGCCAATCCGCGGCTGCGCCTGGCGGTGGACAAGGCGCTCGCGGCCAATATGAACAAGGACACCATCGAACGTGCCATCAAGCGTGGTTCGGGCGCCCAGGAAGGCGAAAATTTCGATGAAATCCGCTACGAGGGTTATGGCCCGGGCGGTGTCGCGGTGATGGTCGACTGCCTCACCGACAACCGTAACCGGACCGTTTCCGAAGTCCGCCATGCGTTCACCAAGGCCGGTGGCAACCTGGGCACAAGCGGCTCGGTGGCCTTTCAATTCACCCACACCGGCATCCTCAGCTACTCCGCCGGCAGCGACGAAGACGCGATCATGGAAGCGGCGCTGGAGGCGGGTGCTCAGGACGTGGTCGCCAATGAAGACGGTTCCATCGACGTGCTGACCGCGCCGGACGATTTCTCCGCTGTGCGCGAGGCCATGATGGCGGCCGGCCACGACCCGGAAAACGCCGAGGTCACCATGCGCGCGGAAAACACCACGCCTCTGATGCGCGACGAGGCCGAGAAAATGATCCGCATGCTGGAAACCCTCGAAGACCTGGACGACGTGCAGAACGTCTACTCCAACGCCGATATCGCCGACGACATTCTCGCCGAGCTCTGATAGGCTCGGCGCATGACCCGCATTCTCGGCATCGACCCCGGCTCCCGCCTCACCGGCTATGGGCTGATCGACGCCGAAGGTCAGCGCGTGTGCTACGTCGGCAGCGGCTGTGTCAGAGTCCAGGGCGCCACCCTGGCGGACAAACTGGGTTTGATCTTTACCGAACTGCAGGCACTGATGGTGCAGTTCCAGCCGGATGAGCTGGCTATCGAGAGTGTGTTCATGCACCGCAACGCCGACTCCGCCTTGAAACTCGGGCAGGCGCGTGGCGCGGCCATTTGCGCGGCCGTGACCCGCGCCATGCCGGTGGCCGAGTACGCCCCGCGCGAAATCAAGCAGGCGGTGGTTGGCAGGGGCGGCGCCGACAAGACGCAGGTGCAGCATATGGTGCGGGTATTGCTCAGCCTGCCCGCCACGCCGCAGGCCGACGCCGCCGATGCGCTGGCGATCGCGCTGTGCCACAGCTTCCGCAATACGGCCATCGCCCGGGTGGCGCCGGCGCAGAAACTGCGTGGAGGCCGTTTGCGGTGATCGGCTTTCTGCGCGGCATTCTGCTCGACAAACAACCGCCGGCGCTGGTGCTCGACGTTCAGGGTGTCGGTTATGAGATCGAGGCGCCGATGACCACCTTCTACGATCTGCCGGCGGTGGGCGAGAACGTGTCCTTGTATACGCACCTGGCAGTGCGCGAGGACGCGCATACCTTGTACGGTTTCAGCCGGTTGTCCGACCGTGGACTGTTTCGTGCCCTGATCAGGGTCAACGGCGTCGGTGCCAAGCTGGCGCTGACGATTCTCTCCGGCATGCCGGCGAACGACTTCGCCCTGTGTGTGCAGGCCGGCGATACGGCCGCGTTGGTGAAGTTGCCGGGGGTGGGGAAGAAAACCGCCGAACGCCTGGTGGTGGAGATGCGCGACAAGCTGGCCGACTGGAGTGCCACGCCGCAGTCCGGTGGCAGTGCCAAGGCGCAGCCGCCGGATGTCGCCAATCCGGTGGAAGAGGCCGTGAGCGCCTTGATGGCCTTGGGCTACAAGGCCCCGGAGGCGAGTCGTCTGGTGCGCGCCGTGGACAGCCGTCACCAGTCGACCGAGGAGATCATCCGCGCCGCCCTGCAGGCGTCGGTCAGCTGATTTTGTCAGTCGTCCGGTTGCGGCATCGGCAAGCCGGAGAGTTTGCACAACTCGTGCACGGGGTCGCGCGGAAATAAGCCGTAGATGTGTTTTTCGTAGGCTTTCTGGTCGTGGAATTCCGTGCCCTTTTTCCCCAGCGTGGTCACCATGGTGTGCATGGTCGGGTTGACCTGGTTTTCTTGATAGTAGTCGCGGAAATACCAGATCAATTCCCAGTGGTCCACGTAAAGGTCGAGGTTGTCTTCCTTGGCCTGGATGGCGGCGAAGTCTTCGCTCCAGTCGGCCAGATTGCAGAGAAATCCCTGTTCGTTGGTCTCAATGGTTTTGCCGTCAATAAACAACTGTCTGGTCATCGATATCTCCCATCGTCGCGGAGGAAAGGCGCTGGCAGGAGGCGTGTACACACGCCGATACCCCCCTTTGTGAAAGCCTAGTCCACAATCGGGCCGGGTCAAGAACGGCGGGATTTCAGCGCCTTAGTGCCTCGGCGTGCCAGGCGATATGCTCACCGATAAAGCTGGCGATGAAGTGATAGCTGTGATCGTAGCCCGGTTGCAGGCGCAGCGTCAGGGGTAGGCTGCGCGCTTCGCAGGCGGCCTGCAGATTTTGCGGGAACAGCTGTTCGGCGAGAAATTCGTCGGCGGTGCCCTGGTCGATCATCAGCGGCGGCGGCTGGGCCCCGGCATCGATCAGGCAGGTGGCGTCCCAGGATTCCCAGGTACTTTTGTCGTCGCCCAGGTAAGCGCCGAAACAGCCTTCGCCCCAACTGCATTGCAGCGGATTGCAGATAGGCGCAAAGGCGGACACCGAGCGGTAAGCCTGCGGATTCCTAAGCGCGACGATCAGCGCACCGTGACCGCCCATGGAATGTCCGCTGATTGATCTCAAGCCGGGAATCAACGGCAAGTTGGCTTCGACCAGGGCCGGCATTTCTTCGACCACGTAATCATACATGTGATAGTGCTTCGACCAGGGTTGGCGTGTGGCGTTGACATAAAAGCCCGCGCCCTGGCCGAGGTCGTAGCGATCCGCCGCGTCGGGTACCTCGGCGCCGCGCGGACTGGTGTCGGGGATGATCAGCGCCACGCCGTGCTCGGCCGCGTAGCGCTGGGCGCCGGCCTTGGTGCGGAAATTGTCGTCGGTGCAGGTCAGCCCGGACAGCCAGTAGAGCGCCGGCACGGCGTCGTGCTCGGCCTGCGGCGGCAGGTAGACGGAAAAAGTCATCCGGCAGCCGCAGCGGACCGACTCGTGCTGGTAGCGGTTGAGATAACCGCCGAATTCCTTGACGCTTTCGATTTTCTGCATGGCTGGAGAGACCTAAAAAATGATGACCGAGCGGATGCTTTTGCCGGTGTGCATCAGATCGAACGCCTGGTTGATATCTTCCAGCGCCAGTCTGTGGGTCACCATGCTGTCGAGCTCGATCTTACCGTTCAGATAATTGTCGACGTAGCCCGGCAGTTCGCTGCGACCCTTGACGCCGCCGAAGGCGGTGCCTTTCCAGGAACGTCCGGTGACCAGCTGAAAGGGTCGGGTGCTGATCTCCTGGCCGGCGCCGGCCACGCCGATGATAGTGGAAACACCCCAGCCCATGTGACAACACTCCAGGGCATCGCGCATGACGTTGACGTTGCCGATGCATTCGAACGAATAGTCGACGCCGCCGCCGGTCATTTCGACGATGGCTTCGGTGACCCCGGTGCTCAACTCCTCGGGATTGACGCAATCAGTGGCGCCCAGCGCCCTGGCCATTTCGAATTTGTCCGGATTCACATCGATGGCGATAATGCGCCCGGCCCGCGCCATGACCGCGCCCTGGATGACCGACAGGCCGATGCCGCCGAGGCCGAAGACCGCGACGCTGGCGCCGGGCTCGACCTTGGCGGTGTTCAATACCGCGCCGATTCCGGTGGTGACGCCGCAGCCGAGAAGACAGACCTTGTCCAGCGGCGCCGCCGGGTTGATTTTCGCCAGTGCGATCTCCGGCACCACGGTGTATTCGGCGAAGGTCGAACAGCCCATGTAGTGATAGATCGGCTTGCCCTGGTGCGAGAAACGCCGCGTGCCGTCGGGCATGTAACCGGTCCATACCGTCGCGGCGATCGACTGACAGAGATTGGTTTTGTTCGACAGACAGTACTCGCATTCGCCGCACTCGGGAATGTACAGCGGGATCACGTGATCGCCCGGATGCAGATTTTTCACCTCCGGCCCGCACTCGAGCACTTCGCAGCCGCCCTCGTGACCGAGAATGCAGGGAAAGGCGCCCTCGGGATCCTGACCCGAGAGGGTGAAGGCGTCGGTATGGCAGACCCCGCTGGCGACCACCTTGAGCAGGACTTCGCCCGCGCGCGGACCCTCGACGTCCACTTCTTCAATGCTAAGAGGTTGATTGGGTTGCCAGGCAACGGCGGCTTTCGCTTTCATCGGTTGTTCCTTCAATGGGGTCGGCCGGGGGCCTACCCTAGCGGAAATGCGTCGACGGGACAATTTCAGCGGAACTGGTGACAGCGCCAGCCCGCGGGCGCTGTACCGGCGTACGCCGAGTCGGTATGCTGCTGGCCTATGATCGATCCGGACCGCCTTGTCACCGCCGCCGCCTCTGCCGACGATAACGCACAGGAGCGCGCTATCCGTCCGCGCAGGCTGGCTGATTATGTCGGCCAGCCGCAGGTCAACGCGCAGATGGAGGTGTTTATCGAAGCGGCGCGGCGGCGCGGCGACGCGCTCGATCACGTCTTGATCTTCGGTCCGCCGGGGCTTGGCAAGACCACCCTGGCGCACATCATCGCCAATGAGATGGGCGCGCAGCTGCGCCACAGCGCCGGGCCGGTGCTGGAAAAGCAGGGCGATCTGGCGGCGCTGCTGACCAATCTGGAGCAGCACGACGTGCTGTTTGTCGACGAGATCCACCGCCTCAGCCCGGTGGTCGAGGAGATCCTCTATCCCGCCATGGAGGACTACCAGTTGGATATCGTCATCGGCGAGGGTCCGGCGGCGCGCTCGATCAAACTGGAGCTGCCGCCGTTCACCCTGGTGGGTGCGACCACGCGTGCCGGGCTGCTGACCTCGCCCTTGCGCGACCGCTTCGGCATTGTCCAGCGTCTGGAGTTCTACGATCCCGCCGATCTGGCCAGCATTATTCAGCGCTCGGCGTCGATTCTCGGCATCCGCATCGACGCCGACGGCGCCCGCGCTCTGGCGACGCGCTCGCGCGGCACGCCCCGGATCGCCAACCGTCTGCTGCGGCGGGTGCGCGACTACGCCGAAGTCAAAGCCGGCGGCGAGGTGAGCGCCGAAGTGGTGCGCCAGGCGATGCAGATGCTGGAGGTGGACGACCAGGGCTTCGATGCCCAGGACCGGCGTCTGTTGCGTACCATTGTGGAGAAATTCGACGGCGGACCGGTCGGTCTCGACAACCTTGCCGCGGCCATCGGCGAGGAGAAAGGCACCATCGAGGACGTCCTCGAACCCTATCTGATTCAGCAGGGTTTTATCATGCGCACGCCGCGGGGGCGCATGGCCACCCGCAGCGCCTGGCTGCAGCTCGGTCTGGCGCCGCCGGCGCGCGGCGGCGAGACCCTGCCGCTGATCGGCGACGACAGCGATCAACCGCCGCCGATCTAGAGAAACACGTGCGCTTCAGGCGGCACTGCCCAGCCAGAACGCCATGTTCTTTTCCAGAAATTCGTTGTAACGCATGTAGTGCGAGCCGTCGCAGGAAAATGTCAGGCTGACCATGCCGTTGAAAATATTGATCGACGCCGAGCGCAGATAAATCACGTCGTCGGCCAGACGCAGCTGGCGCATGCTGTCGAGAATCGGCACGATACAGTCTTTCGGGATCAGGGCGTCATCCGGGTAGGGGCAGGTCGGGTAGGCGAGACAGATATCGGGGTCCGCCAGCAGTTCCTGGTCGAGAATCCGGTAGCGGTATGGGTCTTCCAGGAACCAGGCCGTGACGCGACTGCTGGAGAAATGGATCACAGCCTGGAACAGTCCGCGCTCGGTGAACAGTTCCTCCAGAATCGACAGCGCCTGTTCCATGTTGCGGTCCAGCGGACTTTCCACGCGGCTTTGCAGGAACACCGTGCTGCGGATGGACGGGTCGCCCTTGATCTGGCGCCAGTGTTCCGGCTCCTGGTAGTGCTGGGCGGTCACCGGCAGATTGCGCAGGTCGAAGTCGGCCCCCAGGTAGCCCAGCGGTTGTTCCTCGGTGCGGATGACGTGCAGCGCGGTCAGCGACGGCCGGTGTGCCAGCAGACTGATGTAGGCGTCGGAGAGCAAAAAGCCCCAGGCCGGAACCGCTTCGCGCATATAGGGCCGCTGCGAACGGTCACGGCCGAAATGGCCGCTGACAATACCGCTGGCGGCGATATTGTCGCAGATCTGTACGCCATCGGTGCCGAGCACGTAAACGTAGGTGCAATGCGGAACGGACCCGAAGCCCTCAAGCAGCACTCGATTGAGCGCTTCCCGGTCTCCCCAGGCGGCCAGACACTGTTGCGCCAGGCGAGCCAGCGGTTGATGCAGCATCAACGCCAGTTCCTCGCGTTGACGATAGACCGTTTCTTTCCAGGTGGATTGCATGCTGAAACTCCTGTCACCGGCGCAAGTGTCGTTGCGGTGATATGCGGATCGTCGTGCGTCCTGTCGACGCCGGGTTTGTTGCTGTGCCGTACACTGTTCCTTGAGCCTTGCGCACGCCTGCGGACGAGTGTTTCTGCGGTGCTGGACGTAGTCCGACTGCGCCGGCCTTGAGCACGCCTATGGGCGGGTGAGCCTGCGCTGTAGCTTAGACGCAGCGCGCTGTCCAGGCAACTGGACAAGGTAAAAATGCGACCGGGCGCACAAAGTCGGCAATCCGCGATTGCTTATGTCACAAATCGAGTTTTTTGACGACGCGCTCCGCAGTGGCTTGATGCGAAGTGAGTTTGCCGCCGTAAATAGTGAGCAGCGTTGGTCGATCGCCTGCGCTGTGCAGCAGGGTGTCGCGGCGGCGATGAAAGGGCGCGCTGTCGCCATCGGGCAACAGACGCAGGCCGCACATGATCCCGGTGACGGCATCGCGCGCCAACGGCGGCGAAAAATAGTGATTGCGCGTTTCCAGTAGATACGCGATTTCGCTTTCCAGCGGCACCACCTCGCCGGGGTCGCCGGTGTAGGGTGTTTCAGTCGTGCCGATCAGTGTCTAGCCCTGCCAGGGCATGACGAATACGGCGCGTCCGTCCGCCGGCGCTTCAAGGTAGTAGACCCCGTGCGAAGGCGTCGCGGGAACGACGATATGCGTGCCTTGAACCAACTGCATGGGCAGCGTGCCGACGGTGGGTTCGAGTTTTGCCAATACAAGATTGGCCCAGGGTCCACTGGCGTTGACCAGACGACGGGCCTTGACCACCCTGGTCTCGGCGCCGCGACATTCCAGCCGCCATTCGCCCTGGCTCCATGATCCTCGTGACAAGCCGGATCGATAGCGCAATTCCGCACCCAGGCGCTGTGCCTCGGCGGCGATCCGCTCGGTCAACAGACGATCGTCGGTTTGCGCATCCCAATAACGGAATACGCTGCGCAGGCCATCACGGTGTAAACCATCGAGGTACGGCCATCGGGCCCGGGGCACGCGGCTGAATCCCTTGCCGCCCAGCAGGGCGTAAAGTGCCAGTCCGGCGGCGATGGTAAACACGCCGCGGCGCGTCGTACGGTAGACGGGAATATGGAAAGGCGTCAGCCTGACCAGATCGGGATAGGCCCGCAACAGTCGCGCGCGTTCGCGCAGGCATTCGCGTACCAGACGCAGCTGCCCGCTTTCCAGATAGCGCAGGCCGCCGTGGATGAGTTTCGAGGACTGGCTCGACGTGCCCATCGCCGCGCCGGCGTATTGTTCCAGCACCAGCACCCGGTGACCGCGCCGCGCGGCCTCGCGCGCCACGGCCACGCCGTGGATGCCGGCGCCGATGATCGCCAGATCATAGTCCGGCACGATGGCAGGCGCCTGGCGCCAGTCGCGGGTGGCGCAACATAGCGCCGATGTCCGCCGTCTCTATCAGGGAGACCCCCCTGGCTGCCCACTCCAGCGCCTGTTGCGGATCGACGATGTCATACAGCATCCACTGCCAGGGCCCGGGCCAGGGAGGCTGTTGTGGCGGCAGTTTGCGCTCGTTGCAAATCAGGAAGTCCGGCGCCAGTTGTCGGGCCTGAGCCAGTCGCGTTTCATCGTAGCGCGTCAGTACCCAACCGACAGGCAGGGTGCAATGCCGGCGCGACCAGACCAGCGCGGGCAAATCATAACTGATCAGTACGCATTGCTCCGCGTGAGCCTGCAGCAGTGGCAGCAGCCGCCGCATGACGACGTCCAGGCCGTGGTGGGCCAGACTTTCCTGTTTGATCTCCACCATGGCGCGCGCCCGCGGCCAGCGCGCCAGTCGCCGCAGCGCCTCGGACAGCGGCGTGATCGGCGTAGGCGCGAAACGGTCACCGAAACGTTGCGGTTCGTGGACGCTGGCGGTCAGCTGGTGGCTGGGCGTGGTGAGCGCATCCATTTCCACGTCGGCGGTCCGGCCAAGACCGGCATCGTGCAACAGGACGAATTGGCAATCGGCACACATCTGCACGTCGAATTCCAACCAGCAGGCGCCGGCGTCGAGGGCGGCCTGCAGCGCCAGCCAGGTGTTCTCGGGGTACTGTCTCAGATAACCGCGGTGGGCGACAAGGCTGGGAATGGGCGGATTAGGCATCGGATGGCCGGTCCAGTCGTTGCTGCAAATAATCACGGAAACCGCGGTAGCGCGCCTGCAAAGCAGGTGCCCGCCGCGGGACGAAACGATCCGCCGTCGCTGCCTCGCCCCATTCGGCGGGTCGGCCGGCGGCCAGCCATGCCACGCCGCGGGCGCTGGCCTCATTGTCGGGCGAGCGTAGCACATCCAGATCGCACAGATCGGCCAGTTTCTGACACAGGGGGTCAAGCCGGGACAGCCCGCCGCTGACGCGCAGCCGTTCGATCGGCGTCCGGGTCTGCAGTTGTTGCAAATTGATGGCGAGCAAAAACAGAATGCTTTCGGTTACCGCCAGCGCGCGTTCGGCCAACGTGAGGCGGGCGGTATCGGGTACAAAGACCGGCTCGAGATTGGTCACCCACCAGGGCGAACCCAGTCCGCCGACACTGTTGATGAAGATCGGTGGCGTGATGTCCGCCGTCAGCCACCGGCCCAGTTGGCCGAAGATGTCGCTGCCGGGATAGCGCTGCTGCAACCACTGCAACGCGCTGGCGGCGCCGTTGACGGTGGCCTCGCTCAAATAGTCGCAACCCTGCCGGTCGCTGACGGCGATGCTGGTCAGCAGTCCCAGCGGCGGCGCGTGGGCACCGGGTGCGGCGAGGATGAAGGCGCCGCTGCCGAGGTTGATCAGCGCGTTAGCGTCGTCCACCTGGCCGTCGGCGAACCAGGCGGCGTTCTGATCGCCGCAGACCGCCGTGAGTGGAAGTTCGTCGTCGATGAGGTTGCCATAGTCATCGATGACCGGCCGCGGTTCGGGCAGGCGTTGACGTTGAATGCCGAACCAGTCCAGCAGCGCCGGCGACCAGCGGCACTGCCGGACATCCAGCAGCTGCAGACGTTGGGCGTTGCCGTGGTCGACGCGGTGGTGGCCCTGCCGCGTCAGACGGCAAAGCAGATAAGCCGCCAGGGGGCCCATTCTATACTGGTCTGACGTGGCGAGGTTGCGCTGCAGCCAGTTCAGTTTGCTGGCGCCATAATGCGCTGAAAGCGGCAGCCCGGACAGCTGTTGTATGCGCTGGCCGTGGGGACCCAGCGCGGTCACCAGCGACTCGCCGCGCGTGTCCTGCCAGCTCAATGCCGGCGACAGCGCGGCGCCGTCTTCGCCCCAGGCGAGCACCGTCGAGCGCTGGGTGCACAGGCCGCAACGGCTGAGCGCGCCACGCTGTTCGCGGGTCAATGCGTCCAATACCCCGCGCACCGCGGTTCGCACGCTGTTGACGATCTGCTCGCCTGCCTGTTCGGCGCGCCCGGCGTGCGGGCGCGTCAGGTCGACGGGCACGAGGCGGGACGCCAGCGGCCGGCCGCGGGCATCGAGGACCAGGGCGCGGCTGGCGTGGGTGCCCTGGTCGATGGCCAAGGTGTATTCCATGGGCCTACGATAGCCGCTGGCGCTTGAAGCCAAAAGGTCCACGGCGTAAAAAGTGTGTTTGATTAAGGGGGACCAGCCGTATGAGTGAAGCGTTCGAACTGCATCCGCGCCTGGCGGCCGACTGCGTGCCGGTCGGGCGCTTGTCGCTCAGCGAACTGCTGTTGTTTGACGATGCGCGCTATCCCTGGTTCGTGCTGGTGCCGCGCCGCCCCGGCGTGAGCGAAATCTTCGAGCTGCCGACGGCGCAACAGGCGCAACTGTGGCAGGAGTCGGCGCAGCTCGCGAGCTTCATGAAGCAGACGTTCGCGGCGGATAAACTCAATATCGGCGTGCTCGGCAATCTGGTGCCGCAACTGCATATGCACCATATCGCCCGCTACCGCACGGACCCGGCCTGGCCGGGTCCGGTGTGGGGGCACAGTCGAACCCAACGCTACGGCCGCGAGTTGCTTGAAGAGCGGCTTGCACTGACGCGCGCCGCGTTCGGTGCGCAGTTGCGGCCAGCCGACTGATCCCTGTTGTTGGCGGCAGTTTTTTTTCGAAGTGCTATATTTGAGGGGAGTCTTGCAGTTCCATTCGACCCTGAGGAGGAGTCGCAGTATGGCACTATCGGCCGTCAGTTCGGATTTTGTTCATGCCCCTTCAGACTGGTCTCAGGTCGAGGCACGCGCCCAGGCCGACCGTGAGGGACTTTCGATGCAGGAAGATCACTGGGAAGTGGTGCAGGCTTTGCAGGAATATTGTTCCCGGCACGACTGCAACAAGTACAGCGTACGCGAACTCCACGATGCGCTGGACGAGAAGTTTCACAGCAAAGGCGGTTACAAGTACCTCTATAAACTGTTCCCGGGTGGCCCGATCGCCCAGGGATGCCGCCTGGCGGGTCTCGAGCCGCCCGCGGGTGCCGTAGACCTCGGATTCGGCAGCGTCGTCTGAACGCGCGCCCGCGCCACGCCTTTTCCGTGCGTGGCTGGGCGGCGCAAGAAGCACCAATTCACTGAACCGTCCAGGAGGGGGCCTGGCGGGTGCGGTCCTTTTTTCCCGCCGTCTCCGGCGCTGATGCCGCAGTCGCGGCGCTTTCCGGCCCTCCCGGGGCCGGCCTTAGCCTCGGGTTTTCCATTCCGTGATGACTTCAATCACAATAGTCCTTTCTGGACCGAGGATACCCGCGCTTGAGATTTTATCGCCCGAAATCCATCCGTCGTCTGTTGCTGGTCGGTTACATGCTGGTGGTGGCGCCGCTGTTGATCGCGCTGGTTCATGCCACCTACGAGGTCGACCGCCTGGTGGCGCAGGGGCAACGGGCACTGTTCGCCACGGTCAGGGCCACGCAGAGCAGCCAGCTGTTGCTGGAGGCCATTACCGATATGGAGCGAAATGCACGTCAGTTCAAAGTGTTGGGTGACCAGGCCCTGCTCGAAGTCTATAACGAGAACCACCAGAAGTTCGTCGATACGGTACGCCGCCTGCTGGCGCTGAATCTGCCGCAGTCCCAACGTGACCGCCTGCTGCTGATGCAGCGGGTGGAGGCCGGGATCACGCGCACGCTCAGCCAGCATCCATACGACGCGCCGGAAACGGCGCAGGCGGTCGACGGTTTTGCCGAGCTGGCGCGCGACGCGCGCGAAATCCTGGTCGATAACCGCAAGCTGGTGGAAGGCGAAGTGGCCACCCTGGAAACCAAGGGCGCGGAGGTGCAGCGTGGGCTGGTCGTCCAGGCGGTCGCGCTGGTACCGGCGGTGTTGGTCCTGGCGGCATTTTTTACCCTGTTGGTCAACCGCCCGATCCAACAGGTGGATCGGGCCATCCGGCGTCTGGGCGATGGCGATTTTTCCCAGCCGGCGCAGATTGTCGGGCCTCGCGACGTGGAACAGCTGGGTGAGCGGCTGGACTGGATGCGCACCCGCCTGCTCGAAGTGGAGCAGGAGAAAAACCGCTTTTTGCGGCATATCTCCCACGAGCTGAAGACGCCCTTGACCGCCATCCGCGAGGGCGCGGAACTCCTCAATGAAGGCGTGGTGGGGCATCTGAACAGTCAACAGGGGGAAATCACGGCGATTCTGCGTGACAACACCTTGCAGCTACAGAAACTGATCGAAAATCTGCTGGATTTCAATATCGCCAGCCAGCGCACCGCAAAATTGCATATCGAACGCGTGGCTTTGCGCGGCCTGATATATAATGTTCTTACAGATCACAAGGTTGCGATTCTTGCCCGACAACTGGTTCTGAATGTGTCGCTGGATCCTGTAGCATTGGACGGGGACCGCGCCAAACTGCAGACGCTGGTGGATAATTTGATCTCGAACGCGATCAAATTTTCGCCGGAAAAAGGCCGCCTGCGCGTTCATCTGTGCGCGCGGGAAGGTCAGGCTGTGATCGAAGTGGCAGATTCCGGTCCGGGCATCCCCGAGGAAGAACGCCGACGGGTGTTCGACGCCTTTTATCAAGGTGCGAATGTCGCCAATGGCCACGTGCGCGGTACCGGCCTGGGGCTGTCGATTGCGCGCGAATATGCGCAAGCGCACGGCGGTTATATAGAGGTCATCGACCGCGACTCCGCGGGCGCCTGTTTGCGCGTGGTGCTACCGCTGGAACCGGCTGAGGAGCAATGTGCGTAACTATTTGTTACTGACTGTTTTTTTTCTGTGTGCCTGCCAGCCCATGGCGGTCCAGCATGGCGGCGACGGACGTGTGCCGGTGGCGCTGCGGGTCGACGATGCCGCCTATTGGCTGGAAGAGTGGTGGCGCCTGCGTGCCTTGCCGCCGGAGCAGAACGCGCAGGCGCTGGAGCGACGGCAACAGGAATTCGCCCGCCGGCCCGACACCCGCAGCCGGCTGCGGCTGGCGCTGTTGCTGGCCGAGGGGCCGGCCGAGGTGCGCGACGAGCCGCGCGCGCTGAAGTTGCTCCAGGACCTGGATCCGCACGCCAGTGCCAGTTCTCGCGCGTTGGCGCGGTTGTTGACTCAGGTGATCCGTGAAAAGACGGGGACGGGTGATAAAATCGCCGTGCTCAAGCGCGCGCTGACGGAATCCGAAGGGCGGGTCAAGGAGTTGGAACGACAGTTGCAAGAGCTGACCGACATTGAGCAAAGTATCCAGAAACGCGAAACGCCGTTAGAACGGAAGGAGAATTGATTTGAGTGCTTGTCGATACAGGGTCCTGGTGGTGGACGACGATCCGGCGTTGTTGCGTCTGCTGTCGATGCGGCTGTCCGCCGTCGGCTATGAGGTGGCGGCGGTGGAGAGCGGCGAAAAGGCCCTGGCACAGATTCCGATCTTCCAACCTCACTTGGTAATCACGGACTTGCGTATGGATGGTATGGACGGCATGGCGTTGTTCGACCAGATCTATAGCCGCAGTCCGGCCCTTCCTGTGATCATTCTCACCGCCCACGGATCCATTCCCGAAGCGGTCGATGCCACCAGCCGCGGCGTCTTTGGCTATCTCACAAAACCCTTCGACAGCAAGGAATTGTTGGAACAGGTGACACGCGCGTTGCGGGTGACCGGCGAACAACACGAGCGGCGCGAGGACGAACAGGTCGCCGAATGGCGTCAAGAGATCGTGACCCGCAGCCCGTTGATGGAAGACCTGCTGGGGCAGGCACGCCTGGTGGCGGCCAGCGAGGCGAGTATCTTCATTCATGGCCAGAGCGGCACCGGCAAGGAAGTGCTGGCGCGCGCCATTCATCATGCCAGCCCGCGCGCAGGCGGGGATTTCGTCGCCGTCAACTGTAGTGCCATTCCGGAAACCCTGTTCGAGTCCGAGTTTTTCGGCCACGTCAAAGGTTCGTTCACCGGTGCCACGCGCGATCACAAGGGCCTGTTCCAGGCTGCCAATGGCGGTACCCTGTTTCTCGATGAAATCGGCGATATGCCGATGACCTTCCAGGTGAAGCTGCTGCGCGCGATCCAGGAGCGGGTGGTGCGACCGGTTGGCGCCACGCGCGCCATCCCGGTGGATGTGCGCATTATTTCCGCCACCCACCGCGATCTCGAGGAATTGCGCAATTCCGGCCGCTTCCGCGAGGATTTGTATTACCGGCTGAACGTGGTGGCGCTGGATATCCCGGCGCTGGTCGAGCGGCGTGAGGACATCCCGCTGCTGGCAAACTATTTTCTGACCACGCTGGAGGATGCGGCCAAGAAAGGTGTCAAGGGATTTTCCGCCGACGCCATGGAAGTGCTGTTATCCGCGCCCTGGCCGGGCAACGTTCGTCAATTGTTCAACATTGTCGAGCAGTCGGTCGCCTTCACCACCACTTCGTTGATCCCCGCCAGTCTGGTGCAGCGCGCGTTGCGCGACGAAGTGGATGCCGAAATGCCGGCTTTTGCCGATGCGCGTTCCCGTTTCGAGCGCGAATATCTGACGCAACTCCTGCAGATCACCAACGGCAACGTCAGCCAGGCGGCCCGTATCGCCAAGCGCAACCGCACCGAGTTCTATAAGCTGTTGCATAAACATCATCTGAACCCGTCGCAGTTCAAGGGTAATCAGGTCCAGCGGATGTCGCTGTAAGGCGACGAAGCAAACGCACTATTGGCGGAATTTGGTGACGGTTTGAGAAAAGACTGTCGTCAAAGTACGACAGTTGTACGGGTTTTTGGGTCTCCGATTTCTCCTTCTGGCCGGCTTTTGCCGCCGTCAGGCCCTACCGGCGGCGCTCGGGTCGCGCTGGCACAGGCTTTGCTGTTCGCTTGGGACACAGGCCGCCGCAGCCACATGAGCTTCCGCTCGGCGCTGCGCCGGAAAGCGGAACCTGTCCTACAGGCAGGTCACCCGACACCCATTCCAGTCTTGCTCCCCCCTTCGGGGACGTTGCGCGACCGCCCTGGTCGCGTTTTTTTTGGGTCGATGCGAACGGAGTCGTCGGGGTGCAAAGGGGCTACCGCGCCGGTAAGCTTGTGGCAGGTAAAATGTCGATCGCGGAAACCATCGTCACCCGGGGGTACGTTTGACACAATTTTGTTGGCCGGTACGTGTCTATTACGAAGACACGGACTGCGGCGGCGTTGTATATTACGCCAATTATCTGAAGTTCATGGAGCGGGCCAGGACGGAGTACCTGCGCGCGCTGGGATTCGATCAAGGGCAGTTACGCCGGGATCTGGGCATTTTGTTTACGGTTCATTCGCTGCAAGTGGATTTCCGCTCACCGGCTCGGTTTAACGATGCGCTTGAAGTCACGGCGGTAGTGAGTGCCGCCGGACGTGCCAGCCTCAGTTTCGCTCAAACCATACGTCGCAGCGGCGAGACCCGCGTCTTGTGCCAGGGGACGGTGCGCATCGCCTGCGTCGAGGCGGCCACCTTCAAGCCGACGCCCATCCCGCAAACCATCCGTTCGGAGCTTTTGAATGCACACTGATTTGTCTTTTTTCAGCCTGATCACCAACGCCAGTGTGGTGGTACAACTGGTGATGCTGTTGTTGTTGAGCGTGTCGGTGCTGTCCTGGACCATGATCTTTCGCAAGCGCGGCATGCTCAGCGAGGCGCGCGACGAAGCCGAACAGTTCGAGGACCGCTTCTGGTCGGGTGGCGACCTGGCGACCTTGTACAAGCAGCTCTCACCGCGGGCCAGCGAACTGACCGGACTGGCGAATATATTCGTGTCCGGGTTTACCGAGTTCACCCGTCTGCGCCAGCGCAGCAACAGCGATCCGATGGCGGTTGTGGAAGGCGCGCAGCGTTCGATGCGGGTGGCGCTGTCGCGCGAAATGGACGAACTGGAAACTCACCTTGCCTTTCTGGCCACCGTGGGGTCGACCAGTCCCTACGTGGGGCTGTTCGGTACCGTCTGGGGAATCATGAACGCCTTTCGTGGTCTCGGCAATGTCCATCAGGCGACCTTGGCAATGGTGGCCCCTGGCATTGCCGAAGCATTGATCGCCACCGCGATGGGGTTGTTTGCCGCCATTCCCGCCGTCATCGCCTACAAACGTTACTCCAACGATGTCGAACGGCTGGAAACGCGTTATGACAATTTCCTGGAAGAGTTCTCCAGTATTTTGCACCGCCAGGCGCACGATTGAGCGTGCGCAAGGGTAACAGGTAAGCATAGTGGCCAGACAACGGATCAAGAAAAAGCCGATGGCGGAAATCAACGTGGTGCCCTATATCGACGTCATGTTGGTCATGCTGGTGATCTTTATGATCACCGCGCCGCTGTTGAATCAAGGCGTGGATGTCGAGTTGCCGCAGGCGGCGGCCGAACCGCTGGACGAACAGCAGCAGGATCCTCTGGTGTTGAGCGTCGATGCCGAGGGGCGTTATTTCCTCAACATCGGCGGCGATCCGGAAACGCCGATAGACGCCGAAACGCTGGTGACACGGGCGGCCGCGGTGCTGCGCCAGCGGCCGAAGACGCCGGTCATGGTGCGCGGCGATGCCGGCGTGAACTATGGCCGTGTGGTCGCCGCCATGGCGCTGCTGCAGCAGGCCGGTGCGCCCAAGGTGGGGCTGGTCACCGAGCCGGAGGGCGGATAGTTCCGTTAGCCCGATGGGAGTACTGCGAGACCGACCCCGCGCCTTTGTGTATGCCGTGCTGGTGCACTTGCTGCTGCTGGGCGTGCTTGTTTTCAGTCTCGACTGGGCGCCGTCGGTGAAACCGAGCGCTTCGAGCAACCCGGCGCCGGTGCAGGCGGTGGTGATCGACGCCGGCAAGCTCGATGCCGAAGTGCAGCGGCAGAAACAGCTCGAAGAGAAAAAGCAGCGTGAAGCCGAGGAAAAACTGCAGCGCGCCGAGCAGGCCGCGCGCGAGGCTGAACAGCGACGCAAACAGGAAGAGCAGCGGGTCGCCGAATTGAAACGCCAGGAGGCCGAGCAGCGCAAGCAGGCCGAGGCGCAGGCCAAGCGCCAGGCCGCGGCTGCTGAAAAGCAACGCCAGGAAGAGGCCCGGCGCAAGGCGGAAGCTGAAAAACAGCGTCAGGCGGAGGAAGCCCGGCGCGAGGCGGAAGCCGAAAAGCAGCGCCAGGAAGAAGCCCGGCGCAAGGCCGAAGCCGAGAAGCAACGCCAGGAAGAGGCCCGACGTAAGGCCGAAGCCGAGAAAAAGCGCCAGGAGGAAGCCCGGCGCAAGGCCGAAGCCGAAGCGCGCAAAGCGGCCGAGGCGGAGATGCAGGCCCGTCTGGCCGCCGAGCAGGCGCGTCTGGCCTCGCAGCGCCAAAGTGCGATGCAGAGTATGATCAACGAGTACGTGGCCTACATCAAGGAGAAAGTCGAGCGCAATTGGATACAGCCGCCGGGTTCCAGCAGTGCGTTGTCGTGCACCGTGCAGGTCCGGCTGATTCCCAGCGGCGAAGTGATCGACGCGCAGATCGTACGCAGCAGCGGCGATGCCGCCTTTGACCGTTCCGTGGAAGCGGCTGTGTTTAAAGCCTCGCCGCTGCCGGTGCCGCCGGACGCCGAGGTCATGCAGCGTTTCCGTTCCATCCGATTCGAATTCAAACCTGGATCCTCATGAAGAAAATTACGCTTAGTTTATTTGCCCTGCTTCTTTGCGCGTCCTGGCTGGCGCGCGCCGAGTTGACTATCGAAATTACCCAGGGCATGGACGGGGCGGTGCCGGTGGCGATAGTGCCCTTCGGTACCGCCGGCGGCGTGCCGCCGCAGGATGTGGCCGCCATTGTCTCCGCCGACCTGGCGCGCAGCGGGCGTTTCGCCCCGGTGCCGGTGCAGAATCTGGTGGGACGACCGGTCGAGACCAGCCAGGTGCGCTTTCAGGACTGGCGCACCTTGGGCGTCGACAACCTAGTGATCGGCAAGGTCGAGCCGGTGGGCGGCGGGCAGTACCGCGTGCAGTTTCGTCTGTTCGATGTTTATCGCGGCCGCCAGATCACCGGCTACAGCCTGCCGGCGCCGGCCGACCGGCTGCGCTATATCGCGCACCGCGTCAGCGATCTGATCTACGAGGCGCTGACCGGTCAGCCCGGCGCCTTCGCCACCCGCATCGCCTATGTGATTTCCGAGAGCGCCAACGGCAAGAAGACCTATGAGCTGCAACTCGCCGACAGCGACGGGCATAACCCGCAGACCCTGCTGAGTTCGCCGCAGCCGTTGATGTCGCCGGCCTGGTCGCCGGACGGGGCCAAGCTGGCCTACGTCTCGTTTGAGAAAAAGCGCGCCGGGGTGTTCATTCAGGATATCGCCAGCGGCAAACGTGAAGAACTGTCCGCGTTCGCGGGTATCAACGGGGCGCCGGCCTGGTCGCCCGACGGCCGCTATCTGGCGGTGACGCTGTCGCGGGACGGCAATCCGGAAATCTACAGCATGCGCCTGAGCGATCGCGCGTTGAAGCGCCTGACCAACGGACCGTCGATCGATACCGAGCCGGTGTGGTCCCCGGACGGACGCAGCATCGTGTTTACCTCCGACCGCGGCGGCAGCCCGCAGCTGTATCGCATCCCCGCGCAGGGCGGGCGCCCCGAGCGCCTCACGTTCGAGGGCAACTACAACGCCAGCGCCGATTTTTCGCCCGACGGCAAGACGCTGGCGCTGGTGCACGGCGCCAACGGTAAATATAGAATTGCCACCCAGGACCTCGACAGCGGACGGTTGCACGTGCTGAGCGATGGCAGTCTGGACGAGTCGCCCAGCTTCGCGCCCAATGGCAGCATGATCATCTACGCGACCGAGTCGGGGCGCCGCGGGGTACTGGCCGCCGTATCGAGTGACGGCCGCTTTCGTCAGCGTTTCAGTCTGCAGCAGGGCAATGTTCGGGAGCCGGTCTGGTCGCCGTTTGAAAAACGCAAGTGATGCCGGCCGTGCTTGATATTCAATAATGTGATTTTACACATCAAGGAGCAAAAAAATGAAAGTGGTGCTTAAACTGATCATGGTGCTGGCGCTATTGTGGCTGGCGGGTTGCAGTTCGACCGGCGGCAGCAAAAGCGACGGCGTGGCGGTCGAGGACCGCAGCGACAGCGGCGCGGCGGTGACAGACGCCACCACCACCGGCGTCGACGGCTATGGCAATCTGACGATCGAGTCGCTCAGCGACCCGAACAGTCCGTTGGCGCAGCGGGTGATTTATTTCGCCTTCGACAGCAGCGAAGTGGCCGAGCAGGACCGGCCTCTGATCGAAGCGCACGCGGCCTTTCTGGCAGCCAACCCCACCGTCAAGGTGACCCTGGAGGGACATACGGATGAACGCGGTTCGCGCGAATACAACATCGGCCTGGGCGATCGGCGCGCGCAGGCAATTCGCCGCATGCTCGAATTCCAGGGTGTTTCGCCCAATCAGATCACCGTCGTCAGTTACGGCGAGGAGAAACCCGCCGTCGACGGGCACGACGAATCGGCCTGGAGCATGAACCGACGGGTGGAACTGGTCTATGCCGGGCACTAGCCGCAGCGCGCTGCTGCTGGTCCTGCTGACGCTGGGCGCCAACGCATCGGCGGCCAGCAAGGCGGAGCTCGAGGCGCGCATCGTGCAGCTCGAGCGCAAACTGGACAGCCGTGGGCTGGTTGATATGTTCAATCAGCTCACCGAGCTGCAACGGCAGGTGCAACAGCTGCGTGGCGACGTCGAGGTCACCAACCATACGCTGGAGAACCTGCAGAAGCGTCAGCGGGACCTCTATCTGGACATCGACCGGCGGCTGCACCGGTTGGAGACCGGTGGGGTGGCGGCGCCGTCGGCCGAGACGCCGGTGCTGCCGGGACCGGGTGGTGCTCCTGGCGCGGTGACACCGCCCGCGGCAGCGGCGATGCCAGCGCTCGATCCGGCCGAGCAGCGCAAGGCCTACGATCAGGCGCTGGAGTTGCTCAAGCAGGGGCGTTATGACGATGCCGCCGCCGCTTTCCAGGCGTTCCTCAAAAAGTACGCCGGCAGCAGCTATGCCGACAATGCACAATATTGGCTCGGCGAGGTCTACTATGTGACGCGCCAGTTCCCGCTGGCGCTGGCCGAGTTCAGTAAAGTGATCGACGGCTATCCGGACAGCCCAAAAGTCGCCGACGCGCGCCTGAAGCTCGGCTACATCTATTACGAGCAGAAAGACTGGGCCAAGGCGCGCAGTCAGTTGAGCGGGGTGGTGCAGAATTATCCGGACACCACCAGCGCCCGTCTGGCGCAGGAGCGGCTCGATCGGCTGAAGCAGGAAGGGCATTAGAAAAACCACAGGATCGTCACGCCAGGCGTCATGCGCGCCGCCCGGCGGTGGTAAAATGGCACCATGAGTATGGGTGTAGAGCCTTCCCGGGCGCCGTTGGCCGAGCGCCTGCGCGTCAGCGAGATATTTCTGTCCCTGCAGGGGGAATCCACCTGTGTGGGGCTGCCGACGGTTTTTGTGCGTCTCACCGGTTGTCCGTTACGCTGCCACTACTGCGACACCACCTACGCCTTCCGCGGCGGTGAGATGCGCTCGCTGGCGGATCTGCTCAGCCGGGTGGCGGCCTACCAGGTACGCCATGTCACCGTGACCGGCGGCGAACCGTTGGCACAGCCGGCCTGTCTGCTGTTGCTGCGGCAACTGTGCGACGCCGGTTACAGTGTTTCACTGGAAACCAGCGGCGCGCTGGATACCACCGGCGTCGATGCGCGCGTGATCAAGGTGCTGGATCTCAAGACGCCGGGCTCGGGCGAGGTCGAGCGCAATCTATACCGCAATCTCGATATGTTGGCGCCGCGCGATCAGGTGAAATTCGTCATCTGCGACCGCGGCGATTATGAATGGGCGCGCGAGCAGATTGCGCAACACCGATTGGTGGGGCGCTGCGAACTGCTGTTTTCCCCCGCCTGGGGGCAGCAGGATCCCGCCCTACTGGCGCAGTGGATTCTGGAGGATCGCCTGGCGGTGCGCTTCCAGCTGCAATTGCACAAAGTGCTCTGGGGCGATGAGCCGGGCCGCTGAACGGCGCGCGGTGGTGCTGCTTTCCGGCGGGCTGGATTCGGCCACCACGCTGGCGCTGGCGCGGCAGCAGGGTTTTGCCTGTTATGCGCTCAGCCTCGATTATGGCCAGCGACACCACGCCGAACTCGACGCCGCGCGCCGTGTCGCCACCGCTCTGGGTGCCGCCGACCATAAAATCCTGCCACTGGATCCGGGAAATTTCGCCGGTTCGGCCCTGACCGATCCGGCCGTGGCCGTGCCCGAAACCCCCGCGGACGGCATCCCGGTAACCTATGTGCCTGCGCGCAATACCGTTTTTCTGTCTCTTGCACTCGCCTGGGCGGAGGTGTTGGGCGCCTGGGACCTGTTCATCGGCGTCAACGCGGTGGATTACTCCGGTTATCCGGATTGCCGCCCGGAATACATCGAAGCTTTTCAGCGTCTATGTCAACTAGCCACCCGGGCGGGTGTGGAAGGTGGCCAATTCCGGATTCACGCGCCGCTCATTCAGATGAGCAAGGCCGAGATAATCCGCACCGGCGTGCAACTGGGCGTCGATTATGCACAAACGGTGTCCTGCTACGCGGCCGACCGGACCGGCCGCGCCTGCGGCCGTTGTGATTCCTGCCGCCTGCGGGCCGCCGGTTTCCGCGAGGCCGGTATCAGCGACCCGACTCACTACGGCTAGGCCACGAGCTGCCGACATAGCTATTTGGTTTTACAGTAAAGTCGCAAACGCAGGTTTGCCGAGGATAGATAGATGACGTTTGATAGTTTTATTTCCGCCCAGTCGTTCTTTCTCTGGGTAATTTTCACCATCTCCCTGCTGCTGGGGGCGGTGGTCAACAAGACCAATTTCTGCACCATGGGTGCGGTTTCGGATTGGGTCAACATGGGGGATACCGGGCGCTTCCGTGCCTGGCTGCTGGCCATCGCGGTCGCGCTGCTGGGGGTGACGCTGCTCGAAGGGCTCGGCATGGTCGATGCCGACGGCGCCTTTCCTCCCTATCGGGCTTCGCAGTTCATCTGGGCCGAGAACCTGCTCGGGGGCATTCTGTTCGGCATCGGCATGACCCTGGCCAGCGGCTGTGGCAACAAATGCCTGGTCCGTATCGGTGGCGGCAATATCAAATCCATCTTTGTCTTTGCGGTTATCGCGGTGATCGCCTATTTCATGGTCAATCCGTTTCCGGGGTCCGACAAGACTTTATTCACCGTGCTGTTTTATGACTGGTTGCGACCGCTGGCGGTCAGCCTCAAGGGCCCGCAGGACCTGGGTACGCTGGTGGCGGGCAGCGAGCACGCCGCGACGGCGCGCATGATCATCGGCGGGGTATTGGGAACCCTGCTGCTGGTGGTGGTGTTCGCCTCGGGCGATTTCCGCCGCAGCTTCAACAATATCCTCGGCGGTCTGGCGGTGGGCTTGGCGGTGCTGGCGGCCTGGTACGTGACCAGCAATGTCATCATCAATACCGACGGCGATACCTACACCTTGCAGTCGTACGCGCAGAACTGGGATTTTCTTTCCGATTCGCGCGATGGCAAGCCGGCCGACACGCGCCCGCTGGCGGCGCAGTCCTATACTTTCATCAACCCCATGGGACAGATGGTGGAATACTCCGCGTCCGGTTTCAATAAAGCCTATCTGACCTTCGGTGTGGTGGCAGTGCTCGGCGTCATCCTGGGGTCGATGTTATGGTCGTTGTTGAGCCGCAGTTTCCGGTTCGAGTGGTTCGCCTCCTTCAAGGATTTTGCGCAGCATATGGCCGGCGCCGCGCTGATGGGGTTCGGCGGCATCCTGGCGCTGGGTTGCACCATCGGTCAGGGCGTGACCGGCATCTCCACCCTGGCGCTGGGCTCGTTCATAGCCTTTGGCGGCATCGTCCTCGGCAGTGCGCTGACCATGAAAGTGCAGTACTACAAACTGGTCTACGAGGCCGAGGCCAGCTTTGCCGCAGCCTTTATCACCGCGCTGGTCGACATGCGGCTGCTGCCGAAGTCGCTGCGTCGGCTGGAAGCCGTCTGATACTTTGTCTAAAGCCTTGAAATGCGTGCTGACAGGCGCTGTCAGCACGCACAGGCTTGTCATTTTCATCGGGTCCGGTATTATCACGCCCTTTCTCGCGGGTCGTTAGCTCAGTCGGTAGAGCAGTTGGCTTTTAACCAATTGGTCGTAGGTTCGAATCCTACACGACCCACCATCATTCCTTGCGCGCAGCGCCGCCCGTCCCGAGGCCCGTCTACGCTGGTGCGGGTTCTCATTTTTATTCCTCCAGCATAAAAAAACCGCCCGGACCGAAGTCGGGGCGGCTCTCTGCGCAATAGCGCTGGGCCGGCTAGCTGTCGGTGGCCAGCCCCGGATTGCTGTCCACGCCTTTGAGCTGCGGCGTGTTGAGATCGATCTTTCTGATGGTCTTCTTGTCGCG
>JASBST010000104.1 GCA_030148775.1 Thiogranum sp.
ATACCCGGGTCGGCGAAACGGAACGCCGGCAGATTGGGGACGCTGCCGGTGAAGCGCAGGCGCGTGACCGACGGGCCGAAGGCCAAGTCCCAATTGCCCGGGACGCCGACATCCACCCCCAGGGCGTTGATGGGGTCGACCACGGCATTGCCGAGCGTGAAGGTCGCTTCCACGCCGCCGTGGAAAGTATCGCCGATATTCATCAGGATGCTGTTGGGGTTGTCGGCACGGATTTGTTTTACCAGCGTGGCGATTCGCGCCAGTCCGCCACGTTCCACGATCTCGCTTCCCGAGGCGGTGGCGACCCGATCCAAGTGTGGCGTCAGGTGGGCGTGCAGGTCGTTATAATGAATGAAGCTGACAGTCCCGGCCGCCGCCGGCGTTTGATCTCCCGCGGATTGGTCTGTCGAGCCGCCGCCGCAGCCGAGCAGCAGCAAGGTTGCCCCCCAGATTGTCACCTGAATCGTCTGACGTATTGCCATGGAAAAACCCCAGTTGTTGTCGGCCCAAGGGCCTCGAGTCCTGTACCAGCGGCGCAGTTATAGCAGGACAGAGCGGCGCTGCCTGTAACACTGTGTTTCAAACTTGCGCGGGCTGGGCGCAGGCAGATCGGACAACCCCTGGAATTCCGGCGCGAGTCCCCCGTCTACGGCGGTACAACCCTGTAACACACTGTTACCGCGACTGCTCGGGGCGGTCGACTCCTGGTCGCGACGCGCCAGCGGCGCCGGAAGAATACGGGTGGACGGGAACCTGTGGCGCCCTGGTTGTCCGTCGGTATCCCTGTTATGCCCGTCCGGGTGGTTTCTCGGCTGCAAGCCCCGGACGCGTAAGAATGTAGGCGGCTGGGAAAGGTTGTGTGGGAAACCGCGGCTTGCCGCCCGGCGCTGCCGTACAGTGTCATATGTATTTGTCTGCGGCGGGTCGGCCAGGCTAAATAGGAGGCTTCACCCGTTGACGAGGATCTCCATGAACCGTTGGACTGTGCTCTCAGGTTTATTCTTTATTGTTCTTAGTGTCGCTCAGCCGGCGACCGCCGATGGTGTCAAGACATTGGGAAAGGCTGAAGCCTTCGACTATGCCGGACTGAAGGGGATGGCGCGGGCGCTGGCCGCCGAGCCTTATGTGAGTCACGCAGGGGAATTGCCGCCGGCGCTGCGCGACCTCAGTTGGGATGAGTATCAACAGGTGGCCTTCGAGCACGACCAGGCGTTATGGAAGAATGATCCGCGCTCGCTGTTCAGGGCGGAGTTTTTCCACCTCGGGCTCAATTTCGACACGCCGGTGACACTCTATGAACTTGTTGACGGCAAGGCGCGCGAAATCGCCTACAGTCCGAGTCTGTTCGACTACGGGAAATCTGGCATCAAAGCCGGGCGCCTGTCCGAGCGGCTGGGATTCGCCGGCTTTCGTTTCAACTTCCACACCGATTGGCAGCGCGACTTGCTGGCGTTTCTGGGGGCCAGCTATTTCCGCGCGGTGGGCGGCGAGATGCAGTACGGCATGTCGGCGCGCGGCCTGGCGATCGATACCGCGTTGGATCGTCCCGAGGAGTTTCCGCGGTTTACCCGGTTCTGGTTGCAAAAGCCGCCGCCGGGCGGCGCCACGGCCATGGTGTACGCGCTGCTCGACTCGCCCAGCGCGACCGGCGCGTTTGCATTTGCGATCACACCGGGCCGCACGTTGACGATGCGTGTTGATGCCGCCATCTATCCGCGCAAGGCGATAGAAAGACTCGGTATCGCGCCCCTGACCAGCATGTATATGGTCGGCGAGAACGATCGTCGCGCCCACTGGGACTGGCGTCCTGAAATCCACGATTCCGACGGGCTGGCCATGCGCACCGGTGCCGGCGAATGGCTTTGGCGGCCACTGACCAATCCGCGGCAGCTGCAATTCAACGCCTATGCCGACGCCGCTCCCAAGGGCTTCGGGTTGTTGCAGCGCGATCGTAATTTCGACCATTATCAGGATGACGGTGTTTTTTACGACAAACGGCCCAGCGTCTGGGTCGAACCGCTCAACGATTGGGGCGAGGGTAGCGTCCAGTTGGTCGAGATTCCCACCGAGGACGAGACTTTCGATAATATTGTCGCCTTCTGGAATCCGGCGGCAGACGTCGAGCCCGGGCAGGAGTTGTTATACAGCTACAATCTGTATTGGGGCAGCCGGCCCCCCTTTGATGCCGAGCTGGCCCGGGTGGTCGATACCTTTACCGGCCTGGGGGGCGTGGTCGGACAGAAGCGGAATTATTACAGCCGACGTTTCGTGGTCGACTTCAAAGGTGGGAAGCTGCCGATGCTGGGCGCGAAAGCGGCCCTGGTCCCGGTGATCGACGCCTCGGCCGGCCGGATAGAAACGACTTCCGTGCGCCCGCTGGGCAGTGTCGGCGGGTATAGGGCGATTTTCGACCTGGTGCCGCCGGCCGGTGGCCCGGAGCCGATCAATCTGAAACTGTATCTTGAGCAGGACGGCCAACCGATGAGCGAGACCTGGATCTACCAATGGACCCCGCCGCCCCAGAACGAACGGCAGCTGCACAACCCCGGACATCTGCAATAATCAGAATCGCCCCGGCGCCAGGGTAAAACAGAATTCGGCTCCCTGATCGCCGGTCGAACGGCCCCAGATTTTGCCTCCGTGGCGACGGATGACCCGCTGGACGGTGGCCAGGCCGATGCCGGTACCCGGATAGTCACTGGGATGATGCAGTCGCTGAAACGGGACGAACAGCTTGTCGGCGTAGTGTTCGTCAAAGCCCGCGCCGTTGTCCTGTATGAAATAGACCTGATCGCCCCGCTCTTCGCGGCAGCCGAAGCGGACCCGCGGCTGCGGACTATGCGCGGTGAACTTATAGGCGTTGCTCAAGAGGTTCTCCACCACGATGCGCAGCAGCCGGGCATCGCCCAGCGCGAGCATATTGGCTTGTATCTCCAATTCGACACGCGTCTCCTGATAGTCCTGCGCGATCCGTTCGGCCACCGAGGCAACCAAGGCACTGAGGTCCACGGCGGTGGTGTTGAAGTGTGAGCGTGTCACCCGCGAAAGCTCCAGCAGATCCTGGATGAGTTCTTCCATGCGCCGGCCGGAGGTCAAAATGCGCTGAATGTATTCCACGGACTGGGCGTCGAGTTGATCTTGCGCCTGGTCCAGCAGCGCGCGGCTGAATCCGTTAATGGCGCGTAACGGGGCCCGCAGATCATGCGAAACGGAGTAGCAAAAGGATTCCAGCTCCTTGTTCACCAGTTCCAGTTGTTCGGTCCGCTGGGCGACACGTCGATCGAGTTCCTTGGCGTGTTGCAACGCCTCCTCGTGTAGATCGGCGATCTGCTGAGTGCGCGCCTCCACCAGTTGCTCGAGGCCCTGGCGTTGATTGATTAAGGCCAGATAATTGTGCAGATTGGCGGTCACAACCGCGGGACTCAGGGGCTTGCGCAGGTAATCAACGCCGCCCGCGGCAAAACCGAGGTTTTCACTCTCCCAATCCTGATCATCGGTCAGGAAGATGATCGGGATCAACGCGGTGCGAGGGGTTCGTTTCAGTTCGCGACAGACTTCCAATCCGCTCATACCGGGCATGCGCCAGTCGAGCAGAATCAGATTCGGAGAAGGATCGGACGCGGCCCGGCCTAACGCCTGTTCTCCCGAATGAGCCACGGCCACCCGGCAGAGAGGGCCGAGCAGTCCGGCAAGCTCGTCGGTGTAGCATCGCTCGTCGTCGACGACCAAAATGCTGGCTTCCAGGTAGTGCGCTGGTTTTTCCATGAAAGGGGCGCCCCTTGCGTGCCGTCGCCGACCAATGATCGCAGTGAATCGCGAGGTTGGGCGTCAGTTTATGTGATAACGCGTGTCGGCAGAAGGTGGCGCGGGCTGAAGGCTGCGATGGGCGAGTGGATTTGGCGTCAGTTCCTATTATATGATCCGGCCTCCATGAAGCCGGACATTGTCCAACGACTCGAACAACGGCTGGGCCGGCAATATGTCCGTCAGCGTCTGGCGCTCGAGGACGACCATCATTCGCGGCTGAAGGGTCGGAGGCTGGATTTTTTTCACCCCGAAGGCTGGTACTCCGTTCATACCTTGATACGTAACACCCTGAAAATCACGGGGCTCTACGCCCGCGGCCGGAAAAACGCCGCCTGTGTCGAACTGCGTCATAACCGCGTGTCCCTGTCCGGTCTGCCGCCGGCTTTCGAAGGATTCACCCTGTTGCACATCAGCGACATGCACGTGGATATGAGCCACGAGGCGATGTCCTGTCTGATCGAACGTGTGCGGGATATTGACTACGACCTGTGCGTACTGACCGGCGATTACTGCGGCAACGATTTCGGTGCGCGGGACAGTGTGTTGCGCGAAATGGCCCGGGTGTGTCGGCATTTGCGTGGCCAGGTGTTCGGTGTTCTCGGCAATCATGATTCCCTGCGTCTGGTACCCGGTCTGGAGGATCTGGGTATCCGCATGCTGCTCAACGAATCGGTGGCGATCGAACGCCGGGGGGAACGGATTCATCTGGCGGGTATAGACGACGCGCATTATTTTCGCGTGCATAACCTCGCCAGGGCTTGCGCCGATGTCCCCGCCGAAGGCTGTGCGTTGCTGCTGTCGCACACGCCGGAGATCTACCGTCTGGCGGCCTGCGCCGGTTTCAAGCTGTTGCTGTGCGGTCATACTCACGGTGGGCAGGTCTGCCTGCCGGGCCGGCTGCCGATCACACTCGACGCGCGCGTGCCGCGTCACATGGGCGCGGGGGCGTGGAAATTTGCCGATCTGATTGGCTATACCTCGGTTGGCGCGGGCGCTTCGGTGGTGCCGGTACGTTTCAATTGCCCGCCGGAAATCACCCTGCACCGGCTGGGCGCGGCGTAGTCGATCAATAAGGCCGTTTGCGGATACTGAGGCGGAAAAAAAGCGGCGACAGCAGCCGCTCGCTGACAAAAAAGGCCAGCACGATGAGCCCCAGATCGATAGGACCGAATCCGAGCAAGGGTTTGCAGGCGAGCGCGGGAAACAGGGATTCGGGAATCTGGTCGAGACCCGTCGCCTTGCTGCTGGACGGCAGACGTAGACGACGCTTGATGAAACTGGAGAACAGATCGCCGCTCATCGCGAACAGGCCGGTGAGCGCCCCGACCTGCCATTGCAGACCGATTGCCGGCGCCGCCAGCGTCGTCACCAGCACCGACAGAATGACGCCGCGCAGGGTTTTGGAGCGACCCAATAACGGCTGATGATCGAAAAAGCGCGCTCCCCCATCCAAGGGGCGGGAGAAACGCTGGCCTAAAATCAACCGGGCCAATACCGGGGTGGCGTTCGCCACCCCCACCAGCAGCACGAATTTGATAATCAGCATCACGGTTGTGGCTGGCGGCCGGGATCAGTTCTGTACATGCTCGCGCCACCAGCGAGGCAGGTCGGCGAGGGAGTCGACAACGGCATCGGGCTTGATCCCACGCCGCAGATCGGACGGCTGGAACTTGCCGCTGCGTACCTGCATGGTTTTCAAGCCCGCCTGTCGGGCGCCGTCGATATCCGCGCAAATGTCGTCGCCGACCATCAAAAGCTCCGTCGGCCTCACGCCCAGCGCTTCGGCTCCGCTCAGGAAAAAAGTTTTTTCCGGCTTGCCGGTCACGATCGCCTGCCTGCCGGTGGCGTATTCCAGCGCGGCCACGAAGGGTCCGGTGTCCAGCCGCAGGCCGTCGGTGGCGCGCCAATAGCGTGTCATCCCCAGTGCCAGCAACGTCGGTGCGCCCGTTTGCATGAGTAATTCGAAAGCCAGATTCAGGCGCGCGAAATCCCAGGCCAAACCCAGGTCGCCGAGGACCACGCTGGCAACCGCCCTGCTTGTGTCACCGTCCCACACCGGTACAGCGGCGAATTCGGCCTCGGTTGCGCGGGGAACGAACAGCGCCGCCGGCCCGCCGTCGGCGTGCTCGCTCAGCCACTGCGCTGCTACCACCGGCGGGGAGATGATCTGCGCGGGTGGCGTGTCGATACCGAACGCGGAAAGTTTGTCGCACAGACTCTGGCGTGGACGCGAGCTGGTATTGGTCACGAACCGGTGCGCGATACCTTCCGAGCGCAGCCAGTCCAGGGCCTCCACGGCACCGGGGACCGCCTGCTCGCCGACATAAACGACGCCGTCCAAATCCAGCAGAACACCACCAAGTTTCATTCCCGGCTCCCGCGCACCGGCGCTTCGCCCCGGACCCAGCCTAAATAGGCTCGTAGGGGTTTGACAAGGCGGGGCGCCAAAAATGCCGCCGCAGGCGGAGAATAAATCCGCCGGTTGTTCCGTCTAGACTGAAGTGGAAAGACCGAATAAAAATAAAGACAGGAGGTTAATAAAGCTATTTATATTGCTGAATATATTGGTTTTTATTATTGTTTTTTCGGTCATTTCAACGGCCGATAAAACATCCCGCCTAGAGCCGGTCAATGGCGGGCCCGACAGCGTTAATACGTTCTTGCGCGACAGCGGTGGCACCTGATTCGCCATGGCGGTGATGCAGGTCTTCTGTCGCTATTTGGCCTTGGAGAAATAGCGGATCCGACTGCCTTTGCCCTGTTGGATTTCGATCCAGGCGACGTGCAGGGCGCCATTGGGGCTGTAAGCGATTACCGGACTGTGGACTTCTTCGGCGTCGTCGGACAAGTTGGTGTTGGCACCCCAGGTCATGCCACTGAGTTTCGCCGACCAGATGCAGTTCATGTCTTCGCGCGCATCCATCCAGACAGCCATCACCCGGTCGTGGCCATCGGAGGCGACCGCCGGCGTCCACTGCGGCACCACCGCGCCCCACTCGTCGATGATGTCATAGTTGTCACCCCAACTGATGCCGCCATCGTTGCTGAACGCGGAGTAGACCTTGTAGCCGGCCCGGCTGGCACGTTTGTCCAGCCATACCGCCACCAGGCGCTGGTGCTCGCCCACGGCCAGGGTGTTGCGTACCGCCGACGAACCGCTTCCCCATTCGTAGGACTTCTTGATCAGCTCGTTGATCTGCGTCTGCGTGTCCAGTTGCTGCAGGCTCTTGCCGGAGGTGGCATAGAGCAGATTGGTGCCGGAGCTGCGATCGTGCCAGGTGATGACCACCCTGCCCTTGGCATAGGCCGCGCCGGGATTGGTCTGGAAACGGTAGGTGTCGCTCGCTGCCACCGCAACCGGCGTCTGCGTCGTCAACCGGTCTTTTTCGGTCTGTACGACCGTTGCACTGACGGCGTAGCCATTGCCCTTGCGGGCGCTCCACGCCAGCAGCGCGCTGTCTGTCTGACAGCCAATGCTCAATTCATTGATCGACCCGCTCACAACGGTAACGACGGGGAGTTCCTGCCCCCCGGTAAACGCGGTGGCGCGGATGCTGTCCTGCTCTATCCAGGCGGTATAGAAATGGCTGCCACAGCGCGCGATCACCGGGTTGAACGCGTCATTTTCGCCGAGCACTATCGGCGTGCCAAAAGGTTGATCGCCCGCCAGCGGCCGAAATGCTAGATGGCTGGCCGTGTGACCGCCCCGGGTCTCTTCCCAGACCAGGGCCACGCGTTGATCGTCGGCCGCCATGTTCTTGCGTCCGGAGGATTCGATCTGAAAGAAATCGGCGGTATTGTCGGTGGCCGCCACTGTGAACTGGTTGGAATCGGCCGCAGCGCCCGCCGCCGTGAGCGCACAGCAGAGCAACAACAAAACTCTGGAGATCATTGTGCGCTTGGAGAGGGATTATCTGCGCGGGCGTACTGACCTTCCTGGACATAGTGGTCCATTTCCAGCAATTTGGCGGGGTCCTGATAGCCGTATGCCTTGAGAATCTGTTTGCCATCGGGCTGCAGGAAGAAAAATACCGGCGTGCCCAAGGTGTTCATGCGTTCGCCGAGCTGCATTTCAGTGATTCGTTCGCCAGTGGGAAGGGTCAGTCGGTCCATGCTTTCGGAATTGACATACACCAGCACATAGTGCTGCGAATAGGCGGCTTTCACCTGCGGGTCGGCGAAGCCGACTTTATTCGTCTTGTCGCAGTAGCCGCAGCCGTACCGACCAAAATACACGAAGATCGGACGCTGCTCCTTCTGCGCCAGCCGCAAACCGTCATCGTAGCGCACGAATTGGTAGCCCGGCGGTGGCTCCGCATGGCTGACACCGAACGGCAGGCTCAGAGCCAGGCAGCAGGCCAAGGCAAGCCACAACTTAGGGGCGGCGCTGTTGTCCATTCCATCCTCCGGAAGACATTTCTGACTATCTGGCTACTTTATCAACCCGTAAACCTTTTTTAAATAGTTAATTACCGTCGATGCATCATCCCGCGGGTGGTTATTTCCAGCGCCATACCCGTCTTTCGGCGCGGGGGCGGGGTAGCAGCCCTCACCGGCTTTGGCTGTCCGAGCCGTTTCAGGCGGCGAATTGCGCGATGCTTATCGGCAGGCGTCGCGCGCCCCAGACGCCGGGGGCCGGCTCGTACAGGCCGGGACAAGGCGCCAGACAGTGGCGACAACGGCCACGGGCGTCCAGCGACCAGTCGTTCAGTACATACCAGTCGCGACCGATCAGTTTTTTCCCGCACCGGTGGCACCAGGTGCTGGAGCCCAGCGGGTCGTGTACGTTGCCGGTGTAGACGTAGCGCAAGCCGTTGGCACGGGCGATGGCGCGCGCACGTTTTAAGGTGGCGGGCGGTGTAGGCGGCAGGTCGCGCATCTTCCAGTCGGGGTGGAAGGCGCTGAAATGCAGTGGCACATCGGCGCCAAGATGTTCGGCGATCCAACCCGTCAGCGACTCGATTTCCCGGGTTGAATCATTGTTGCCGGGTATCAGCAGCGTGGTGATTTCCAGCCAGACCGCGGTCTCGTGCTTGAGATATTGCAGCGTGTCCAACACCGGGGCCAGCCGTGCCCCGGCGACTTTGCGGTAGAACGTCTCGCTGAAGGCTTTCAGATCGATGTTGGCGGCGTCCATGTGGCGATAGAATTCACGCCGTGGCTGCGCGCAGACGTAACCCGCGCTGACCGCCACAGTCTTTACGCCGCGTTGGTGGCAGGCGACGGCCACGTCGATGGCGTACTCGTGAAAGATCACGGGATCGTTGTAGGTGAAGGCGATGCTGCGGCAGCCCAGCCGGTGCGCGGCTCGCGCTATTTGCTCGGGCGAGGCCATATCGGACAAGGTGGCGGTTTCCCGCGATTTGCTGATATCCCAGTTCTGACAGAATTTGCAGGCCAGATTGCAGCCGGCGGTACCGAATGACAGTACAGGGGTACCCGGCAGGAAATGATTCAGGGGTTTTTTTTCGATCGGGTCGACACAGAATCCGCTCGAGTGACCATAAGTGGTGAGCACCAGTTTCCCGCCCTGACGCCGGCGCACAAAACACAAGCCGCGTTGACCTGGGTGAAGCTTGCAGTAGCGTGGGCAGAGATCGCACTGCAGGCGACCGTCGTCAAGGCGGTGCCAATAGCCGGCGTCAACGACACTGTCGGCGTTTGTCATTCGATGGCCGAGCGGGACTAGGCTCGGTTTTCGGTAGCCGATTTGATGTCGCTGATCTCGGCGCTCTTGCCTGCGACCAGATCGGCGCGCTTCCAGCCGCCTAACAACAGGTGGTCGACTTCCATTTCCGCCTCCAGCCAGTCCTGTTGCGGGTCCCCGCCGACGAATCCCCGCCGCTCGGCGCGCAGATAGGCGCACTGTTCGACCAGCCGGCGCCTGGCGTCGACGTCGGTGATCGGCCCGGACCGGCGTGCCTCGGCGCTGTCGATTCTGGAGCGTAGTCTTTCGCTGGCCTTTTCCAGAGCGCTTTCCAGGCGTCGTTCGAAGCGGGTTTCCAATTTGGTCAACTGGTTGCGCAGACCTTCGAGTTCGTCCGCTAAAGCTTTGAGTGAGAGTTTTTCCGCCATGAGTTTTATCCTCCCCGGATAGTCACAGTGGCAGTTGTAGGCGTACTTTGGTGACGGTGGCGATCGTCAATATGCCGCCGCAATTGCGCCGGCATCGGGGGCGGTCGAGACCGTCGTCCATTGACTATAGTACCAACTGCACAGCCGTGCACAGTTCAAATCCCTTGCCCTGCCCCGGCTTCGGGCGGTTCCCTTATGCGTTCAAGTATAGTATTGATAGTCGTACATAAGATCACACGATTGCCGCGGTCGCCCCTGGCTCCGACGGCCATGACCGGACGGGCTTTTGAGAACAGCTTTTTTACTGTTGGTATTTGTTGTGTGCCTGTTTGCAGCGGACTCGGTCACGCGAACGGCCCACGCCGCCGAAGCGCAAGCGCTGACGGCGGACCGGGTTCAGCGCCGGTTGTCGGAAAACCTCAACAACGCCGCCCAATGGATCGACTCGTTTTTTGATGACGAGCGCTTCAGCGCCGAAGACGCCAGCAGCAAGCTGCGCCTTGGCCAGGGCGTGTTTCTCGAAGTCGGTGACAACCCCCGGCTCAAAACCCGCGTCAACCTGTCGCTGGACGTGCCGCGTACGGAGAAGAAACTGCGCGTCTTCGTTGGCGGTGAGGACGACACCAATAAATCGGCCGGCGTTGTGCCCGATAGCGTCATTGACACTAACAGCGGCGGTTCGGCGGCCGGCCTGCAGTTTTTCGCCAAGGCCAATGATCGCCAGAATCTCAGTTTTTCCACCGGCGTGAGAGTCTCCAACGCGGAATTGTTTGCCGGCCCGCGCTACCGCCACACCTTCCGCTATCACAATTGGCAGACGCGTTTTACCCAGGAGGTGCGCTGGTATACCCGGCGCGGATGGGAATCGCGCACACGGATTGATTATGAGCGCCTCGCCGGGCAGGACCTGTTTTTCCGCCAGTCCGTCGACGGCCGCTGGCGGGAGGAGGATCCGGGCTACCAGTACGAATTCCGTACCAGCCTGATTCAGGCCTTGCGCCGGCGCAAGGCCATCGAGTATCAGTGGGCGAATCTGTTTCGCACCCATCCGCACCAGCGCCTCGAAAGCACGGTGGTGCGGGTCCGCTATCGGCAGAATTTCTGGCGTCGGTGGCTTTTTTACGAAATGAACCCTCAGGTGGCAATGCGCAACGATGAAGGTTTCAAGCCGAAACCGGGTATTGTGCTGCGTATCGAGGTGGTGTTGAGCGGGAAACGCTATTTGTCGTCACATGGGCAGGGATCAGGTCACGCCCTGGCCGACCGCGGCCCGAACGCCGACTACCCTAGCCTTCAGTGACGGCGTTGACGGCGGCAAACAGCTGGTCTTCCGGTATAGGGAAGGCGAAGGTACGGTAGAAACTGCGGGTCGCCAGTAACCGCTGCAGCTGGTGGTGGTATTCCTTTTCATAGAAGACCACGACGTGGGTGTCCGGGATGCGTTCCACCACCGACATCATGGATTCCAGCGAACTGGTACGGTCGCGAAAATCCGACTGGAAGTTGAACTCGGCGACGATTATTCGCGGCTGCTGGCGTTTAATGGTGGCCATGGCCTTGCGCATGCGTGTTTCCAGCAGCACTTCGAATCCGGCCTTCTCGTACAGCGGTCGGAAATCGGGGTAGCCGCCGATTTCAACAATGGACAGCAATCTGGGCTTCTGCATCCCGTCATTCTAACCGATTCTCAAGTATTTGGCGGACTTACCACTATAAGAGGGAGGCTCATCCCGGTACACGGAGACGACATGTTCGCGGGCGGTTTTTTCAAGCAGGTGCGAGTACTGGTCCTGTTGCTGACGTTGTTTGCGGTCGCGCTGAATGCCTGGCTCACGCACTGGCGCAGCACGTCATGGGAGCGCAGCCTGTGGATGGCGATCTATCCGATTAACGGCGACGGCAGCCAGGTCACGCAACGCTACATTGACAGCCTCGGCACCCGAGACTTCGTCGATATCGAGGAGTTTCTTGCCACCGAGGCGCACCGCTACGGTGTGACGATCGCCGACCCCGTGACCGTTCGTCTGGCGGCGCAAGTGCGGGATCTGCCGCCGTCGCCACCCGTCGACGGCAACACGCTGGCGATCATGCTGTGGAGCCTGAAATTGCGTTACTGGGCTTACCGACACGATGATTATGCCGGCCCGACACCCGATATACGCATGTTCGTCGTCTACCACGATCCCCGGCTCAACGACCGGTTGCGTCATTCCCTGGGTCTGCAAAAGGGAATGATCGGCGTGGTCAACGCCTTCGCCAGCCGGCCGTTGGCGGCGCGCAATAACGTAGTGATCACCCACGAGTTGCTGCACACCGTGGGCGCTACCGACAAATACGACGCGGCGAACAACCTGCCGCTGTTCCCGCAGGGCTACGCCGAACCCGAGCTCCAACCCTTGTATCCGCAGCGGCTGGCCGAGATCATGGGCGGCCGGATTCCGTTGTCGCCGCGACGGGCCATTATGCCGAAATCACTCGCGGCGGCCGCCATCGGCCGCCAGAGCGCGCGGGAAATTCACTGGATCGACTGATCCGGTCGACCGCAGATGCCGCCAGGCGGAACAATCCTGTATTGTGTCTGTGTTTAAATGGACGCTTTTCCAGTAACGTATCCCTGTTCGAAAACAGCGTTCCAGAGGAAAGAATGACAGATTATCGGCCCGGGGTGCGCGAGGCTCACTTGCTGCGTAAAAAAGACAACCCCTTGTTTCCGCCGGCCGCGCGGGAAATCAGCAATGAAGCGCTGGCCGCTGCGCGGTTGCAGGACGGACAGGAGATGGACCGGTTCATGCAGTCCTTCCAGGAGCTGGTGCAGCGCGCGGTGTCGCTGCCACCGAACGCGCCGAGCGAAACCATACTGGAGATCAAGGAGCAACTGGACCGCAGTTACCAGATGGCCTGCGCCCTGCCCGGCGATCAGTCGCAAATCACGGAGGCGATCAGTAAATTGCTGATGGTGATCATGAACGCCGTACGCGCGGGCATCGGTGACGATGCTTACGCGGCGCGCCAGCTGGAGGAGGAAGTCCTGGCACGCGAAGCCCACTTCGCGCTGCAGCAGTTGCCGCTGGTGGCCGCGCTGACGCACGAGGATTCTCCGGTGGCCGAAGACGAACTGGTGCCGTCGCTGCTCAGCGAAGATGAGACCCGGCTGGAACAGACGCTGGCGTTGTTCGACCACGAGCAGCTCGAAGTTATCTCTCGAGATGCGCAGGCCTGGCTGCAACGCATCGATGCCGACCGTTCGCTGGGCGATGCCTGGCGCCGTCTGGTTTTGATCCAGTCCTATTATCAACAACGGGTGCGTAGCGATGCCGACATCGACGGATAAAGACGCTATCGATCGCAAGCGCTGGTCCCAGGGGCGGGTGCGCGAACTCCATGCCTGGACCGACAAACTTTACTCCGTGCGCGTGGACGCGCCGGTACAGCCGTTCAAGGCCGGCCAGTTCACCAAAATCGGGCTGTTTATCGACGACCAGTTGGTGTCGCGTCCCTACTCCTACGTGAATGCGCCTCACGAGGAACCGTTGGAGTTCTATTTCGTCACTGTCCCGGATGGCCCGTTGACAAACCGGTTGGTGGAACTGGCTCCTGGTGACCCGATCGAGGTAATGAGCAAGGCGTCCGGTTTTTTAACGCTGGATGAAGTGCCGCAGGCACCGCAGTTGCTGTTGTTGTCCACCGGCACGGCCATCGGTCCGTTCCTGTCGATCCTGAAAACCGATCAGCCGTGGCAACGGTTCGAGCGAGTGGCGCTGGTCCACGCCGTTCGTCTGGCCGAAGAGCTCAGTTTCGCCGAGACGATTGCGGGGGTGCGTGCCGCGCATCCGGACAAGTTCGATTTCGTGCCGGTGGTCAGTCGGGAAGATACTGATTTCGCCTTCCGCGCCCGCATTCCCGCGCTGATCGAGGACGGGCGACTGGAGGCGCGTCTGGGGCTGACGATCGCGCCGCAGACCACTCAGGTGATGCTCTGCGGTAATCCCGACATGGTAAAGGCCACCAGCGCGACCCTGGCGGCGCGGGGACTGCAGCGCAACCGGCGCCGCGAGCCCGGTCAGATCTCGGTGGAAAATTATTGGTAGTGCGTTTTATCTCCCCCCTCCAAGACCGTATACTGGCCCGGGTTATAGCATCAAGTTTATGTGAAAATGCCCAAATAATTCTTTTATATTCAATTGATAATGAAGTATTTATAAGATGCAATATGAGAATGATTTGGGAGACCGCCGTAGTTACGCGGAGCGGCGCCGGCGCGCAGACCGTCGGGTCTCGTCCGAGTCTTCCCGTCCCGGGTTTCGTTACCCGACCTGGCCGGAGCAGCGCGTACAGTTTCTGACACGCTATCTTTTCCTCCTTCTGGGCGTGTTGTTTTTCAATTTTGTCGAAGACATCGAGCCGGCGCACTGGTCGCGGACGTCGCTCAATAGCGCCTTCGCCGTCTACTTTTTCCTCAACACATTGCTGTTTTGGCACGCACGCCGGGATCCTATCCACTGTCGGCGTTTTTATGCCGCCATGTGGGTGGACATCTTCATTATCACTGTCAGTGTGTTGAACGACCCTTATGCGATCCCACCCAGTCTGCTGGTTTTTATCATGGTCGTGTTGGGAAACGGTATGCGTTATGGCATGCGCTTGTTCGCCGTCTCATTGGTCGGCAGTTTTGTCGCCACCATGTTGATTTTGTCTGTCCGTTACGCCTTGAGCGGTGCCGCGGTGTCGCCGGGTCTGTTGTTTCTGAACGTGTTCGGCGGCATCATCCTGGTATACGCTTATATCCTCATGGGGCGCATTGAGCGCAGTCGACAGGAACTCGAACTGCACAGCAATCTCGACACACTGACCGGACTGCACAACCGGCGCGCCCTGTATGATATCGCCGCGATGATGTTCCAGCGTCTGCAACGGGGCCGTGCGACGTTTACTATGTTGTTCGCCGATCTCGATAAATTCAAAGCGGTCAACGACGCCCACGGCCACTCCGCCGGCGACCGGGTGCTGAAAGCCTTCGCCGACATACTGCGCCAGACCATTCGCAGCACGGATATGGCGGCGCGCTTCGGTGGCGATGAATTTGTCGTACTGCTTGAAGACACCAGCCTGAAGGAAGCCGAGGTGGTGACACTGCGCATTCAGAATCGGCTCGGGGCCTGGACACGAGAACACGGAATCGACTTCAGCGTCAGTTTCGGTCTGGGCGAGGCGCCCACGCACGGCGGCGATTTCGCCGCGCTGCTCGAACGGGTCGATCAGGCCATGTATGATTCGAAAATCCGGCACGCCGGCGGCGGCCTGACTTACGCCGAGCCGATACCGGCGTCTTCCGGCTGAGAGCAACTTTCCCACCAAGTGACGGTTATGATGGAAGAACAAGTAGATGTCGCCATTATCGGCGCCGGTAGTGCCGGGCTGTACGCCTATGCCCAGGTTAAACGAATGACCGACAGTTGTGTGCTGATCGATAGCGGCGAACTCGGAACCACCTGCGCGCGAGTCGGTTGCATGCCTTCGAAGGCCTTGATCCAGGTCGCGGAGGATATGCACCGTCGCGGCCTGTTTGCGCGCGAAGGGATCGAGGGCGCCGACGGCCTGAGCGTGAACGGGGCTGAGGTCATGGAGCACGTGCAGGATCTGCGCGACATTTTCGTCGATAAAGTGCTGTCGACCAGCACTGATGAGATGGGCGATGAATTCATCGAGGCACAGGCCCGGTTTCTCGAGCCCGGCCTGTTGGCCGCCGGCGAGCGGCGGATTCGCGCACGCCGGGTCGTCATTGCCAGTGGGACCTCGCCGGTTGTGCCGTCGGCGTGGAAGTCGTTCGGTGAGCGCGTGCTGACCACCGATGAGATTTTCGAGCTCGAAGCGTTGCCGGAGAGTCTGGCGGTCATTGGCCTTGGGGTGATCGGGCTGGAACTGGGACAGGCGTTGAACCGTCTCGGCGTCCGGGTGGTCGGAATCGACCAGCGGGACACTATCGGGAATCTCGACGATCCCGAGGTCATCCCACAGGCCGTGCAACTGCTCGGCAAGGAGTTCCCGCTGTGGCTGGGTCAGGCGGCGACGGTCGAGGAGGCGCACGGGGGACGTCTGCGGGTCTCGGCTGGAGACAACAGCGTGGAAGTGGACAGAATTCTGGTGGCCATCGGCAGGCGTGCGAATCTTGCGGCGCTCGATCCGGAGAAAGCCGGGATTGTGCTCAACCAGGCGGGGGTGCCGGAGGTGAACCCGAACACACTGCAGATCGGCGATCTGCCCGTCTTTCTGGCGGGCGATGTCAATTCCGATCGCCAGGTGCTACACGAAGCGGCCGACGAAGGCCGCATCGCCGGCATCAACGCGGTGGCCGACAAACCGGTGGCCTTTCGTCGCAAGACGCCGCTGACCATCACCTTCAGCGATCCCAATATCGTCATGCTCGGTTGTCGTCACAGTGAGCTGGATATGGACAAGACCGTGATCGGTTCGGTGTCCTTCGGCATGCTCGGTCGCGCCCTGATCATGGGCCGCAACCGGGGTACGTTACGCCTCTACGCCGACAAGGCCAGCGGCCGTTTACTGGGCGCGACAATACTGGCCCCCCACGGCGAACACCTCGGGCACTTGCTTGCCTGGTGTATAGAACAGCGACTGACGCTGTTGCAGATGTTGCGCATGCCTTTTTATCACCCCGTACTTGAAGAGGCGATACAGCCCGTGTTGCGGGAGCTTATCGCCGCATCTGACTGGCACGACAGTCCCTACCCTCCGGATCTCGAAGTTCTGTAGCCGTGTACACACAATTGAGGCAGCGATTGGGTCGACTGCTCGGGTTGGGTCATACCCACCTGATGCGCAACAGCGCGATCGGCGTGGAAAAGGAAAGCCTGCGGGTGAACCGCGAGGGCAGCATCGCTCAGACGCCACATCCGGCGGTACTGGGCGCGACGCTCACGCATCCCTATATCACTACCGATTATTCGGAGGCGTTGACGGAATTCATTACGCCGCCGTTCCATCAAATCAGCGAGGTGCTGGATTTCCTGCGCGATGCCCAGCAATTCGTCTACCAGCACCTGGACGACGAGTACCTGTGGGCGACCAGCATGCCTTGCGTAGTGGCCGGCGAAACCAGCATCCCGGTCGCCGAATACGGCATCTCCAATGCCGGGCGTATGAAACACGTCTATCGCCTGGGGCTGGGATACCGCTACGGACGGGTTATGCAGGTGATTGCCGGCGTGCATTTCAACTATTCCTTTCCGCCGGAGTTCTGGACTGTTTACAGCGAATTGGAAGGGAACCGGCTGCCGATGCAGGACTTCATCTCCGAGTCCTACATGGCGCTGATCCGCAATCTGCAACGCTTCGGCTGGTTGATCCCCTATCTGTTCGGGGCTTCACCGGCGATTTGCAAATCCTTCCTCGGCAATGCGCCCACCCGGCTGCAGGAATTCAACGAAAACACGTATTACGAACCCTATGCGACTTCCCTGCGCATGGGCGACATCGGTTATCAGAACAACAAGGAAAACGAACATGGGATCAAAGCCGATTATGATTCGTTGTCGGCCTATATCGACAGTCTGACCTGCGCGATCAACACGCCCTGCGCGGCCTGCGAGGCCATCGGCGTGGTGGTGGACGGCGAGTATCGCCAGCTCAACGCCAATATTCTGCAGATCGAGAACGAGTACTACAGCACTATACGGCCCAAGCAGCTGCTTAAAGGCAATGAGAAACCCACACTGGCGCTCAGGCGTCGGGGTATCGCCTATGTCGAACTGCGTTCGCTCGATGTCAATGCCTACGATCCTCTGGACATCAATGAACGCCAGCTTTATTTTCTGGAATGTTTTCTGCTTTTCTGCCTGCTCCACCAGAGCCCGGCCATCAGCGCCGACGAACGACTGGCCATCGACGACAACGAGCTGCGCGCCGCGCACCGGGGCCGGGACCCGAACCTGAAGCTGGTCCGTGGCAGCGGCCCGATTCCCTTGCGCGAATGGGCGGCCGAACTGCTACAGGAGATGCAGCCGGTATGCGAGCTGCTCGATCAGGGCAGTAGTGGCACACCCTATTGCGCGGCGCTGGCGGAGCAACAGCGCAAGGTGGCCGATCCGGCTCTCACCCCCTCGGCGCGTATGCTCGCCGATATGCGCGACCGCGGCGAAGGTTTCTACCACTTCGCCCGGCGGATGTCTGAAATACACCAGCATTTTTTCAACAATCTGCCTTTGAGCGAACTGCGGGAACGCTACTTTCGCGAATTGGCGCAAAAGTCGATAGAAGACCAGAAAGCGCTCGAAGCCGCTGACGAAATCAGTTTTCCCGAGTACCTGCAACGTTACTTCGCCCAGTCATGACCGGTAGCGACGACAAACCCAGACTGTTGGTGCTGGCCTCGACTTCGCCGTATCGACGCCAGTTGCTGGCGCGCCTGGGGGTCGAATTCGAGGTGTTCGCGCCCGCAGTAAACGAGAAACGCCAGGCCGAGGAAACACCCGAGCGGTTGGTGCGGCGACTGGCCGAAGCCAAGGCACGCGCCGGCGCGGCCAAGTTCCCGCAGGCGCTGATTGTCGGTTCCGACCAGGTGGCCGTATGCGACGGCGAGGTGCTGGGCAAACCGGGCGGGCACGCCGCCGCCTGCGCCCAACTCGCACGGCTGTCGGGAAAACGGGTGAGTTTTCAAACGGGCTTGTGTCTGTATGATGCCCGCGCAGCGCGGGCGCGGGTGGCGGCAGTCGAGTTTGTGGTTGAGTTTCGCCGCCTGGACGCCAAGCATATCGAGCGCTACCTGCGTCGCGAGCAACCGTATGACTGCGCCGGCAGTTTCAAGTCCGAAGGGCTGGGTATCAGCCTGTTCGAGCGTCTGTGCGGCGAGGATCCCAACGCGCTGATGGGGCTGCCTTTGATCCGGCTCGTCACCTGGTTGAACGAGGCCGGTATCGAAATCCCCTGAAGCCGGACGTTTTGCGCTCAGCGCAGCCGGTATTCCCCGCCCAGTACCTGCGCCAGTCCCAGTCCGATCGCCGTGCCGAGTTTCTTGCTGAAGCGCTCGTACCAGTCCTCCTGGCGCGTGTAGTCGACGATGGTCTCGGCGCCCACGACGTCGCGGGCGACCTGGCCGGCGCTCCCCAATGCATCCACCAGGCCGATCGTCACGGACTGTTCGCCGGTCCAGACATATCCGCTGAACAGATCGGGTGTATCGGTTTTCAGCCGATCGCCGCGGCCGGCCTTCACCGTGTCGATGAATTGCCGATGGATGTCCTCGAGCATGGATTTGACCTGGGCCACGTCCTGCGGCTTGACCGGCTGGAAGGGATCGAGGAAGCCTTTGTGTTCGCCGGCGGTGAGTAGCCGTCGTTCGATACCCAGTTTTTGCATGGCGTCGACGAAACCGAAGCCGTCCATGCGAACGCCGATGGAGCCGACGATACTGGCTTTGTCGGCGTAGATTTTGTCGGCGGCCGAGGCCACGTAATAGGCGCCGGAGGCACAGATATCGCTGATCACGGCGTACAGGGGCTTGTTCGGATATTCCTTGCGCAGCCGCTTGATTTCGTCGTTGATATATCCCGACTGCACCGGGCTGCCGCCGGGGCTGTTGATGCGCAGAATGACCGCGCTGCTGTTGCTGGCCTTGAAGGCGTCGCGCAGGCCCTTGATGACATTATCGGCACTGGCTTCCTTGTCGGGTGCGATCACCCCCTTCAGTTCCACCATGGCGGTATGGTTGGCCGCTGCCCCGGGCACGGTTTCCAGCGACGGGAAGTACAGATACAGCAACAGCGCCAGATAGGCGAACATCAGCAACTTGAAAAAGATGCTCCAGCGGCGCGCCTTGCGCTGCTCCTGCAGTGATGCGAAAGCGAGATCGCGGATCATCGCCTGCTGCCAACGTGCGGAGGATTTATCGGAATCGTTGCCGTGGTTTTCGTTCATGCCCTTTCCTCAATCGGCGGCCGCCAGCGGCGGCTGCGGCAATAGGTCCGCATTCAGCAGACTGTGTTCGGCCAACCAGTCGATCAATTCGCTGATATTGTCCAGGCAGACCAGCGGATCGAACCGCGCCAGCCGTTGACGTTCATGTACTCCATAGCTGACCGCCACCGGATGAACGCCGGCCTGGCGCGCCATGCGCATGTCGTATTCAGTATCCCCCACCATCAACGCCTGGGCCGGTTCGATCCGCAGTTGCCGCAGGATTTCCTCGAGCATCTGCGGATGAGGTTTCGAACGGCTTTCGTCGGCGCAGCGGGTGGTCGCGAACAGCGCATGCATCCGCGTATGTTGCAATACCCTGTCCAGTCCCACCCGGCCCTTGCCGGTGGCCACCGCCAGCGTGAAACCGGCTTCGTGCAGAACCTCCAGCGTTTCCCGCGCGCCCGGAAACAGATCCGAGTCTTGGGCACTGGCAAACCAATGGTGGCGGTAACGTTCGACGAACCTGGCGGTGAAGGCCTCGTTCTCGCCCGGATACAACGCCTGTATCGCCTCGCGAAGTCCTAGGCCGATGATGTCACGACACTGATCAGCATTGCGTGAAGCCACCCCCAGATCGGCGATGGCATTCAACAGGGAATGCACGATCTGGGTTTCGGAGTCCATCAAAGTGCCGTCCCAGTCGAACACGATCAACTTCACGCTCTGCGGCATTCTTTCCCTGTCTGCTGTCGTCATAAGGTCTGTCCATTGTCCGCCACTGTATCGGGCGCCGTTTCCAGATGTTGAATCACGTTTCTGAGATCGTCGCTCAGCGGCGCGCTGAGTTCGAGGCTGCGTTCGCGGGCCGCATCGGCGAATGCCAGATAGTGGGCGTGTAGAAACAGCCGCTTGAGCCCGTGTGTGCGCATTTTGCGGTTGAACGCCGCGGCGCCGTATTTAGCGTCGCCGGCCAGCGGATGGCCCGCGTGGGCGGCATGTACCCGGATCTGATGGGTGCGGCCGGTGGCGATCTCGGCTTCCATCAGGCAGGCATCGCCGAAACTCTGCAGGTGGCGGAAGCGTGTCAGGGCTGTTTTGCCGGCGTGGTCGACGCGCACCAGGCGTTCGCCGCTGCTGAGCTGGTTTTTGCGCAGCGGCGCGTCGATTTCCCACGGCCCCTGCCGCCAATCCCCCGCCACCAGCAGTAAATAGCGTTTACGGATGTCGCCATTACGCAGCAACTCGTGCAGGTTGCGCAATTCGCTGCGTTTTTTCGCTATCATCAGACAGCCGGAGGTATCGCGATCGAGGCGATGCACCAGTTCGAGAAACGGCGCCCGCGGTCGCAGCGCACGTAAGCCCTCGATCACGCCGTAGTCGACTCCGCTGCCGCCATGCACCGCCATGCCGGAGGGTTTGTCCAGAACCAGCAGGCGCTCGTCCTCGTGGATAATCGCCGCGGCCAGGCGCGCCAGCGCCGCCTCGCCGGGAGCGGTCCGCGTGCCATCGCCGCCGAGCCGCAGCGGCGGGATGCGCACACAATCGCCGCTGACCAGGCGGTACTGGGGCCCGATACGGCCCTTATTGACACGCACCTCGCCTTTGCGCAGCAGCCGGTATACGCGGCTTTTGGGGACGCCCTTTAGCACGCGCAGGAGGAAATTGTCGATGCGTTGACCGGCCTCTTCCGGCTTGATGTCCCGCCACTGCACTGCGGGTTTGACGGTGTTTTCCATGGGCGCGGATTCTAGCAGCCCAAGGCCGTGGCTGCGCGGAAATTCCCTCCATTTCCGCGTTAATAGAGCGGGTTTGGCGGGGCGCGAAAAGACGCTATAAGCATTTGATATAACGGCAATGTCTTGATATAGTCGGGAAGTCGGGCGCAACCACTGGAAATGCTGCATGGCAGCCGGTTGGCCGACTGAATACCCGTTTTCGTTTCCACCGCGTTCAGGTCCCGGGATGGCCGGACGCGGGGATCGAGCAGAGGCTCTCAGGCCTCTACCTGTGGATTACATCAACATAGTGGACGCTCCTGTGTCTTTAACGCTCGCCTTGATGATTGGACTGATATATGGACTGAAAGCCCGGGCTCTATCCGGGCGGTTCGGCGCGCCGGCAATACTGCGCCGCCCCCAGCCGCTGTCGGTCCCGGTTAGCAGCCGAGCGCGCGACATGGTCGAGCGCATGAGAGATAAATACAATGAAACGTATGCTAATCAATGCCACGCAGCACGAAGAGCTGCGGGTTGCCCTGGTCGACGGCCAGAAACTCTACGACCTCGATATTGAGGTTCCTTCTCGCGGCCAGAAAAAATCCAATGTCTATAAAGGAAAGATCACCCGCGTAGAGCCCAGCCTCGAAGCGGCCTTTGTGGATTACGGCGCCGAACGGCATGGTTTTCTACCGCTCAAGGAAGTGGCGCGCAAATATTTCCGCGAAGGCAGTGGCGACGGCGGCCGCGTCAGCATCAAGGAGGCGCTGCGCGAAGGACAGGAAGTCATCGTCCAGGTCGAGAAGGAGGAGCGCGGCAACAAGGGAGCGGCGCTTACCACCTTCATCAGCCTGGCCGGGCGATACCTGGTGCTGATGCCGAGCAACCCGCGCGCCGGCGGCGTCTCACGGCGTATCGAAGGCGACGACCGTAATGTGGTGCGCGACACCATGGCACAGCTGGAATATCCGGCGGATATGGGACTGATCGTGCGTACCGCCGGGGTCGGCCGCCAGGCGGAAGAACTGCAATGGGATCTGGACTATCTGTTGCAGTTGTGGGAATCCATCGATCGCGCCTCCACCGAGCGTCCGGCGCCCTTTCTCATCTACCAGGAAAGCAACGTCATTATCCGTGCGCTGCGCGATCACCTGCGCGGCGATATCGGGGAAATACTGGTCGACGACGCCGAGGTCTTCCAGCACGCGCAGGACTTCATGACCCAGGTCATGCCCCACAACCTGAAGAAACTCAAGCGCTACAATGACCCAGTACCCCTGTTTTCCCGCTACCAGATCGAAAGCCAGATCGAATCGGCGTTCCAGCGAGAAGTCAACCTGCCCTCCGGCGGCGCCATTGTGATCGACCATACCGAAGCGTTGTTGTCGATCGATATCAATTCCGCGCGCGCCACCAAGGGCAGCGATATCGAGGAAACAGCGCTCAACACCAACCTGGAGGCGGCCGACGAGATCGCCCGCCAACTGCGGCTGCGTGATCTGGGCGGGCTGGTGGTCATCGACTTTATCGATATGCAGCCGACCAAGCATCAACGCGAGGTGGAAAACCGCCTGCGCGAGGCGCTGAAAATGGACCGCGCGCGCGTGCAACTGGGCCGTATCTCCCGCTTCGGCCTGTTGGAGATGTCGCGCCAACGCCTGCGTCCGTCGCTGGGGGAGTCGAGTCAGATCGTTTGTCCGCGTTGTAAGGGCCAGGGCACTGTGCGCGGGGTGGAATCGTTGGCCCTGTCGATTCTGCGCATCATCGAAGAGGACGCGATGAAGGAGAAAACCGGCCGAGTGATCGCCCGGGTTCCGGTCGACGTCGGTACCTATCTGTTGAACGAAAAGCGGGAAATTCTGTTCAATCTGGAAAAGCGCCACAAACTGGACGTCATTCTGATCCCGACCCCAAGCCTGGAAACACCGCACTACGACATCAAGCGCGTGCGCAGTGACGAGATGGAGGGTGAGGACGGCGCTGTGAGCCATCAGCTGCCTGGTGCGCTCGAGGATGAACCGGAGCTGGATTTGGGGACGACACGAACAGTGGAGGCGGAAAAACCGGCTGTGCAAACGGTCGCCCCCGCCGCTCCCGCGCCCTTGATCGTGCGTGAGCCGGTATCTGACCAACCGAGTGGTGGTGGCGCCGCGCCGGGTCTGTTGCGACGTATGTGGACGAGTATGTTCGGCAAAAGCGTGGAAGTCGAAGAGATGACAAAAAAGGCCGAGCAACCGCCGCGCCGTGCCCGTGATACTGCCGGCAACGGCAACGGCCGCGGCCGCGACCGGTCCGGCAGCGGCGGCCGCCGGCGGAGTAGCCAGAATCCACGCCGTGCCGAGGGTGGCCAGCAGCGTGGCGCCAGCACGCAGAAACGTCGCGCCAATAACGGCAACGCCGCGGAAGCCACCGATAAGAAGGAACCGGCCGCGACCAGTCCCACGCCGGCCGAGGCCAGACCGGCGGCCAAAGAAAGCAAGCCCGCCGAAGGCAAAAACGGACAAAGCCGCGGCAATCGTCGCGGCCGCCGCGGCGGTCGTCGTCGCTCCGGGCGGCGTGACGGCGAGGCCGCCAAGACTGACGCCGGTACTGTCGAAGGTGCCGGGAAGCCGGCCGCCGCTTCAGCGGGGAGCAGCGCGACCAAGGCAGCCGAAAGCAAGGGGGGCGATCCGGGGCAGGTGACCTCGATCCAGGAGGCCAAAAAAGCGGCCCCGGTGGTAGCCTCCAGGGACGACGCCCAGGGGGCGGCTGCCGATAGACCGCAGACGCCTTCGGCTGATCGTGCCGCGGCTGCTGACAGGCCCGCGCCGACGGACAAGCCGGCATCAGCAGACGTATCGATGCCCGCACAGACACCGCCGACGCCGAAGGTGACGGAAAAGAGCGCCGCCGAAAGTCCGACCGCGAAACCCTCGCCGGCGCCGCTCGCCGATCAGACGGCGAGGAAACAACCGGCTGACGTTTCCCCATCGGTTGCGGTAAAATCCAGCGGCGACGAAACCAAAGTGCCGACGGATAAAAAATCCGCGGCAATCGGCGACGACTGACAACAGGAACCCGCGCTGTGCGCCTAGGTGTGAGACATTGTCTACCGGCCTTGTTACTGGTGCTTTGCCAGACGCTGTTGCTGGTGCACCAGGCCGACATCGACGCGCATGCACACGGTGGGCACTGCAGCATCTGTTTGCAGGCACACGGATTGGACAGCGCGCCTCCCGCGGCAATTGTCGTTTCCGCGCACAAACCCGTCGCCATTATTCCCCCGTCCTTCGTGGTTGCGGGCTGTTCGCGGCCCGCCGAAGGCTTTTACTTTAGTCGCGCCCCTCCCCTGCACCCACAGCCTCTCAGTTAACCGACTTTTTGTTGTTTGACGCGCGGCGCCTGTTGCCCCGCGCTGAATTGTGGAGTGTGTCATGTATAAACTGATATTGCCGGCGCTGGCCTGCGCGTGCCTGTGCGCGCCTGGGTCAACGTTTGCCGCCGGCGACGATCTCGATGAGCTGCGTAACCAGATCGGAGCTCTCAAGCGTAGCTACGAAACACAGATCAAGGCGTTGGAGACGCGCCTGCAAAAGGCCGAATCGCAGGCCGAGGAAAACCGCAACGCCTTGCAGGAGACTGACGCTGCGGTGAATGCGATACCGCGTACGGCCCAGTCGCGCATCAACGCGTTCAATCCGGCGCTGTCGCTCATTTTGCAGGGATCGGCCAACAGCTATTCCCGCGATCCCGACGCCTACGCGTTGCACGGTTTCCAGCTCGGTGACGAGGCTGGTCTGGCGCCTAAGGGAATGACGTTGGACGAAAGCGAAATGACCATGTCCGCAAATGTGGATCAGGTGTTTTACGCGCAAAGTACCTTTGCCCTGCATGACGATCCATCGGGCAGCGAGATCGCCGTTGAAGAAGCCTATATCGACTCCCTTGCGCTGCCGGCGGGTATCGGTGCGCGTTTCGGGCGATTCTATTCCGCGCTGGGTTATCTCAATCCGACGCATACCCACACCTGGGATTTCCATGACGAACCGCTCGCTTACCGCGCGTTTCTCGGCCGTCAGTATGGCGACGACGGCGTGCGCGTCACCTGGACGGCTCCCACCGATCTTTATCTGATGCTCGGCGGCGAAACGCTGGCCGGCAAGGGGTTTCCGGCGGGAGAGTCGGAGAGCGTCAAGGGCGATGTACAGACGCTGTTCGTCAAACTGGGGGGCGACATCGGTCCGAGTTCAGCCTGGCAGGGGGGGCTGTCGATGCTCACCGCCGCGGTACACGATCGGGAGGGTGCGCCGAGTCCGGACGGCAGTGTGTCCTTCTTTTCGGGGGATTCGGATTTATACATCGCCGATTTCGTCTACAAGTGGGCCCCGGGCGGCAACCCGGACCAGCGCAATTTGAAACTGCAGACGGAGCTGTTCTACCGCCGCGAAAACGGCACCGTCGACGTGCTGCAGTACGCCGCTCCCGCAACGCTGGACTATAAGGGTTGGCAATCCGGCGCCTATGCCCAGGCGATCTATCAGTTCGTACCGCACTGGAGGATCGGTCTGCGTTACGACCGTTTATGGGCCGACAACAGTCTGCGGGTTGTCGACACCGGAGGCTTTGCCACCAGCGCGGATGTGGTCGCACAATCCGGCCTGGACGACCAGGGACACGAGCCGCACCGCTGGAGCCTGATGCTCGATTGGAGTCCGAGCGAATTCAGCAGGCTGCGGGCGCAATACAATCGCGACGCCTCGCGCCCCGGCGCTGTTGACGATCAATGGATGTTGCAATACATCATGACCGTCGGCAGCCACGGCGCGCATCTGTTCTAACCGAGGTGATAATCATGTATCAAAAATGGATGGCCGGTCTGACCGGCATGTTGTTGTTATGTGGTGTGCTGACGAACGCTCAGGCCACCTTGCGCATTTTTTCCTGCGAGCCGGAATGGGGGGCATTGGTCAGAGAACTGACCGGCGATCAGGCGTCGGTATATACCGCGACCACGGCGCACCAGGACGCCCACCACATTCAGGCGCGTCCGAGCCTGATCGCCCAGGCGCGCCGCGCCGATCTGGTCGTTTGTACCGGTGCCGGGTTGGAGGTTGGCTGGTTGCCGCTGGTGTTGCGCCGCGCCGGGAATCCGCGCATACAGGTCGGCACGCAGGGTTATCTGGCGGCCACTGATTATGTGACGCTGCTGGAGAAGCCGCAGCGGCTCGATCGTGCCGATGGCGACGTGCACGCCGAAGGCAACCCGCACATTCAACTGGATCCGCGCAATATTCAGCGTGTGGCGGATGCTCTCGGACAGCGTCTGGTCTAGCTCGACGGCGCTCACGCGGCGTTATATCGCCAGCGTCTCGCGGATTTCACCCGACGTTGGCAGGCGGCGATACAACGCTGGCAGAAACAGGCCGCCCCCCTTCGCGACATGCCCATTGTCGTCTATCACCGTGGCTGGACCTACCTGAACCATTGGCTGGGATTGAAGGAGCTGGCCGAGTTGGAACCGCTGCCCGGCGTTCCGCCCACCAGCAGTCATCTGTCCGCGCTGTTGCAGACACTCAAAGCGCAACCGGCCAAGGCGATAATACGTGCCCCGTACCAGGATCCGCGGCCGGTGCAATGGTTGCACGCGCGCACCGGGATCGCCGAGCTCGTCTTGCCGTTCACCGTGGGCGGCAACGAACAGGCCGGTGACCTGTTCGGCCTGTTCGACAGTACGCTGCAGTTGCTCCTCGGAGTGAATCAATGAATCTCGACGGACTCGACGCCGCCATCCTCCTGCCGGCGCTGGCCGCCGGCGCGCTGGTAGTGGCGACACATGTGCCGCTCGGTTTACAGGTGCTCAAGCGCGGCATCATTTTCATCGATCTGGCGATTGCGCAGATTGCCGGGCTCGGGGTGCTGCTGGCCACCGTGATGGGTTTCGAGGATAGCGGCTGGGGTCTGCAGCTGACCGCCTTCGCCGCCGCCTTGATCGGTGCCCTGTTGCTTTATGGCTGCGAACGGCGCTGGCCGCAAGTATTGGAAGCGGTGATCGGTAGCGTGTTCGTGCTGGCCGCCAGCGCGGGAATTCTGCTATTGGCGCACAACCCCCATGGCGGAGAACATCTGAAGGATCTCCTGGTAGGGCAGATCCTTTGGGTGGGATTCGACCAGTTGCCGCCCGTGGCCGGGCTTTACGCGGCGGTGCTGGTTGCCTGGTTCACGTTGGATGTGGAGCGCCGTCCGATCGCCTTCTATGTGCTCTTCGCCTTGAGCGTGACCGCTTCAGTGCAACTGGTGGGCGTTTACCTGGTGTTTGCCAGCCTGATCCTGCCGGCGCTGGCGGCACGCCGGCGGCGAACCCGGTCGCGTGCCTTGCTGGCCGGGTATGCGACCGGCATCCTGGGTTATGTCGGCGGTCTGCTGCTCGCCGCGCTGGGCGATCTGCCGGCCGGAGCGGTGGTCGTCTGGGCGCTGCTGGTCAGCGCTTTGCTGGTCGCCGGTTCGGGCGCCTGGCGGCGACGGCCGGCCGGTGCGAGTTCTTCCGGCTCAGCCCAATCGCCGACGGATGTCGTCGAGTAAACCGCGTGCGCCCTGCTCTACCAGATCCAGCACGCGCACAAATCCCTGCGCGCCGCCGTAATAAGTATCGGGCACGTCGCGCACCGAGTCGGTGTCAGCGAACTCCAGAAACAGACGTACCTTGTGGCGTTCCGACTGTGGGCAGACGCGCAACATGTCGTCGTAGTTGTCGCTGTCCATCGCCAACAGATAGTCGTAGCGGGTGAAATCGGCCGTCTCGATACGCCGCGCCCGTTGACGGCTCAAATCGACGCCGCGCTGGGCGGCGGCTTCAGTGGCGCGTCGATCGGGAGGATCGCCCACGTGATAGGCATGGGTCCCGGCAGAATCGATCTGCACCCGTGTGTCGAGACCGGCTTCGGCCACCAGCGCCTCGAACACGCCCTGAGCGGTCGGTGAACGACAGATATTCCCCATGCATACAAATAATACTTTTATTTTTTCCATAGATACAAATGAAACTTAAACTTGATTGTTTTATAAAATCCGTTCAAAGTAACGGGATATGGACCGGCAATTACTACAACAGTTGCGCGCGCTGATCGGCCGAACATTGACTTACGGCGGCCATAGCTGCCGCATCATCGAAATTCTCGATCACGAAGACGCCCTGGTTTTGCGCTGCGAAGACAGTGAGCGGGTGATCCAGGGCAATCAGTTCGGGGAAGCCAACCGGCGCGTCAAACGTACCCATACGCTGCCCCTGTTCGACAATCATCGCAGTCTGAATCCCGTGATACGGGCCTGGCTGGAGTCCTAGTCCAGCGGCGCTCAAGTTTTCGTCCGCGCCTGCAGCAGCTGTTCGGCGATATGCAGATCGTCCTCCGTATCCACGCCCGGTCCAGGTCGTTGACAGGCCTGCGCCACGTGTATGCGCTCACCGTACCAGAGCGCGCGCAATTGTTCGAGCTGTTCGGCCTGTTCCAACGGGCACGGCCGCATCTGCGCGTAGCGCCGCAGATAGCCGACACGGTAAGCATAGATACCGATATGCCGCAGCGGCACCACCCCCACCGGCAGCGTCTTGATATCATCCTGCAGCAGGTCCCGATCCCAGGGGATCGATGCCCGGCTGAAATACAAGGCGTAACCGTCTCTGTCGGTGACCACCTTGACCACGTTGGCGTCGAAGAACTCGCCGGCGGCCACCAACGGGGTGGCAATCGTGGCCAGGGCGGCAGCACTGTTGGCGGCAAGATCCCCCGCCACCTGATCGATCAGTGCCGGTGGCATCAGCGGCTCGTCGCCCTGCAAGTTGACAACGATGGTCTCGTCAGACCAGTCGAGCCGGTCGACGACTTCGGCCAGCCGATCGGTGCCGCTGGCGTGCTCCGTCGACGTCATGCAAACACGGGCGCCGAAATCGAGCGCCGCCCGCTCGATACGGGCGTCGTCGGTGGCGACGAGGACGGTGTCGGCACCACTGGCGCATCCGCTTTCGAAAACATACTCCAGCATCGGTTTGTGCAACAGCTTGCGCAGCGGTTTGCCGGGCAGGCGGGTGGAGGCATAGCGTGCCGGTATGACGACTTTGTAGTCGTTTGGCATGAGGTCGGTATCCTGGTGTCAGACTTCTTCTTCGGCCGGCATCTGCCGGGCTTCTTCCTCGAGCATGACGGGAATGTCGTCGCGTATCGGATAGGCGAGCCTGTCCGCCTTACACACCAGTTCCTGCGTTTTCTGATTGTAAACCAGCGATCCTTTGCAGACCGGACAGGCGAGGATGTCGAGTAGTTTCTTGTCCAATGTTCAATGCTCCTGTGTGACCATGGTCGTCAGCCAGTCGGTGAACTGCGGGTCCAGGCGGGCCTCGACCGTTACTACCCAGGCCTCCGGCAGGGGGAAATCCCGGCATTTTACCGCGTCTTTCGCAGTCATCAACACCGCCCCCGGGGTGTCGAAGCGAAAATCGTCGGCGACATAGTCGTGGTGGTCGTCGAAGGCGTGGGTAACGGGGTGCAGGCCGGCCGCGCGAAATTGGGAAAAAAAACGTTCCGGACGGGCGATTCCGGCCACCGCGTGTATCGGCTCTCCGATAAACGCGCGCAGCGGACGGCGTCGGTCGGCGTCGTGCAAATGCACCGCCTCGGCGATGAGGTAGTCCATGACCGTGTCGGCTTGCGCACAGGCCTGCCCCAGCGCGACCACGGCGTCGGCCTGGCGCAGCCGCGAGCGGGGCTCGCGCAGCGGTCCGGCCGGCAGACAGGCGCCATTCCCGCAGGGGCGTTCACCATCGATCACAATAATTTCGAGGTCACGGCGCAGACGGTAATGCTGCAGGCCGTCGTCGCAGAGCAACAGGTCGCAGGCGGTCTCGCGCAGCAGTCGACGCCCGGCCGCCAGCCGGTCCGGGCCGGCCATGACCGGCAGGCCGGTCGCCTGCGCCAGCAATACCGCTTCGTCGCCGACGACGCGCGGGTCGCTGTCGGTATGGACGCGCTGCGGCCACTGGCGCGCTCGGCCACGGTAGCCACTGCATAAAATTCCGATGCGGAGCCGGGTGGTGCGCAGAGCGCGTGCCAGCGCGATCACCAGCGGGGTCTTGCCGCCACCGCCGGCGACAAGATTGCCGACCACCACGACCTGACACCCCAGGGCCTCACTGTGCAGCAGACCGCGGCGGTAGGCGCTCTGGCGCACTCTGACCAGGCAGGCGTAAACCCAGGATAACGGCAACAAGGCACGATAGGCGCTCGACTCGCCGTACCACAGATCCCGCAGGCGACGTTCCAGTTCAGCCCTGCGCACAGTTGTCGGCGGCCTCATCGCGAAACTGCAAACGGTAGAGTTCGGCGTACAAGCCGTTTTTAGCCAGCAGCTCGGCGTGGGTGCCGGACTCCGCCAGACGTCCCTGATCCAGTACCAGGATACGGTCGGCCCGTTCCACCGTGGACAGGCGGTGAGCGATGATCAGCGCGGTACGATTCTGGCTCAGGCGCGCCAGCGCCGATTGCAGCAGATGTTCGGATTCGCTGTCCAGCGACGAGGTGGCCTCGTCCAGGATCAGGATCGGCGCGTCTTTCAACAGGGCACGGGCAATGGCGATGCGTTGGCGCTGCCCGCCCGAAAGCAGTACGCCGCGTTCGCCGACGTGGGTCTGCAAACCCTGTGGCAACGCCTCGATAAACTCCAGTGCGTTGGCGTTCGCGGCTGCCGCTTCGATTTCATGCGCGGCGGCTTGCGGATTGCCGTAGCCGATATTGTGCGCCAGCGTGTCATTAAACAGCACCACATCCTGCCCCACCACGGCGATCTGACGCCGCAGATCGCCGAGCCGGTATTCGCGCAGATCATGTCCGTCCAGACGCAGTGAACCGCGTTGGGGGTCGTAGAAACGCAACAGCAGGTTCACCAGCGTACTTTTGCCGCAACCCGAACGTCCGACCAGGGCCACCGTCTGTCCGGGTTGTATACTGAACGACAGTTCGCGGATCACTTCGCCCTTGGTCTCGTCGTAGGCGAAACTCACCTGGTGGAATTCGATCAACCCGCGTGCCCGGGTCAGCGGTAGTTGCCCTTCATCCGGCTCCCCGGGTTCGTCCAACAGCTGGAAGATGCTGCGCGCCGCGGCCAGACCCCGTTGTATCAGCGCGTTGACATTGGCAAGACGCTTGATCGGCTGTAACAACAGCATCATTGCCGCGATAAAGGAGACGAAGCTGCCGACACTGATCTGTCGGGTGATCGAGTCCAGCGTGGCGAGATAGATCACCAGCGCCAGCACGCAGGCGGCGATCAGTTGCACCACCGGTGCGCTGGCGCCGACCACGGCCGCCATCCTCATCTGCAGGCTGCGGTTACGTTCATTGACCGCTTCGAACTGTTGTTCCTGCCAGCGTTCGCCGTTGAAGGACTTGACCAGACGCTGGCCGTGGATGACCTCCTCGCTGTATTGGGTCAGTTCGCCCATGGAATCCTGGATCCGCCGGCTGAGCAGTCGAAACCGTCGGCTGACTACGCGCAGCAGCGCTATCAACACCGGTCCGGTGATCAGAAACAACAACGTCAGCCAGCCGCTGATCCAGAACATGTAGATGAGCAGAAACAACGCCGTCAGCGAATCGCGCACCAGCACGGTCACCGCGTTGGTGGCCGCTTCGGCTACCTGCTCCACATCGAAAGTCAGGCGCGACAGCATGCGCCCGGCCGGATGCCGGTCGAAGTAGCTCGCGGGCAACCGCAGCTGGCGCTGGAAGACCTCCCGGCGCAATTCCTGGACGATGCGTCGTCCTATCCAGGTCATGATGTAACGGCTGGAGAAACCGGTCAGGCCACGCAGCAAAAACAGACCCACCAGGGCCAGCGGCACAAACCGGATGGTCCGGGGGTCACGCTGGATGAAATTGCCGTCCAGCATCGGTTTCATCAGCGCCGCCAGCCCGGTATCGGTGGCGGCGAACAGCACCATGGCCAGGACGGCGAGTATGAACAGTCGCCAGTAGGAAGCGGCGTAGCCCAGCAGGCGTCGGTAGACTGCGGTGGCCGACCGCGGCGTCGTCACTCTCCCCCGCTTTCCGGCTGACTGGTGGCCAGGGACATCTTCGCCAGCCCGAGTTGGGCGGTAGCGTCCATGGCGCGTACGACTGATTCGTAAGGCGTGCGTTTATCGGCGCGGATGACCACCGGCACGTCGGTCTGTTTGCCCAGATACTTGCGGATGGCGCGCTTGAGCGTGTCCAGCTGGGTATTGACCACCTGTCGCTGGTCGATGAAATAGCGACCCTCGGCGTCGATGACGATCTCCAGCAGTTCCTTGTGCTCTTCGGTGGGCTGTCCGGTGGCCTGGGGTAATTCGACCTTTATTTGCGATTCTTTCTGGAAGGTGGTCGAGACCATAAAAAAAATCAGCAGTATGAACACCACGTCGATCAGCGGCGTGAGGTTGACCTCCGGTTCGTCGCTGCGCGACTGGCGCAGGTTCACAGCTGATCCTCGATGACGTTTTCGCGCGAGCGTTGCCCGTGCAGAACCTCGACCATGCGCAGGGCCTGTTGTTCCATGCGAATGACCAGCATGTTGACCTTGCCGCGAAAATAGCGATAAGCCATCAACGACGGAATCGCCACCACCATGCCGGCGGCAGTGGTGATCAGGGCCTGGGAGATACCGCTGGCGAGCGCGCTGGGATTGCCGACGCCCTGGGTGGTGATGGTGGAAAAGACCTGGATCATGCCGATGACGGTGCCGAGCAATCCCAGCAGGGGCGAAATCGCCGCGATGGTACCGAGGGTGTTGATATAGCGCTCCAGCTCGTGCACCACATGGCGACCCGTGTCCTCGATGGCCTCCTTCATGATTTCGCGACTGGCGTTACGATTCATCAGTCCGGCGGCGAGAATACGGCCCAGTGGCGACCCGGCGCGCAGATCCTGCAGGCGCTCCACGTCGAGTTTCTTGCCCTTGGCCTGATCCCAGACCTGAGCGACCAGTTGGCGTGGAATGACGCGCTTGATCCTCAAGGTCCACAAGCGCTCGGCGATGATGGCAAAGGCGATGATGGAGCAGGCGATAATGGGGAGCATGAGCCAGCCGCCCGCGGTAACCAGTTCAAACACTTATCTGTGTCCTTCCTCGTGATGAGTCGGTAAACGCCCGCCATCATACGCGATTTGCGTGGCGATACGAAAGCATCGGCGGGGCGCTCAGCCGGGATCGCGCCAGATACGGGGATGGGCCGGGCGCCAGCCCTGTACGTCGAGCGCCTGTCCGGCCTCGACACGCACCCTGACGGCGCCGCTGCTGGCGGTGTCGAGCGTCCGCGCGCCGGCGCGCGCATAGCGGCGCACGACGCCCGCTGCGGGAAAGCCGAAACGGTTGCGATAGCCGGTGGAGAACAGCACCAAGGCCGGCGCCACCGCGGCAACGAATGGCTCGCCGGAGGAGCTTTTGCTGCCGTGGTGGGGTGCGATGAGGACGTCGGCGGCAAGCCCGGCCCGGCAGCAGTCCACCAGCGCGGCCTCGGTCGCCACGCAGATATCGCCCGGCAACAGCGCGCTCCGCCCATCGGCGGCGACGATTTTCAATACGCAGGAAAAGGCGTTGTCGACGCCCCGGACAGGTGCCAGGGGCAGATAATGGAAGCGCACGTCGTCCCACTCCCAGGCGGGCTGTCGCCGGCAGTCGTTGGCCCTCGCCCAGTCGATTTTACCCGGTTCTCCGGCGTCTACTTCGAGCGCGCCGAACGCGGCGGCCACGGCCTGTCCGCCGCCGCTGTGATCCTTATCGCTGTGGCTGATCACCAGTCGATCCAGACGTTTGTGTCCACGCCGGCGCAGAACGGGCACCACGATGTCGCGGCCGCTGTCAAAGCCGCCGTCGAATGCCGGGCCGGCATCGTACACCAGCACATGATCGCGGGTCTCTATCACCAGGGCGAGCCCCTGCCCCACGTCCAGCAGGGTCAGCCAGAAATCTCCGCGCGCGGGACGGGGAGACGGCGCGGTCAACAGCGGTAGGATCAACAGTATCGCCAGCGCCCGTTGGCCGGTCGTTGCCGCGGCGGTGGCGATCACCACCGCCAGTGCCAGCAGGCCCAGTGTGGCGGGACCGACGGCGGGCATCTGCCACATCAGATTGCCGCCGGCCGCGGCCAGGGTTTCTAGGAAGCGCCATAAACCCTGCAACGACCAGACTGCCAGCTGCAGCGGAATCTGCGCCAGCGCCGGGGCCAGCGGCAGCAGCAGTACCCCGAGCAGCAGTGGTGGCACCAACAGCAGTCCGACCCAGGGTACCGCGACCAGGTTGGCAAGGGGTGCGGCCAGCGGCGCCTGCCCGAACCAAAGCCAGACCAGCGGCGTGATGGCGGCCACCAGCGCCAACTGCAGGCGCAGCGCCTGGCGCCAGCGGGGCGGGCGGCCGTGCCAGCCCAGTGACAGAAACAGGAGCACCGCCACGGCGGAGAACGACAACCAGAAACCCGCGCCGAGGACCGCCAGGGGGTGCAGCAGCAACACCGCCCACAGAGCCAGGGCCAGTACCCGCCAGGGTTGCGCCGCGCCGGTGGTCAGCAGCGCGGCCATCCACAGTGCGGTCATCAATGCGGCGCGTTGCGCCGGCACCTGAAAACCCGATAACAGCGCGTAGGCGAAGGCCGCTACCAGGGCACTTAGCGCCGCCGCCCGCGGCGCGGCGAGCCAGCGCGCGGCGCCCAGCCAGCGCCACCCCCGTTGCACCAGCACGAACACCAGTCCGGCCACCAGTCCGATATGCAGTCCGGAGATCGCCAGCAGGTGGCTGGTACCGGTGCGTTGCAGCAACTGCCATTGTTCGGCGGACATCGCCGAACGGTCGCCCAGCGCCAGCGCCCGCAGCAGGGCCAGTTGACCGGGATCGAACGGCAGCCGCTTCAGTGCAGCCGCTGCGCGGCCGCGCAGCGACTGCCACAGCCATACCCCGGCTACCCGCAGACGCCGGTTGGAGGGCGCCGAACGTACATAGCCCGTGGCGCCTATTCCCTCGGCGAACAGCCAGCGTTCGTAGTCGAAGCCGGCTGGATTGACCCGTCCATGCGGTTTTTTCAAACGTACGCGCAGCTGCCAGCGTTCGCCGGCGCGCATCGGCGGCGCGTCGCGGTACCATACCAGTCGCAGCGGCAGCGCAAGCGGCTGCCAGCCGTCACGCCGGTGCCACGACTCGAGCAGGAAACGCAGACGCAGACGATTGTTGCCCAGCCGCTCGGGCAATCCCTGGACCGTGCCGCGGATATCGAGGGTTTGTCCTTCCAGCTGCGGAGGCAACGACGCCCCGGCGACCAGCAGTCCATGGCATCCCGCCCAGCAGAAGCCGCCGAGTAGCAGGAGCGGGAATGGGGTCAGGCGGCGACGCCAGTACCATGCCGGCAGCAGCAGGAGCGAGACCGCGCCGAGCGTGGTGGCGTCGGGCAGGCGCGGCAGGCACGATAACAAACAGATCCCGGCTAGAAACGCCAGTGCGCAAGCGAGCATCTCATCCCTGAGCCCCCCGTGTGTGTGAATGACGTCCTGTCATAGTTGTGAAACCGATCACATGTCGGTCGTTGGGCTATATGTTAGGCTAGGCGGACATCTGTCACAAGGAGAGTACGTCCTATGCGTTACCTGTTGCTTCCACTGCTCGGCCTGAGCCTTTTTCTGTCATCCGCGCGGGCGGATGTCATCGGTTTCTGGGCGGGTGCCAATTACTGGAATTACGATATTAGCGGTACCGCGCGCTATCGGAGCAACAACGCCAGTGACGACGTCGATGTCAACGACGACCTGGGATACAACGACGGGTCGTCACCGGTGATTTACGCCACGCTGGAACATCCCCTGCCCTTTCTGCCCAACGTGCGCCTGATGTACACGGATATCGACGAAAGCGCCGCCGGGGTGCTGAGCCGGACGGTGACTTTCGGCAATACCACCTTTACCGCCAGCGAAGCGGTAACCAGCAGCGTGTCGTTGAAGCAGACGGACGTCACGCTTTACTACAGTCCGCTAGACAATATCGCCAACCTCGATCTGGGACTGACGCTCAGATATATCGATAGCAAAACGCGCATCACCGGTCAGAGTTCGGGCAGCGAACAGGCAGACCTGTCGGCGTGGGTGCCGATGTTCTATGCCGGGGTCGGGATCGATCTGCCGCTGAGCGGTCTGGCGGTGGGCGCCGAGGGTTCGGCCGTGGCCTATAGCGGAAGCAGCTTATACGATTTTACTGTCCGCGCGACTTATCTCACGCCCTGGCGCGTCGGCATCGATCTGGGCTATCGCAAATTGCGCTTGAAACTAGACGACATCGACAACTCGTCGGCCGATCTCGAATTTTCCGGGCCCTACGCCGGCGCTTACCTGCACTTCTAGACGAGGGCTGGTAAGCTAGGCCGGAAATGGCCGCTTCCTCCAAAAAAGTCATCTATGCCGCACTGATCGGAAACGCGCTGGTAGCGGCGACCAAATTCGCCGCGGCTGCCTTCACCGGCAGCTCGGCGATGCTTTCCGAAGGCATCCATTCGCTGGTGGACACCGGCAATCAGATGTTGTTGCTGTTCGGCCTGAGGCAGGCCCGCAGACCGGCCGACGCCCGCTTTCCTTTCGGACACGGCAAGGAAATCTACTTCTGGAGTTTTGTCGTCGCGATCCTGGTGTTCGCGCTCGGCGCCGGGATATCGATCTACGAGGGCTACCACCATCTGCGTCATCCGGTGGCGATTACCAATCCGCTGATCAATTACGTGGTTTTGGGCCTGGCGATGATCTTCGAAGGCGCCGCCTGGTATTTCGCCATGAAGGAGTTCTCGCGCAGCAAAGGTAAACTCGGATATGTCGAGGCGGTGCAGCGTGGCAAGGATCCGACCACCTTTGTCGTGCTGTTCGAAGACTCGGCGGCCATGCTCGGTCTGCTGGTGGCTTTCGCCGGTATTGCGCTGAGTCAGGCCACGGGCCTGGCCTGGTTCGACGGACTGGCGTCGATTTTTATCGGACTGATACTCGCTGCCACGGCGATTTGGCTCGCCGTGGAAACCAAGGGGCTGCTGATCGGTGAAAGCGCCAATCGCTGGATTGTCGACGGCGTGCGCGAACTCGTGGCCGGGTACGATGCGGTCGCCCACATCAACGATGTGCTCACCATGCATATGGGGCCCGAATTCATTCTGGTCACCATCAGCGTGGATCTGCGCGACGATCTCCCGGCCCGCTCGGTGGAGCGCATCGTCGCCGATCTTGATTGTCAGATCAAAGCGCACTATAGCAACGTGAAACGGGTGTTTGTGGAGGCCCGCGCACGCGATGAAGCTACGCAAACGGTTTGAACCGGGCGTCGTCGCCCTGTCCCTCTGTTTCGTCCTGTCCGCGCTGCTGGTGGTGTCGTGTTCCCACGCTCCACCGCGCAATATCGTTGACAGCTGTCGTATCTTCGAGGAGAAAAGCGGTTGGTACGAGGCGGCCCGCGACAGCTACAAGAAATGGGGGGTGCCGATCCATGTGCAACTGGCGATCATCTACCAGGAGTCCCGCTTCGTTCACGACGCCAAGCCGCCGCGCACGCGCCTGTTGTGGGTGATTCCCTGGCGGCGGCTTTCGTCGGCCTACGGCTATGGACAGATCAAGGATTCGACCTGGAAGTGGTATCTCAAGTCCACCGGCAGGCGCTGGGCGGACCGCGACGACTTCGACGATGTGGTCGATTTTATCGGCTGGTACGTCAGCATGTCCCACCGCCTGCTCGGAATCTCGAAATGGGACGCCTATAGCCAGTATCTGGCCTATCACGAGGGCCAGGGCGGTTACCGACGCAAGAGCTATCTGAAGAAGCCATGGTTGCTGAAAGTGGCGAGAAAAGTCGATCTGCGGGCGAAAAACTACTACGGCCAGTTGAAACGCTGCGAATCCGAGTTGGATAAAGGCGGATGGTGGTTTTTCTGAACCGCACGTCACGCGGCGCTGCCGTATTCGAACCGCTCAGGCCGTCAGTCTGCCGTCTTCAAGTTGTAGTACGCGGTCCATTCGCGCCGCCAATTCGCCGTCGTGCGTGACGATGACAAAGCTGGTATTCAGATCTTTATTGAGCGTCAGCATCAGTTGATATACCTGTTCGGCATTGCGGCGGTCCAGATTGCCGGTGGGTTCGTCGGCCAATACACAGTCGGGTTGCGTGACCAGTGCGCGTGCCACCGCGGCGCGCTGGCGCTCACCACCGGAGAGCTCTCCCGGTTTGTGCCGGATCCGGTCCTCGAGGCCGACCCGCTGCAGCATTTCGAATGCGCTTTGATGCGCGCGCGCCACTTTCATTCCGCCGATGACCAGCGGCATGGCGACATTCTCCAGCGCGGTGAATTCGGGTAGCAGGTGATGGAATTGGTAGACGAAGCCGAGGTGGCGGTTGCGCAACCGACTGCGTGCCGCCTCGCTCAATGTGCTGAAGGTCTATCCCGCCAGCTGTACTTCGCCCGACGAGGGTTTGTCGAGTCCGCCCAGAAGGTGTAGCAGTGTACTTTTGCCGCTACCGGAGTTTCCCACGATAGCGACCTGCTCGCCGGCGCCGACGACAAGATCGACATGACGCAGGACAGTGACATCGAGGTCGCCTTCCTTGAACTGGCGGCTCAGTCCCTGGCACGCGAGCACGGCGCCGCTATTCATAGCGCAGCGCCTCGGCCGGCTGGGTGCGTGAAGCACGCCAGGCGGGATACAGGGTGGCGACGAAACTCAGCAGGAAGGCCACGCCGCCGATGTGCCAGACGTCGGGCCAGTCGAGCTGAGACGGCAACTCGCTGATGTAATAGATGTCGGGTGGCATGAAATGCACGCCGAAGGTATTTTCTATCGCCGGCACGATGGTTTCCACGTTCAGCGCCAAAGCCACGCCCCCAGCGACCCCCAATGCGGTTCCGAGCAGGCCGATCAGTGCCCCCTGGATCATGAATATCCGCAAAATGGTTCCCGGTGTCGCGCCGAGGGTGCGCAGGATCGCGATATCGGCGCGCTTGTCGGTCACCACCATGACCAGGGTCGAGACGATATTGAAGGCGGCGACGGCCACGATCAACGTCAGGATGACGAACATGACCCGTTTTTCGGTCTGTACGGCGCGAAAGAAATTAGCGTGCTGGCGGGTCCAGTCATCCACTTGCAGATTGCCCCCGAGTTGACCGGCCAACTCGTGCGCTATCCGCGGCGCCTGGAACATGTCGGCCAGCTTGAGGCGAACGCCGGTGACGGCGTCCCCCAGCTTGAACAGCTTCTGGGCGTCATGCAGATTGATCAGCGCCACGCCGCGGTCGTATTCATACATGCCGATTTCAAAAATGCCGACGACACGGAAGCGGCGCAAACGGGGCAGTACCCCGGCGGGGCTGAAATTCGCCTGCGGAGTCACCATGGTGATCTGGTCACCCACCCGGGCGCCGAGGTTGAACGCCAATTCGCTTCCGAGCACGATACGGTACTCGCCGGCGCGCAATTGCGAGAGCCGCCCGGCACGCATATGTTCGCCCACGGTGGAAACCGCCGGTTCCCGATCCGGCAAAATGCCCTTGACCAGCGCGCCGCTGACTTTGCTGCCTTTTGTGAGCATGATCTCATTTTGTACATAAGGGGCGACGCCGACGACTTCGGGGTGTTCGCTGGCGAGTTTCGCCGCGCGTTGCCAGTCCTGCAAGGGTTCGCGGTAGCCGCTGATGCTGGCATGGGAGGCCATGCCCAAGATCCGGCTGCGCAGTTCCTGTTCGAAGCCGTTCATGACTGATAGCACCGTGATCAGCGCCGCTACGCCCAGGGCGATGCCGGCGATGGAAATCGACGAAATGAACGAAATGAAGTGATTGCGGCGCTTGGCGCCGGTATAGCGCAGGCCGATCGAAAGAGCCAGGGGTCGGAACATGGCGCAGCATTAAATCACAAGCGCGAGCTGCCGAAAACCAATATCGACTCATTGCATTATCGGCATATAAGGATCAACAGCATGCGACGTATCGGCATTTTGGTAATTCTGGCATTGGGCCTGTCTGTAGGCGCCGCCAGCGGGGAGACCCTGCGGCTGAACGCGTCGGCTGCCGGCGGCGGGGTGGAACGGCCGACCCGGGGTATGAGCATGGACGGTGTGTTACAGCGATTCGGCGAGCCGGCCAGCCGTCGCGGCCCGGTCGGCGACCCGCCCATCAGCACCTGGGAATATGGCGATTTTGTGGTGTATTTCGAACGCAACCACGTTATTCACGCGGTAGTCCCGCCGCATCGCTAAGCGCCGGCGGCGCTTGTGCCGATGGTAAATCCGTCATCGGCGTCTTAGAATGCGCCGCCATGCCTAGCCCCGCCAATTCGCTCCGCCTGCCCGCGGAATGGGAGCCCCAAGCTGGTGTCATGTTGACCTGGCCGCACCCGCATGGTGCCTGGGCGGACAGTCTGGAGGCGGTGGAGGCGGTTTTCAGGCGCCTCGCCTGCGCCATTGCGCAACGCCAGAATCTGTTGATCAACTGTCACCGGCCGGATTCGGCCAGACGCCTGCGCAGCACACTGCAGGCGGCCGGCGTGGCGCCTTCGCGGTTGTTCCTGCACTCAGTGGCATCCGACGACAGCTGGGCGCGCGATCACGGCCCGGTGACGGTGGTTCAGAATGCGCGGCCACGGTTGATCGATTTCCGCTTCAACGGCTGTGGCAACAAGTATCCGGCGGCGCAAGATGACGCCATCAACGCGGCGTTGCATCTGGCCGGCGCCTTTGGCGAAGTGCCGATGACGGCCAGCGAACTGGTGCTCGAAGGTGGCAGTGTCGACAGCGACGGACTGGGAAGCCTGCTCACCACGACCTCCTGTCTGCTACACCCGCAGCGCAATCCCGCGCTCACACTGGCTGAAATCGAGCGCCGTCTGGCGGATCTGCTGGGTGCCGAGCGCCTGTTGTGGTTGGAAAACGGCTGTATCGAGGGCGACGATACCGACGGTCACATCGACATGCTGGCGCGATTCGTCGACCCGCGTACCATCGTTTATCAAAGTTGTGATGAAAAAGGCTACGCTTGCTACGACTCGCTTGCGGCCATGCAGGCTGAACTGGAAGCGCTGCGGGACAGGGACGGTCGACCTTATCGCCTGCTGCCCCTGCCCTGGCCGCAACCCAAACTGGACCGGGATAGCCGGCGCATGCCCGCCAGCTACGCGAATTTCCTGCTGATCAACGGCGCGGTGTTGCTGCCGACGTACGACGATCCGGCCGACGAGCGCGCCGTGGGGGTGCTGCGGGCGTGCTTCCCCGAGCGCGAGATAGTGCCTATCGATTGCCTGCCGCTGATCGCCCAGCACGGCAGTCTGCATTGCCTGACCATGCAATTTCCCGCCGGCGTGGATTTTTCGCCCGGCACATTGTAGGCTCGCCGGCGTTTCCGTGGCCGCGCGAATCTTCTAGAATCGCGGTAGTCCTGTCCGCCAACCGGAATACGCCAATGAACGCAGCTACCGAGCTTCAAGTCGCACTGATCCAGATGTCCTGTCAGCCCGACCGGGCGGCGAATATGGCGCATATCCGCGACCGCATCGGCGCAGCCGCGGCGGGCGGCGCGCGGCTGGTTTTACTGCAGGAGCTGCACAACAGCCTGTATTTCTGCCAGTCCGAGGACCCCGCGCAGTTCGATCTGGCCGAGCCGATCCCCGGTCCCAGCAGCAACGAACTGGGGGCGCTGGCGGCGCAGTATCGTCTGGTGATCGTGGCGTCCCTGTTCGAACGTCGCGCGCCGGGGCTGTATCACAATACCGCCGTGGTGCTGGACGACGACGGCGCGCTGGTGGGCAAATACCGGAAAATGCACATTCCCGACGATCCAGGCTATTATGAAAAATTCTATTTCACCCCGGGCGATCTGGGTTTCGAGCCGGTGCGCACGGGGGTGGGAAAACTCGGTGTGCTGGTATGCTGGGACCAGTGGTATCCCGAGGCCGCCCGATTGATGGCGCTGGCCGGCGCGGATCTGCTGCTCTATCCGACCGCGATCGGCTGGGATCGTGGTGACAGTGCCGATGAACGGCAACGTCAGTTCGACGCCTGGCAGACCGTTCAGCGCGCCCACGCCGTCGCCAACGGCCTCCCGGTGCTGGTGTGCAACCGCACCGGGCGCGAGGCCTGCGCGGCCGGCAACGGCGAGATCGACTTCTGGGGCGGCAGTTTCGTCGCGGGTCCACAGGGTGAAATCCTTGCCCAGGCGCCCACCGGAGAGGCGCAACTGTTACTGGCCGAGCTCGATCTGTCGCGCAGCGAACGCGTTCGCCGCCTGTGGCCGTTTCTGCGCGACCGGCGTATCGACGCTTACGCCGATCTGTCCCTGCGCTATCGCGACCGCTGAACAATACGAAGAATAAAGGAACCGGAATGATTTTGATCCTTGCGCCCAATACCCGCACCGATAGCGAAGAATTCAAACGCCTCGAGGATTTTCTGCGGCAGATGCCGAATATCCGCCACCGGGTGCATCAGGAAGTCGGCGAACAGCAACTGCTGACCGAAGTCTACTTGATCGGGGACACCGCATCGCTGTCGGTCGACGAAGTCTCGACCCTGCCGACGGTCGAGCGCGTGGTGCGTATTTCTGAGGAGTACCGTGTACTGGGCCGGCACCAGGATGACCAGCGTTCCACCAGCTTTGAGTATAATGGCGTGCGCTTCGGTCAGGATACGCTGCAGGTGTTCGCCGGTCTGTGCGCGGTCAATACCCGCGAGCACGTCGAGCGCATGATGCAGGCGTTGCGTTCGCACGGCCAGGTGTGCACCCGCATGGGTGCCTACAAACCGCGCACCAATCCGTACTCGTTCCAAGGGCACGGCAAGGAATGCCTGCCCTACGTGTTTGAGCTCGCCGGCAAATACGGTATCAAAGTCATCGCCATGGAAATCACCCATGAAGCGCACGTCGATGAAATTCGCGCCGCCTTGCAGCAAACCGGGAATCCGACCGGTGTGATGCTGCAGATAGGGACGCGCAACACGCAGAATTTCGAGCTGCTGAAATATGTCGGGCGACAGCACGAATTCCCGGTCCTGCTCAAACGGGGTTTCGGAATCACCCTGGAGGAGTCTCTCAACGCCGCAGAGTATCTGGCCAGCGAAGGCAACCGCAAGGTGGTATTCGGATTGCGCGGCATGAAAACCAACATGGGCGACCCGCATCGGAACTTCGTCGATTTCGCCCACGTTCCGGTGGTCAAACGTCTCACCCGCATGCCTGTGTGCATCGACCCTTCGCACTCGGTGGGCGCCCGGGACAAGGCGCCGGACGGCTTGCTGGATCTGATGCACGCCACCGCCCAGGGGGTGATCGCCGGCGCCAACATGATCCTGGTCGATTTTCACCCGGATCCCTCCAAGGCCCTGGTGGACGGGCCGCAGGCGCTGACGCTGGAGGAACTGCCCTATTTCCTCGACGACGTGGGTATCGCCCGTGAAGCCTATGAAAAGCGGGTAAAACTTGCCGGGCGCTTTAAGCCCGGTGTCTTTTCGGTCTGATCCGCCGCGCCGCGCCCTGCAGGCGTCTTTCCCGCATTCGTCCGCTCGCAAGGGAGTTTCCAAACTCCAGGTAAACTATCGATAAATCCGGTCGATAGCTCTATTTGGGCGTTCTTCAATGCCCGCTCACGAATCAGAGCGCCATGAGTCACACGGAATCGAAAATTTACGTCGAGGATTTGAAGATCGGGATGTACGTATCCCGGTTGGACCGCCCGTGGGTGGAGACGCGTTTTCTGTTTCAGGGATTTCGCATCAGTACTCAGGAAGACATCGACGAACTGCGTGATTTCTGTGAGTACGTTTATATCGACCACGAACAGCGTGATATCGCTCCGCCGACGGCAGACGTTATGGCGGGCGCGCGAGCCCGAACCAAACCCACCGTCTCAGTGATTGTGCATACAGGCAAGGCCGATAAACTGGGCGAGATTTTCCGTGCTCCGCCGCAACGGGAGGTCTATCCGGTGACCACCTCCCTTGACAAGGAGATGGCACCGGCGCGGGCGAGCCGGGATGCCACAATCGGGCTGGTGAGCGATCTGATCACAGACCTGAAGGCGGGCCGCAACATCGCTCTGCCGGCAGTGCGCAACGGGGTGGGCGAGATGATCGACAGTATCATCCGCAATCCCGCCGCCTTCATGTGGCTGACCCGGCTCAAAAACAAGGACTCCTATGCCTATACCCATTCGGTGGACGCCTGTGGACTGGCTGTGGCCTTCGGCCGCCATTTGGGTATGGCGAAAAAGGAGCTGGAGAATCTCGCGCTGGGAACCTTGTTGTTTGATATCGGGAAGCTGCAACTCCCGGACAGCTTGCTCACCAAACCTGGACGCCTTACGGAGAAAGAGTACAAGCTTATCCTCAGACACGTGGAATTCGGTGTGGAAATCGCCGGCGAAACCGAAGGTATCAATGAAGACGTGATATCGGTCATTGCGCATCATCACGAGCGCCACGACGGTTCGGGCTATCCGCGCGGCCTTCCCGGACATCAAATTCCCGTGAACGGTCGAATCGCGGCCCTGGTGGATTGCTACGATGCCATCACCAGCGACCGGCCGTACAGCCAGGCCCTGTCGACCTACGATGCGATCCAGTCGCTGTACGAGTGGCGTGACAAGGATTTTCAGGCGGCAATGGTCGAACAATTCATTCAGTGTATCGGCCTCTACCCCACTGGGACACTGGTGGAGCTCACAACCGGTGAGGTCGGCGTTGTTTTGGCCCAGAACCGGGTGCGTCGTTTACGGCCACAGGTATTGGTACTGCTGGACGAAAACAAATACGCCTATGACACCCAGCCGGTAATCGACCTGATTGAGGAACCGGAGGACGGCAACGGCAATCTCATCGAAATACTCCGCCCCCTCCCGGCCGGTGCCTATGGTATCAACGTCGGCGATTATTATCTGTGAAACCCATGTCTCCTGCTTCTGACGCCGGCGCGCTGTTGGTCAATAACAGTTGGCGCAGCCGTCTGTATGGCAAGTTGTCGCTGGAACTGACGGCCGCGCGGAATCGCGATGAGCAACTTGCGCTGCTGGTGGTCAATCTGGTCAAGTTCCGTCAGATCAACGCGGATTTCGGCTACGCTGTTGGTGACAAGGTGCTGGCGGAGGTATACCGGCGCATCGCTAATGCGTTGCGTGAGAGCGATTTTCTGTATCATCTTGGTAACGATGAATATGCGGTCATCCTGACGCAATTGCGTGTCCCCCAGGCACCGGAACTGGCAATCAAGAAAATCCTGAAACAGATCGGCGAAAACATGGCAATCGACCGACAGGTGTTGTCGGTCAGTGCCACCGCCGGCGCGGCGGTTTTTCCAGAACATGCATCCGATAGCGACGAGCTGCTCAAGGCCGCCAATGCGGCCATGCTCTACGCACGCGAACAACAGGCCGGTTATATCATCTACGACGCCACTACGCGGACCGAGGACATACGCCAGGCGGAACTCAAAGGCAGTCTGCGTACCGCTCTGGATAGCGGAGAACTGATGCTGCATTATCAGCCGCAGCTGAATCTGCAGCAGGGCATACTCTGCGGTTGCGAAGCCTTGGCTCGTTGGCAGCATACGGAGATGGGCTGGATATCGCCGGAGCTGTTTATCGGCGTGGCGGAAAGAGCCAGCATGATAGATTCACTGACCTACTGGTCGATCAACGTCGCCTTGCGCGAATGGTTTCAATTCTGTACCACCAGCGAAGCGGCCTCCGTCTCGGTCAATCTTTCGGCGCAGCTGCTGCATTCCCCGGAGCTGGTTCCGATGGTCGAACACGCGGTGAATATCTGGGGAGCAAAGCCCGGTTCCCTGGTTCTGGAGGTTACCGAAAGTGCCATGATGATCGATCCGCGAGCCGCGTTGCGTACGCTGCACCAGTTGCATGAAATGGGAATCAAACTGTCCATCGACGACTTCGGGACCGGCTATTCGTCACTCACTTATCTGAAGAAGCTTCCGGTTTCCGAACTCAAAATCGACAAAAGCTTCATCCTTCACATGGCCGAACAGCAACAGGACCGACGAATCGTCCAGTCGGTGATCGATCTGGCTCATACACTCGACATGGTGGTGGTGGCCGAGGGCATAGAAAACGAGCAAATATTGAACATGCTGGTGGCGATGGGTTGCGATTACGGTCAGGGGTTTTTTATTGCACGGCCGATGCCGGCGGCCGAGCTGCACGTTTGGGCCCGCTCGAGCGTCTGGGACATGCCTGAAGAGGTTTTGTCCAAATTGTCATGCGAGGCATAAGGCTCGGCACATCGACATTTCCCACGATCGTTCGCCGCGGATTGACTATACTGGGGTAAAGTGCAATCGGGAGTGTCTCATGGCGAACAAGGACCTGCTGGTAGTGATTTTGCTGCTCTTCCCCGTCGGCGGCGCCGAAGCGCGGGCGGAGTTTGAACAAACCCCGTATGAGGAACCTCGGGTGGTTTTCGATTTCTATTTCGACGAACCACAGAAAATCAACTCCGCGCTGTTCTGGATCCGCTCCTTGACGGCGCCGCTGTTGGATTCGCCCTACGACATGGCGCCTGAAATGATGGATATCAAAGTCATTATCCATGGCACCGAGATCGTCACGGTGGCCAAACACAACTTGAGCAAGTACCGCGAAGCTGTAGACCGCATGCGCTACTATGCGTCCCTTGGCGTGGAATTTCGCGTCTGCGGCCTGGCTGCCCAGGACTATGGTTACTCGCCGGAAGACTTCCACGATTTCATCATAATGACCCCGTCGGCCATTACTGATCTGGCGCACTGGCAGCAACGCGGCTACGCGCTGATCGCGCCGAAAATCATGGTCAAGAAATATGCGATTGAGGAAATTCGCTGACCGCCGGCGTTCCAGCGCACATGTTCAGCGTGTCCGGGAAAGACTGTTGCGGTTGAAATCCCGCTCCTCCAGACCGGTTTTGAAACGATAATCGCTCCACACGAGCCGGGTGCTTTTCCCCGTCTGATGGTTCTCCATGTACATCTCGTCCGCACGCCAGAATTTGTCCAGATATTGACGATAGCCGCTATAGGTCAGGGTCTTGAGCAGACTGTTCTTGCGATCGTAAAAAACGATTTTCTGCGGTCGGTACTCCTGTTTGTCGAGCCACACTACCTGGCGGGTATAACCCGAGTCCTTGTCCCGCGGGTAGCGTTCCACCACGAAGCAGTCGAGGTCGTTGTAATTTTCGTCGCGCAGGTATTTATAGGAGTACTTTTCGACCTCTTGTGAGGACAAATCCTCGTAGGCGAATTCGCTGCCCATGAAGGGGCCGGATTTGTTACGCGAGGAAATACGCTTGACACGTTTCAACGCCGGAAGATACAGCCACTGATCGTCCGGTCCGGTCTTATGGGTGAAGCTGAGAAAATTCGTCCCCTTGACATCCGCCGGTTGCTCGAACGTCGTCAGGCTTTTATCGCCGTCGTCGAGCTGTTCCAGGGTACGGACATGGATCTTGCGCCGGCTCTCCTCGCCTTGGCTGTTGCGCAAAATCATCTGCAAATCGGCTGTCTGGTCATGGAAACCGGTGTCGCGGCGATCCGCTTCCCGGGCTATCTCCAGACCTTTTTGCTGGGCCTCTTGTGCCAGAAGACTAAAGGGGAGACTTAACAGAATCAGCAAGCTGAGCGCTTTCATAGGCGTCCTTGTGGTCCAGGGTCATCAGGAGAGTCGGCAACAACAGAAAATCGGCCATCAGTGCTAGGCCTATGGTGATGGCAGTGAGCAGGCCCATGTCGGCGTTGAGTTCGAACGGTGAATAGGTCAGTACCAGGAAGCCGGCCATTAGCACCACCGAGGTGGTCCAGAGCGCCGTGCCTACCGTGTGGAAGGCGTAGCGCACTGCATCGGGCGGCGACAAACCCTCCTCGCGGCGCGCGCGCAGGTACTTGCTGAGAAAATGCACGGTATCGTCGACGACGATACCCAATGTCATGCCGGCGACTACCGAGAGTGCCAGGCCGACGTTGCCGACCAGCAGTCCCCATAGGCCGAAAGCCATGCCGGCGGGGACCAGGTTCGGGATCAGGCTGATGAGGCCTATACGCAATGATTTCAACGCGAAGACGAGTATCAGCGAAATCAACAACAGGGCGACCGTGGCGCCGATAAGCATGCTGCGGATGTTTCTAGACCCGATATGAGAGAACATCACCGAAGGGCTCGCGCCGTGGGTTTGCATCGTAGCCGGAGCGTTATCGGCCAACCACTGGCGGGCACGTTCTTCCAAGGCGATCGTGGCGTTGCTGGATATGCTTTTTAGCGACACGTCGAGCTTGGTGGCGGATTTGTCGACATTGATCTGATTGTTAAGGTCCAGTCCGTAGGGCAACGACATCTCGTACAAAAGCAGATATTGCGCCGCCAGCTCGCGCGAGCCGGGAATCCGGTACCACGAGGGGTCGTCGCCGTGCAGATTTTTGTTCAGACGTTTCATGGTATCGGACAACGAACTGACATGGATGACTTCCGGTTGTCGGCGATACCATTGAGCGAATTCATCGAGTTTGCGCAGATAGTCGGGCTCGCTGATGCCGCCGGAACCGCTGCTCTTCAACGAATAGGCGATATTGTAAAGCCCGGTAAGATTCCGGGTGGTGAAATCGGTGTCGACTCTGAACGGCACCCGTTCATCGAAATATTTGACGAATTCGTCGTTGAGTTCGTTGTTGGGGATGAAGATAATCAAGCCGATCACCGAAGCGCTCGTCGCGGCCAGCACCGGCCGTCGGTGCTGTACCACGAAATCGGCAAAACGGTCCATGAACGCCACCGAGCGGTTGCGCACGGCCGGTACCCGCACCGGGAGGGCGATCATCAGCGCGGGCAGCAGCGCGATACAATAAAAAAACGCCGCCATGACACCAATGGCCACGATATTCCCCAGGTCGCGAAAAGGCGGTGCGTCGCTGAAATTCATCGACAGAAAGCCGATGGCGGTGGTCAGGCTGGTGAGGAAGATCGGCTGCAGGTTGATGCGCAAAGCTTCGACCATTGCGGTGCGGCGTTGCGGCGTATGGCGCAGTCGCTGCAAAAAACTGACCAGCAGGTGTACGCAATCGGCCACCGCGAGCGTCATGATCATCGTGGGCGCGCTGGCCGAGGGCGGTGTCAGACGGATCCCCAGCCACCCCGCGATGCCGATGGCGCTGACGATCGATACCGCAATCACCGCCATGGTGGTGAGCGTGCTCCACAACGACCGCAGCAGCAGCAACAGGAACAGCATGATGACGCCGAACATGATGGGTACCAGCGTGCTCATATCCTTTATCGAATTTTCGGAGAAGGCGTTATTGAGCAGCACGATGCCGGTGAGATGCACCTTGACGGCGGGAAAGCGGGTTTCCAGGTCCGCGGCGAGGCCGCGGGCGAAGGCCACCACCTCCGGCCCCTCGGCCGCAGGATCCAGCCCGGGGAGCTGAATGGTGACGTTGACCCCCGTCACCCGCCCGTCAGGCGCGACCAGGCGATGGACCAACAGCGGCTCGTGCAGCGCCACGCGTTTGATCTCCCGCAGCTGGGCGTCGGTCAGGTTCCCGGCCTCGCTCACCAGATCCCCGACAATCAGATCGTCGGCCTGCGCCCGGGTGTGTTGGAAATTCGTGACCGAGTCGACGCGTATGGAATACGGGATCTGCCACGCCTGCTGCGTCAGCCATTCAACGGCGGAAAGCGTTTGCGGTGTGAAGACCTGGCCGTCGGCCGGCTCCAGCACGAACAGGACATTATCCGACTTGGTGTAGGTGTTCTGCAGCTCTTCGAAGGCCAGCAGCTGCGGATTTTCCCGACTGAAAAAGACACGGTAGTCGTTCGAGAAGCCGATATAGCGGGCCCCCGCGGCACTCAAGCCCAGTGCCAGTAACGCCAGTGCGAACAACCACCAGCGCCAGCGTACCAGGCTTTCGGCCAGAGAACGGGTCATGTCATTCGCCTTCGCTCAGGTTTCCAACGAATGCAAATAGTCGATGAGTCCGCGGTTGCAGGCTATCAGACGCGTATTGCTCTGCGCGTTCTTTGCGATGCCGATACAGCCCTCGACGGCAGCGAGAATAAAGGTCGCGGTCTGGTTGCAATCGATATCCTCACGGATACGGCCTTGCTGGCGGGCCCGTTCCAGGGCCTGTTCTATCACGTCGTGCCAGACGCGGAAGATGTAATCGATCCGTTGACGGAAGCCTTCGTCGAGCGGTGACATTTCCTGCGCCAGATTGTTGAGCGGGCAGCCGTAGCGAAGCATTTCCGGCGGTTTCATCTCCGGCAACTGCTCGATCACCGTTTTCAGCCCTTGCAGCGGGTCGACGGCATTTTTCAGTGGCTGCAGCCACATCCCCTCGACAGTCGGCAGAATGATCTCGTCGACCACGGCATAGCCCAGGGCGCGCTTGTTGGGGAAATGGTGATACAGGGCACCCTTGGTCAGACCGGTTGCCGTCAATACCTCATCCAGCCGCATACCCTGGAAGCCGTTACGGTAAACTTCCAGGAAGGCGGCCTCCAGAATTCGCTGCCGGGTCATATCCGGATTGCGCTCGATACGGCTTATATTGTCCTTGGAATTCATAGACGTACCTATTGCTTTTGGAGCCTGGCCGAGCGCCGGTCTGCGGTTCGCTTGACAAACCGGCCAGTCTGTCCGTATTCTACAGACTGACTGGTCGGTTGGCAAACCCCCCGCCGACCCGGCACAGCAGCGGGGCACCCTATGTCACAAGAACAACTTTCCCATCTGAGTATTGGGGATCATATCCCAGAGCGCCGTCTGGGCGCCAAATCCTACACCGGCACGGTACAGCTTGAGGGTAAACCGGTGCATATCGAAGTCAGCCCGTCGGCGGTTAAGGCGATCATGCAGCGGGAGCAGGCCTTACTGGTCGAATTAGAGCTGTACTTCAGCTGTCTGGTGCGTAAACAACTGCGTTTTCGTCCGCTGCAGGCCGACGAAGCGGCGCAGGACCGCCCGGTACAGGTCCTGCCCGGTCTGTATATGCGCTTTCGCGCGGTCACCACCCGGCATTGCGCTGTGGTCGACGTCGGCGGCAAGCCACCGGTCGATACGATGCCGATACGTCACCCGGAACGCTTTGTTCCGGATTGGATCAAGATCGATTTTCGCGCACGTCAGTGGCTCGGTGAATACGGTTTTGCCGGTAACACCGCATAGCCCCATTTATCCCTGATACGGACAGGAGTTAACAGTATGAACGCACAGCTAGACAACCCGAATATGGACCAGTGGCTGAACCAGAAACTGGACGAGCTCTTACCCGGTAAACTGGCGCAGATCGAAGCCGACAAAACGCCGTCGATGGCGATCATTGCCACCAAGGGCACTCTCGATTGGGCCTACCCGCCCTTTATTCTGGCCTCCACCGCCGCGGCCCTGGGCTGGGACACCTCTATTTTCTTCACCTTTTATGGCTTGTTGTTGCTGAAAAAGGAAATTCCTTCGGAGGTATCACCGCTGGGTAATCCGGCGATGCCGATGAAGATGCCTTTCGGTCCGAAGTGGTTTCAGGACTTCAACTGGCCGATGCCCAACCTGCTGATGGCCGGCGTTCCCGGGTTCGAGAAAGTCGCCACCGGCCTGATGAAGAAGACATTCAAGAGCAAGGGCGTCGCCAGCGTCGAGGAATTGCGCAGCCTGTGCCTCGAAGCCGATGTCAAAATGGTCGCCTGCCAGATGACGGTCGACGTCTTCGGTTTCGAGCGCAGTGAGTTTATCCCGGAAGTCAACGACTACGTCGGCGCCACTTATTTCCTGCCGGTGGCGCAAAAATCCGACGTCTGTCTGTTTATCTGACCCACCCGTCTACCTCCACCCGTTACCGGCGCTAGTCGCCGGTTTTTTTTTGCCGTTGTTGTGCGACAATAACGCGTTTTCAGCCGACTGCGCGTTATGTCCACTCATCCCCTCGCCGCCGACAGCACCCCCCTCGGCGATGACAATCCTTTGCGGCCGCCGTTGCCCGAGGCGGGCAGCCGCCTGATCTGGTCGCGGCTCTACGGCGACAGTCTGCCCCTGGTACTCGCGCGTGCGGCGGAAAATCGCGACGGTCCGGTGCTGGTGGTCACCGCCGATAGTCAGGATGCCGAGCGGCTGCAGCAACAGCTGATTTTCTTTCGTGCCGACAAATCGCTGGATGTGCTCTGTTTCCCGGACTGGGAAACCCTGCCGTACGACCGTTTTTCGCCGCACCAGGACATCGTGTCGCAACGACTGCAGACGTTGCACCGGCTGCCCGGTTTGCAGCGCGGTATTCTGCTGGTGCCGGTGGCGACGCTGCTGCAACGGCTGCCGCCAGCGGATTTTCTCGACCGCTACACCCTGATGCTCGACCGCGGCCAGAAGCTCGACCTGGACAGTATGCGCGCGCGTCTGGAAAAGGCCGGATACCGGTGTGTTTCCCAGGTGATGGAACACGGCGAATTCGCCGTGCGCGGTTCAATTCTGGATCTGTTTCCGATGGGCTCGCGGACGCCTTACCGGATCGACCTGTTCGACGACGAGATCGAGAGTATTCGTACCTTCGACCCGGACACGCAGCGTTCGCAACAACCCGTCGATAACATCCGTCTGCTGCCGGCACGAGAGTTCCCGGTCGACACCGAGGCCGTCACCCGCTTTCGTCAGGCCTGGCGCGAATGTTTTGAGGGCGACCCACAGCGCGCGTTGATGTATCGCGACGTCAGCAACGGACTCTTCCCCAATGGCGTTGAATACTATCTGCCGTTGTTTCTCGAGCGCACCGCGACCTTGTTCGACTATCTGCCAAACACCACCTGCCTGGTGACGACGCACGCGGCCGACAGCGCCATTTCCGGCTTCCGCCAGTCCCTGGCCGAACGTTATGAATCCCTGCGTCATGATATCGAGCATCCCCTGTTGCCGCCGCGGCGTCTGTATCTGGACGAGGCGGAACTGGCCCGGGTGACCGACGCTTACGCCCGTATCGACGTACAGCGCGCCGAAACCCTGGAAGACACAGACACGGCTCGAAAATTTGCCACCCGCGCCCTGCCGACGCTGCGCGTGCAGGCGCGCGCTGAACGGCCGGCGGCGGCGTTGCAGGATTTTCTGGCCGATCTGCACGGACGGGTGTTGATTTGTGCCGAATCCGCCGGCCGGCGGGAAACGCTGCTGAGCCAATTGCGTGAATTCGGCCTCACGCCGCGCCCCATGGACGGCTGGCGGGAGTACTGCGAGTCCGACGTCGGTCTGGCCATTACCGTGGCGCCGCTGGAACAGGGAATGTGGTTGCGAACCACGCCACCGATCGTGGTCATTACCGAGCCGCAGCTGTTCGGTGAACGCGCTCTGCAGCAACGTCGACGTCGGCCGCGGCGGGATGCCGATGTCATTGTTCGCAACCTCACTGATCTGAACGCAGGCGCTCCGGTGGTGCACGAGGATCACGGTGTGGGGCGTTACCTGGGGTTGAAAACGCTGGCGGTCGGCGGCTTTGAAACCGAATTCCTCGCCCTCGAGTATTCCGGCGGCGACAAACTTTATGTGCCCGTGGCATCGCTGCATCTGATCAGCCGCTACACCGGTGCGGCGCCGCAAAGTGCGCCACTGCACAAGCTGGGCAACGACCAGTGGGAAAAGGCGCGCAAGAAAGCCGCCGAACGCGTGCACGATGTGGCTGCGGAATTACTCGACATCTACGCCCGACGCGCGGCGCGCAAGGGTCATGCCGCGAACCTGGACAACGACGAATATCAGGCTTTTTCCGCCGCCTTTCCCTTTGAAGAAACCCCGGATCAGGCACAGGCGATCGAGGCGGTGCTCGATGACATGCGCTCGCAGCGTCCGATGGACCGCGTTGTGTGCGGCGATGTCGGTTTCGGCAAGACAGAGGTGGCGATGCGCGCGGCGTTTATCGCCGCGCAATCCGGACGACAGGTGGCGGTTCTAGTGCCGACCACCCTGCTCGCCCAGCAGCACTACCAGAATTTCAGCGATCGCTTCGCCGATTGGCCGGTACGTATCGATGTGCTGTCACGTTTCCGCAATAAGAAACAACAGGAACATATCATTGAGCAGTTCCGTGCCGGTACACTCGACATCCTGATCGGCACCCACAAGATTCTCCAGGATGACATTCAACCCAAGAATCTCGGTCTGGTGATCATCGACGAGGAGCATCGTTTCGGCGTTCGTCAAAAGGAAAAGTTCAAGGCATTGCGCAGCGAAGTCGACCTGCTCACGCTCACCGCCACGCCGATTCCGCGCACCTTGAACATGTCGCTCTCGGGGCTGCGCGATCTGTCGATCATCGCCACACCGCCGGTACAGCGCCTGGCGATCAAGACGTTTATCAGCGAGTGGAACAAGGGCACCATCCGCGAGGCCTGCTTGCGGGAAATCAAACGCGGCGGACAGGTCTACTTTCTCCACAACGAAGTCGAAACCATAGACAAACTCGGGCGTGAATTGCAGGAACTGTTGCCGGAGGCCAGTCTGCAGATCGGCCACGGGCAGATGCGCGAACGTGATCTGGAACAGGTGATGCTCGACTTTTATCACCGTCGTTTCAATATCCTGCTCTGCACCACCATCATCGAAAGCGGCATCGACGTACCGACGGCCAACACCATCATTATCAATCGCGCCGATCGCCTGGGTCTGGCGCAGTTGCATCAGTTGCGCGGACGGGTCGGGCGTTCCCATCATCGTGCCTACGCCTATCTGATGGTGCCGCCGAGGCCGGCGATGACCGCGGATGCGATCAAACGCATCGAAGCGATAGAATCACTGGAAGACCTCGGTGCCGGCTTCACCATGGCCACCCACGATCTGGAGATACGTGGTGCCGGCGAACTGCTCGGTGACGAGCAGAGCGGACAGATCCACGAAATCGGTTTCAGTCTCTACAGCGAATTGCTGGAACGGGCCGTTGCGGCCTTGAAGGCGGGCCGTCAGCCGGAACTCGACCGGCCGCTTAACCACGGCCCCGAGGTCGATCTGCATATGCCGGCATTGATTCCGAACGACTATCTTGCCGATGTCCATGGACGTCTGGTGTTGTACAAACGCATTGCCAGCGCTTCCGATGCCGACGAACTGCGTGAATTGCAGGTGGAGATGATCGATCGTTTCGGGCTCCTGCCCGATGCCGTGAAGCAGCTGTTCGCCGTTACCGAGCTCAAGCTCAAGGCTGTGCCGCTGGGCATCGCCAAGATCGATGTCGGCGCCGCCAGCGGCCGTCTGATTTTCGGCCCGCAGCCGCAAGCCGACGCGGCGACCATTGTGCGGCTGATCCAGTCGGAACCGGAGCACTACAGTCTGGACGGCGCGGACAAGATCCGCTTCCAGTTCGATATGAGCGAGCGCGAACAACGCATCGCCCGCGTGTCGCAATTGCTCGACAACTTGAGCCCGCGCGACGAGTCAGGCAGGATAGCGTCATGACAAATCTGCTAAGGGCTTTTATTGTCGCTGTGGTATGGCTCGGCGGGCCTGCCCTGGCCCAGGCCGCGGACACGCCGCGACAATATGACATAGAACTTCTGATATTCCGCAACCTGGTGGCGAACGATAACGGCGAGCTTTGGCCACAGGATTACAGCAGCGACTGGGATAGCACAAACACCAACGGCACATCCCCGCGTGCGGCGGTAACCTGGCTGCCCGAAAGCAGTTTCCGGTTGAAGCCAGAACGTGCCGCGCTTAATCGCTCCGCGCAATACCGGACCCTGGCCTATGTGGCCTGGCGCCAGCCCGTGACCGACAGGGCCGACGCGCGTCCCGTGTCGCTGTCCGAACGCGGCGGCAACGACACCGCCTGGGTGGACGGTACCGCCACGGTTGCCGTCGAACGCTATCTGCACCTGGCGCTGGATCTGCAATTACATCTGCCGGGAACGGATGCGCAGGCGGCGCAGATCCGTCTCACCGAGCAACGCCGCATGCGCAGCCGCGAGCTGCATTACTTCGACAATCCGCGCTTCGGGGTGATTGCGCTGATTACCCCCTACGAAGCGCCGACCAAGACCGGAGATCGTCAGCCGGTCGAGCTTTCGCGCAAACCATAAAAAAAAACCGGGCCGAAGCCCGGTTTTGCGGTCACGACCGCTATCAGGACGCGGTCTGGTATTTCTCTTTCGCCTCCCGCGCCGCGCGGGCTTCCTCGGGTTCATAAGCCTTACCCGACCAAAGCATTTCATAGGCGATTTCTTCGTTGCCGTTTTCGCACAATTCCAGGACGTCCTGGAACAGCGGCTGGAAGGTATCGCTACGGTGAGAGCGCTCGTGATCTTCAAAAGTATTCCAGAAAGTCACTATAAGCGCTTCTTTTCCTTTGAGTTCACTCTCCACGGCCTTGCCGATGGTAGAACCCTCGTTGGAAACGTCGCCCTTGTTCAGGCAGACGAAACCGCCAACAAAACCGGTTTCGGAGTGATAAGTTTTGACGTTCTCACACAGGATCGCGACGCGTTCCTGCAAATCGTCCACCGTGTAGTCCGGTTTCAGAATGACGCGATTCACCGTGACGATGCCGTTATGCGGAAAATTCTGAATCAGTCCGGTCATATCTCACTCCTCTTAGTTGCCTTTTCATTAGTAAAATCTAATATAGTATATCCTGACTTAATAAGTCAAGTATTAGGGCTGATATTTGTAAAACTTATGGTCTATTGTATATCAATAATTAACAATTAGTTACAATCATTTGTTAATGACTCCAGAGTGGGAATCGCCGTTTCTAACAAATGACGTACTGTTTCCATTCCGTGAGAAAGATTGGCGTCAATGGCTTCGAGGTCGATTTCACCGTCGCCGTCGCCGCGACCGGCCGCCCGATTGGCCACCACCGCGCAACAGGCGTAGTCCAGCCCGAGCTCGCGCGCCAGGGCCGCTTCCGGCATGCCGGTCATCCCCACCATGGTGCAGCCGTCCTTTTCCAGGCGGTCGATTTCGGCCGCCGTCTCCAGTCTGGGACCCTGAGTCGCGCCGTAGGTGCCGTAGTCCACGAACGGGATGTTCAGGCCGGTGGCGGCGTCGATCAGCAGCCGACGCAGAACTTCGCTGTACGGATGGGTGAAATCGATATGGGTGACCTGCGTCAGGTTGCTCTCGAAATAGGTGTGTTTGCGCGACCAGGTGTAATCGATAATCTGGTCCGGTATCGCCAGCATGGGGGGTTTGAGGCCGGCCGCGATACCCCCCACCGCCGCCACCGCGATCACACTGTCGACGCCGGTTTCCTTCAAGGCCCAGATATTGGCGCGAAAATTCACCATGTGCGGGGGGATCGTGTGACCGTGTCCGTGACGCGGCAGAAACACCACGTCTTTGTCACACAGTCGTCCATGCACCAGAGGGCCGGACGGTTCGCCATAGGGCGTGCGCATGACTTCGCGCTTTCTAATTTCAAGATTCTTGAGCGTAGTCAGTCCGGTTCCACCGATAATTGCCAGTTCTGCCATAACGTTTATAGTCCCAGTCAATCGTCTTTGACGGCGTAAATGCCTTTGAGGTTACGCCAGTAGCCGTGATAATCCATTCCGTAACCGAACACGTAGCGGTCGGCGACCTGCAGACCGACAAAATCCGGCTGCACGTCGGGATGCTTGCGCTCGTGGTCTTTCTCCACCAACACCGCGCTATAGACGGCCTGCGCCCGTTGTTCGCGGCAGTAGCGCAGAATCGCCGCCAGCGTCAGACCCTCGTCGAGTATGTCGTCCACCACGATCAGGGTGCGGCCGGTCAGCGGCTGTGACGGCGGTGTGATCCATTTCAGTTCTTCGCCGCCGCGCGTTCCGTGATAACGGGTGGCGTGCAGATAATCGAGCTGGACGGGGAAATCGAGCCGGGTGAACAGCTCGCCGGCCGCCACCAGACCGCCGGTCATCACGCACAACAACAACGGGTCCTGTCCGGCCACCGCCGCTTCGATCTCGGCGGCCATGCGATCCAGCGCCGCGGCGACTTGTGTCGGCGTGTACAGTTGGTCGGCGCTGTCACGCACCGCCAGGATTTGTTCGTTTTCCATTACCTGCCTTATTGTTGCGGGATGTTCCGGCTAGTGTATGCAACGCCCGCCGACAAATACACACCTGGTTTGCTTTTCTCCGCGCGCCCTATTCCAGGTCCATGTCGAGCCAGCGTTCGGATTGGCAGTTTTCCAGCAACCTGGTTGCGTTAAGCCAGCGTTCGCTGCGGTGTAACGTCTCGGGGGTGGGGAATGTTTTCCCGTGCATGCGTGCCAGCCGCAGTTGCGCCGCCGGATCGGTGTAATCGGCGAGCGATTCGACGACCTCCACGGCCCGTTCGGGTTGATTGCACACCAGCACCATGTCGCAGCCGGCTTCCAGGGCGAGGCGGGCGCGTTGCGGATAGTCACCGGCCCACTCGGCGCCGCCCATGCTCAGATCGTCGCTGAAGATCGCACCCTGAAACCCCAGTGCCCGCCGCAGCACCTGTTGCAGCCAGACGCGGGAGAATCCGGCCGGTTGCGCGTCCACCAGCGGATAGAGCACGTGCGCGGCCATGACCGCGTTGAGTCCGTTACGTGCCAGGCGCTGGAAAGGAATCAGATCCTCCAGCTCCAAATCCACATAACGCCGCGTGTCCTCGGGCAGACTGAGATGGGAGTCCACCGCCACACCGCCATGCCCGGGAAAATGTTTGCCCACAGTGGCCATCCCCGCTTCGTGCATGCCGCGCTGGTAAGCCAGTGCCAGCTCGGTGACGACGGCTGGATCGCGATGGAACGCGCGATCGCCGATGACTTGGGAAATTCCCCGATCCAGGTCCAGGACCGGCGCGAAGCTCAGATCCACGTTGACGGAAAGCACTTCGCTGGCCATCAGCCAACCCGCCTCGCGGGTCAGGGTCAGCGCGCGCTGCTTATCCTGCTGGTACAACTCGCCACAACGCCCCAGTGGCGGCAGGCGGAAGAAGCCGTCGCGCAGGCGCTGTACCCGTCCGCCTTCCTGGTCGACGGCGATCATCAACGGCTGCCGGCGTACCGCGTGGATATGCGTGCACAGCTCGCGTACCTGTTGCGGCGACTGGTAATTGCGGCTGAACAGGATAACGCCGCCGACCGCGGGGTGCTGCAACAGTTCGCGTTCTTCGGGCAACAACCCGGTACCGCGCAGATCGAGCATCACCGGCCCCATGCTCATGCCGCGCTCCCGCGTACATCGAGCCGGTCGCGCAACCGGTCGCCGAGCAAATTGATGCTCAATACAACCAGAAACAGGGCCGCGCCTGGCGTCAATACCAGATGTGGCGCCACCAGCAGATAACGCACGCCGTCGCGAATCATGCTGCCCCAGGAGGCCGCGGGGGGTTGCACGCCAAGACCGAGAAAGGACAGCCCCGCCTCGGCGACAATCACCGCCGCGACGGCGAAGGTGGCCTCCACTACCAACGGCGCGGCGATCAGAGGTAACAGATGTCGCCGCAGAATATAGTGCCGGGGCGAACCCAGGGCGACGGCCGCCAGCACATGATCGCGGTGTTTGACCGACAGTACCTGGGCCCGCGTCAGCCGGGCGAAACCGACCCAGCCCACCAGGCTGAGGGCGATCACCAGATTGCCGATGCCCGGTCCGAGCAGGCCGGCCAGGGCGATCGCTAGCAGGATTCCGGGAAAGGCCATGAAGATATCCAGCAGCAGCACCAGTGCCCGGTCCCAATGGCCGCCGAGGTAGGCGCCCAGACCGCCGAGCAGGGTGCCGACGACCAGAGACAGGCTGACCACGCTCGCGGCCACCCAGCAGGAAGTCCGTGCGCCGATCAGCAGCCGGTCGAGGAGCGGCCGGCCGAGATCATCGTAGCCGAGCCAGGCATTGCCGTCGGGGCCGTGCAGAATGGAGACCAGCGCCATACGCTCGGGGTGCAAGGGAAGATAGGGCGCCAGCAGGGCCAGCGTCACCCAGCCACCGAGCAGCACAGCGGTCAGAAGCGGCGTTTTCACCGGGCCCCCAGACGAATACGTGGATCGATACGCGCGTACAGCAGGTCCGTGAGCAGATTGACCAACACGTACGACAGGCTGATCAGCAATACCGCGCCCTGTACCACCGGATAGTCGCGCCGTTGGATGGACTCGATCAGCAAAGTGCCCAGGCCCGGCCAGTTGAAGACGTTCTCGGTGACCACCGCCCCGCCCAACAAGGTGCCGAGCTGCATGCCGAGCACCGTCAGTACCGGCAGCCAGGCATTGCGCAGACCGTGGCCGATCCATACGCGGTAAGGCGACAGTCCCTTGGCTTTCGCGGTACGGATAAAGTCCTCGCTCATGACCTCGAGCAGGCTACTGCGAATCATGCGCGACAGGATCGCCGCCAAGGCGGTTCCCAGTGTCACGGCCGGTAATACCAGCGAGGCCAAACCGTCACGGCCGCTGACCGGAAACCAGCCGAGCCATAATGAAAACATCAGCACCAGCAAGGGCCCTAGCCAGAAGTTGGGAATGGATACGCCCAGCAGCGCAAAGCCACTGCTGAACGTATCCCAGGCGCTGCCGCGCCGCGCAGCCGCCAGCAGTCCCAACGGAATGGCGAGCAGCAGCGCGATACCCAGCGCGGCGACGGCAAGTTCCACCGTGGCGCCAAGTCGCGGCAGCAACAGCTCAGTGACCGCGGTCTGGCTGTACAGTGACCGGCCCAGATCGCCTTTGAACAGACCCGCGATAAAGTGGAGCCACTGCAGCCACAGGGGCTGGTCCAGACCCAGGGCGTGGCGCATGGCTTGGCGGTCGGCGCCGTTGCCCGACTCGCCGAGCATGACCTCAACGGGATCGCCCGGCACCCAGTGGATGAGGCCGAAAACCAACGTGGCCACACCGAGAGAAACCCATACCGCACTGAAAAGACGCGCTAATAAATAGGCGGGCATCGGCGCTCAGGAACGGAACGACTGTGGTTCGGGTTCTTCCAGATCGTCATCGATACTTTGGTAGGCGAAACGCAATTCGTCGCCTTGTTCGCGTCGCAGGCTGAAAACGGGGAACGTCTCGCCGGCCACGGTGACCGAGCGGCTCGTATCGGCCATTTCGGCGATGCAGGCGATATCGCAACGCAGTGCCGCGGCGCTGGCCGGCGCGCTCGGGTTTAGGCGCAGAGGGGGTTCCTCGCGGCCCGAATCGTCGCCGCGCAGCCGGCCCACTTCCGCGATCAGGTCATCGACCTGTAACGCCAGTTGGTCCAGATGTGCGTGCAGATCCCGCTGGGGCGGGCGGACGCAGAATTCCGCTGTCATGGTCACCGTCTCCTCCGCGGGATCGGTGATGACGCCGGCGGCGACCAGAAAACGCCGAGTGAAAACGTCCATCCCCTGCTGTGGTGTTGGCGTATCTTCGCGCAGATGGCGCTCGATTTGCGTCAGCCCGCTGGCGTAGCCGCCGCCACCGGCCGCTGCGGGCGGTTCCAGTGTGCCGAGCAATGGCAACGGCATGTCCAGATAAAACCCGGCGAGGCTGCGCAGTTTCTCGTGCGTGTGGCGTCCGCTCTGGGCGTTGTCGCACCGGGTGACGACAACGCTGGTATGGCCGGCGAACTGTTCTGCGTACAGCAGTTTGAGCAGTCCGTAGGCGGCTGCCAGGGATTCGGGCGTCGGCGTTAGCGTCAGCAGCAACTCCGGGCTGGCCAGCAACAACGCCAAGCGGTTCTGATCCGTGCCGCTACCGGCGTCGACGAAGAGAAAATCGTAGTCGGTCAGTCGCTGCAGACGTTCGCTGAATCGTTGCAGCTGTTCAGCATCGAGAGTATTCAGCCAACGGGCTTCACGGCAACCGACTACCAGGTCGCATCCCGGTGCCAGCTGCAACAACGAAAACCGACCGTGACCGGTCAGACTGTCGGCCAGTGTGGTGACATCCGGCCAGCGCTTTGAACCATCGCCGCGCTGGGTGGCGCCGGCGAGTGTCAGCAGGCAGACGCGCGCTCCGGAGGCGGCCGTGCGGCCGGCCAGATCGATGGCCAGACGCCGCTCTTCCTGCGTGTTGTCGCCGGTCAGTGTGATGATTCTTGTCATGCTGATAAAGTCTGAGCGCGGCTTTCACGGGCCTTGGATGCTGGCATGCCGGCATGATACCACATCGGCTCCGGGGTTTAGCCCCCCTCCTCGATCAGCACCGGCATGCCGACGGTTACCCGGTCGAAAAGCTCAATGATATCCGCGTTGCGCATGCGCACGCAGCCGTGGGAGCGCGCCACCCCCATCGGCTCGCTGTCAGGGCAGCCATGGATGTAGATGTAGCGACGCATGCTGTCGACCCGTCCCAGGCGATTTTTGCCCGGCTCGTCGCCACATAACCAGAGGATTCGACTGAGAATCCAGTCACGCTGCGGATGCGCCCGGGCGAGCGATTCACTATAGACTTCGCCCGTGGGCCGGCGCGCGACAAATACCGTGCCGGCGGCGCAGCCTGCACCGATTCTGGCGCGCACCCGGTGCCAGCCACGCGGCGTCTGTTCACTACCGTAGCCTTCCCCGGCCCCTTCGAGCGCGGTCGAAACCGGATATTCCGCCCGCACCCGGCCGCCCTGGCGCAGTTGCAGGCGTTGCCGGCCGAGGTCGATATGAAGATAATCCCGTTGCATAGCTCTACTTTACCCGTTGTATCTCTCTCAGCCCATCATAAGAGCCATTCGCGGCCACCTGATAGCCGCGGACCCGGGCGCTGGAGGCGGCATACTGATCTTCATGCCAGAGCGGGACATAGGGCAGGCGTTCGAGCAGCCGCCGCTGCAGGCGCCGGTACAAATCGGCTTGCCGGGCAGAAGTTGGTGCTGCGCGCGCCTGGTCGATCAGCGCGTCGCTGAGCGTATCGGTGTAGCGCCCGCGATTGGCGCCGGCCGGCGGCACTGAATGGCTGTGAAACGCATAGCGAAAAATATCCGGCGACTCGATCCCCACCCAGGCCAGGCCGTAGAGCTGGAAGCGCCCCGCTTTGATGTCGCCGAACAAGGTGCCCCAATCGTAGCTTTGTATTCGCAGGTCGACACCGATGCGCGCCAGCTGCTGCTGCAGTATGGTGGCGATGCGCAGCCGCAGCGGGTCGCTGGAGGTTTTGTAGCTCAACTGCAAGCGGTTGTCGGCACCGTACCCGGCTCGAGCCAGTAGCGCTCTGGCGCGTTCCGGGTCCGGTTCGATGACCGCTAACCTGGGGTTGCCGGCCCAGTGCTCCGGCGGCAGCAACGCCGACGCCTGGCGCGCGGCGCCATGGAACAGGTGGCGAACGATCGCCCGGCGATCGATGCCGAGCGCGATGGCCCGGCGTACTTCGGGCCGCGCGCAGACCGGATCCTGCAGTTGAAACCCGACGTAGGCAAACGTATTGCCGGCGACACGCTGTACCTCGATTTCGGAGCGCTGTTGCAGATAGGCCAGAAGTTCCGGTGGCAGATCGCCCTGCAACAGATCGATCTCACCGCGCAGCAGTTTCAGTACCCGCATGGTCGGGTCGTTGACCTGCTCGAAACTCACCCGCTGGCGGTCGCTGTTGCGTTGCAAGCGCAGGCGACCGTCGCGCTCCCAGGACACTAGGTGGAAGTCGCCGCTGCCGATCGGGGATCGATGGAACGGATGTCGTGCGGCGATTTTTTCCGCCGGCAGAATACCGAGCGTCAGATAGCCGGGAAACAGCGTCTCCGGACGATTGAGATAAAAATCGACCGTGTCGGCATCGCGCGGCACGATCCGTTCGATCATCGACAGCCCGTCGCGCAGCGGCGAGGCCGAGGCCGGGTCCAGCACGGAACGATAAGTCGCGGCGACGTCGTCCGCCCGCAGGCGTGTGCCATCGTCGAACTTGCGTCCGTGTTGTCCCAGGAAGAAGCGATAGTGCGTCGGGGTCAATTGGCGCCAGGTGGCCAGCGACGGGACCGGACGGGCGTGCTCATCGTACTTGATCAGACGCGCGTAGATCAGACGGTTTATCCGTTCCGAAGCGGCATCGGTCGCTGTGCGTGGATCCAGGTTGACCGGAGCGACGGCGAGGCCGAAGCGGATTTCACCGGTATCCGGCGGCGGCGCCTGACAGGCTTGCAGAAAGAACAGACAAAGCAAGAGTGCTGACAGCCGTGGCATGATGCGTTGTTCAGTCGGTTGGGGCCGGTACAGTCTGCAACAGGCGCACGCGTAGCCGGCGGAAGGCGTCCGCCGGCAGACGGTCGGCGAATACCACTGCGGTATGGAGCTTCCGGTGCGAGGTGCGGAAACGCACCACCACCAGCGACAGACTGACGAAAAACGGCGTCAACAGTCGCGCCGGTCGCCATCCGCCGCCGGCGACCCGTACCCGCCAGCCGCGGTGCGCGTCCCAGGCGATGCCGTCGAGTGCCGCCGCGGGAATGACGCCGACGTGGCGCCGTAGAAAAACCCAGTAGTGCATACCGATAGCGGCGAGCAGCAGGCCCGTCAGCGACAGTGGCAGCCGCGCTTGCAGGCAGGTCCCTGCGGCGAGGACATGCACCAGACCGCCAAGGGCGGCCAGGCGAGGCGAGGCACTCAGTTCAAGTCGCAGCGGACGCCCGAATTTTGTCAACGAGTTGTACAATTTCGCGCTCGGTGGGTTGGATCCTGCCGAGCAGCCACTCCAGCAGGACGGTGTCGGGATAGTCCAGCAAGCGTTCAAATTGGCTGCGTTGCGTCGGCTCGAGCCGTTGATAGCCGTGCTCGACAAACGCGCCCAACAGCAGATCCAGCTCCAGCATGCCGCGCCGGCACTTCCAGCGCAAGCGGGCCAGTTCGCTCACAATGAGCGCTTGACCATCAGCTCCTTGATACGGCCGATGGCACGTGTCGGATTCAGCCCTTTGGGACAGACTTCGACGCAATTCATGATGGTATGACAGCGGAACAGCCGGAACGGACCTTCCAGATTGGTCAGACGCTCCTCGGTGGCCTGATCACGTGAATCGGCGAGAAAGCGCCAGGATTGCAGCAATGCCGCCGGACCCAGAAATTTATCCGGATTCCACCAGAATGACGGGCAGGCGGTGGAACAGCAGGCACAGAGGATGCATTCGTACAAGCCGTCCAGCTGTTCGCGCTGCTGCGGACTCTGCAGCCGTTCCACCTCGGGCACCGGATCTTCATTGATCAAAAACGGCTTGGCGTTGCGATACTGGCGATAAAACTGCTCCAGATCGACCACCAGGTCGCGGATTACCGGCATGCCCGGCAGCGGACGGATCACCACCGGTTGGTTCAGCTCGCTGAGGCGGGTGATACAGGCCAGCCCGTTGCGGCCATTGATATTCATGCCGTCGGATCCGCAGACGCCCTCCTGGCAGGAACGGCGGAAACTCAGGCTTTCGTCCCGGGCTTTGAGCAACAACAGGGCATCGAGCAGCATCATGCCCGATTTCAGCAGGCCGTCGTCGAGTTCGTAGTCCTGCATGTAAGGTTTGGCGTCCTTGTCCGGGTCGAAGCGATAGATGGAGAATTTCATCTAATACGTCCTTTTCTTCGGTGGAAAGCTTTCCACCGTTAACGGCTGCATGCGCACCGGCTTGTAGTCCATTTTCATGGGGTCCAGATTGAACAGGCTGTGTTTGAGCCACTGCTGGTCGTCGCGCTCGGGATAGTCGATGCGCGAGTGGGCGCCGCGGCTCTCGCGCCGCGCCAGCGCCGAGGAAACGGTCGCCAGCGCCACGTCCATCAGATTTTCCAGCTCCATCGCCTCGATGCGCGCCGTATTGAACACCTGGCTGTGGTCCTCGATGCCCGCATCCTGGAGTCGTTCGCGCAACGCCATCACCGCGTTGCGCCCTTCCTGCAGCACTTCTTCATTGCGAAAGACACCGCAGTGATCCTCCATGATTTTGGTCAGTTGGGCGCGCAACCCGGCAATGGATTCGCCACGGGCCTGTCGGTTCCAGCGCGCCAGGCGCTGTAACGCGGGCGCCAGCGCGTCGGCGGGTATCGGCTGGTGATAACGCTGATGCTTCAGATGTTCTATGACGTGATTGGCCGCGGCTCGTCCGAATACCAGAATATCCAACAGCGAATTACCCCCCAGGCGGTTGGCACCGTGGACCGAGACACAGGCGCATTCACCGACGGCGTACAGGCCGGGCACGGGTTCCTCGGCACCCTGTTGCACCGGCACCACGACCTGCCCGTGGCGGTTGGTGGGGATGCCGCCCATGGTGTAATGCGCGGTCGGATAGACCGGAATGGGCGTGTCTGCGGGGTCGATATGCAAAAACGTCTTGACCATATCGCGGATCCCGGGCAGGCGTTTTTTGACGATGTCAGCCCCCAGGTGGTCCAATTTGAGCAGGACATGGTCGCGGTTGGCGCCCACACCCCGTCCTTCGCGGACTTCGGTGGCGATGGCACGACTGACGACGTCGCGGCTGGCCAGATCCTTGGCGTTCGGTGCGTACCGCTCCATGAAACGCTCGCCGTCGCCGTTGAGCAGATAGCCGCCCTCGCCGCGCGCGCCTTCGGTGATCAACATGCCCTTGCCGGCGACGCCGGTCGGGTGGAACTGGAAGAACTCCATATCCTGCAACGGAATACCGGCGCGCAAGGCCATCGCCATGCCGTCCCCGGTATTGACCAGCGCATTGGTGTTGGTGCGAAACAGTTGACCCACTCCACCGGTGGCGAGAATGGTGGTTTTTGCCTCGATCAGCAGGGGCTCGCCGCTGGAGATATCCATCGCCACGGCGCCGAGAAAGTAGCCGGCGTCGTCATGCACCAGTTCGATGGCGAAGTATTCATCGAAGAAATGGGTGCGCGCGCGAATGTTCTGCTGGTAGAGCGAATGCAGAATGGCGTGACCGGTGCGATCGGCCGCGGCGCAGGTGCGCACCGCCTGGTCGCCGCCGAAATCGCGGCTTTGTCCGCCGAACGCCCGTTGGTAGATCTTGCCCGTATCGAGTCGGGAAAAGGGTACGCCGAAATGTTCCAGTTCGTACACCGCGCGCGGCGCGGCGCGGCACATATATTCGATTGCATCCTGATCGCCCAGGTAGTCGCTGCCCTTGACCGTGTCGAACATGTGCCAGTGCCAGTTGTCGGGCAACACGTTGGCCAGCGCGGCGTTGACCCCGCCCTGGGCGGCGACCGTATGCGAACGGGTGGGGAAAACCTTGGAAACCACGGCGACACGGGCTTCGGCCTGCGACAGTTGCAGGGCGGCGCGCAGGCCGCCGCCGCCAGCGCCGATAATCAGGGTGTCAAAACTGCGTTTTTCCATACCTCAGCTTCCTGCCGGCAGCGCCGCCAGCAATAGCGCGCGCAGCACCCAGATCAGGCTGCCCAACAGCAACAGGGCGAACAGCGCCAGCAGCGTCAGTCGCAACCATACGATCCGCACATAATCGATCAACACGTCCCGCATGCCCACCCAGGCGTGCAGTAACAGGGCGAGGGCAAATATCGCGCTCGCCACGCCCGTCGATGGCTGACCAAACCAGGCCCTCCAGGCGGCGTATCCCGAGAGATCGCGGTTGAACATCAGCGCCGGCATGATGAGGATATACAGCGCCAGATAAACGGCGCTGAGACGCTGTAACAGCCAGGCGCGCAGCCCTTGTGCCGCGCGACTCACAGGCGCCAGACCAGAAACAAGGCGCTAAGTGCCAGTGCACCGAGATTGACCACCCAGGCACTGGCGCGCGCCGCGCCCCGGGTGATACCGATCTGCAGATCCAGCAGCAGGTGCCGGCAGCCCGCCAGCAGATGGTGGGCAAGCGACCAGACCAGCAGCAAGCTCAGCCAGCCGAACGCCGGCGACTGCAACCATTCGAGCGCCGTGTGGTAGCCCGCCGCGCTGCGCAGCGACAGCGCGAACAGCCAGGTCGCCGGTGCCAGTGACAGGAACAGGATAATTCCGGATATACGGTGGGCAATAGAGGCGACCCCGCCCGGGGGCAGTCGGATCTGCAGCAGATTGAGAAATTTCGGCGCCTGTCTACGTCTATCCATTGATATCGAACATACGCGGGGTTTCAAGGTTTATACCACCTGTGTCGCCAAACCGCCAGCTTTTGCAAGGGCTGACACAGACCCTCGGATTGACTACTATTCGCTGCGATAATGGCAGGTCCACTTAATATGATCGACGAATGGAAAACATTTCTGGAAAAGGCCGGTGCCGAGTTCGACAAAGACCGTATCAGCAGCTATGGCAATCCGCGGCGTGAACTCAGCGTCGCCTTGACCGGCGATATCTTCGCCGATCTTTCGCACTATGGACTGATTGCGGTTCACGGCGCCGACGCCGAGACATTCCTGCAGGGACAGCTGACCAACGATGTCAGCAAAGTCACCTCGCAACGCAGTCAATTGAGCGGCCTGTGCAATCCCAAAGGCCGGCTGCTCGCCAGTTTCCGGCTGTTGCGTCATGGCGACAGCTATTATGTGTGCTTACCCGCCGAAATGCTCGAAGACGTGCTCAAGCGCCTGCGCATGTACGTGTTGCGCGCCAACGTGACCCTGGAAGAAGCCAGCGACACCTTCGTCCACCTGGGATTGTCCGGCGAGCAAGCCCGAGCCGCGCTGGAGGATTACATCGGCGGATCGCCGGCGCAAGTCGATGAGGTCAGCGCGCAAGACGATAGCGTGATTGTGCGTGTTCCCGGCGATCGGCCCAGCTACGAGGTGTTTACCACCATCGATCGGGCCAAAGGGCTGTGGGATGCGCTCAATGTACGCTGCGCCCCCGTAGGCGCCGAAGCCTGGCGCCTGTTGGATATCCAGGCTGGGATCCCGCTGATTTATCCGCAGACGCGCGAGGCCTTTGTGCCGCAGATGGTCAATCTGCAATTGATCGACGGCGTCAGTTTCAAAAAAGGCTGCTATACCGGTCAGGAAATCGTTGCCCGCATGCAGTACCTGGGCAAACTCAAACGTCGGATGTATCGGGCGCGGGTCGCCGCCGCCGAATGCCCGCAGCCGGGAGACGAGCTGTTTTGCGCCGCCGCCCCCGCGCAGAGCTGCGGCCAGTTGGTCTCTGTCGCTCAGCACCCGGGCGGCGACTTTGCCCTGCTGGCGGTGGCACAGATCAGCCACGCTGAGGATCCCGGGCAGACCCTGCGGCTCGGCTCCGTCGACGGCCCCGGTCTGTCCCTGGAGGCCCTGCCCTACGCTTTTCCGGAGGACTGACCCGGTTTTAAAATTCGACCGCCGGGCCGCTACAGCAAAGAGCGCTACGGCCGAAAGGAGCCAGCCACATGGAATCGGAAACAATTTTCGTCGAGGAGCTAATCCGGGATCTGGAAAGCGGCCATTTGCAGCTGCCGACCCTGCCGGAAGTCGCCTTGCGGGTGCGCGACGTGGTCGACGACGAAAACGCCAACGCGCAGCAGATCGCCAATATTATCGCACAGGACGCGGCCTTGTCGGCGCGCATCATTCAGGTCGCCAATTCTCCACTATACCGCGGACGTAATGAGATCGACCGGCTGCCCATGGTGGTGGCGCGGCTCGGCAACAAACTGGTACGGAACCTGGTGACCAGCCAGGTGATGAAACAAATGTTCCAGGCAACCAACGATCTGGTGGATCAGCGGTTGCGCCAAGTCTGGGAACACAGCGTACAAGTGGCCGCGATTGCGCGGGCGCTGGCCAGCCGGGTCCCCGGCGTGATGCCGGATCAGGCAATGCTGGCCGGCCTGATTCACGATGTCGGCACGCTGCCCATCCTGTACCGAGCCGAGGAACGCTACGAGTTACTCGCCAAGCCGGGTTTGCTCGATCAACTGATCGATCATCTGCATACGCGGATCGGCGGCGCCATTTTGAAACACTGGCAGTTCCCCGACGTTCTGGTGGCCGTGGCCGCCGAGCACGAGGATCTGCAGCGTCAGCACGACGGCAAGGCCGATCTAGTGGATCTGGTGCAAGTGGCTAACCTGCAAAGCCACATCGACAGCGACCATCGCCTGGGGAAAATCGACTGGAACACCGTTTCGGCGTTTCAACGTCTGGATCTGGACGTCGACGTCCATGAAATCGAGCTCACCGACGTTGTCGGGGATATGGAAGAAGTCCATAAAATACTCGAATAAACGGAAATAACCGTTTGCCGTTATTAGTTATTTCTGTAGAAATATCGTCTACGCGGCTTGATCCCACCGACCCCACTCTCACCCTATCCGGATCAACAGCCCGCTGTTACTGCTTTGCGACGAAGCGGGCTACCGCCCGGCGCCCGAGTGGCTGCAGCCGCCGCTAGGGGGCTGGCCGACGGTCGGCTGATCCGCTGAGCCACCCTTGGATATGGATGCGCGGGGAAACGCCGGCGGCGTACGACCGCCGGTAGCCACCCTAGAGGCGCATGTGCGGAAACAGGAGCACGTCGCGGATGGAGGCGGAGTCGGTGAACAACATCACCAGACGATCTATGCCAATACCCTCTCCCGCCGTGGGCGGCATGCCGTGTTCCAGCGCGCGCACATAATCCTCGTCGTAGTGCATGGCTTCGTCGTCCCCCGCCTCCTTTTCGGCGACCTGGCGGCGGAAGCGTTCGGCCTGGTCCTCGGGGTCGTTCAACTCGGAAAAGCCGTTGGCGATCTCGCGCCCACCGACGAAAAACTCGAAACGGTCGGTGACAAAAGGATCGGCGTCATTGCGTCGCGCCAAGGGTGATACCTCGGTCGGATAGGCGGTGATGAATGTCGGGTCCAGCAGCCGATGTTCGACGGTTTTCTCGAAGATTTCTATCTGGATTTTACCAAGGCCATAACTGCTCTTCAGCGGAATTTCCAACCCCCGGGCCACCGCGGTGGCGCCTTCGAGATCGTCGATCTGCGCCGCCTGCAGCCCCGGATTGAACTGCAGGATCGCCTCGCGAACGCTCATGCGCGCGAACGGTTTCGCAAAATCGAACTGCTGTCCCTGGTAAGTCACCTGGCTGGCGCCCAGCAGATGCTGAGTCATCTCCCGTAACAGCGATTCCGTGATATCCATCAGGTCGTGGTAGTCGGCGTAGGCTTCGTAAAATTCCAACATGGTGAACTCGGGATTGTGCCGCGTCGATAGCCCTTCGTTACGGAAATTCCGGTTGATTTCGTAAACCTTTTCGAAACCGCCGACCACCAGGCGCTTGAGATAGAGCTCGGGCGCGATACGCAGGTACAGCTGCATGTCTAGGGCATTGTGAAAAGTGGCGAAGGGTCGCGCCGCCGCGCCGCCGGGAATCGGTTGCATCATCGGAGTTTCCACCTCGAGGAAACCGCGCCGGTTGAGAAAGTCGCGGATAAATTGCACGATCCGTGAGCGCATCAGAAAAGTCTGGCGCGAACTTTCGTTCATGATCAGGTCCAGATAGCGCTGACGGTAACGGGTCTCCTGATCGGTCAGTCCGTGGAATTTTTCCGGCAGCGGGCGCAGCGATTTGGTCAGCAGCCGGATCTCGTCCACTTTGATCGACAGCTCGCCTGTCCTGGTGACGAACAGAGCGCCTTCGGCGCAGACGATATCGCCGAGATCCCAGCCTTTGAAGGCCGCGTACCCGCCTTCCTCGAGACTGTCGCGTTGCACAAAGACCTGGATACGCCCGCTCATGTCCTGGAGATGGGCGAAACTGGCTTTACCCATTACCCGCTTGCCCATCATGCGACCGGCGACTTTGACCCGCACGGGGTTGGCCTCGAACCACCCGGGTTCCTTGTCGCCATACTCCGCCAGCAATTCGCCCGCCAGGGCATTGCGGCGGAAGTCATTGGGAAAGGCGACTCCCCGTTCCCGGAGTTGCGCCAGTTTTTGCCGGCGCTGGGCGATGAGTTTATGTTCTTCTTCTTGGTCAGTCATAATGTGGATCTCTAATTCGCGATTACAATCCGCTCTTCAGACTCGCTTCGATAAAATCGTCAAGATCGCCGTCGAGCACCGCCTGGGTGTTGCCGCTTTCGACGCCGGTGCGCAAATCCTTGATCCGCGACTGATCGAGTACGTACGAGCGGATCTGGCTGCCCCATCCGATATCGGATTTGCTGTCTTCCAGCGCCTGCTGGTCGGCATTGCGCTTGTGCATCTCCAGCTCGTACAGCTTGGCTTTCAACTGCTTCATCGCGGTGGCCTTGTTTTTGTGCTGCGAGCGATCGTTCTGGCACTGTACGACAATGCCGCTGGGCTCGTGGGTGATGCGCACCGCCGATTCGGTACGGTTGACGTGCTGGCCGCCCGCGCCGCTGGCTCGATAGACGTCGATGCGCAGATCCGCGGGGTTGATTTCGATGTCCAGGTCGTCGTCGATCTCCGGCGAGACGAATACCGCGGCGAACTAGGTATGGCGGCGGTTACCCGAATCAAAAGGCGATTTGCGCACCAGCCGATGCACCCCGATCTCCGTGCGCAGCCAGCCGAACGCATAATCGCCGTCCACTTTGAGGGTCGCGCTTTTGATGCCGGCGACCTCTCCGGCCGAGACTTCGATCAGTTCCGTCTTGAAGGCATGCCGTTCCGCCCAACGCAGGTACATTCGCAACAGCATATTGGCCCAATCCTGCGCTTCGGTACCGCCGGAGCCGGCCTGGATGTCGACAAAGGCGTTGGCCGCATCCATTTCGCCGGAGAACATACGGCGGAATTCCAGCGTCGCAACACGGGATTCCATGCGCTCCACGTCGGTGCTGACCGAGGCGAAGGTCTCCTCGTCGTCTTCCTCCTGTGCCAGAGCGAGCAGCTCGGCGGCCTCCGCCAGACCGGTTTCTATCTCGTCCAGCGTGGCGACGATTTCCTCGAGTCGGACCCGTTCGCGTCCCAGAGCTTGCGCCCGTTCCGGATCGTTCCAGACGTCGGGCTGTTCCAGTTCGCGGCAAACTTCGATCAGTTGTTCGCGTTTGCGGTCGTAGTCAAAGATACCCCCTCAGGGAGTGTGAGCGCCCTTGCAGATCCTTGATGTGCTGAATGACTGGATTGACTTCCAAAATAACCCCGTGGAACGGCCGTGCCGCTGGTCCGACAAAGTCGCCTATCATACCGGTTCCGCCAAGCCGCTGGCAAAATTTCAGATGTCGGCGCGGCGGACGTCCACTAAGCGGTTGTTGCCGTCCACGCGAATGACGAACCTGCCGTGGATGCCGCCATGCTGCAGGAAAGGTCGCAACGACAGGGCGGGAAAGCTGACGACGGTGCCGTGCACGTCGCGCGCGATCACGGCTCTGGCCTGTCCCCGGTACAGGCGCTCGAACTCGGCCCGCTCGATGCTCAGTTCGAGCGTGAATTCCCGCGCATCGGTTCCAGGATTCATCGGCCGGCCGGCT
>JASBST010000020.1 GCA_030148775.1 Thiogranum sp.
GGCACGCACGGCGGGTCCTCGCAGTGCAGGCAGCTTTTCGGAAAATGCACGGTCTCGGTGTTGGGGAATTCACCGACCTCGAAGGTCTGCACCCGGTTGAAGAAGGTGCCGGTCGGGTCGTGACCGAAAGGGTTCATGTCCGACAGATAGCCGGCGCTGCCGGAGGTGTTCCACTCCTTGCAGCTGGTGACGCAGGCGTGGCAGCCCACGCAGACGTTCAGGTCGATAACCAATGCGAGTTGAGTCATGATTCAGGCCTTTTTCCGGCCGGCGAAATATTTCAGCCAGCGCATGCTTCGTTTTTCCCCGGGCTGGCCGGGCACGGTATGCAGGGGTTCGAACTGCGGTGAGGACAGCGCGGGTTCGTCGGCGGCGGCGGGATAGATGCGCACATGCACGTCATACCAGCCGGCCTGGCCTGTTACCGGGTCGGAGTTGGACAGGTGGGCGCCGGCCTCGCTCGCGGGCAGCTCTTCGCTGATCACATGGTTGAGCAGAAAACCCTGCGTGGCTTCGTTGGCGTCGCGCTCCAGCCCCCAGGCGCCGGAAGCCTTGCCGATGGCGTTCCAGGTCCACACGGTTCCCGGTTCCACCGATTCGGAATAACGGCACAGGCAGCGCACTTTGCCGTGCATCGATTCCACCCACATCCAGGCGCCGTCCTCGATACCGGCCTCGCGCGCGGTTTTGCTGTTCACATATAAATAGTTGTAGGTGTGGATCTGGCGCAGCCAGGCGTTCTGCGAATCCCAGGAGTGGTACATCGCCATCGGGCGCTGGGTGATGGCGTTGAGCGGATACTTGTGCAGGTCGGTGGCCTGCGACTCCAGTGGCTGGGAATAGAACGGCAGCGGGTCGAAATGCGTTTCGATGCGTTTGCGCAGCCGCTGCGGCGGCTGCTTGCCGTCGGATTTGCCCTGCGCCGCCAGCCGGAACTTCTGCAGCACTTCCGAGTAAATATGAATATTGATCGGCTCGGCATAGCGCGTCAGGCTGTGGCGCTTGGCCCATTCGAGATAGCCCTGGTTCCAGTTGCGCATATATTGGTACGACTTGGGCAGCTCGTAGTGGAACACGCAGTTGTTCTTCTCGTACATTTCCCACTGCTGCGGGTTGGGCTCGCCCTTCATGAACTTCTCGCCGCCCTTGCCGCGCCAGCCGGCGAGAAAACCGATGCCGGAGTCGGGCGCGGTCTCGTAGTTGATGACAAAGTCGGGGTAGTCGCGGAACTTGCGACTGCCGTCGGCGTTGGTGAAGGCGGGCAGTTTCAGTCGCGAGCCCAGCTCGATCAGCACTTCCTGGAACGGGCGGCATTCGCCGGTCGGCGGTACCACCGGGATGCGTACCGAATCCACCGGACCGTCGAACTCGGAAATCGGCCGGTCGAGCATCGACATGCAGTCGTGCCGTTCCAGATAGGTGGTGTCGGGCAGTACCAGATCGGCGTAAGCCACCATTTCCGACTGGAAGGCGTCGGCGACAATCAGGAAAGGGATTTGGTACTCGCCGTTCTCGTCCTTGTCGTTGAGCATCTTGCGCACTTCGGCGGTGTTCATCGACGAGTTCCAGGCCATATTGGCCATGAAAATCAGCAAGGTGTCGATGCGGTAGGGGTCGCCGCGCCAGGCGTTGGTGATGGCGTTGTGCATCATGCCGTGCACCGACAGGGGATATTCCCAGGAGAAGGCCTTGTCCAGGCGTACCGCTTCGCCCTGCGCGTCGACGAACAGATCGTCCGGGTCGGCCGGCCAGCCCAGCGGCATGCCGTTGAGCGGCGTGTTGGGCTGAATATCGTCCGGGCTGGTGGGCGTCTTGGCGCAGGGCGGAATCGGCCGCGGGAACGGCGCCTTGTGGCGGAAGCCGCCGGGCCGGTCGATGGTGCCGAGAATGCTCATCAGAATGGACATGGCGCGAATAGTCTGGAAGCCGTTGGAGTGCGCCGCCAGCCCGCGCATGGCGTGGAAGGCCACCGGATTGCCGGTGACGTGATCGTGTTCCTTGCCCCAGACGTCGGTCCAGGAGATCGGCAGCTCGATTTTTTCGTCGCGCGCGGTGATGCCCATTTCGTGCGCCAGGCGCTTGATGGTCTCGACCGGGATACCGGTGATCCTGGAGGCCCAGTCGGCCGTGTATTGCTTGACGCGGTCGACCAGCAGCTGGAACGCCGGCTTGACGGGGGTGCCGTCTTCCAGCGTGAATTCACCCAGCAGGTAGGGGTCGGCGCCCTCGGTGTGCATGGAGATGGGTTTGTCCAGGTCGCGGTCCCACCACAGCTTGTTCTGCGGATCGAAACAACCCTCCTCGGGCGGAACCTCGAAGCGCACGAACATGCCGTATTCGCTGGAATCCGGGTCCAGATTGACCAGTTCGGCGGCGTTGGAGTACTGCACCAGATAGTCGCGGTCGTACAGCCCCTGGCGGATGATCTCGTTGGTCAGCGCCAGGAACAGCGCGCCGTCGGTGCCGGGCTTGATCGGGACCCATTCGTCGGCGATGGCGGAGTAGCCGGTGCGCACCGGGTTAATGGAGATGAACTTGCCGCCCGGGCGCTTGAACTTGGAAATGGCCATTTTCAGCGGGTTGGAGTGGTGGTCCTCGGCGGTGCCGATCATCACGAACAGGCGCGCCCGATCCAGGTCGGGGCCGCCGAATTCCCAGAACGAACCGCCGATGGTGTAAATCATGCCGGCGGCCATGTTGACCGAGCAGAAACCGCCGTGGGCGGCGTAATTGGGTGTGCCGTACTGGCGCGCGAACAGGCCGGTCATGGCCTGCATCTGGTCGCGACCGGTGAACAGGGCGAACTTCTTCGGATCGGTGGCGCGGATGTCGGCCAGCCGCTCCTCCATCATACCGAGCGCCTTGTCCCAGGAGATTTCCACGAATTAGTTGTCGCCGCGGTCGCTGCCGGGCTTGCGCATCAGCGGCTTGGTCAGTCGCGCCGGCGAATACTGCTTCATGATGCCCGAGGACCCCTTGGCGCAGATTACGCCCTTGTTCAGCGGGTGGTCGGGGTTGCCCTGGATGTAGCGGACTTCGCCGTCGCGCAACGTGACGCGGATGCCACAGCGGCAGGCGCACATGTAGCAGGTGGTGTTTTTGGTTTCGACACGGCTGTTTTCGTCGAGCGACTTCGACAGCGGATCGTGCAGCGGACTGGACATAAGGCAATGATCTCTGTAGGCGTATGGCGACAGCCAAAAGGCCGAGTAATCTACTCGACTATTAGCGCCGCTGGCTAATAAGCGTTACTGAAAGACGCATAAAATATCATAATATGCTAATATACTGCTGACAGTTTAAGCAAGTCAGAACAAGCGCTTGCGTATAGGTTATAGCATAAACAAAACAATAAGGTGGCTTTATGCTGGAGTAAATTAAACCTGCTGGATTTCCCCCGGGGCATCATTAAGGTAACAGCCCCTGCGGGGGGTTGCGTTGTAGGCGGTCCGCCCGTGCACAATTCTTTAAATATAAAGTCAGGATGTCGAGGAGTCTCATGTCCAATCTTGTGAAGCCGCACGGTGGCGGTGAGCTGAAACCCCTATTGCTTGAAGGCGACGCACTCAGCGCGGAAAAAGAACGCGCCGCAGGGTTGCCCCGGATCACCATTTCCTCCCGCGAAGCCGGCGACATCATTATGATGGGGATAGGCGGTTTCACCCCCCTGGAAGGTTTCATGACGCGCGCCGACTGGGAAGGCGTGTGTGACGGCATGAAGATGGCCAACGGCCTGTTCTGGCCGATTCCGGTGACGCTTTCCACCGACCCGGCCAGCGCCGATGGCATCAAGGAAGGCGACAGCGTCGCCCTCTACGACGGCGAGCGCGATGAAGTGCTGGCCACCATGACGGTCACCGAGAAATACAGCATCGACAAAAACCACGAGTGCATGATGGTCTACAAGACCACCGACATGGAGCACCCGGGGGTGAAAATGGTCATGGAGCAGGGTGAGGTCAATCTCGCCGGTCCGATCAAAGTGCTGTCGCAGGGGGGGTTCCCGGAACAGTACGGCGATCAGTTCATGACGCCGGCCCAGACCCGTGCCGAGTTCGAAAAGCGCGGCTGGAAAACCGTCGCCGCCTTTCAGACCCGCAACCCGATGCACCGCTCGCACGAATACCTGGCGAAAATCGCCATCGAGACGCTCGACGGGGTATTGATCCATTCGCTGCTGGGCAAGCTCAAGCCCGGCGATATTCCGGCCGACGTGCGTAGCAACGCCATCGGCACGCTGATCAAGAACTATTTTTCCGACAACACCGTGATCCAGGCCGGCTACCCGCTGGATATGCGCTATGCCGGCCCGCGCGAGGCCCTGTTGCACGCGCTGTTCAGGCAGAACTACGGTTGCTCGCATCAGATCGTTGGCCGCGATCACGCCGGTGTCGGCGACTATTACGGCCCCTTCGACGCCCACCATATTTTCGACGAGATTCCCAACGGGGCGCTTGAGACCGAGCCGTTGAAGATCGACTGGACCTTCTGGTGCAACAAGTGCGACGGCATGGCCTCGATGAAGACCTGTCCGCACGAGGCCGCCGACCGCATTCTGCTGTCCGGCACCAAGCTGCGCAAGGCGCTGTCGGAAGGCGAGGACGTGTCGGATAAATTCTCCCGGACCGAGGTCCTGGAAATCATGCGCGCATACTACGGCGGTCTGAAGGACGAGGATAAAGTCGAAATCAAACTGTCAGGCCATTCAGCCAAATAATTTCTCGCACACGCTAGCGGCCGTTGGCGGGCTGCTGCCGGCGGAAAGTCTGATATTGCGATGAAGTAGAGCGGAGATAGCGCCACTGTGGTCGAGCCCGGCGCACTTTGCTGGTGGAAGACGATCTGGCGCTCAAGCTCCGCGAACGTATGATCCGCCGGATCATGTCGGTGAGGAAAGCATAGAAAGGAGCGCCGAGGCGCTGCGAGCGCTGGCGAAACGGCGCGAAGAACAGCGTCGCCTGAGTGAGGGATTGGGCGGCGACGAAGCCACCCGGGGCGGGTAATTCTTTATCTACCAGATGCCGCTCAGCAGCGCCAGGCCGTGCGCGTTGTGGCGCATTCCCTGTTCCAGCAGCTCGGTGCGCATGCCGCCCAGGGCGAACACGGGCATGGGTAGATCCCGGCACAGTTGACTGAAGGTTTCCCAGCCCAGCGCCGGCGCGTCGGGATGAGTGGGTGTGGGCAGCACGGGCGAGAGCACGGCAAAGTCGACGCCGATGGCGGCGGCGTGTAGCAGCTCCTCCCGATTGTGACAGGAGGCGGCGCAGAGCGGGAACGACGGCCGCTCGCGGCAGCGCATCAAGGCCTCGGTCTGCAGGTGGATGCCATCGGCCTGTGCCGGCGTCTCATGGGCGCTGTTGCACAACACCCGGGCGCCATACGCGTGTGCCAGCGCGCAGACCGCGGCAGCGAATTCGGCCAGTGCGGTGCCTTCGAGCGAGGGTTCGCGCAGCTGCACCAGTCGCACTCCTTTTTCCAGCGCCGTGCGCAAACGCTGCAGAAACTCGTTTTGACCGAACGCCGAGGCTTTGGTGATCGCGTAGATCCGCGGCAGGGCCAACGCCCTTATAATGGTGTGATTGGCCTCCAGTAGCGGCGCGGCGGCAACCGCGCGCGGGTCTTCCCAGCGCAGCCGCTGGCCCTCGCGGGCCTGCGCGGTGCCGCGCCAGCGCGGTATGCGGAACAAATGCAGCCGCGCGGTCAGGCGGGGATAAGCGTGCTCACGACTGATCCAGGGTTGCGCCTCGAGCGCCTCGACGCCGAGCTCTTCGCGCAGTTCGCGCTTCAGCGCCGCCACCCGGTCCTCGCCGGCCTCGATCTTGCCGCCGGGGAACTCCCAGAAACCGGCCTCGGGTTTGCCGGTGGGGCGTTGTGCCAGCAGCACCCGGCCATCCGGGCGTTGCAGCACGCCGACGGCGACATCGACGATCGGTGCGGGGTTTTTGCTGTCTTCGGGCGGGGGGGCTGACTTCGCCATGGGCATCTGTGTTGGTGGTCGACGACGCCGAGTATAGCGACCGGTGACAGTCGGGTCAGCTATAGATTATTATCTATCATTGTTCGGTGTATGACTTATTGGTATCGAAGTTTCCTCTTGTTTTAAGCTTCGTCTTTGTTTTTAGCGGCCGGTCAGCGGTGACCGGGGTATTCGGGTGCGCAGGTCCTGACGGACGCCGGGGCAGCCGCGGGCCTCGTCAGCGCGCTGTCGCGCCCACTTACCGGTGATCCTGAAGGCATGGTAAAGCTCAGAACCTACGTCTACATCGACTCGCTGCAGCCGCAATTGGCGGAGCTGATGGCGTCGGTGTCGCAGGGCTTTCCGCCGGTTCCGGGGGATTCGTGCCTGTGGGTGGAAGTGGCCCCCGGCATGGCCATCCACCGGGTGACGGACATCGCGCTCAAGGCCACCCAGGTGAAGTTGACCCAGCAGGTGGTCGAGCGCGCCTTCGGTTCGATGGTGATCCATCACCGCGACCAGAGCGATGTGCGCGAGGCCGGGCGCATTCTGCTGTCGCGTCTCGGCGCCGAGCTGGGCGATCGCGAGCAGGGTACCGTGGCATGGCAGGAGATCATTCGCGGCCTGAGTTCAGATCACACCGTGCTGATCAACCGGCAGCACCGCGGCGGCTCCATGATGCTGCCGGGCGAGAGCATGTTCATTCTCGAAACCGAGCCGGCCGGCTATATCGTCTATGCCGCCAACCAGGCCGAGAAGGCCGCCAATATCACTTTGATCGATGTGCGCGCCGTGGGAGCGTTCGGGCGTCTGACGCTGTCCGGGCGCGAGGCCGACGTCGAAGAGGCGGCCGCGGCCGCCATCAGCGCCGTGCAGAATCCGCCGGGGACCTGAACATGCACCGTCAGGCGCTGATTCAATTGCTGTCCGACTACAAGCCCTATTTCCTGGACGAGGCCGGGTTCGTGCAGCGCGCGCTGGATTTTGTGCGCAGCCATGAAAACTGTTTCGACCGTCAGCACCTGCCGGTGCACGTCACCGGTTCGACCTGGGTGGTCAATCCGGACTGCAGTCGCGTGCTGATGGTGCACCACGGCAAGCATCATCAATGGTTTCAGCCCGGCGGCCACGCCGACGGCGATGGCGACATCCTGCGAGTGGCGCTGCGGGAAACGGCCGAGGAAAGCGGGCTCGACCCGAGTCTGATCCGCCTGCTTGGCGAGCGCATCTTCGACGTCGACATTCACGCCATTCCGGCCGGTCACGGTTGTCCGCCGCACCATCATATCGATATCCGTTTTCTGGTCGAAATCGACGACCGGCATCCGGTTCCGGGCAGCGAGGAGTCGCACGCGGTGGTCTGGGTCGAGCTGCACCAAGTGCCGGCTTTTAACAGCAATCGATCGACTTATCGAATGCTGGAAAAAACGCGGCGCTTAAAAAATACGTTACGTTTCAAATCTATAGGCAAATAATGCGGATGAATAACATATAGATTAATTTCTATGATATCCAAATATAATATCGATTTGTGCTTAGTCGGTGCGCGCCTCTATGATGGGCGCTGATTTTATAAAGTCGCACCAGTTTTCAATTTAGCCAGGTTAACGAAACAGGAGACGAATATGTCGACAAAATCCTATCAGGCGGGCGTTAAGGAGTACCGCGACAAATACTGGACCCCGGATTATGTGCCGCTTGACACCGACCTGCTGGCCTGTTTCAAGGTCACCGGCCAGCCGGGCGTGCCGCGCGAAGAGGTGGCGGCCGCGGTGGCCGCGGAAAGTTCGACCGGCACCTGGAGTACGGTGTGGTCCGAGCTGCTGACCGACCTCGAATACTATAAAGGACGCGCGTATCGCATCGAGGACGTACCTGGCGACGCCGAGTCTTTCTACGCCTTCGTGGCCTATCCGCTGGATCTTTTCGAAGAGGGTTCGGTGGTCAACGTGCTGACCTCGCTGGTCGGCAACGTGTTCGGTTTCAAGGCGCTCAAACACCTGCGACTGGAAGACATTCGTTTCCCGATAGCTTACATCAAGACCTGCGGCGGTCCGCCCGCCGGTATCCAGGTTGAGCGCGATCGCCTGAACAAGTACGGCCGGCCGATGCTGGGTGCGACCATCAAGCCGAAACTGGGCCTTTCGGCCAAGAACTACGGCCGTGCCGTGTACGAGTGTCTGCGCGGCGGTCTGGATCTGACCAAGGACGACGAGAACGTCAACTCGCAGCCGTTCATGCGCTGGCGCGATCGTTTCGAATTCGTGGCCGAAGCCATCAACAAGGCGCAGCAGGAAACCGGCGAGCGCAAGGGGCACTATCTGAACGTCACCGCCTCCACGCCGGAAGAGATGTACAAGCGCGCCGAATTCGCCAAGGAAGTCGGCTGCCCGATCATCATGCACGACTTCCTCACCGGTGGCTTCACCGCCAACACGGGTCTTGCCAACTGGTGCCGCGACAACGGCATGCTGCTGCACATCCACCGCGCCATGCACGCGGTTATCGACCGTCATCCGAAACACGGTATTCACTTCCGTGTGCTGGCCAAGTGCCTGCGCCTGTCCGGCGGCGATCACCTGCACACCGGTACCGTGGTGGGCAAGCTCGAAGGCGACCGCAACTCCACCCTCGGCTTCGTCGACCAGCTGCGTGAGTCGTTTGTGCCGGAAGACCGCTCACGCGGTGTGTTCTTCGACCAGGACTGGGGTTCGATGCCGGGCGTGTTCGCCGTCGCCTCCGGTGGTATCCATGTCTGGCACATGCCGGCACTGGTGACCATCTTCGGTGACGACTCGGTGCTGCAGTTCGGTGGTGGCACGCAGGGTCACCCGTGGGGCAACGCCGCCGGCGCCGCCGCCAACCGCGTGGCGCTGGAAGCCTCGGTCAAGGCGCGTAACGAAGGCCGCGAGATCGAGAAGGAAGCGCGCGACATTCTCACCGACGCCGCCCGTACCAGCCCGGAACTGGCGATCGCGATGGAGACCTGGAAGGAAATCAAGTTCGAATTCGAGACGGTGGACAAACTGGACGTGGGTTGATCCGGTTCATCGCCGGGCAACATTGTATCGATTCTGAATTTATTACGAGGATTAAACCATGGCACAAACCAATACCACGGGTGATTACCAGACCACCCAGACGCTGGAAACTTTCGGCTTTCTGCCGAAGATGGACGCGTCCGAGATCCAGGCACAGGTCGCCTACATCATCGCCAACGGCTGGTCGCCGGCGATCGAGCACGAACACCCGAGCAATGCCTTCGATCACTACTGGACGATGTGGAAGCTGCCGTTTTTCGGTGAGACCGATATCAATGCCGTGCTGGCGGAGCTGGAAGCCTGTCACCGCAGCTATCCGGATCACCACGTACGCTTGATCGGTTACGACAGTTACACCCAGAGTCAGGGCTCGAGCTTCGTGGTATTCGAAGCCCGCTGAGAGCCGAAACGACGGCCGCAGTCCTGCTCTAGAGCCGGGCAGAAGGCCGACCTGGATACTGGATAACGAATGAGGCAATGGGATGACGATGGCGCATACAGCTAACAAAATGAGTGCTCGCGAGTTCGTACTCGCCAGACGCAAAGCGATGTCCACCACGGGCAAAGCGGCGCTGAGTGCCGCTGCGTCGGCTAAACCGGCGCGTTCGGCTCCGGCCGCGCCCGCGGCGTCGCGGCCGGCTCCTGTTGCCACGCCAAGGGGTGTGGGTAGCGCCACGCCTGCCAACAGCAGCCGCGCCGCTTCCATGGCGCGTCGCCTGGCGATGTCCAGTGCTGGCAAGGCGGCCATCCAGAGCAAAGACCGTGTGCGTAATCCGCAGACAGTCCAGTCGGCGCCCGCCGCGCAACCGGCACCGGTACAGGCGACGCAAGATGCCGCGCAGCCGGTGAAAAAAGGTTGCGGTTGTGGCTGTGACGGCACCCGTGCCGAGTGCAGGACGCGCATGGAAAACGGCAATAAACCGATGTCGCGCGCGGCCGTGCGCACGGCCAAGCAGAATGTCAGCCGCTCGCCCGGACGGGCCGCCTCGCTGGCGCGACGCGAAGCCATGGCCACGCGGGGCAAGGCCGGTATCAGCAAAAACGGCATGTCGGCGGCGCAGACCGCGCGCGCCGGCAACCCGAATCTGTCCAGCCGTGACCTGGCCAAGGTTCTGCGCGAGCAGCGCAGCAAAAACGGCGCCGTGGGACAGAAAAAATCGCAGCCCTGTGGCCGGAAACGCGCCAAGGCCGAGACCCGCGCCGGGGCGCAGGATGCCCCCTGGAAGGTCGGTGCGAGCGAAACCGTGCGCGGCCAGGTTGTCACCGGCACGATGGTCGGGCGCAGCCAGAGCGTGACCGGCGACGAGCCGAGCACCTGCCGCCCAATCACGGGTACTGAATACCTTGGCGCGGATATCTTCAAGCAGTTTTGCCAGACCGATCCGGTCGGCGCCCCGCGCAAGGTGATGTTGAGCCCGACGTCGCATGGCAATAGTGTTACCGGTAACCGCATCGGCCGCGGGACCAACGTTACCGGTGACGAGCCCGGTACCTGCAAAAACATCACCGGCACCGAGTATGTCGGTGCCGATCAATCGCAGGCCTATTGCGGCACGGCTGCGGGGCGTACCCCGGGCAAGGTGACGCAGAGCCAGACGCAGAAAGGCAAGACCCTGACCGGCAACAATGTCGGCCGCTCGGAGAAGGTCACCGGTGACGAGCCCGGTTCGGGGCGCACCCTGACCGGTACCCAGTACGCTCCGTCGGCCGAAATCGGCATGGCGCCGGCCAAGGTCGGACTCAGTGCGACGCTGCGCGGTGGCAGCGTCACCGGCACCTTGGTGGGTCGTTCCACCCGCATGACCGGCGACGAACCCGGTTCGTGCCGTAACGTCACCGGCGACGACTACCTGGGCCAGGAACACTTCGGCGAGTTCTGTGAGAGCGTGCCGAAACCTACCGATCAAAAAATCGGTGTGTCTGCCACGCCCAAGGGCCTGGCGGTGACCGGCACCATGACCGGCCGTGGCGAAAAGGTTACCGGTGACGAGCCGGGTACCTGCAAGGCCATTACAGGCACGCCCTATGCTGGTATCGAGCAATACCAGGGTTTTTGCGACGTCACCGACACGGCCATGGTGAAGGTCCGCAACCGTCAGGCGCGCAGTACGCCCGGTCCGAGCATGACCGGCTTGCAGCCTGGTTTGGGCGGTGTCATGACCGGCGATCAACGTGGCGCCTGCGAGCCGGTAACCGGTACGCCTTATGTTGGCGCGGATCAGTTTGCCGACGCCTGTCCGGCGACGCCGGCCGATAGCGCCAGCCCGGATTTTCCCCAACCGATGAGTCCGGTGCCCTGGCAGCAGTTCAGTGTATCGCCGCCGGCCGGTGCCGCCAGTGCGGCCGGTTCCACCGGTGTGACCGGCAACCGCTACGAGCAGGGCCATATCACAGGTCCGTTCGGCAAGGCTACGGGCAAGGTTACCGGTACCGAAGAGGCGCGTTTTGGTCACAAGAATGTGCAGGCCGAGCAATTGCGGCCGGCGCCTGTCGGTGAGGTTGAAGGCAGGGTGAAATCGCGTATCACGGGCGAAGGTATGGACGCGGGGCTGACCATCACCGGCGATGACTGGGACCGGGGCAGCAACGTCACCGGTACCGAGGGTATGTCGGCGGTGCGTCGTAATCCCACCCGCCGCTCCAGCGTGCCGTCCAGCGCCGGCGTTGATGCCATGGCGATGACGCAGAAGCGTAACGAGGAAGTCGCCGCCCCGGTGAGCAAAGTGACCGGCGGCAGCGGCAACACCGATCGCGGTGCTCTGATCACTTATTCGGGAGGTGCGCGCGGCTAAGCCGCGGCTCATTAGGCTGACATGATGAATGCACGCAACAAACCGCTGCGCAACCGGGCCTGGAACCAGGCCACGGCTCCGCTCGGTCGCCCGGGTGACCGCGGCGCTGTTGCCGCGTCCATGTCGCCGGCTGCGCCGCGTGCCTTTGGCAATGGCAGCCTGCACGCGTTGGCCGACGGCAACGAAAATGCGCGCCTGTATGCCTACGAAAGCGGCGTCAAGGAAGCCTTCGACGCCATCGTGCCTACCCTGAAGCAGATTTCCGCCCTGCAGCACGAAGCGGATTTCGAGCAACGCGCGCAACAGATCGCACGCCAACAGCTGGGCTTCGCGTTGCCGCAGATGCTGTTGGCCGATGCCTGGGTCGAGCAGCTGGATATGCGGGCACTGTTCGCCTGGTGTGTGTTAGAAACCTATCAGCGTTTCTGCGATGAAGTGTTCACGCGCGATCCGCTGGGTAACAACAGCGAGGCGGCCTTTCAGTCGCTGCTGCAGGAGTGCGGGTTCCACATGCTGGATATCTCGCCCTGCGCCGACGGCCGGCTGGCGCACGTGATCCGCTACGTCCTGCGGCTGCCCTACAAGGCGGTGCGCCGCCGCTCCTATGCCGGCGCCATGTTCGATATCGAAGACAGCCTGGAGAAGTGGGTCAGTACCGAGCTCATCCGCTTCCGCGAAGGCGTGCCCAATACGGCTGACGAACCGACGCGCTATCTCAAGGCGGTGGTGTATCACCACAGCTCGGTGGATCCGCAACACGAAGGCTGTGCCGCCCATGGTTCGGACACGGCACGGGCGGCGCGCGGCGGTCTGGAGCGTCTGACAGCCTTCCGCGAGGCGGTGGAAAACACACACTGCTGCGGGGCCTCCATCGGTTGCATGCTGATCGGTCTGGACACGGATACCGATGCGATCCGCATCCATATCCCGGATGGCGATGGCGCGATCAGTCTGGACGACTACTTCGATGCGCGCGACATGTACGCCAACACGCGGCGCATGAACGCCGCCGACGCCGAACGCTGGATCGCCGAGCAGGTGGCCAGCCGCGCGCCGGCCGCCAGCGAGGGGATGGCGCGTTTGATCGGGCAGTTGCTGATCAACAATATTTCACAGATTGAATATGTGTGCGCCTATCACGGCGGACAATACCGCGACATCGGTCACGCCGAGCGCTTTATCGGCGCGGGTATCGGCTTCGAGGAAGTGCAGTTGCGTAACCTGACCTTCTTCGCGTATTTGCACACAGTGGAAGAGGCCGCCGGTGATCTGGACGTTGGTATCAAGATCTTCACCGGTTTGAACGTGGCGCACGGCCTGCCGGTCCCTGTGGTGGTGCGTTTCGACTACCACGGTGAGGTCCCGGGTGCGCGCGAGCGCGCCGAAGAGCGTTGTCGTCGGGTCGCCGAGGCGCTGCATGCGCGCTACCGCGATTTATCCGAGCGCGGTCTGTTGCACACATTGCAGGCCATTCGCGATATCCAGGGTGGCGGCAGCATCGAAATTATGGATTGTTCCGTGAACGTCGCAGCCGCGGGGGCGCACTGATGAAAATCTGCCAGGTCGAAAAACCGCTGGTGGCGACCAACCGCATTCCCGGGTTGGAGCACAAACACATGCAGGTGGTGCGCGATGGCAGCGCGCTACTGGTGGCGGTCGATGCCGTCGGATGCATTCCCGGCGATTGGGTCATCTGCGTCGGCAGTTCCGCGGCGCGCGAGGCCGCGGGCAGCAAGGAATACCCGAGCGATCTGACCATCGTCGGAATTATCGATCACTGGGAACCGGCGACGGGAGACAGCTGATGGAGATATTACAGGTAGAGCAACCGCTGGTTTGTACCCGACGCATAGCCGGATTGCGCGATGTCAGTCTGCGCGTGCTGCGCGATCGCAGCGGCAAGCGACAGGTGGCCGTCGATACCATCGGCGCGCGCGAGGGCAATTGGGTTTTTACCGTCAGCGGCTCGGCTGCACGTTACGCCGCCGACGATTTCAGAGTCCTCACGGATCTGACCATCGGCGGCATTATCGATTTCTGGGAGACGGGCGACAGCCCATCGACCGAGAAAGCTGGCGCAACGACTGTATAGACGTTGCAAGCATAGGTTCAGTAATTCAACCAAGTCTACACTCAGGAGAACTTAGAGATGGCAAATGACAACTACGGCATAGCGCTGGGAATGATCGAAACCCGCGGCTTAGTCCCAGCGATCGAAGCGGCCGACGCCATGACCAAGGCGGCGGAAGTGCGCCTGATCGGTCGTGAATTCGTCGGCGGTGGTTATGTGACCGTTCTCGTGCGCGGCGAAACCGGTGCAGTGAACGCGGCTGTTCGTGCCGGCGCTGACGCCTGCGAACGTGTTGGCGACGGCCTGGTTGCCGCTCACATCATCGCCCGTCCGCACCGCGAAGTCGAACCGGTGTTGCCGGCCGGCGGCCCCGCGACAGACTAAAGGCACTTTTTATTCAACTGATTTGATAGGAGAAACAGACCATGGCCGACGTAAAGTACGGCATCGCTCTGGGCATGATAGAGACACGCGGACTGGTACCCGCCATTGAGGCGGCCGATGCCATGACAAAAGCCGCCGAAGTACGCCTGATCGGGCGTGAGTTCGTCGGCGGTGGCTATGTCACCGTCCTCGTGCGTGGTGAAACCGGCGCAGTCAACGCCGCCGTGCGCGCGGGTGCAGATGCCTGTGAACGTGTCGGTGATGGCCTGGTTGCGGCGCACATTATCGCCCGTCCGCATCGCGAGGTCGAACCTGTACTGAGCGATTCGAGTGATAATCGTCCGGCGCGCAGTTAAGTGACTGGTTGCTGAACGACCTATGATCCATCGGCATGCTGCCCGCTCAAGTTGATCAGCGCGTCCTCGGGTACCTGGGGAGGGCTCTCAGTCTGGAGCTCTCCGCGGTACAGCTTTACAGTACCCAGGCGGTGTTGGTCGCCACCTGGGGGTTGCCCGAGGTGGCGAAGAAGTTCCGCGCTGAAGCCGGCGAGGAGCTGGGGCATGCCGAGCGGATTATCACTCGTATGCTGGCGCTGGGTGTGGCGCCGAACGCCTCGCAGCTGCGACCGGTAAGCCTGGGCCAGAATCTGGCGCAGTTACTGGAGCACGACTACGCGTTCGAGCTCGACCTGGTCTCCCTGTATACGCAGGCCAGTGCGCATTGCGCCAGGATCGGCGACCGGGAAAACCGCATGCTGTTCGAGTCGCTGCTGGCCGAAGAGCAGGAGCACGCGCAGGTATTGTTGCAATGGCAACAGGACATGCAATAATCCGGCTGTAACCTTTTGTTGACGGAAGACTAACCAAATGCGGGACCAGTCATGAACCAGCAATGGCGAGAACGAACCCGCCCGGTACGACTCGAGAGGCGGTACGAATTCAAAGATTACAGCACCTTACGTGATTTTCTCGATCGCGCCGCGGAGTTGTCCGAGCGCGAGGGCCTGTACCCGGACATGGGATTTGGCCACGATTACGTCAATATTACCATCCACGTCGACGAGGGCGACGAAGCCTTGGGCGAACACCAGCACCGTTTTGCCCGCGAGCTCGACGTCCTTGCTGAACAGACCACGCACTGAGTGTCTCCCGAATGCCCATCATCGCGGTAGTCGGGAACAAAGGGGGCGCTGGTAAAACCACCCTCAGCATCAACCTGGCTTCCGGAATGAGCCGGCAGGGCGGTATTGCGGTTATTGACGCCGACCCGCAGGGCTCTTCCCTGCACTGGCGGGCGGTCGCCAATCACGAGGATGCCTTTCCTGTGCATTCCGCCAATGGCGCGATGCGGGATCAGGCGCGGGATCTGGCGCTGCATTATCAGGACGTGCTGATCGATTGTCCGCCTTCGGTGCACGCGCCACAGACCATCGCGGCGCTCGGGTTCGCCGACGTTGCCCTGATACCGGTGCAGCCTTCGCCGGTGGATCTGTGGGCCACTGTCCATATAGAACGGGCCATCGCCGAGGCCAAAGCGGAAAATCCATCGCTCAAGGCATTGCTGGTGATCAACCAGCTGGAGTCGCGCACCACGCTGTCCGGCCTGGTGCGCGAAGTGCTGGACGAAATTGCGCTGCCGGTCGCGCAGGTGGCAATACGCCGCCGCGCGGTGTATCGCAACAGCGCCCTGGAGGGTAAAAGCGTCTTTGACGTGGGCAGCCGCGGAGCGGACGCGGTAGAAGAGATCAACGCACTGATTCAGGAGCTGAAAACACAATGACAGAGACAGACAAGACACGCCAGAAACTGGTCGAGTCGATGCGCATGAGCAAATCCACCGGATCGTCGGGCAATGCGCCAGCCGCCGGCGGCGGTTCCGCCGCCCAGTCAAGCGCTGCCAGCAAAAAAGCGCCGGCCAGAAAAAAGGCGCCTGCCCGTAATACCCGCAAAACGAGCGCCAAGGGCAAGACCAGCGCTTCGGGTGACGATCGCTATCAGTCTTCCGGGCGCGTCTGGCCGGACTGATGTCAGCCTGTCCGGCCGCGCGGCGGGTGGCCTGTTGAACGCAGCACCCGCCCCGCCCGCCGCCGTGCCGCCGAGGGCCCATGCCCAGCGATAATCCCAGTCACAGCTCGGCCAAAGCCTCTATCCCGGACTATCTGATTCGTCACGCCACCCTGCGCCAGTTGCAGGTGTTCGAGGCGGTCGTCCGGTTGGGCAGTTTCACGCGTGCCGCCGAGGAGTTGTTTCTGACCCAGCCGACCGTTTCCATGCAGACGCGCAAGTTGGGCGAGGCGATGGGCCTGCCCTTATTCGAACACATCGGTCGCAATGTAAAGCCCACCGAGGCGGGGCTCGAACTCTACGACGCCTGTCGGCGCATTTTCGAGACTTTGGCCAATCTGGAGATGAAGCTGGCCGACCTCAAGGGCATGCGCCGCGGTCGCCTGCGTCTGGGGGTGATCACCACCGCCAAGTATCTGGCGCCGGAGATACTCGGCCAGTTCAGCCGCCTTTATCCGGGCGTCGACCTGACGCTCAAGGTGACCAACCGCGAGCGTATCATCGAGCGCATGCACGCCAACGAAGATGACCTGTATATCACCGGTTTTGTGCCCAAGGACGAAATCGAGGTGGAAGCTTTTCCCTTCGCGCCCAATCCGCTGGTGATCATCGCCCCGCGCGGGCATCCGCTGGTGGGCAAAAAGCGCATCAAGCTGGACGAGATCTGCAAAGATCCTTTCATCCTGCGCGAACCCGGCTCGGGCATCCGCGACGCGGCCCTGAAGGTTTTCAAGGCGCACGGCCTGCATCCGCTGGTGCGTATGGAGTTGGGGAGCAATGAGGCGATCAAGCACGCGGTCGTCGGTGGTCTCGGCCTGGCGGTCCTGTCGCTGCACACGCTGATGCTCGACGGCGTCGATGGCGCGGTCGCGGTGCTGGATGTGGAAAACTTCCCTATCGTCCGCCACTGGGACATCGTGTATCCCAAGGGCAAGGAACTGTCTCTGGTGGCACGGACCTTTCTCGATTTCGCCATCGCCAGTCAGCCCGAAATTCACAAACGCATGGAAACCCTCTGGCCGGCGCTGCGCCACCAGCTCAAGGCGCCGAAAAAACGCGCCAACGATGTTGTCAAGCGCACTGGTAGAAGCGCTGCCCGCAAAAGCTGAATACCGACAGCATCTGGCTGGCGTCCGCTCAGTTCTTGAACTTGACCAGGCGCGTCACCTGGATGTCGGAAACGAACACCACACCCGAGTGCTCGTTGAAGAACGGCGCGAAACCTTCCAGGATGGGTTCGACCAGCTCCTCGGGAATGGCCGCGATGATCATGATCAGCACGGCGTCCTCGTTGAACATCAGATGACCTTCGTGGAAGCCGTGCCGACCCTTGCCGGACAGGTTGTTGACGATGGTATAGCCTTTCACCCCGGCGCGATCGAGCAAGTCGGTGGCGAATTCCTGATGTTCGCCCTCGAGGATGATTTCGACCTTTTTGAGCTGACTGAGATTGACGTTTTTCATCATGCGATCGGCTCCAAGAGAGTATTGGGATCGGTGGCGGATGTCAGTGGGCGGTGCTGCCATCCGCCGTCTTCATAAAGTGATACCTGGGCGCCTTTCGGGTCGACCACCAGCATTTTCAGCCAGCCGTTTTCCACCAGATGCTTGACCGCGACCACGCTTTCGATGGCGCGCAGCGCGTGCTCGAAAGGCGCTTCGATCAGCGTGATCAGGCGCAGGGGTTCGTGGAACGGCTGGCCGTCCTTGAGTACCGTCTGCGAGGGCAGCCCGGTGCGCAGGTCGCTGAGATTGCCGCTCATCACGCCAAAGCGCCCGGCGACATTATGGTAGACCTTACTGCCGCTGCCGAAGGATTCGTTGTCGACGGTGGAGAAATAATGTTCCATGTTGATCCACTGCCCGACCACCAGCGGGCCGGTCAGAATGGTCGCCAGCAGCCGCTGGCGGGGATCGAGCCGATAGTCGTAGGAATGCAGAAAGGCGCGCCCCTCCAACGTCAGTCCCTGCGTCAGCTGGCGCCGGCCGATGACGAAATAGGCGTTGCGCGACAAACCCCATTCCGGCCGCACCTGCGACCAGTCCATGGCGTTGCGCAGCGCCCGGCGGTAGGCGTCGGACGGGTCGCGTGTCTGGGTGCCGGGGGTGTCGAGCGTGGGCATGCGCTCGGCCGCGCACAGCCGCGAGGCGGCGGTCAGTCCGTTGCGCAGGCGATCCAGATAGACCAGGTGCGAGGGCGGCAGCAATTCCAGATCGTACAACTTGAGCTCATCCGTGGTGGTGTTGTGCAGCGCCGGCACGAACCAGGCATCGTCGGGGATTTCGATACCACGGCGTTGCAGCCGGCGGCGCACCTCGGGTTTGTTGGCCATCTGCGCCAGCACGCGCGCGCTGACCAGGCCGTGGTTGCCGCCGCAGGCGCCGCAGTCGAGCGCCGACTCGTAAGGGTTGTTTTCCGAGCTGCTGCCGTGGCCGACCAGCAGAATGAAGCGCGAAAAACTTTCGTTCAGACCGATGGCGCGCAGCGCCTGGCCGACGAAATGCGTCTGTTCGTCGATGCTGAAGCCGATGCGCCCCAGGCGCTCGAGCTGCACCTGGGCGAAAGAGGGATTGATGCGATATTCGGTTCTCAGCCTTTCGACAAAGGTGCGCTCGCCCTCGCCATCCAGCCCCAATTCGGTCGCGACCAGCTCCGAGCTCTGCTGGTGACCCAGCGCGGTCTCGCGCAATTCGCGGATCATGGCGTCGGTGATGCGTTCCGGTTCCAGCCCGAACTCCTGTTCGACGGCTTTGACGATCACGGCCCGCTGCACCGCGCGTACGATGGAATCGGCTTGCTCGCGGCTGAGCTTGTCCAGCAACAGGCGGGTCGGCGGTTTTTCCGGGTGCAGCCGTTTGCGCCAGCGATTGTAGGTTTGCGGGATCAGCGTTTTGCCGATCATATCGAAGCCGAACAACAGCCCGATCGCCTCCACGGTGACAAAAGGCGTCAGCACGGATTCCTTCAGCTCGTGCATGGCCTTTTCCAGCGCGGTCACGGCCGGCTCGTCCTGTGTGGCGGCGGCGCTGATTTCGGGGACCAGGTTCTTGGGGGTCAACAGCACCGGGCAGAGGTGGGTTTCGCTGCCCTTGCCGATGTCCATGAAACTTACCGGTACACCGAAGAAGCCGGCGATGCCGAAGGTCTGATAGTCGCCGACGGATTCCAGCTGCCGGCGAATGCGTTCGGAGCGCGTATCGATACAAAACAGCGCCTGCACGAACGGGCGTTTTTCCCGTGGCGGCGGCGTTTGCAGGTCGATGCCCTGCAACAGGCGACCCATCGCGTGGGCCTCCATGGAATCCAGCCACAAGCTGCCTTCCTGCTGTTCGAAGGCGTATAAGGTTTGCAGCAGCCGCTCAAGCGCTTCCGCCGGAAGCTGTTTCAGTTCGCTCTCCTGGCCCGCGGCCCGGGCCAGCGCGAGCAGCCGTTGCGCCTGGCGGCCGGCCTCGTCGGCGCGCTGGCGCCTGGTGTACTCGTCGAACACCTTGGCGATGCGCCGTTGCCCGCCCAATGCCAGCGCCTGTTCCACTCTGGATGCCATAGCGGGGATGAGTCGGCCGCTGTGGAACTGTTGTCGCAGGTGGATTTCCTCGTGGCGTTTTTCGATCGCCTCTTCAATGGCCGTCGCGGTGCAACTCATGTTGCGCCGCCCACGCTCGTTGAGCAGGGCCAGTGCCAGCGTCAGGCGTATCGCCATGAAATCGACCAGATCGCCGGCATAGCGCTGATTCCAGTAATAGTGCTTGGCGCTGGCGCGCCAGCGGATGAAGCCGGCCCAACCGTGCAGGCGTGCCAGTTCGCGGGTAAAACACTCCATCCAGCGGTCCTGCTCGATGCCGAGCGTCTGCATCACATGCGCAATGATGCCTTCGGCCGTCTCGTCCTGGTCGAGAATGCGGTTGATGTGCAGGCCGCGCAGAAACAGCCGCACGTTGCGTCGGGCGACGTCGCGCCAGGCGGTAAAAAAGCCCTGTTCGCGCTCCGGCATCTCCCACACCGACTGCCCTTCGTCAAAGAAATCGAGGCAGCTTTTGATCACCAGCTCGTCCAGCTCGGTGCCGATATCGGTCCCGTAAAGCGCGTCGACGGCCTCGTACACCGGCCGGTCGCCGAGCAGTTCGGCGCGCAGGCGCTGGCGCAACGCACCCACATCGACCGGTTCGGCGGCCACCGGCCGCCCGTTCAGCGCCGCCTGCACATCGGCGGCGCTGGCGAGCGGCCGCGGCAGGCAAGAGCTTTCCTGTGAATCGTTGAGAGACGCCGTCAGCCAGCGTTCCAGATCGATCCCCGGAACGGCCGACTGTGCGGCGGCGAAGGCGGCCACCCGGGCAGACAGTCGCTCGCGGTCGACCTTTCCCTCGGCCAGATACTGCTGATAAACCGAGCGCGGTAGATAGCCGCGGGCGTGAAACAGGCGCTCGCCCTGTTTCACCGCTTCGGCGAACGGCAGATGCTCGAGGCCGTGCAGCGGGTTGTGGTGTATGAAGGTGCGCATCGGCCAGAAGAACGGAATAGGTTCGGCGGCCACGTGCACCATGGCGCGGATTTTCAGACTCTGACCCAGTGCCAGGCTCATGCGACACCTCCGGAGAAAACGGCGCCGCCGACAACCAGTGTCAGCAGCGCGGCGGTGTAGGTCCAGGCGCCGGCGCGCTCAAGGTCGACGGCCGCCTCACAGGTCCCGGGGCCCACAATCAGCCCTTGCAGCAGCCGGGCGGCCGCCCAGGTCCATAACAACCAGACCGCGACCAACCCCGACATCAGTCCGGGGGTCGCGTTCAGAAAAGCCGACAGCATACTGAAGAAAGTCGGTGCCGGCGGCGTGGCCACCGCCGCCAGAACGGTGATCACCAGCACCGCGGAGAAGCGTGGCATCGCCTGCGCCAGCCCCTGATAAATGCCGGTATAAGCGCCGCCGAAACGCCGCTCCAGCGAGGCGGTCAGCAGCGCCAGCAGCAGTAGCGGCAGGCTGAACCACAGTGCATGGAGCGCGGCCTGCGCCGCAGGCAACAACCACAGCAGGCCCCAGGCGGCGGTCGCCAGAAACGCGATCCAGCGGCCCAGCTCGCGCACCGCCAGCAGGCGCAGACTGTAGAGCAGCGATGTGGCCATGGCCCAGGTCACTATCCAGGCCGGCGGTGCTCCGTCGGTCTGGGCCAGCAACAGCAGGCCTATCTGCGGCCAGGCGAGCAGCAATATCAGTCTCAACGGCAGGTTCGTGACGCGCGTCAGCAGCGCGTTGAAACCGATGCTGAACGGAAACAGCGGCAGGAAAAAACCGATCAGCAGATAGCCCAGGGTCGACATCTATACCCACCTCAGCCAAACATTGAGACGTTCCGCGACCGATAGCAGCGCACGGGTCAGGCGGCTGTAAAGGTCGACGATGTAGAACTCGCGCGAAAACAACGCATACAGATTCAACCACACCGGCCCCGGGCGTTTGACGCCGGCGTTGCGTTCAGCGTAATAGGCGCGCAACCAGCCGACGACGATCACCACGCTCATGATGCCGACCAGCGCGTCGAACCAGCGCAGGTCGATACCGGCGGCGGCGTAGATGCTGGCGCGGAACTGTTCGTCCGGGTACAGGAAGACATCGAACACATGGCTGATCATGGTGTAGCCGAGCACCACCACCGTGAAAGAGAAAATGATCAGCGCGATGAGCCTCAAGGGATTTTCCGATTGCATGCGGTAGGTGGAAAACAGCAGCTGGGCGCCAGTGACCCAACCGAAGAACAGCAGCACCACGGCGCCCTGCTTCTGGAAGAAATCCTCCGCCACCAACCAGTGGGCCAGCACCAGGACGACAATGGGCACGGCCAGGGTGATCGCGGCCATCAACAGCCAGGGTTGGCGACTGCGCGCCGGTCTGCGCTGCACGACAAAGGTGTAGAGATCGTCCTTCGGCACGCCGTCATTCTGACGCGCCTCACCGATCACCGTGCCGGCGCTCAGGAATAAGGTGCCTTTGAAGACGCCGTGGGCGATCAGATGATAGATGGCCAGCGAAAAGGCGCCGACCCCGCACTCCATGATCATGAAGCCCATCTGGCCCATGGTGGAATAACCGAGCGACTTCTTGACGTCGTTTTGCGTCAGCATCAGCACTGAGCCGATGATCGCCGTGACCAGTCCGACGACGAAGATCCAGTGCAGCACGCCGCCGGTATGGACATAAATGGCGGCAAAGCGGTTAATGAGAAAACCACCGGCGTTGACGATGCCGGCGTGCATCAGCGCCGACACCGGCGTCGGTCCCTCCATGGTGTAGGGCAGCCAGGTATGCAGCAGGAACTGCGCCGAGCGCGCGAACGCCGCCAGCGCGATCAGCGCGGCCACGACTTCGGCCAATGGCAGACCGAAATAGGTCTGTATGTGCGGATTGAGCGCGATACCGTCGAAAATCGCCGCCAGCGACCAGGTGCCGAAGGCCTGATAGAGCAACACCGCCGCGATCACCAGCGGCAGGTCGCCGATGCGGTAGGTGATCAGGGTCCAGAACCCATAACGATAGGCCGATTGGCTGCGCGTGTCCTGCCCGAGAAGAAAATACAACAGCACGCCGATCAGGTGCCAGGCGACCAGCAATGTCAGCAGATCGGCCGCCGCGACCATCACCAGCAGCGCTGCGGTCATCAGATCGAGCAGGGTGAAAAAGCGCGCGTAACCACTTTCTTCGGCCATGTAGCGCACCGAGTAAACATGGACGATAAGACTGATGCCGGCGATCACCAGCGCCATCAGACTGCTCAAGGGATCGAACATCAGGCTGCCGGCCGTGCGTTCCCCGAACAGGGCGAATACCCGCGTTTCGGCGCCCCCCAGGCTGATACCAAGCAGTATCGCCGTCAGCAGGAAGGTCAGGGTGGCGGCGCCGATGCTGATTCGCGCCACGACGGTACGGGTGCCCGCGGTGAGCAGAATCAGGAGGGCGGAAGCCAGCGGTACGGCAGGCAGCAGGAGAATAAGTTTGTCCATGGGGCGTTATCCGGTTGCCGTGGGCATGCGCCCTCGCCTGACGGGCGGGACGGTCGGCGCGGGGTCCGGGTTTGTCCGCCGATTATGGGCCTTGGCAGAGGTAGCTATGATCGGGTTGCTGTTGTTGTCGATGGGCATGGGCCTATCTCGTGCTCCACGGGTACCTTGCGCGAACGAGTTTAGAAGCTGCTCAACGAAAACAGAAATCGATTATTTGAATGATCTGAATCGATGATTGTCTATATTAATCTTATCTTCTATGCTGTGTCTGGCATTTTTTCAGCCCGCTTGACGCAGGCACGCGAGACGGCTGTACAATATCTTAACAATTCACCCCGTCGCAGCCGGCCTGGCGCCTCGTCGCGGCGCCGACCCTCAGGATTCGAGTATGCGCAGTCCGAACATCCGCAAACCCTATGTCGGTCTCGACAACGACATCAATAACGGCATGACCGAAGTCGGCCGAATTATCCGTGACGCGCGCGTGTTCGGCCTTATCGACGAGGAGGAGACCTGCGCGGGGTGGTTGCAGCCGGGTCTGGAGGATCTCTGGCACAAGGTCCAGATCGAGTGGGACAAGTACGGTTGTCAGGTCAGCGGACTGCCCGAGGAATTACGCGAGCGTTATCTGCGCATACAGGGTGAGGCGGTCAAACAGGCGCTTGCCGCGGGATGGACCCCGGGGGAAGACGAGGACTGATCGGGCCGGCGCTGTCGGCGCCCGCGGAGCCGGATCATGCTGCACAACTTCGAACGCGGTCGTGAATTGGAACGTGAACGGTGCCAACTGCCGGCCGACTACTACCGGAAAATCCTGTTGCTGCGCACGCGTACCGGCGAGGCGCCGCAGTTTGTGTTGATTTCCAGCATGCAATATGTCGCTGTCCTGGACCAAGAGGAAATTCTGTTTCTCGATGCCCAGGGGCCGCGTTTCGTCGAGTTGGCGTGGCGTGATTTCCACCCGGGTGCGCAGGCCCAGCTGAATGCGCCGGTCGGTTACACCTGTATCTATTATAAGGTGCAGGCGCGCGCCACCATGGCGCGCCTGCAGGGCGAGTTTTACAAATCGTTGGCGCTGCAGGTTGGGCGACATGCGCGCCGGGCAGCGGCGGCCAACGTCATTTCCCTGCGGCGTCGTGACGAAACCTGATCAGTCGCTGTGGCGGCGGGGATAGTCATAGTGGGTCAGTCGACCGGTGTCGCGCCATACGGCCTCCCAGCTGTCTTGCTCGAATTCGATGCGCGCCGTGGCGCAGGTTGGCAGATTGTCGATGGCCGCGCTGCTGAGATAGTTGCAGAGCGCGGTAATGCCGGGATTGTGACCGATCAGCGCGACTTCGCGGGCGTGATCCGGCAGGCCGTGAATCACAGCCATCAGGCGCTCCAGCGTGGCGTCGTAAATGGTGCTCTCCCATTGCACGCGATCCGGTGCATAGTCGACAGCGGTGGCGATCAAATGCGCGGTGTCCTGCGCGCGCCGTGCCGGACTGCTGACCATAAGATCGAAGCGCACACCCTGTTGTTTCAAGCTCGCTCCCATCAACGGCGCGTTATCCAGTCCGCGCGCGTTCAGCGGACGTTCGAAATCGCTCAGGCGGCTGTCTTTCCAGCTCGATTTCGCATGCCGGATGAGCGTCAGCGCGCGCATTACCGCGCTCGCGCGGCCCGGTCGCGGCGTCGCAGCCAGGTTTTTTCCACCTCGACGGCCAGGAACACCACTAGTCCGGCGCCCAGCGACAACAGCCAGTGGAAAGGATCCAGCGCACGCGTTTGGAATAACGACTGCATCGGGCCACTATAAATGAACAACAGCTGGAACAATACCACCACCGCGGTCGCGATCAGGGCGTAGGGGTTGCCGGTCAGGGCGTGAACCTTCAGCGAGGAGGCTTTCAGATAACGGGTGTTGAACAGATAGAAGGCCTCGCCCACCACCAGCGTGTTGACCGCCAGCGTCCGCGCCAATTCCAGCGACTGGCCTTGCTCCCGCGCCCAGATGAACAAGCCGAAAGTCGCCACCACCATCAGCAGCGAAACCAGACTGATGCGCTCCAGCAGCAAGCCGCTGAGCAGCGATTCCCGTGCGCCTCTGGGCGGGCGCCGCATGACATCTTCCTCGGCCGGTTCGAAAGCCAGTGACAGCGCCAGCGTGACAGCGGTGATCATATTCACCCACAGGATCTGAACCGGCGTGATCGGCAGCATGTAGCCCAGCAGCACTGCCGCCACCACTACCAGCGCTTCGGCACCGTTGGTGGGCAGAATGAACAGAATCGATTTGCGGATATTGTCATAGACGCGCCGACCTTCCTCGACACCGGCGACGATGGAGGCGAAGTTGTCGTCGGTGATGACCATCTCGGCGGCCTCCTTCGCCGCCTCGGTGCCCTTTCGCCCCATCGCCACACCGACGTCGGCGCGCTTGAGCGCCGGGGAGTCGTTGACACCGTCGCCGGTCATTGCGGTGATCTGATCGCGGGCCTGCAGGGCCTGCACCAGCCGCAGTTTGTGTTCGGGGCTGGCGCGGGCGAACACGTCGGTCTCCAGTACCAGTTGCCGCAGCGCGTTGTCATCGAGCGCTTCGAGTTGATCGCCGGTGGCCGCCGCGCGACCCGAATCGATGCCGAGCCGGGCGCCGATGGCGCGCGCGGTGGTGACATGATCACCGGTAATCATCTTGACCGCGATGCCGGCCTGGTGGCAAGCGGCGATCGCCTGCCGGGCGTCTTCGCGCGGCGGATCGGAAAAACCGAACAGACCTAGCAGCGTCAAGCCTTGTTCGACATCGCCGAATGACAGCGAGCGGCAGTGATCCTGCATGCCGCGATACGCGACGGCCAGAACCCGCTGCCCCTGTTCGCCCAGCGCTTGTAGCTGACGGTGCCAGTAGTCCAGGTGTAGTGGACGCTCATCGCCATCGAAACGCTCGCCGGAACACATGGCGAACAGCTTCTCGGGGGCGCCCTTGATATAAACAAAAGCGTGGCCCGCGTGGTCGTGGTGCAGTGTGGCCATAAACCGGTGGGCGGAATCAAACGGGATGCTGTCGTCGCGTGGCCACTGCCTGCGCTCGCGCTCCTCTTCGAGACCGCTTTTGCGCGCCAGGGAAACAAGCGCGGCATCCATGGTGTCGCCATGCGGTTGCCACTGTCGGCTTTCGTCGTAGTGCAGTTCGGCGTCGTTGCACAGGACGCCGGCGCGCACCAGTTCCGTCAACCCCGGGCAGTGCGACAGTTCTATCGCCGTGCCCTGAGACAACAGCTCGCCTTCCGGTGCATAGCCGGCGCCGCTGACTTCAATGTCGCATTCGGCGTTGACCAGACGGGTGACCGTCATTTCGTTGCGGGTCAACGTACCGGTTTTATCTGAGCAGATGACGGTCACCGAGCCCAGTGTCTCCACCGCCGGCAGGCGTCGGATGATCACGTGGCGCCGCGCCATGGACTGTACGCCGATCGCCAAAGCGATGGTGATGATCGCCGGCAGCCCTTCGGGGATGGCGGCCACGGCCAGGGCGACGCCGGCGAGAAACATCTGGTCCAGGGGCTCGCCGTGGAGTGTCACACCGAATACAAAGGTCAGACCGGCGAGCAGGAGAATGCCGACGGTCAACAGCCGGCCGAAACGGGCGATTTCGCTGAGCAGCGGTGTGGTCAGCGGACTGACCGTGCTGAGCAGTTCGCTGATACGGCCGACCTGGGTTTTCTCGCCGGTGGCGACCACCAGCCCCAGGGCCTGGCCATAGGTCACCAGGGTGCCGGAGTAGGCCATATTCGAGCGTTCGGCGACGGGTGCGTTTGCAGGCGGGCAGTCGGTCGCTTTCTCGACCGGTAGCGACTCTCCGGTCAGGGCTGCTTCGTTGACGCGCAGGTCGCGCACGTGCAGCAGCCGCAGGTCGGCCGGCACGCGGTCGCCGGCCTGCAGTTGCACCAGATCGCCGGGGACCAGATCGCTGGCGTGAATCTCGCGGCGGTGGCCGTCGCGCAGCGCCATCGCCGACGGGGACAGCATGTTGCGGATCGCATCCATGGCACGTTCGGCTTTGCCTTCCTGCAGAAAGCCGATAAAGGCATTGATCAGCACCACTGCGAAAATGACGCTGCTGTCAATCCAGTGACCCAGCAAAGCGGTCACAACAGCGGCGACCAGCAGAATATAGATCAGCACATTGTGGAATTGGGCGAGCAAACGTCGCCATGGGTTCGGTCCTGGCGGTGGTTTTAAACTGTTGGGCCCGTATTGTTCGAGTCGCCGCCGCGCCTCTTCGCGCGACAATCCGTCAAGACTGCTGTCGAGTTCCCGCAAGGCCTCTTCGGAGCTTTGTGTGTGCCAGTGGGATTCGCGCATTCGGTTGCACCTTCGAGGGTCGGCTGGGCGTCGCGGTTTCGCCGTGTCTACCGTTCGGCGCCGGACACTCGGGAGCAGGATACAACGTTTTGCGCCACGCGTGGCTTAAAGTGCTCAGGCGCCGCGTTCTATCTTCAGGTTGGTGCTGAAAGTTCGTGCCGGATGGTTTCCGCCAGACGCGCGGCGGCGGTGATATCCTCGCCCAGGCAGGTGAAGTGCCCCATTTTTCTGCCCGCGCGCGCGCGTTGCTTGCCATAGAGATGGAGCTTCGCCTCAGCGTGGCACAGCAGCCGCTCCCAGGCCGGCGTGCCTTGTTCCCAGAGGTCGCCGAGGAGGTTGACCATGACCGCGGGGGAGAGCAGTCGGGTGGAACCGGGAGGCAGTCCGCACAGCAGGCGCACCTGTTGTTCGAACTGGCTGGTCAGGGCGGCATCGAGCGTGTAATGACCGCTGTTGTGCGGTCGCGGCGCCATTTCGTTAATCAGCAGCGCACCGTCGGTGGCGTGAAAAATCTCCACCGCAAGGACCCCGCAATAGTCCAGGGCGGCGGCCAGTTTCACCGCCATCCCGGTGGCCCGGTCCGCCACTTCGGCAGGAATGTTTGCCGGTACGCGGGTGGTGTCGAGAATGCCGTCGATGTGTACATTCTGCCCCACCGGATAGGTCGCGACCTGGCCGTCGACGCTGCGCGCCAGCACCACCGAGATTTCCCGCGCCAGCTCGACGCGTTGTTCCAGAACACAGGGTTTTTCTCCCAGCGCCCTGAACGCTGCGCGCGCTTCCTGCGGACTGTGGACGACGTACTGGCCTTTGCCGTCATACCCGAGCTGGGCGGTTTTCAGGATCCCGGGCAGACGCAGCGCCGTGCAGGCCGCGTCCAGTTCCGCCGCATCGGCGATCACGCGAAACGGCGCCGTCGCCAGGCCCTGCGCGTGGATGAAGCGCTTTTCGCGAATCCGGTCGCGCGCAATCGCCACCGATTGCGGTGAGGGCCGAACTGGGATACGGCTGGCGAAGTATTCCAGCGTCGCGGCCGGGATGTTCTCGAACTCGGTGGTCACGGCGGCACAGTGCGCGCGCATTTCCCCCAGCGCCTCGGTGTCGTCGTAGCGCGCCTGCAAGTGGCGGTCGGCGAGAGCCCCGGCCGGGCTGTGCGGGTCGGGGTCCAGCACCCAGACACGATAGCCCATGCGGCGGGCCGCCAGGCAGAACATGCGGCCGAGCTGCCCGCCGCCGAGCACGCCGAGAATCGCCTCCGGGGTGATCACGGCGGCGGTGGCAGCTCCATGTTCAGCGCCATGTCGGTCTGCTCTGCGCGGAAGCGTTCGAGCCGCGCGGCCAGGTCGGTGTCGTCGCGCGCCAGCAGGCTGACGGCGAACAGTGCGGCGTTGGCCGCGCCGGCAGCGCCAATGGCGAAGGTGGCCACGGGGACGCCTTTGGGCATCTGTACGATCGAAAGCAGTGAATCCATGCCCTGCAGGTGACGTGAGGGAACCGGTACGCCCAGCACCGGCAAGGTGGTCTTGGCCGCCAGCATGCCGGGCAGATGGGCGGCGCCGCCGGCGCCGGCAAAGATGCAGGCCAGGCCCCGGTCGCGGGCGCCGGCGGCGTAATCGAACAGCAGATCCGGTGTCCGGTGGGCCGACACCACCCGCGCCTCGAAGGCGACGCCGAAGCGTTCCAGGTGGGTCGCGGCAGCCTGCATCACCTCCCAGTCGCTGTTGCTGCCCATCACCAGCCCGACTTGTATGGCGCTCATAAGCGGTCCAAAGTGCAAGGAAAACGCACATTCTACCACCCTCGTCCGCGCTCGCCACAAGGATTCGCGGTGTTCCGGCGCTGCCGGTACAATGCCCACGGCCATGGCGGCCGCAACCAAACCGGGTGGAATTCTTCTATGCAGGACGTCCTTTATGAGTCGGATCTTCGCAGCCTGCCGCTGCTGGCGCGAGGCAAGGTTCGCGATATCTACGCCGTCGACGACGCGCATCTGCTGATCGTCACCAGCGATCGGCTGTCGGCCTTCGACGTGGTGCTGCCCGATCCGATTCCGGGTAAGGGGGCGGTGCTGACGGCGGTGTCCAATTTCTGGTTCGAGCGCACCCGCGCGCTGGTGCCGAATCATCTGGCGGAGCTGTCGCTGGCCGAGGTGTTGCCGGATGCGCGGGAACGGGCGCAGGTGGCGGGGCGCGCCATCGTGGTGCGCAAACTGCGGGCGCTGCCGGTCGAGGCCATTGTGCGTGGCTATCTGATCGGCTCCGGTTGGAAGGACTACCAGGCCGGCGGTACCGTCTGCGGCATTACCCTGCCCGCCGGGCTGCGGATGGCGCAACGCCTGCCGGAGGCGATCTTCACACCCTCGACCAAGGCCGAGGTCGGTGCCCATGACGAGAATATCGATTTCGTCCGCGCCCGGGATCTGCTCGGCGCGGACGTCGCCGTGCGCATGCGCGAACTCAGCCTGCGCATCTACAGTGAGGCGGCGGCGTTTGCCCGCTAGCGCGGCATCCTGATCGCCGATACCAAATTCGAGTTCGGCCTGGACGAAGACGGTGAGCTGTGGCTCATCGACGAGGTGCTCACGCCCGATTCCTCGCGCTTCTGGCCCCAGGATGGCTACCAGGTCGGCATCAGTCCGCCGAGTTTCGACAAGCAGTTCGTGCGCGATTATCTGGAGACGCTGGACTGGGACAAAACCGCGCCCGGGCCGGCGTTGCCGCCACGGATCATCGCGCGGACTGCGGAAAAATACCGCGAAGCGCTCAAGCGTCTGACCGGGCATGAGCTGTCTTTTCGCTGACCTCTCCGGGCGGAAGAACACAAACTGGTGGTTTGGACATCAATATTCCTTCGCGGATGCCGCTAAGGGCCGTAACCAGCGGTGTGCGGCCGTTATCAGCCGACGCCGCGGTATCCACTGATTGGGCGTCCAACTGCCGGGCGAACCCGTACAAGGAGATGCACTCATGCGTAATCTCGGTAAAAAACTGGCCGGTTATCTGTTGGCGGCCACTTTCGCGCTGACGTCGCTGTCGTTGCCGGTGAGCGCGGGCGCGAGCGATTATTATATGGATGCGGCCGCCGAGCCCAGCGGCGGCGATATGCTCGCCGACGCCTTTCTGTTGCGGCCGGTGATGCTGGTCGGATCGGTGGTGACGGTTGCCACCTTCGTCGTCACCCTGCCGTTCAGCGCCCTGGGTGGCAATGTGAAAGAATCGGCGGACAAGCTGGTGGTCGAACCGCTGAAATACACTTTTGTGCGTCCGTTGGGCGATATCTAGCTGGGTCGGTGTCAGCCGGCGAACAGCCAGAAATAGCCGCTGTTGTAAAAAGCGTGCAGGATTATCGGTGCGGCCAGGCGGCCGCTGCGGTCTTTAAAAAAACCGAACACCAGCGACGGGGCCAGCACGGCGGCCGCCCACAGCGGCGGGTGGCTGAAAAAGTGCAACGCGGTAAACAGCAGGCTGGTCAGCAGGTTGGCATGCGTCAGCGGGCCAAGTGACCAGGGGCGCAGATGCCGGTGTGCCAGATCCTGGATCAGGCCCCGAAAAACCAGTTCCTCCACCAGCGGATAAAGCAGGGCGGGATAGACGAATCGCCATGGCTCGCGCAACGGCCAGCCGAGGTCCGGAGCCTGACGGGTCAACAGATACAGTCCCAGCCAGTAGACCAGCGCGGCGGCGATGGCGACAAAAAAAAGCGGATCACGCCAGAAGCGTGGCTGTAACTTGCTCACCCCTTTTATCCTACGGCAAACATCGAGTGCCGCCAGCCGACGGCGGTCTGTGAATCCGGATTCAGGCGGCCCGGGTCCTGGGTAGCAGGGCGGCGCAGGCCTCCTGGAACTGGGCGTCCGCTTCCGCGACCACGGGTTCCATGATGTCCACGTTGAGGCCGGTCCGCTCCCAGGCGCCGGGTTCCAGCGCCGGCACCTGACCGGTGCCGCTGGCGGTGCCGCGTGCCATGCCGGCAATGACGTCGGCCAAATGAACGGTGGCGGTTTCCAGCCGGTAGCGTTCGGCCAGCGAAGGCTGGTGGTGATATTGCGCCACCTGACGGAAGCTTTCCGGCAGGTTCCAGCAGCGCATCAGTTCGGCGCCGACCTCGCCGTGATCGAAACCGAAAACATCCCGTTCCGCCGCCTGCAGCGTTAAGCGCTTGTCTTTGGCCGTTTCCAGCGCCTGGCGCGACAGCTCCGGCTGTTGCTGATAGAGCACCAGCGAACCGATGTCGTGGAGCAGGCCCATGATGAAACAGCGCTCGGTGTTGGGCGCCCGCAGGTAACGCGACAGCAGCCGCGCGACGATGCCGGCGTACAAGTTGTGCTCCCAGAAGGTGTGGATATTGACCAGCGGGCTGGGCAGGCGGGAGAACACATCGATGGCGCTGGAACCGATGACCAGATCGGTCAGCTCGAGCGTGCCGACGATGGTGATGGCGCGCGAGATGGTGTCGATGCGTGAAGGAAAACCATAGAAGGCGCTGTTGACGATTTTCAGCAGCCGGGCGGTCAGGGCGGGGTCCTCGGCGATGATTTCGCCGATATCCGAGGCCGAGGCGTCGGCGCTGTTGATCAGCTCCATTGCGCGCATCACGGCGCTGGGCAGCGATGCCAGCTGCAGCGAGTCGTTGACCAGGTCTTTGGCAGAGAGCGTCATCGAAAATCTTCCGTGTCTGTCGTCGATAGAGATTAGCCAACGCGTACGCCGCGACGGAACAAGCCCCCACGGGCAGCGCCATTGAGCAACTGCCCGGTTCCGTGTCCGCCAGCTCGCCAAACTTCGCCGCTATCCCTGGCGGCCGGTTGCGCCGAGATCCGCAACTATTCGCATCCCGAGCGCGTATAGTACTTATAAACTTCTGATCTCACAATAATAAATACTGATGATCAATGAATTTACAGCAACCGGGGGGTTTGCGAAAATAGACTATCGGAATTTTGTCCCGACACCTTGGAGAGATATCTATGAAGAAGTTGTTAACAGCCGGTCTGATGGGTATAGCCCTGGCTGGCATGAACGGCGCCATGGCCGCCGGCGATGCCGCCGCCGGCAAGGCGAAAGCCGCCGTCTGCGCCGGATGCCACGGCGCCAACGGCATCAGTGCCAACCCGTTGTGGCCGAACCTGGCCGGCCAGAAGGACGCCTACCTGGTGAAGCAACTCAAGGCGTTTCGTGATGGCAGCCGCAAGGATCCAATGATGACGCCCATGGCCAAACCGCTGAGCGATGCCGATATCGAAAACCTCGCGGCGTTTTATTCCAGCCTCAAGTAGTGTTGGGTGGCTGGCGGTAAAGATCCGGCTTCAGGGCCGGATTTTTTTTGCCTGCGCGGAGCGCAGGCGGTGGTTGAGCAGCAGCACCAGCGTCAGTACCAACAGGGCGCCCGTCTGGTGCAGGGATGCCAGCGCCACGGGTACGTGCAGCAGCAGCGTGCTGATGCCCAGCGTGACCTGTATGACGGCCATCAGCAGCAACAGATGCGTGGTGGTGCGCACGGCCGGTGCGGGTCGCCGGCGCCAGCACCACAGCCACAACAGCAGCACCGAGGTGAAGGTCAGCAGGGCCAGGACTCGATGGTCGAACTGGACCGTGGCGATGTTCTCGAACAGATTGCGCCAGCCCGGCTGTAGCGCCCAACCGGCGGGCGGCAGCAAGTGGTCGCCCATTTTCGGAAAGGTGTTGTAGGCGTGACCGGCCTTGAGTCCGGCGACGAAACCGCCGGAAACGATGGTGGTGGCGACCAGGCCGAGCAGCAGCAGGGCCGCTGTTTTCAATCCTGCCGCCCGGTCGCCGGAAGTGTCGGCGGGGGGGAATACCAGCTCGTAAAGCAGCCACAGCAGATAGGCGTAGATCACCAGCGCGAGGCTGAGGTGCGCGACCAGGCGGTACTGGCTGACATGCGGATTGTCCACCAGGCCGCTTTGCACCATGTACCAGCCGAGCAGCCCCTGCAGGCCGCCCAGGACGAAGGCGAAACCGAGTCGTGGCACGAGTCGCGCGCTGAGTTTGCGGCGAAAGAGGAAATACAGAAACGGCAGCAGGAAAACCGTGCCGATGGTGCGCCCGAGCAGCCGATGGCTGTACTCGAACCAGTAAATCGATTTGAAGCCGTGCAGGTCCATACCGACATTGACCTTGAGGTATTCCGGCGACTGCCGGTATTTGGCGAACACCTCTTCCCAGGCACTCTGGTCGAGCGGCGGTACGACGCCGAAAATCGGATCCCATTCCACCATCGACAGACCCGAACCGGTCAGTCGGGTGACCCCGCCCAGTATTACCATGGCGAATATCATGCTGCAGCACACCAGCAGCCAGACGGCGACCTGGCGCCGCGAGCGATCATCCATCTGACGGGGAAATTGGCTCATTGTGACTGACTCTACCGCCAAAATCCGACATTGTAGCCGAACTCCCTGTGCTATGCTGCCCAAACAGGGGCATTTCCCGGTCGCAAGAGGAAAGGACGCGAAGTGATGCTAGGGCGCAGTCTGCTGCTATTGCTGCTGGCGATCGGCGTATTCTGGCTGGCGGCCAGCCGGCTGGTGCGCGGCCCCGAGGTGGCGCCGGCGTCGGTGGTCGTGGCGCCGCCGGAGCGCATCGCCCCCAGCGGTCCCCCGGCCTACAACCTGCTGGCGGATATCCGCGTCGGTACTGTCGATGAGCTTCAGCTCTTGTTCGACCGGGTCGAACATCTGCTGGACCGTCCGCTCAGCGAAGGCGAGCAGCCGTTGGTGTCACTGGTTCTCCACGGCTCGGAGGTGGAGTTCTTCGCCCTGCGCAACTACGACAAATACAAAGACGTGGTGGACCGCGCGGCAAAACTGGCCGCGCTCGGCGCGGTGGATATCAGTATCTGCCGGACACAGATGGAGACCTACGGTATTCAGCCCGACCAGGTGCCCGGTTTTCTGCGCCAGGTTCCCTATGGCCCGGGAGAAGTGGAGCGCCTGCGCAATAACGGCTACGTTTCCATGTAGCCTGGCGGTGCCGTCGGTCAGACGAGCTCGGCGTGCTCCACCTGGCCGTAGCGGTCCAGTGTGAGGCGCAAACAACCCTGGTGCGGAATACGGCCGGCAATACGGCCGCCGCCCTCCATCAGGATCTCCTCGAACTGAACGAAGGCCAGCACGTGGTGGTCGTTCTTTTCGAGAATTTCGTAGTCCAGGGTTTTGTTGTCGATCCAGCCGTTGTGGGCGCAGAACGCGGTCAGTTCGCGGCATGCCATGAGATACCGCTCCACGTGTTCCATCAGGTAGTGCATGGTGGTTCTTGCGGGAGACTATCCGGATCCGACGCCCGAGCGGAAGCCGGGTCCATCGCGACAACGGGCATGCGTTACCTCCTTGCTGTGAATCAGCGCAAGTCTTGAGGGATCTTTTGACCTGCAAGCAGTATAGATGGTCGCGGGTGATGTGCAAGGTGAGGCATGGCGCCTGTTTTCTGACGCCTGCGCCTGGCCCGGGCGGTTGTCGCTGGCGGTGCCGGGTTGTAACCGCACCTACATAAACAGGGTCAAGACGCCGGTATAGCCGTAGAGTCGCTGGTTGAAAATTTCGCCGTTGGCGAAAAAACCAACCAACGGAAAGTCGCCGAGTGCGGCGTGGATCATTTTCACTTCCGCCGAGTCCGCGCCGAACAGATCCTCGCCACGCCCCAGGCACGAATAATAGAGCCCGCCCCGTGGCCTGGCGCCGCCTAAACGGGTCTTCAGTTCCCGCAGCATCCGTTGCATGTCTTCCCACGCCGTCTGTCCGTCGCGGCGGCAGAACTGGATTTTCTGCCCCGGGTGCAACAGGTCGCCGATAGCGATGCGTTTGCCTACGGTATCGACACCGATGAGATTTCGCACCAGATAGTCGCCGGTGTCCGAGCCCTCCACCGGCAGGCCGGCGAAAATATAACCCGCGGCGCGATTCAGGTCGCGTGCCAGTATTTCGCCGATATCCTCCTTGAAGACGTCCAGTGCCGGACGCTTGTCGATGCTGTTGACAATGTTGTTGTTGCAGTCGGTGATGCTGCGTTTATCCGCTATCGGGCTGCAACCTTGGCTGAGGGCCGTTGCGACGGTCACACGGTTGTTGAAAACGACGCCGGACAGACCGTTCTCCAACAGCTCATCGGCGATCTGCGGATGGCTGCCGCGCGACGAACTCAGTCCGCCCACCAGATAGCCGCCGGGCAATTCGGCGTAGAGCTGCTTGATCAGCTCCGGCAGCATGCCGTTGCTCGGGTCACCGTGCAGCACGGCCACGTGGCTGGCCGAGTCGCCGAGCCAGGGGTCCCAGGTGGCCGGCAGATGGTCGGCCGCCCGGCCGTAGAAACTCAGTACCTTGAAGCTATCGTCGGGGAAGGAGCCGATCATGACCGCCAGGGCCGGCTGCTGATGATATTCCTGTCGCGTGGCACAGATGCTCAGGCCCACGGTGCCGGTCCAGTGGGTCACGCCGGTCGTGCGGCGCAGACGCTCCAGGATGCGCTGCAGGTGATCGGCGTGATGGTCGCTGACGTAGACGAAGCCCAGGTTGGCCGCCGGCGGGATTTCGCCGAGCTGCGACGCGCACGCGGCTACGCCCTGCTCCCAGTCGGCGGTCTGCGCATGGCCGAGTAAAAAATTGTCATCATCACGCATAGCAAAGAGAACCGGCGTAAAAAGGGGGCGGCAGCGCCAGGCTGAACGCCCCCTGGGGTGTCAAGGCTGTCCGACTGCCCGGCTCAGGCGCTTTTGCGAGCGTCCATCATACGTTCAATTATAGGTGCCAGAATGATTTCCATGGCGAAGCCCATTTTGCCGCCGGGAACGACAAGAGAGTTGCGTCGTGACATGAACGAGGCGTCCAGCATGTTCAGCAGATAGGGGAAGTCGATCTCCAGCTTCTTCGGGTCACGGAAACGGATGACGACAAAACTTTCATCGGGCGTCGGGATGTCGCGCGCGATGAAGGGATTCGAGGTGTCGACCGTGGGCACGCGCTGAAAGTTGATGTCGGTGCGCGAGAACTGCGGCGTGATGTAGTGCACGTAGTCATGCATGCGGCGCAGGATGGTGTCGGTCACCGCCTCGGCGGAATAGCCGCGCTGGGCGCAGTCGCGATGGATCTTCTGGATCCATTCCAGATTGACAATCGGGACCACACCGATCAACAGATCGACGTACTGGGCCACATTCACCGAGCCGTCCACGGCGCCGCCGTGCAGACCTTCGTAGAACAGCAGATCGGTGCCGGGCGGAATGGCTTCCCACGGCGTGAATTCGCCGGGTTTCTGGCCGAAGGGCTCCGCTTCTTCGTCACTGTGCAAATAGTAGCGGCGGTCGCAGCTGCCGGTCTCGGCGTAGGTCTTGAACGTTTCCGCCAGCTTGTCGAACAGATTGGCTTCCGGGCCGAAATGGCTGAAATTGCGGTTGCCTTCGTTTTCCGCCCGCGTCATGGCTTCTTTCATGGCGGCGCGATCGTAGCGGTGGTAGCTGTCGCCCTCGATGACCGCGGGGTTGACCCCTTCACGCCGGAAAATGTGCTCGAAAGCCACTTTGACGGTCGTGGTGCCGGCGCCGGATGAGCCCGTAACCGCGATCACTGGATGTTTCTGGGACATGCCAATCTCCTCAAAACTAAAAACGCAAAAGTGTTGGGCGCCCTACCTGGACGGGGCAGGCACAGCGCCGGAATGCTTGAATGTTGTCGCGCGAACACCGGCAGATAGAGCGGCGGGCCGGGCGGCGTCAGAAACGGCGTATTGAACCATGTTGGCCGGTGGCCGACAACTTCATTATAACCCACTGTTTCAAAGGATAAATTAAGAGCCGGCGGGTTCCGTCCGAGGTTGGCGGCGATAAAACAGGTCGCTAACCTGGTGTCCCAGGCGCTGTGCGCGTTGTTCGAATTTGGTTCGGGTCCGGGGCGGGTGGGCATTGGCCCCGGTCGGGTCCGGCGCGAACAGCGGAGATTGATCGAGCACCTCACGCATGTGCGCCGCGTAAGGCTGCCAGTCGGTCGCCAGATGAAACAAGCCGCCGGGTTTGAGTTTGCCTGCCACCAGGGCGGCGAAGTCGGGCTGCACAATGCGTCTTTTGTGGTGTTTCTTCTTCGGCCAGGGATCCGGGAACAGCAGCAGCACCCGATCGAGGCTGGCCTCCCCCAGGCACTGGCGCAGAATCTCCAGCGCATCGTGACAGTAGACACGCACATTGCGAATGTCGCGGTTTTCCAGCGCCCGCAACAATTGGCCGACCCCCGGGCGGTGGACTTCGATGCCGATGAAATCCTGTGTCGGCTCGGCCGCCGCCATCGCCGCCAGGCTGGCGCCGTTGCCGAATCCGATCTCCAGGGTCAGCGGTGCCGCGCGCCCGAACACCGCCGCGGCATCCAGGCTGTGTTCCGGGGGCAGGCCGTAACGCGGCCACAAACGGTCGAGGGCGTTCTGCTGGCCGGGGGTGAGCCGGCCTTCGCGGCGCACGAAGGAGCGAATGCGCCGGATGAACGGAGCGGATTTAAAAGAAGGTTCCGTCAAGGGGCGACGAGGCGCTGGCAAAGCGCTTTTTCGGAATCCGGCCGGCCAGCCAGGATTCGCGCCCGGCCTCGACGGCTTTTTTCATCGCCGAGGCCATCAGCACCGGGTCGCGCGCGCCCGCGATGGCGGTGTTCATCAGCACACCGTCACAACCCAGTTCCATCGCGATGGCGGCGTCCGAGGCGCAACCGACGCCGGCGTCGACCAGTACGGGGACGCCGGCGTTTTCGATGATGGTGCGGATATTGTGCGGATTGCGGATGCCCAGGCCCGAGCCGATCGGCGCCGCCAGCGGCATGACCGCGACGCAGCCCATGTCTTCCAGGCGTTTGGCGACGATCGGGTCGTCGTTGGTATAGACCATGACACGGAATCCTTCGGCGATGAGCACCGCGGCCGCTTCCAGGGTCTGGACAATGTCCGGAAACAGGGTTTTTTCGTCGCCCAGCACCTCCAGTTTCACCAGCGTATGGTCGTCCAGCAGCTCGCGCGCCAGGCGGCAGGTGCGCACCGCTTCCTCGGCGCTGTAGCAGCCCGCGGTATTGGGCAGGTAGGTATAGTGTTGCGGCGGCAGTACATCCAACAGGCTGGGTTCGTCCTGATTCTGGCCGATATTGGTCCGGCGGATAGCCACGGTGATGATCTGCGCGCCGCTGGCCTCGATGGCCAGACGGGTCTGTTCCAGGTCGCGGTACTTGCCGGTCCCGACCAGCAGGCGCGATTGATACGCCGTACCGTCGATGCGCAACTCATCGGAATTCGCCGCGGTGGCGGTAGACATCACTGTGGACATCACGTCATGCTCCTGTTCAATGGCCGCCGCCGCCGATAGCGCGCACTATCTCGACCCGGTCGCCGGAGTTGAAGTAATAGCTGTCGAAGCGGCTGCGCGGCACGATTTCCCGATTGACCTCCATCGCCAGGCGCGACGACTGCAGGCCCAGGTGGGTGATCAGCGCGCTGGCGCTGAGCCCGTCGGGCAGCTGTTCGGGTTTGCCGTTGATGACAAGTTCCATGGCGCCGCATTCTACCGGAAAAGTTGCATCAGCGTAGATTCCATGCACAAATAACAGGTTATGCATGAGCATCAGGAAGACCTGATTAACGTCGACATGGCGGTCACGCTCGACGGATTGTTCAATCAGCGTGTCCGCCGCAGTCCCGAAGCCACAGCCTACCGCCATTTCGATCGCGCCGCGCAGCGCTGGCTCGACATCAACTGGCGCCAGACCGCCGAGCGGGTCATGCGCTGGCGGGCCGCGCTGGCCGGCGAGGCCCTGTCGGCGGGCGCGCGCGTTGCCGTCCAGATGCGCAATGGGCTCGACTGGGTGTGCTTCGATCAGGCGGCGCTGGCCGAGGGGCTGGTGCCGGTGCCGCTGTATACCGACGACCGCCCCGACAACGTCGCTTATATTCTCGGCGACGCCGCGGTGCGGCTGCTGCTGCTGCAGAATCTGGCGCAGTGGCGAAAACTGGCGCCGGCGCTTAAGGGAATCGACTGTCTGCAGCGGGTGGTGATCCGCGACGCGCCGGACGAGGGCAGGGACGCTGCGCTGGCCGCCGACCGGCGGGTGCGATTCCTGACGGACTGGTTGCCGACGCAGTTTCCGCCGCGTCCGGCACGCGTGGGTGACGCCCATGCCCTGGCGAGCATTGTCTATACCTCCGGCACCACCGGACGTCCCAAGGGGGTGATGCTGAGTCATTATAATATGCTCTCGGTGGCGCACGCCGTTCTGGCCGCCATCGAGGTGTATCCGCAGGATCTGTTCCTGTCATTTCTGCCGCTGTCGCACACGCTCGAGCGGACCGCCGGCTATTATCTGCCGATGATGGCGGGCGCCTGTGTCGCCCATGCTCGCTCGGTGGGACAGTTGGCCGATGACCTGCGGCAGGTCAAACCGAGCGTGCTGATTGCCGTTCCGCGGGTTTTCGAGCGCATCCACCGGCGCCTGCTCGACCGGCTGGAGGCGGACTCGCCGCTGACGCGTGGCCTGTTCCGCGCCGCGGTGGCCAGCGGCTGGCACGAGTTTCTACGCCGCCAGGGCGATGCCCGCTGGCGCCCGGATCAACTCTTTCATCCGCTGCTGCGCCGACTCGTCGGCGCCAAGGTCCGCGCCGGCCTGGGTGGCCGGTTGCGCTACGCGGTCAGTGGCGGCGCGCCGCTGCCCCTGTATGTGGCACGCACCTTCATCGGTCTGGGATTGGAGATTCTGCAGGGTTACGGTTTGACCGAGACCAGCCCGGTCATCAGCGTCAATCTGCCGGAGTATAACGACCCTGCCAGCGTGGGTGCGCCGCTGCGCGGGATCGAGACCAGGATCGGCGCGGACGACGAGTTGCTGGTGAAAACGCCGGGCGCTACCCTGGGCTACTGGAACAATCACGCCGCCACTGCTGAACTGATCGATGCCGACGGCTGGCTGCATACCGGGGACCAGGCACGAATCAGCCGGGGGCGGATTTATATCACCGGGCGTCTCAAGGACATCCTGGTCATGTCCAACGGCGAGAAAATTCCACCCGCCGATCTGGAGGGGGCGATTTGTGCCGACCCGCTGTTCGATCAGGCCCTGGTGGTCGGCGAAGGTCGTCCCTGTCTGGGCGCGGTACTGGTGCTCAACCCGGAGCGCTGGTTCGGCTTCGTCAAGGAACTCGGGCTGGACCCCTACGCGACGCAGAATCTTTGCCATCCGCGCGTGCACAAGCGGGTACTGGCGCGGATCAAGACGCAACTGCACGTGTTTCCCGGTTATGCCCGGATACGTTGCGCCGTTCTCAGTCTCGATCCCTGGACCGTGGATAACAATCTGTTAACGCCGACGCTGAAGCTGCGCCGGTCCGTTCTGCTGCAGACATTCGCCGCCCGCATAGACTCGGCGTTCGCCTCAGTGCGGTAAGAGTGTAAATTCCGCCGACAGCTGGGATGACTAAACCGAGTTACTAAGCCGCTGATCTGTCAGTATTATGCCTAAATAATGTAGGAGATTTGTACCTATAACTGTCGGACTGATTGACAGTGATATTTGCTACATAGCCACAACAGATTGATATTTAAAATTAATGTTGAATGGAGCGATATTTGCAAAGAGTGAGTATTCCGGCCGGCGTAATCTCCGGTGCGACCGTGTAGCGAGATAAGGACAAACTGTGAGATTTTCTACCCTAATGACTTCGGCCCTCGCCGCCCTCTGCTTGGGGCTGAGCGGCCTTCCGGTGCAGGCGGCATCAATCGCCTACTTTCTTGATCAGTCCAACGATATGCCGGACGGCGTCAATTATCTCAAGGTGACGGTCAGCGACAGCGTGGCGAGTGCCGGCGACATCGATTTTCGCGTCGATGTGCTGACGGCCAATTTCCCTTCGCCCGGCAGCAGCTTCGGGATGCAGACATTCTCCTTCAACTACGACACGGCATTCAATGTGACGCCAAGCAATATCATCGACATCGATCCCTCGTCCTGGACCATCAGCCAGGATGCCAACGCCGGCGGCGGTTTCGGCAAATTCGAGTTCGAGTTCTCCGGTACCGGTGGGAATCGAACGGAGCTGATGACGTTCTCCATTACCGGCGTCAGCGGCGACTCCCCCTCGACCTATGCCATGGGATCGACATTGAGGCCGGCGGCGACGGAGTTTTTCGCCGCCCATGTGGCGGGGTTCGATGATGGTAACGGTGTTACCAGTGCGCAGTTCGCCGGTTCCACACCGGTGCCGTTGCCCGCCGCGCTCTGGCTGTTCGGCAGCGGCCTGCTGGGGCTGGTAGGGCTGGTGCGGCGCAGAAACTGATTTGGGGAGGTTCCAGGCAGGGAAAAAGGCGGTCGACAGACCGCCTTTTTTCTTGCCTGGCGAAGTTCAGGTCAGCGGCGTGAGGCGTATTTCCACCCGACGGTTCTGCGCCCGCCCCTGAGCGGTGTCGTTGCTGGCAATCGGCGCTGTCTCGCCCATGCCCTGGGTGATAATGCGTTGCGGCAGTACCCGCTGGCTTTCCAGGTAGCGGGCGACACTGCTGGCGCGCGCCTCGGAGAGGCGCTGATTGTAGGCCTCCGGTCCGGTGCTGTCGGTATGACCGATGACATCGACATAGGTTTTTTCGTACTCGTTGATCACCAGTGCGACGGAGTCCAGGACCTCATAGAAGCCGGACGCGATGCTGCTGGAGTCGGTAGCGAACGTGATATTGCTCGGCATGTTGAGGATGATGGAGTCGCCGACACGGGTGACACTCACGCCGGTGCCCTGCAGGCGGGCGCGCAGCTTGGCCTCTTCCTTGTCCATATAGTCGCCCACGGCAGCGCCGGTCAGCGCGCCCAGGCCGGCGCCGATCAACACGCCCTTGCGTTTGCCGCCGCTGAGGATGGCGCCGGCCACCGCGCCGCCGAGCGCGCCAACGCCGGCGCCGATGGAGGTATTGGCGGTTTTGCGTTCGCCGGTATAGGGGTCGGTGGTCTGGCAGCCGGCCAGAATCAGAACAGCGGCGGTGGACAGGCCGATCAGCCGCAGGCCGGGGCGGCGCCGCTGGGTCATGGAATACAGCATAAGAGTTCCTCGTTCAGTGTACCCGGCCAGCATACACCAGGCGCCGACCGCTGTGGATGTTCGGGGTAGCGCCGGTTGCCGTTTGTAGCCGCCGCCCGACAGTCGGTGACGGATAGCGCTTGGAGTCCGGGCTGTACCGCGAGTTCCCCGGCCGGTCCCCCGGATGCTTGCGCGTTGCGCTATCAACGTCCGCGGTCCAGGTCGCCGGCGCGCGCCAGATCGTCCAGGGTGCCGATGTCGACAAAGGGATGCTGCGATACCGTCACCGCCTGCAGGTCCAGCCCCGCGGTGATTCCCGCGCTGATGACGTCACCGACATGGAGTTCGCGCGCGCTGGCGTGCGGCTGCTGAGTGGCCAGAAACGCATGCATGAAATCGCTGAAGCGCGGTGTCCACAGCGCGACCCCCCAGGTCTGGCGCAGATCGGTGCGTGCGGGCTTGATGAGTATTTCCCGCAGGCGCCCGTTCTCGTCGGTGCGTACCATGTCCACCTTTGCGGGCCGATCGGCCGGAAACAGGCCCAGCACCAGGTCGGCGCCGCTGTGCTGTTGGTGGCGCAGCAGGGGCGGAAAAATATCGCTATCGGCGAAGCACATATCGGGGAAGCCGAGCGCGACATGGCGCCCGCGCAGGAACGCGTAGGCCTGATCGATGCTGTAGGGCGTGCCCCAGGGATGCGCCATCATCAGATAGGCCAGGTGCAGGTCCAGGCGCGAGCCGTCGCCCAGGTGGGCCGGGATATCCCACTTGCCGTCCCGGATCACCAGATAGGCCTCGCGAACGCCGGCCAGGCGCAGGGCGCGCAGCAGGTGCTCGCACACCGGGGCCCGATCTTGCGGCGCTTGCGGATGCGCCGCTGCCAACAACTCCTTGCTGCCGCCGCCCAGTCCTTTCAGCCGGGTGGCGTGTCCGGCCATGGGAACGACGCCGACGATCTCCGGTTGCTCGGTTGAGGCGGACTGTGCTTCACTCACGGGGTTTTATCTTGACCGATTTTTCGCCGGCCGCCGCCGTCCGGGTGGTGACGTTGGTGGGCCGGTTTCTGTAGACTGTTGCGCATTCTGACAGATCGCGGGTGTAGTTCAATGGTAGAACTGGAGCTTCCCAAGCTTCAAACGTGGGTTCGATTCCCATCACCCGCTCCAATTCACAGGGATGAAGCATGAAAAAGCTATTGCGCATTCTTGCCTGGGTGATAGGCGTCGCGGTTCTGCTGCTGGTGATCGCGGCGGTGGTGGTCCCCCTGGTGGTGGACCCCAACGATTATAAAGATGAGCTCGCCCGGGCGGTGGAGAAGCACACCGGTCGCAAATTGACCATGGAGGGTGACCTGGAGCTGTCGGTGTTTCCGTGGCTGGCGGTGGAGATAGGGCCCACCCGTCTGGCCAACGCCCCCGGCTTTTCCGATCGGCCGTTCGCCGCGGTGAAGCAGGTCAGTATCCGGCTTAAATTATTGCCCCTGCTGCGCCGCCAGGTGGAGATGGATACGGTGGTGCTCGACGGCCTGCGGCTGTCGCTGGAAACGCGGGCGGACGGCACCAACAACTGGGCCGATCTGACGGCCACGCAGGGTGCACAGACCGAGCCCGCCGCGCGCGAACCCGGCGGCGCGGGAGGCCCGGCGCTGGCCGGCCTGGCCATCGGCGGGGTGGCGATCAGCGACGCGGCAGTGGTCTATGACGACAAGCAGACCAACGCCCACTACAGTGTCGGCGGGCTGGACCTGCGGCTGGGCGCGATCGCGCCGGGCGCCACGGTCCCGGTGAGCGCTTCGATGCAGCTGGATGTGGCCGAACCCGCAGTGAAAGGACCGCTGAAACTGACCGGACAAGTGACCCTGTCCGATAACAGTGAACGCCTGACGCTGGCCGGTGTGCAGCTCGACACCGATCTCAAGGGGGACGGACTGCCCGGCGGCGCGTTGGATGCTCAGGTCAATTTTGATGCCGTGTTCGATTTGCAGAACGGCACCCTGGAGGCGCCGGAGCTGGTGGCACAACTGCCGGACTTGAAGCTGCGCGCGGCCATCTCCGCTAAACAGCTGTTCACCCAGCCGGCGATAAACGCCGACCTTCGCGCCGAGCCGTTCTCGCCGCACAAACTGCTGCAAGGGCTGGGCGTCGCGCTGCCCCCGTCGGCCGACGCCACGGTGCTGGACCAGGCCGACGCCAGTCTGAAGCTGGCGGCCGGCGCCGATAGCGTGCAGATTAGCGACCTGCGGGTGAAACTGGACGATTCCAACCTCAGCGGCAGCCTCGGCGTGAGCCGCTTCGCCAAACCGGTGGTACGCTTCAAACTGAAACTCGACGCGATCGATGCCGATCGTTACCTGCCGCCGCCCGCCGAAGAGCCGGCGGCGCCGGTCACACCGACCGCTGCCGCCGCCGCCGGCGCCGAGTTGTTTCCGGTGGAGACACTGCGCAACCTCGACGTCGACGGCACGCTGTCCGTCGAACGCCTGAAGATTTCGCGCCTGACCAGCCGTGACATTGTGCTCAAACTCAACGGCAAAGGCGGGCAGCTGCGGCTGCATCCGGCGCAGGCGAAACTGTACGGCGGCCGCTACGAGGGCAACCTGGGGCTGGATGTTCGCGGCGCGCAACCGAAGATCTCGCTCGACGAAAAACTTATCGACGTCCACATGGGCCCGCTGTTGAAAGACTATCAGGGCGAAGACACCCTCACTGGGAAGACCCGGGCGCACATTGCACTCACCACCAGCGGACAGACCACCGAGGCGTTGAAGAAGCATCTCAACGGCAACCTCGACTTCGGCTTCACCGACGGCGCGGTCAAGGGCTTCAACCTGGCCGCGTTGATACGGCGCGCCGCGGCGCAGATCAAGGGCCAACCGGCGCCCGCCGAAGACGGGCCCAACCAGACTGATTTCTCCGAGATGACCGGCACCGCGACCATCGCCGACGGCGTGATCAGCAATCGCGATCTGCTCGCCAAGAGCCCGTTGCTGCGGGTGCAGGGCGAGGGGAAGGCCGACCTCATCGGCGAGACCCTGGATTATCTGCTGACCGCGAAAGTGGTCGGCAGCCTGGAAGGTCAGGGCGGCAAAGGTCTCGACGAGGTCAAGGGCATTGCCATCCCCGTTGGCATCAGCGGCAGTTTCGCCAAACCGAAGTTTCAGGTGCGCCTGGATAAAGTGCTGAAAGAGACCGCCGGTAAAGAGATCAAGCAGAAACTCGAAAAGAAACTGGAGAAAAAATTCGGTGACCAGTTCAAGGGGCTGTTCCAGTAGCGTCGTGCCCCTTGCCCTGGTGATGCTCGGCCTGTGCGCACCTCTGCGGGCCGCGCAGATCGGCATGGCCAACGCCGAACGGGAGGGTCAACGCTATCGCGTGCATGTCGAGGCGCGTCTGGCGGCGCCGTTGGACGCTGTGCGCGCACTGCTGACCGACTATCCCCATCTGGGGCGTGTCAACCCCAGCATCAAGTCAAGCGTAGTGCTGCCCTCGGCGACCCCCGGGATTGAGCGTGTGCGCCTCGTGAGCGAAGTGTGCGTGTGGATCTATTGCAAGCGGTTGCATCAGGTACAGGATATGCGACAGAGCGGCGCCGGGGTGCTTGAGGCCACCGTGCTGCCCGATGTCAGCGATTTCCGCTATGGGTACGCGCGCATCGCGCTGCGCTCCGTGCCGGGCGGGACGTCGTTCAGCATGCGCGGTGAACTGGAGCCGGACTTCTGGATCCCGCCATTTATCGGCCCGTGGCTGATTAAACGCAAACTACTGGAGGAAGCGCGGGTGACCGTCGAGCAGCTGGAACGGTTGGCATCAGGTCGTGAGCGCCCTGATCAAGTAGGCACAGGCGAAATGTCGCTAACCGGCAGCGCCCAGCCGCTGCCCACTTCCTGCCGGAGTGGCTTGTGTTGAATGTGCAGGACGCGCGGATCGGCGTCGTCGGTCTGGGCTATGTGGGTCTGCCATTGGCGGTGGCCTTCGGCCGCCACTTGCCGACAGTGGGTTTCGATCTGGATGCGCGACGTGTCGAGCAATTGGTGGCGGGCTACGACAGCACGCGGGAAGTCGACGCTGATGAACTGGCCTCGGCCGCGCAGTTGCGGTTAACGGCGCAGGCCGCGGCGCTGTCGGCATGCAATGTTTTTGTTCTTGCCGTACCGACGCCCGTCGACCGTCACAAACGGCCTGATCTGACGGCGCTGCGGGCGGCTTGCGTGCTGGCCGGTGAGCGCTTGCAGGCGGGCGGCGTGGTGATTATCGAGTCCACAGTCTATCCGGGTGCCACCGAGGAGGTCTGTGTACCGCTGCTGGAGCAACACGCCGGCCTGAGACTGAACCAGGATTTTTTTGTCGGCTACAGTCCGGAGCGCATCAATCCGGGCGACCCTGAACACCGGTTGGAGACTATCGTGAAAGTCACCGCCGGCTCGACACCGGCGGCGGCCGATTTTGTCGACGCGTTGTACCGCCTGGTTACCCGGGCCGGTACGCACAAAGCCGGCAGTATCCGGGTGGCCGAAGCGGCCAAGGTGATCGAGAACACCCAGCGCGATCTGAATATCGCCCTGGTCAACGAGCTTGCGCTGATCTGCAACCGGCTTGAGATCGACACCATGGAAGTGCTGGAGGCGGCCGCCACCAAGTGGAACTTTCTGCCCTTCCGGCCCGGCCTGGTGGGCGGTCACTGTGTGGGCGTCGATCCCTATTACCTGACCTATAAGGCACAAGAGCTCGGCCACCACCCGGAAGTCATTCTCGCCGGGCGCCGTATCAATGATACGATGGGGCGCTACATCGCCACGCAGGTCTGCCGGCTGATGAGCCGCGCGCACCTGCCCTTGTGCGATGCGCGAGTCCTGGTGCTCGGGCTCGCGTTCAAGGAAAACTGCCCCGATCTGCGCAATAGCGCGGTGGTGGATCTGATCCGCGCCTTGCAGGAGTGGGGTGTCGCGGTGGACGTCTATGACCCATGGGTCGATCCGCACGAGGCGCAGCGCGAATACGCCATCCGGCCGGTGAGCGAGCCCGCGGCAGCTTGTTACGACGCGACCGTGGTGGCCGTCGCGCACGCGGAGTTTGTGCAGCTTGGCGCGACGGGTATCCGCGCCTTAGGCAAAGCCGGCGGCGTGCTTTATGACGTCAAGCACATCCTGCCGCGCAGTGCCGTCGACGGGCGTCTTTGATAATTGACTATTACTCGGGAAGCGATATGAAAGTTCTGATCACTGGCGCCGCGGGATTCATCGGCAGCGCACTGGCTTTGCGTCTGCTGGAGCGCGGCGATAGCGTCATCGGCATCGACAATCTCAACGACTATTACGATCCCTCGCTGAAGCAAGCACGGCTGGCGCGCACCATGGCGTATGAAGCGTTCACCGATATCCGCATCGACCTGGAAGACCGCGAAGGAATGGCCGAGCTGTTCTCCACCCACCGTCCGCAACTGGTGGTGAACCTGGCCGCCCAGGCCGGTGTGCGTTATTCGCTGGAAAACCCCAACGCCTATGTCGACACCAATCTGGTGGGGTTCATGCATATTCTGGAAGGCTGCCGGCACAACGGTGTCGAACACCTGGTGTATGCCTCCAGCAGCTCGGTGTACGGTTCGAACACTAAAATGCCGTTTTCGGTGCACGACAACGTCGACCATCCGGTCAGCATCTACGCGGCCACCAAGAAAGCCAACGAACTGATGGCGCATACCTACAGCCACCTGTACCGGCTGCCGGTCACCGGGTTGCGTTTCTTTACCGTCTACGGGCCCTGGGGTCGGCCGGACATGGCGCTGTTCAAATTCACCCGCCAGATGCTTGCGGGCGAGCCCATTGATGTTTTCAACTACGGCAAACACCGGCGCGATTTCACCTATATCGACGATATCGTCGAAGGCGTGATCCGTACACTGGATCGCATACCCCAGCCCAACCCCAACTGGTCGGGGGACGATCCCGATCCGGCCAGCAGCACCGCGCCCTATGCCCTGTACAACATTGGCAACAATCAGCCGGTCGAGCTGATGCGCTATATCGAGGTGCTGGAGGACTGTCTGGGCAAAAAGGCGGAAAAAAACATGCTGCCGCTGCAACCCGGCGATGTGCCCGATACCTACGCCGACGTCGAGGACCTGGTGCGGGATGTCGGCTATAAGCCGGACATGCCGGTGGAGCAGGGGGTGGCGAACTTTGTCGCCTGGTACCGGGATTACTACGGCGTTTGAGCCCGGCCGAACGGATGACGCCGGATAGTTTTTCGCGACGGGTCCTGGACTGGTTCGACCGGCACGGCCGCAAGCACCTGCCCTGGCAGCTGCAGGTGTCGCCCTATCGCGTCTGGGTCTCGGAAATCATGCTGCAGCAGACCCAGGTGCAGACCGTCATTCCCTACTATGAGCGCTTCATGCAGCGCTTTCCCGACCTGCGGGCGCTGGCCGACGCACCCCTGGACGACGTGCTGCACCATTGGTCCGGTCTGGGCTATTACGCCCGCGCGCGCAATCTGCACCGCGCCGCCGGCATTGTGCGCGACCAGTTCAACGGCGAGTTCCCGCGTGATTTCGACGCCGTGACCCGGCTGCCGGGCATCGGCCGCTCGACGGCCGGCGCCATCCTGTCGCTGGCTTGCCGGCAGCGTTTCGCCATCCTGGACGGTAACGTCAAGCGTGTGCTGGCACGCTTTTATGCCGTCGACGGCTGGCCGGGCAAGAGCGCGGTGCTGAAGCAGCTGTGGGATCTGTCCGAAACCCTGACCCCCCATGAGCGGGTGGCCGAGTTCAATCAGGCCATGATGGATCTGGGCGCCACGGTCTGCACGCGCGCCCGGCCGGCGTGCGCTGATTGTCCGCTGCGCGACGATTGCCGCGCCCACGCCACCGGCCTGCAGTCGCGCTATCCACAGCCGAAGCCGCGCGCGCCGTTGCCGCAGCGCCAAACCCACATGCTGCTGCTGGTGAGCGAACAAACCGCCTACCTCGAACGCCGGCCGGCGCAGGGCATCTGGGGGGGGTTGTGGAGCTTCCCCGAATTCGACAGCCGCGAGGCGTTGCTGGCCTTGTGCGACGCGCGCGCGCTGGACAGCGCCGGACTCGAAACCCAGGCGCCGCTGGGCCACACCTTCAGTCATTTCCATCTGACCATCACACCCCACCGGTTGAGGGTGAAAAACCCCGTGTTTTCAGTGATGGAAGGCACCGGTCGGTGGTATACACTGGGGCGTGCCGAGGCCGTGGGCCTGGCCGCACCGGTACAGCGCCTGCTCGGGCGCCTGCAACCCAAGACAAACGAGGACAGACAGCATGGCGCGAATGGTGAACTGCGTGAAACTGGGCCAAGAAGCCGAAGGGCTTGAGCGTCAGACTTACCCGGGCGAGTTGGGCAAGCGGATTTTCGATTCGGTATCGAAGGAAGCCTGGCAGCAGTGGATGAAACAGCAGACCATGCTGATCAACGAATACCGCCTGTCGCCCATGGACCCCAAGGCGCGCCAGTTCCTCGAAGAGCAGATGGAAAAATTCTTTTTCGGCGAAGGCGCCGAAACCCCGGCCGGTTACGTGCCGCCGGCAAAATAAACCGGCACCGTTCCGTAAGCACCCGTTTTTGCGCAAAAAACCGCCCACGCGCTTGACTGCGCCCGAGACTCCCGGTTTAATACGCGCTCTTTCCCGAAGGCCAGGTAGCTCAGTTGGTAGAGCAGGGGACTGAAAATCCCCGTGTCGGCAGTTCGATTCTGTCCCTGGCCACCACATAATCAATAAGTTAGAAGAACACCTCTAGCAATCCCCGTGTCATGCAGTACACTTTCGGAACAGCGCCGGAATAACTTCCGGTACAGCTGTGCCAAAAGGAGCTGCCCATGGCAACTATCACAAGGACGCCATCCAAAACCTGGAAGGCCATCGTGCGTAAGTCAGGTTGGCCTGCGGCGATTAAAACTTTCCGAACGAAGCGGGACGCGCAAGACTGGGCGCGGCGCACGGAAGATGAAATGGTACGCGGCTGTTACATCATGCGCGCCGACGCCGACCGCCTGCTGGTCAACAAAGCCATGGAGCGCTATCTGAAAGAAGTCTCCGCGCAAAAGAAGCCGAGCACCCACTCTGCCGAACAACAAAAGGCCAAGGCGGTAAAAGCGGCATTGGGTAAATACAGTCTGGCCGCTGTGACTCCGGACATCGTAGCCGACTACCGTGACCAACGCCTGGCCAAAGGCAAATCCGCCAGCACCGTACGCCTGGAACTATCTTTGCTCTCCCATATGTTCACCATCGCCATCCGTGAATGGCGTGTGGGACTGACTTACAACCCGGTAAGCACCATACGCAAACCAACGCCCACCAAAGGCCGCAACCGACGACTGAGTAAGGAAGAGGAAGGCCGCCTGTTTGCCGCCTTGGATCGATATTCCAACCCGATGTTGGGCTGGGTGGCACGCATTGCCTTGCATACCGCCATGCGCGCAGGTGAAATCAAGTCTCTTACCCGTGAACAAGTGAACTTGAGCAAGCGGGTTGTTTACCTGAGTGATACCAAGAACGGCAGCGAGCGTACCGTACCCTTAAGTAAAGAAGCCGCCGACGTCTTTGCCGAGGCCCTGGAGCATCCCATCCGTCCCATGGATACCGACTTGGTTTTCTGGGGAGAGCCTGGCCGCGACGGGAAGCGGCGTGCCTATGAATTTCGCCCTGCGTGGCATCGCACCGTACGGGAGGCGGGCATTGATAATTTTCGTTTTCATGACTTAAGGCACGAAGCCGTGTCACGGCTAGTGGAAGCAGGCTTGGGCGACCAGGAAGTGGCTGCTATCTCCGGTCACAAATCCATGCAGATGTTGCGTAGGTATACGCATTTACGGGCGGAGGATTTGGTGGCGAGGTTAGATGCCCTGAGAGCCTGAACTAATAATTCTAGATAGTTAGGTGACAAGTATTGCTTCGAAAATCGTGGTAGAGAGAGGACTGCGATCTACAGAATACATTTTTCAGGCATTCGATTTCGCGCAAAAACTCTCTAAGCACCAAAGGAAGGTTTTCGCTGGTTAGGCGAGCGCGTATTGGTTACAACGGGTCCCTAAGAGGCGAGACAAGGAGACAGTTGACCATGCAAGAACCAATCACTGAACAGAGTAATATCCTGGAGGCGCAAATCAGACAACGCTACGGCGTGTTGTTATCACAAGCCCAATTGGCGGAACTGCTGGGACGTACCACTGGAGGGCTACGCTATAGCCTGGGGCACCCCAGTGACCAGCAAACGCGGGCATTGAGAACTTGTGGACGACGAATCGGTAGGCGGGTTTACTATCCGGCGACGGAGGTTGCACAAATTATCGCTGGAGCCTTAGGTCGTTGATGGGGCATTGTTACCAGGATTTTGTGGCACCAGTTCCACGCCCATGAAGAATAGTCGATAGATGGGAATACCCAGACCTTGAGCAATCTTCTCCAGGTTATCGATTCCGACACTGACCTCGCCACGCTCCACGCGGCCGATATAGCTGCGGCATAATCCGGTCTCCAATGCCAGATACTCCTGGCTCCAGCCTTTCAGAGACCGGTACCCAGCAATTTGTCTTCCCAGCTTGTATCGGTATGTCGGTTCCATTTTACGAGCTATAGCGCGTTGTATTACGCACTATAGCTCGTAGACTGCGGTTATTCAAGTAATGACGGCTAAGTCATGGATATCAAAGCGCAATTCGGTTTGGTACTGCGTCAGCGCCGAACCAGCAGGGAATTGACACAGCAGGCCTTGGCGGATGCTAGTGGTCTGTCTCTTCGTTATATCCAGGAGCTGGAAGCAGGGGACAAGCAACCCACACTGGGGACAGCCTTTGATATTGCTCTGGGTTTGGATATGACGCCGCAACAACTTGTCGCGGCTGTTTGGAAGACGGTGGAAGGTTAGGGTGTTTATCCCGGTAGCTTGGCCGGTCGTCCCGCTTTAAGTTCACCACTTTTCCCGGTAGGCCGTAGCCAAGGTCCTTGCAGATGGGGTAACCATTGCTCTTCCTTCTGCAGCGCAAACACCAGGGCACGCATAGTCAACCAATGTCGATAACGGGTGCTAGCTGAATATTCTTCTGTTCGTGTGGCCAAATACCAACGCAGATATTTCACCCGCCACTGGTAAGGCCCTGCGTGCCACCGTTTCCAGATCAGCTCTGCGATATGCTTGGCTCTTTTCAAATGTGCGTTGACAGAGCCACGACGCGAACCCGGCAGGGATCTCACTAACAGTGAATGCGCTTGGCGCGAAGCCTCCCGTTGATTGGCAGGGCTGGCCACTACTTGGCACTCCCTATATAGGCTGCGGCAACCTCACTTCGGCTGTGTCCCAGCTCCTGTGCAATGACGAGTCTTGCGGATTGATCGGATTGCTTATCAGCTTGTCGATACCCGGCAACAGTAGGGGCCGGGTATCCAGTGATCTGCTGGTAGCGATCACAGGCGTAGGCTGCGCGCAGATCATGAAAGCCAGCCAGGTTATTTTCATCGGAAACTGATCGCCAGATGGAATTGGCATGATCCCGCCATTGGCGAAAGTTCAAGGTTATGGGAATCAGGTTGCGTGCATCCCCCTGGATCTCGGCAACGCGTGTTAGGAGTTTGATGCCGTAGTTCGAGACGGGCACCCAACGATCCACCTCGCGCCCTCTGCCGCCCTTGGTGCCTTCGGTGATATTGATCTTGCCCTGCTGCAGTGCCTGGTCTAATGCGGCGCGGGTATCCAGTAGGGACGCTTCACGAAAGCGTAAGCCAAACTCGCGAGCTATCGCTGAAACGGCGGCAACATTCAATTCACTACGTTCGGCTAAGCTTTTCTGCGCACACCTCAGCTTGTCTCTATCCATGCCCTTTGGCGCAGTGCTGCGCACGTTCACCCGTTGGCCCACGAATTCTGCCGGCTGTATGCGCAACAGGCGATCACCCCGCAAGGTTTCCAATACCACGTTCACCGTGGACAACAGATTCTGCGCATAGGCCACCGCCATCCTGCCCGCTTGTACTTGCTTCATCAGGTGACTCCCATAGCGGCTAATCAACTCAAGACTCACCTTGCAGGCATCCTTCACTTCCAGCTTGTTGGCGAAGTTTACAAACTGACCCCATCGTTCCGCGTGTGCGGCGCGGGTGGCAAAATGCCCCGCACCGTAGCGGTCCGCCAGAGCGTTCTTGCCTGCCCAGTCCATCTTCTTGCCATAGCCGAAATTTCTTCGGCCACCGACCTTGCCCATTGCCGTCCCTCAGTTCGGTAAGTGTTAAACCGGTTCAAGCGCCGGTCTCGCCTTGGGCCTCTCACGCTCGGCTGCGCGGTTGTCTCGATCCGACAACGAGATAGTAATTCACCGATGCTCGGCACCCCTGGACGAAGCGCATTGCGCGCATCGCGGGTTGGGTGCTGGCGTACTGAGCGTTCCAATGATCAGCCGCCGCATGGGTGAGTTTTACAGGCTTTTGCATCGGTGCTGCATGCTGTAATGGCCTGTTTGTTCTGGCATTGCGCCAGTAATTTACCGTCCGTCTCTGTGGGGCTGACTGGCGTCACCACAGAGACTGACGGTTGCTGCACCTCACAAAGGCAGGCGTACACCGCTCGCGCCAGGCCGAAATCCATTGGGCCAGAACGCTCGCGATGTATCCCGCCCCACTAACAACAGTGGGAGGTAAGGTTGCCGGATCGGCAAATGTGCACTGGACGGGGGGAAGCGCCAGCGCTGTGTGAAAAGTATCCCTGAGTCTTTCGACCGCCGCACCTGTGGCCGGGATTGGAGGTGCCGGCGCCAGCTTGTCATTGCCGGCTTCGGTTCCGCTGATATACCGCAGCGGTTCGGTTTTAATTAGTGGTAACAGTAGCAGTGGGTTGGGGCAGGGTCCAGAGAATACCTTCTTTTCGGGGTTGGAGAGTTTTTTCGTCCATGTTTTAGGATCAAATGACAGTTTTTATTATTTGGCGCAGGTAAAGGTATGCTTAATCCTGCAAGATGATTCAATGTTATTTAATGCTAGGTAACATGTTGTCTTGAAAAGTCTGAACAATAGCCGCTCGCCTGATTATTTGCGTCTCAAATTCCGGAGTGGTTTCCATGTTGAGGATTCTTCGTCATAGTATTCCCAAAAATTCCACCCGTTGGTGTTGGCCGATGAGCCTCTCAGCCCCTCAAGATTCTTTGCATGGATTGCTGCTGCCGATGGACTATTGAAAGTCTTGCTCTCGAAAAAAATACCCGTTGACGTAATAGATGCGTGGTACGTGTGCCCGTTATACACAGCGCGCAATTTTGTGCCTATAGGTAAACGTTCACCACGAGATAAAAGACACCAACGGATGGGGGATTCAATATCGGCGTCAGGAGGGTTTTGCTCCCAATGATCTACAAGTCGACGGATTACTGTGGTTGGGTTATCCACCAGGGGCTCCGCTAATGCCTGGAGCCGTTCGAACAACTCGCTGTCAATCTGAATAGTCTGGTTTACAAGATCATTCATCGCCATGGATTCCAAATTAAACCGGTTGCATTACTATAAGTAGACTATTAGTATTATGTCAAGCTACGTTTTGACAACTATAGTTTTCACATTGCCCTCGATTTGGGCTGTGTATACATGCGAAGCTTGAACTGGCCTGGAAATAGCTGTTTTGTTAAAGACTGCCTTTAACATACGGCAGTTTTTTTCTATACTGAAGTGTACATTTAATAAGGCGGTACTTATACGATGACCCAACCCGCGCGAGCTGGTACATATATCAGCCAACCACAAGGTTACCGTGCTTTTCTACCGGCAGCTCTGCCACCGGTGCCGCCCTTGCGCGTGGATGAAGAAACACAGGATTTACTCTCCAAGGCGGATCGCGCGCTCGGCCGTTTGGATGGTTCCATACAAACACTGCCCAACCCGGACTTGTTCGTCTTCATGTACGTCCGCAAAGAGGCGGTGCTTTCCAGCCAGATTGAGGGTACACAGAGCTCTCTGAATGACGTGCTGGAAGCCGAAGTCCATATTCTGAATACGGAGCGGCCACGGGACGTCAACGAAGTACTGAATTATGTAACCGCTATGAACCATGGAATGCAGCGTCTCGAAGACTTGCCTGTATCTGTACGCCTGATCCGCGAAATCCACGAGCGCCTTTTAAAAGGCGTGCGGGGTGCGAATCATCAGCCCGGCGAACTGCGCACCACACAAAACTGGATCGGTCCTGCCGGTTGTGTGTTGAACGAGGCAACTTTCGTTCCACCACCCCCCCATGAAATTGCCGCCGCGTTGGGTGGATGGGAAAAATTCGTTCACGACGCAGTCCCCATGCCCATTCTGATCAAGATTGCCCTTGCCCATGCCCAGTTCGAAACCATTCACCCCTTTCTGGATGGTAACGGGCGTGTCGGGCGGTTGCTGATTACCTTTCTGCTTTGTGAGCGTGAGATCCTGCAAAAGCCCGTGCTCTATATATCTCATTACTTTAAACGTCATCGGCAGCGTTATTACGAACTGCTGCAGAATACTCGGGATAATGGGGACTGGGAAAACTGGACTAAATTCTTCCTGGGCGGTATCACCGAAGTCTCACAAGAGGCCACGGAAACTGCACGGCGCATTGTCGAGCTGCGGGAACGACACCGCGCCTTGATCACCACGGAATTCGGGCGTGTTGCAGCCAATGGCCTGACGGTGCTGGAATCCCTGTATTCCCGGCCCATCATTTCCGTGAATGACATTGTGGATATGACCGACGTGAGTTTCACCGCCGCCAGCCAGTTAATGCGCAAGTTTGAAACCCATGGATTGCTCGCCGAGACCACCGGTCAAGCGAGAAACCGGCGGTTTCGCTATGGGGCGTATATCGATTTGTTTGTGGATGGATAAATCCGCAACTTTGTCAAAGGAGTCATGACTAGTGAACAAAGTTTTCATTAGCTCAGTAATTAGCGGGTATGAGTCCTACCGGCAGGCAGCCAAAGAGGCTGTTGAGCTTATGGACCACAGGCCTGTTATGAGTGAAAACTTCGGCGCGCGCCCATACCCATCGGAAGTGGCATGTATAACGGAAGTCGAGCAGAGCGACATCTACCTGCTTATTCTGGGTGGAAAATATGGCTTTGAAACGGATGAAGGAATATCGGTAACGCAAGCGGAATTCCGCGCGGCCAAAGCAGCGAATCGAAATATTTTGGCTTTCGTGCAGCGGTGCGAAATGGAACCCAGACAGGCAGAGTTCAAAGGGGAAGTGGAAGCCTATCAAGACGGCTTCTTTCGGGCTGCTTTCGATAGCCCGGTACAACTGAAGGATGAATGTATACGCGCCATGCGGCAGTTGGAATCTATGAGCCAAGCCATATCGGAAGGTGACTTCCAAAAACGAATAGATAAAGTGATAACGGCACTTGACGACAGTTGGGCAGATGAGCCTGCGTTAGTCGCAGTATTCTTACCACAACCAGAACGCATTGTGGATATCGTCAAGCTGGAAGACGACCTGGATGGTATGTTCAGAAAACTATGCGATGCCGGTTTAGCGAAACTCAGGGATGGTTACGAGGCAATAGGAAAAGCGGACTGGACGGGCTTAAAGACTGGGCGTTATCAGCTGGCCTGCTTTGCGGATGGGCTAGTGGCCCTGGCGACCAATCCGACCTTAAAGAATGGCAATACCTTTTCAAGCAATTTTGCGCCTCCCAGCCATATACAGCAGGTCGCAATAGGGTTTTCAGAATTGATTAACACCAATTCAGGTTACATACATATTGGTGTTCGCAACATGGGCACTGCCCATGTTGCCGAGTTTCCCGGCGGCAGTTCTTTTAGTCTGAAAATGTTTGGCGAGGATCAGGCCGGTTTTAATCGTTTATTTGTACCGCTCACCAAAGGTATTTATCAGGAATGGATCGAACAATGTGTTAATCGCATGAAACGAATTTTCCCTTATGGAAACAATTGATGGAAAAAGATAATGATTCAGATTCAAATAGGGACTGCGGAGCGATCACTAAATGACGCATCGGAGAGCTGGATCAATGAACAAATAAACCGGCGTAAGGCCGACGGTCTTACCGTTTGCATAAGAGTCAAATTGAAAACAGATGGTTTGTTTATGGTGCTCACAACACCGAGTTGTTCGCAGGGTGGTGGCGATAGATCGCCAAACCATCGGGAGAGTGCTGTGCTGGATCTGTGGGATAAAATGCACATGAATTCAGACAATTTCGCTAGCGGAAATCTAGTCGCATTTCTGAAACAAGTACAATCATATATCTGAAGGCTTTACTTAACCATGGCAGCAAAAAAGAAGATCACGAAGAAAAAGGCCACCAGAAAGAAGTCGGCAAATATGCCGGTAAATGGCGTGGCGGACCTGATAAAGGAGCTATGGCAGGCGGCGGTGGCACTGCGCGGCTCCATTGAGCCGGCGGATTACAAACGTTATGTATTGCCGATCATTTTTCTGCGCTTTTTGTCCATGCGTTTTGAAGAGCGCCACCAGCAGCTGGAGAGCATGGTCCGGGAGCCGGAGAGCGAGTATTACACTACTAAAAAGAAAATAATCAAAGCCATACTCAATGACCCTGATGAATACCGTAGTAGTGGCGCCTTCATGGTGCCGGAAAAGGCGCGCTGGTCTTATATCCTGAAAAACGCGCAGGCCGATAATATCAAGACCATCCTGGATGATGCGCTGGAATTACTGGAAAAGACCTATCCCGACAAGCTACGCGGGTTATTGCCCCGTGTCTATGCGGGTTCCAATATGGGGCGTGAGGATGTCTCCGGCCTGGTTAACCTGTTTTCCAAGGATATCTTCAAGCAGGATCATGGCGGCCTGGATATGCTGGGTCGGGTATATGAGTATTTCATCGGTGAGTTTGCCTCCAGCGAAGGCAAGCGGGGCGGGGAGTACTTCACACCGGAAAGCATTGTCACCTGCCTGGTGCGTATGTTAGAACCCGAGGAAGGCATTGTCTATGACCCCTGCTGCGGTTCCGGCGGCATGTTTGTGCAATCGGATATCTTCACCCATCACAACCACAAACTGTCCTTTGTCGGTCAGGAATCCAAGGACTTCACCTACCGCCTGTGCAAGATGAATCTGTTTATCCACGGCATCGATGGCAATATCGGAATGGGCAATACCTATACCGACGACAAGCACGCCACAGTCAAGGCGGACTACATCCTGGCCAATCCACCCTTCAATGATGGCGCAAAGAGTGAAAAAGGCTGGGGCGCCGATCGTATCCAGAACAAAGACCCGCGCCGGGATCTGGGCACGAAAAATGAGAAAGGCGAAAAGGCCTATATGCCTCTGGCGCCGCGCAACGCCAACACGATGTGGATCATGCACATGCTGCATCACCTGAATGAAGGCGGCACGGCAGGCTTTGTTATGGCTACCGGCGAGTTGTCCAATTCGGAAACGGCGCGCCTGGCGGTGCGCAAGATGCTTGTGGAAGAAGGTTATGTGGATTGTATCGTACAGCTCTCCGGCCAGCTCTTTGCCAATACCCAGATCCCTTGTGCACTGTGGTTTCTATCCAGGAACCGCAACGGGAAAAAAGGTTATAGAAAGCGCAAGGGCGAGGTGCTGTTTATCGATGGCCGCAAGCTGGGTGCACTGATCCCGGGTAGCCGTAAGCAAAAAGAATTATCTGAAGAGCAATTGGAGACAATCGCTGCCGTTTATCGGGAGTTCAAATATAAAGGCATGCCCGATGAGGTCGCCGGATTTTGCCGGACGGCGACGCTGGATGAAATTCGGGAACACAATTATGCTCTGACACCGGGCCGGTATGTGGGTACGGAAGAGCCGGAAGACGAGGATGAGCCATTTGATGTGCGGATGCCGCTTCTTTTGAAAAAATTAGACAATGAATTCAAACGCGGCAGGAAACTTGAAATATCTATCAAGAATAGCCTAAAGGAGGCGGGGCTTGAATTCTGACTGGCAGCGAGTACAAGTTTCCGATCTCGAAAAGGAAGGCATCCTTCTGGTTCAGGATGGTAACCATGGTGAATACCGACCACGTCCAAACGAGTTTGGTTCCGGCAATACTGCCTTTATTCGAGCCGCAGATATGGCGGAAAATCGGGTGCTATTTGATACGGCGGGTCGTATAAATGATGTAGCCGTGGAGCGTATAACTAAAGGTAAAGCGGAAGGTGGTGATGTAATCTTTTCACATAAAGGAACCGTGGGGAAAATTGCCATAACACCGCTTGATTCACCACCATTCGTATGTTCGCCGCAAACAACATTTTGGCGAACCCTGGACACGAATAAGCTTGATCGCAAGTATCTTTATTGTTTTATGCGTTCCTGGGAATTTAGTAAACAGTGGGTGGCTAGGAAGGGTGAGACAGACATGGCCGACTATGTCAGTCTAACTGCCCAACGGAATCTGCACGTAATTTTGCCCTCTATCGCCGAACAACGCGCCATCGGTGAGATACTTGGCACCCTTGACGACAAAATCGAACTCAACCGCCAAATGAACCACACCCTGGAGGCCATGGCCCAGGCCATCTTCAAATCCTGGTTTGTGGACTTCGACCCCGTCACCGCCAAGGCGGAAGGCCGTCAGCCCTATGGCATGAACGCCGAGACCGCCGCGTTGTTTCCGTCGCATTTTGTGGAAAGCGAGCTGGGATCGATTCCAGAGGGATGGAGGGCTTCCGAAATCGGCAAGGAGGTAAGAGTTGTTGGCGGCGGCACACCCCGAACAAAACGAGCAGAATTTTGGGACGGCGGAAAACATTGTTTTGTAACGCCCAAGGACATGTCGGGCTTACCTTCTGGGGTTCTCTTGGGGTCAGATCGGCACATCACAGATCTTGGGGTTAATGCAATTAGCTCGAAACAATTACCTGTTGGCACAGTGCTATTGTCTTCCCGGGCGCCTATTGGATACTTGGCGATTGCTTCTGTTCCGGTAAGTGTTAACCAGGGAATGATAGCGATGGTTTGCGAAGGTGGTTTATCCAACTATTTCACGTTGAACTGGACACACTTTAATATGGATGAGGTTGAATCGCGAGCGGGAGGAACAACTTTCCCGGAGATTAGTAAAAAGAGTTTTCGACCCATTCCGTGCTTGGTGCCGATTCCGGAACTTGTACAAACGTTCAATAACATTGTAGGACCAATATATAGAAAGATTGAGAATAACTTGAGAGAATCAGGGGCACTGGAAACAATTCGCGATTCACTCCTTCCCAAACTTCTCTCCGGCGAAATAAGAATTAAGGGCGCCGAGAAAGCTGCGGAGGCCGTTGCGTGAGCGATCTCTATAACATTTACTGCGATGAATCCTGTCATCTTGAGCATGATGGTATACCCGCTATGTCGCTGGGAGCGGTGTGGTGTGATCAATCTCAGGTGAGGCGGGTTGCGGATGAGTTGCGCGACCTGAAATCAAAGTACAGGCTGTCCCGTCAGTTTGAAGTTAAATGGACCAAGATTTCACCGAAACGGTTGGATTTATACCAGGCTCTAATCAGCTACTTTTTCCAGGAACCCGCGTTGCATTTCCGGGGCGTGGTGATACCGGATAAGAGATTATTGCGCCATGGTGAATTCGGGCAGGACCATAATACGTTTTATTACAAGATGTTCTTCGTATTACTGAAGCATATTTTTGATCCTGATTCCAAATACGAAATTTATCTCGACATTAAGGATACGCGTAGCCAGGACCTTGTTTCTGGACTACGTAATGTCTTGAGCAATAGCCGGTATGATTTTGATCGGGAGCATATCCTGCGCATTCAGCAGATTCGATCCCATGAATCAGAATTGATGCAATTGACGGATTTGTTTATCGGCGCGCTATCCTATTTACATCGAGGATTAACGACTAGCCAGGCAAAGCTGACACTGATCGATCAAATTCGAGCCCAATCGGGATATCGACTAACCCAGAATACTTTATATCGCGAGGATAAATTTAATCTGTTGGTATGGCAGGCGCAGGACGCGAATGATCATGTCGTTTCCTGATCTGGTTGCATTCGGCGGTGATTGGGAAACCTATGTAGATGAACTGTATAGGATTTATCTGTCGGATATTGTGAACGGTGGATTACATTTTAATGGTCTCCGCATTAGTTGCCAGTATCGTCCTCCCAGCCAGGGCAAGCATTTCGGTTTCTGGCATGTGATTTCCGAAGGCCGGGATGAAGAAGAACGAACACCAGATTTCCGGCGCTGCGAACGGATTCGATGGATACGTCACCTCATTGAGGGTGCCGGTTCCAATGAACGCATTAGCTGGTGGGAAAATACGCGCGGTAGAGATACTCGTGTCGTTATATGGGCTGAAGAAGAAGACTTTGCGGTGATTCTGGCCAAACGGCGTGGTTATTACGTGTTAAAGACCGCCTATTGTCTAAGATCACACCGGCGTGCAACCTTCAGGAAAGAGCGCGAGGATTTTTGGAATAGCCAGAAAGGCTGAAGCCGCCCCAGGTAAACCTGGCACGGCTTCGAATGCTCCTTCTACACATGGTAGATGAGACTATAGGTAGTATCGGAGAAACTGGGCGGTTCTTCAATTTTTTATTTGTCATCGCACCTTGTCTGACAGGCTAAAAGTTCGTATGTATTTGAATCTATTTGATTATGTTATTTAACGGGTATTTGATTTAGTGACGCAAATAAGTAGCTAATTTAGCTCGTAGAGCTTCGCTTAGGAGCTTAAATAACCTTGCTTATTGAATAGGAATCGAGGTAATTCTCTCTCCACGTAATTGATACCGCTGATTTGCCTGGCGGACTCAGCGGTCAGATCTTTGGGGATTATCCACCAATCGCAGAGAACCAGCGGGTGTATATGATGCCGGCACGAGGGATGGTATGAGCAAAAGAGGCACGGAAACCGAGTTCGAGCTCACTACTATTGAGCGCCTGCTCCAGCAGGACTACGCCTATACCCATGGTGAGGAAATCGAGCGTGACCATAGGGAGGTGGTCTTGCGAGATATTCTTAAGGCCCACCTTTCCAACCGCTATCCTGATCTACCTGACACCAGTATCGACGAAGCAGTGACCCGGCTTGCCCGTCCTGAGGGTGTGGATACGCTGCGGCGTAATCGCCAATTCCATGAAGACCTGACCAAAGGATTAGAAGTCCGGGTGGAGCGGGAAGATGGTAGCGTCGAACATCCGCTGATCTATGGCATCAATTGGGATGAACCGGAGAAAAATGATTTTCGGGTGGTGAATCAGTTTCCGGTCCGCGGGCAAAATGATCGGCGGCCGGATATCGTGATCTTTGTCAACGGCCTGCCGCTTGTAGTTTTTGAGTTAAAAAATCCCTATGCCATTCAGCCCACGGTGGAAGATGCGCTGAATCAAATCGGCCATTACACGAACGACATTCCGCAGTTATTTGAATTTAATGCATTGACGGTCGTCTCGGACGGGATTACCACCTTGCATGGCGTGTGGACCGCCGAACAAGAATGGTATGCGCCCTGGAAATCCATTGATGGTATCAATGTGGAAGCGAATACCACGGGTAGCATGAAGACCCTGGTCGAGGGTTTGTTTCCCAAAGCCCGCCTGCTGTCCTATGTACGGGATTTCATCCTGTTCGAGGTGGCCAATGAAAAGATCACCAAGAAGGGCGCCAAGTATCACCAGTATTTTGCGGTGGGTATCGCCGTTGAAAAAACCATTGAAACCGTATGCGCCGGATCGGACAAACGCATCGGGGTGATCTGGCATACCACGGGCTCGGGAAAGTCGTTATCCATGGCCTTTCTGGTGGGTATTCTGCGTCAGCGGCCGGAGTTGGAAAATCCGACCTTTGTTATGCAGGTGGATCGCACCAATCTGGACGATCAGCTCCATGACCAGTTTGTGGCGGCGCGCGGATTGGTTGGCGATGTCAAACACGCGGAGTCTGTTAACCAATTGAGAGATTATTTGCAGACTGAGGGTGGGGAGGTGGTGTTTACCACCATTGAGAAATTCCGGCTAAAAAAGAATGGGGATGGCATTACAGAGGCGGAACACCCGGTACTCTCGGAGCGATCTAACGTTATCATTATTGCTGACGAGGCGCACAGTAGCCAGTATGGGTTTCTACAGGGATTTGCACGCTATCTGGCAGAGGCGCTCCCTAACGCCCGGCGTATTGGATTTACGGGTACGCCGATCAGTTTTTCTGCTGCCGATACGGTCGAAGTATTCGGAGATGTGATTCACAGCTATGACATTAAACAATCTCAGGACGATAAGGCTACTGTAAAAATATTTTACGACCCCCGGCAGATCAAGCTGCGACTCAACCACGAGGACGTTGACGCGGCATTGAATGAAATTACTAGTGGCACTGAGATCGATGAACTGGAACGCAAGAAAAGCCGCTGGGCTGCGCTGGCACAGGCCGCCGGTTCCAAAGAGCGCATGGGGGAGTTGGCCCAGGATTTATTGGCTCACTTCAAGGAGCGCACTGCAACGCTGGATGGAAAAGCCATGGTGGTGTGCATGTCGCGGGAGAATTGTGTGCGTCTGTATGATGCGCTGAATGCGCTGCCAGACTGCCCGGAAATAAAGATTGTCATGACCGGGGATCTGGGTAAGGACCCGCGAGCCTGGAGCGAGGCGGGACATCTGACTACCAAGTTTCAGCGAGAGGCCATAAAGGCCCGTATGAAAGACCTGGAGGACCCACTGAAAATCGTGATTGTGCGCGATATGTGGTTAACCGGTACCGATATCCCGTGCCTGCACACCCTGTATGTGGACAAACCCATGAAGGGCCACAACATGATTCAGGCGATTTCCCGAGTGAACCGTGTTTTTCGTGACAAGCCCCATGGGCTGATTGTCGACTATATCGGGATTGGCGATGAGTTACGCGATGCAACGGCAAAATACACGCAGGGCGGAGGCCAGGGAAAACCCGCGCCATCGCTGGATGAAGAGGCCAAGCCGCTGTTCTTCGAATGCCTGTCCGACGTGAAAAACCTTCTACCGGAAGGCGTCGACTATGGGGATTGGCGCCGTCTTTCCCATGTCGATCTGGAGGACCGTTACTCCTTGGTTTATGGGACGCTGACAGATGATGACGAGCTTCGGGACCATTACCTACAGGCTGAGCATCGCCTTACACAAGCCTATTTGCTGGTAAAACACTTGGATGATTGCCGACCGCATGCGGACGAGATCATATTTTACCAGCGAGTACGCAAACAGATTATCAAGTCCATGCCAGGCAAGAAACTTCAGCGGGAATTGGATTCTGCTGTGCGGGATCTGGTGGATGATAGCGTTGAATCAGAAGGCGTGGTGGATATTTTTGAATCAGCCGGGATTGAAAAAGCGGACCTTTCTATCCTGGATGACGCGTTTCTGCAAACATTTAAGGATAAACCTCATCAGAATTTACGGCTCAAGCTGCTGGAAAAACTGATGAAGGATGAAATTATGCTTAAGCAAAAGCGTAACCTCGCAAAGGCAAAGAGTTTCCGGGACCTGCTAGAGGAGACCTTACAAAAATACCACAACCGCTTGATCGACGCCGCTGCAGTTATCAAGGCAATGATTGAAATGCGCAAGGAATGGGAAGCAGATGCAGAACGTTCAAAAGCGCTGGGTTTGGAGGAAGAAGAGCTGGCGTTTTATGATGCCATCGCGCAGAACTATGCAGAAATTTACGGCAACGAGTTTCTTTCAGGTCTTGTTCATGATGTCGTCCAGACCATTAAACGGAATCTCAAGGTGGACTGGACAGAACCCCACCGTGATGACATCAGGGCCAGCATTCGAGCCGCAGTGAAGCGTGTGCTGAGAAAGCGAAAAATCAAGGCGGATGATCTGGAACCGTTTGTTCGGTACATTATGGAGCAGGCCGAGGCGCTATATCGAAGCTGGCCGATGGTGGCTTGATTATTTGAAATCCAAATCGATTTATAAAAAAAATTCCCGGCACACTCACGGTACAGTGCGAAATTTTCACTCAATCACCCAAACTCATCTAAACTCTTGTTTGGGCAGGTTTTCCCCTTACTGTACCGCGCTTAGCATCATCTAGAATATTCAATAACTTATTGATTTTACTGGCTCTGAAAATCCCCGTGTCGGCAGTTCGATTCTGTCCCTGGCCACCATATTTATCAATAAGCTACATCTTTCCGACTTTTAATCCCCTGTTACGCGGTACACCTCCTTGGCTAATAGTGCAAGAAAGCTCTACTTATGGAACGTCTACCAAACGGGGAAGCTTACGACGGACTCAATTGGAAACTGAAAGTCGTCCACCGCTCAAAGTCGACTGCAATATCAAAAAGGATCGCAGCAGGGTGTCACAGACGCCGGCCCACGATCGTCTTTAAGTTGACTGCATAACAACGAACGGGGACGACTAAGACAATGACCGATACCCATGCGGTGGCATACGAACGGGAAATTCCCGACATTCTGCAATCCCTGGCCCGGGTCCACGAAATCATGGACACCCACGGGTTCGATCGGACCATTCATCATCTGGTGCAGTTGCGGGCTTCACAAATCAACCATTGTGCTTTCTGTGTCAAAATGCACACCAGCGAGGCGCGTCGGGACGGCGAAACCAGCGAGCGTCTGGACCGAGTGATCGTCTGGGATCAGGTTGATGATTTCAACCAGCGGGAGCGGGCCGCCCTGGCCTGGACCGAGGCATTGACATTGCTCGACCGGAAAATCGATTTGGGCCCACTTCGCGCCAGCTTGAGGGCGCACTTCTCGGACAAGGAAATCAGCATACTCACCTGCACGATAGCGATGATAAATCTTTGGAACCGACTTGGCGTCTCGAAGCACTGACAGTACCGGTGGCGACGACTGGCGAAGCTTCGAGGCAATGCGTCCCAGACTTCTTGGGCTGGCGTATCGGATTCTGGGCTCGCTGGCGGAGGCCGAAGATGCCGTGCAGGACACCTTCCTGAAGTGGGCCGGGACCGACCGGGATGCGATCCAGAATCCAACTTCATGGCTGACCACCGCCTGTACGCGCCGCTGCCTCGACCTACTGCGCTCCGCCCATCGCACTCGTGTCGAGTATGTCGGTCCGTGGTTGCCGGAACCGATCCATGCATCGCTGGAATCCGAGATGGAAACTGGTCTGGAGCTTGCCCAGTCCCTGACGATGGCATTCCTGCTGGTGCTCGAAAGGTTGACGCCAAAGGAGCGTGCGGCGTATCTGCTTCACGATATCTTTGATACTTCCTATAGGGAGATTGCGGCGACACTCGATATGCAGGAGAGCGCCTGCCGCAAGCTGGTCTCAAGGGCGAAGGCCAATATCGACGGGGCGCGGGTTCGGCACGCGACATCACCGGACACACAGAATCAGCTTCTTGCGGCATTCCAGCAGGCGATTACCAGCGGTGTAACCGAGCCACTGGCCGTTCTTCTTTCCGATGATATCCGGCTGAGTACCGACGGCGGCGGAAAAGTGCCCGCGCTACTCGACATTCTGAAAGGCAAGACCGCGGTGATCAGCTTCCTTTCGGAGCGCCTGCATGACTATTGGGCCGGTTTCCAATGGGCAGTCGTGGATCTCAATGGTGCCCGCGGCATCGCTTTAAGCAAAGAGGCCGCCACGGTGGCGGCCGTTTCCTTTGCCTGTGACGAATCCGGCAAGGCAACCGATATCTATATCGTGCGCAATCCCGACAAGCTCGCTCTTCTCGGCGAGGTCACTATTCGCTAGCGGTCGACGTTCCAGCGGCTCCTCCTATCGGCACCCCGGATCAGCGGCATCAACTAAACCGTCGTAGTCGTTATCGACGCCATCCGAGCAGGTGTCGCCCACATTCAGGCTTTCCGCCCCCGGGTTGTTGCAGATAAACTGATCGGGGATGGCGTTCCACAGGGCGTCGTAATAGGCCAGGTAGTAGCTGGCGATGCTGCTGCTGACGGCCCCGCCTTTTATCCACAGCGTGTTTTCGTCGTTCTTGTCGTTGCCGGCGCCGGTGAAGTTCTGCGAGCCGACGATCATATTGTCACCGTCGGCCATGAGCGCCTTCATGTGCATTTTACCGTTCCAGTTTTCGATCTTGACCGGGATGCCGGCCGCGCACAGCTGCGGATGCTTGCTGTACTGGCTGCCCGCTCCCGTGGCGTCCATGATCACCCGGATGTTGGCGCCGCGTGATTTTGCCGCCAGGATGGCGTCGGCGATGGGTTGGCTGGTGAGATAGAAGATGGCGACATCCAGGGTGCTATCGGCGCTGTCGATGGCGGGGATGATCGCCCGGTTCATCGCATCGTCAGTGGGCGAGAAATAGGATTCCACAGCCGTGCCATCGTTAAAGGTCGGCAGTACGTGCTGGGTATTGTCCGTCTTGGCGGTGTGCGACAGGCCGTCGACCCACATTTCGTTGAACTCGGTCTCATAGACGGCGGCCAGGTTGGACGATCGGATCAGCAGGTTCCAATTGGCGTTGTATTCGCCGCCGATACCGGTGTCGCTGTAGTTGGTCGAACCGACAGAGACCCACTGACCATCGATGATGAAGAATTTGTTGTGCATGATGTAGCTGTAGCCTTTTCCGGTCGCGGCGTTGACATCGAACCTGACCCAATTGTTGCCGTTGCCGTCGGTGCCCAGGGCGTCGATGACCGCCTGGGTGTCGCAGCCGTTGGTATCGGTGTAGGTGTAGCTGCCGTCGCTCTGCTGGTCGACATGGCCACGCACGACGACGCCGCGCGCCTGTGCCGCCACCAGCGCATTTTTGAAGGCGCACTGGTTGCGAAAGCCGTACACCGAAAAATCGATGGAGGTGGTGGCCGCGTTGATCCGTGTCAGCATCGCCTGGGCCATGGGCAGGTTGCTGTTGCTAGACGGTGTGGAGTGGGGGTCGATCACCGTGGAAGCTGTCAGGCCGCCGGCGAACTCGAGATCATAGGAGAAGTCCTCCCGGGACGCCGGTGGCGGCGCGGTGGGTGTGGACGCGGCGTTTTGCGGCGTCCCGTAGCCCGAGCCGTTGCCATAGGCGAGGCTGCCGTTGGCCCAACTCGCGGCGGTGGTGCCGTCGGCCGACAGGTCGACACGCTCCATGGTCGCCTTGGTTGTATTGTCGCCGGCATCCCAGGTGGCGTTGGTCCGATCCTGGATGACGTTGCCGGCGTCGGTCAGTGTGAGTGTTTCGCCGCCGTTTTCCAGCGCGCCAGTGTAGATCTGGTCGGTGGCAAGACCCGGTACTGTCGTGTCATCGGTCCGCTCGAGCAGAAAATGCCCGCCGGCGGGAATCGTGCCCTGTAGTGCGATGCCGGGCGTGCCGTCGGCGGCACTCAGCGTCCAGCCGGTAAGATCGATGGAGTTGGGCGTATTGTTATATAGCTCCAGCCATTCGTCCGAGGTGCTGTTGGCGGTTCCCATCCAGGCGACTTCTGAAATTACAACGTCTTTCTGCAAAGCGTTGGCATACGGCATGCCGCTCAGCGCGCCGAGGAAGAAGATCAGTAAGCGGGCGGCGCGTTTGAAGCCGCCGCCGTGCGACGACGAAGTGATACGAGAGTTCAAAGTGGGTACTCCTTGACTATGAGGATCGAACGATCGTGCCGCATGTTAGCGGAGGAGTTTTACCAACTGATTTCAACGTCGTGCATATATTTTTATGCGCAGTGATCGGGTTCGGACGAACCAGTCGGCTGGGATAAAGCGAACAAAGGTCTGGAGCAGGCGCACGATGACGTCGTGATCGTGCCGAGTAAGGGCTTCAGCGTCATGGCGAGAGTAGGGGCGCGGCATTGCCACCCGGCCGCGATAGGATGTTGTCTGGCGCGGGCGGGAAGGTCGGTATTATGGCGTTAGCGTACTTCTGGCGGCGCGCCGGCCACGGTCGAGTCATCGCGTCCCCAATCCAGCCGAATGTCCCACCGGTACACCTTGTCCAGCGGCAGGGTCAGCGTTTCCACATTGTCGACCCGGTCATAAACCTGTTTGGGCGGGCGTAGAATGGCATCCCGGCCGTAGATGAAATCCTGATCCTCGACAATCAGCTTATAGGCTTTGTTGAGTGCCAGCGCGCGTTGTCGCGAAGGCATGACCAGTTCATAGACGTCGCGCGCCGCTCTCACCTTGCCGGTGTCGAGAGAGCCATCGGCACGAAACCAGCGCTGTTTCATCTCTTCGTTGTTGCGAAATTCGCTGCCGCCTCCCACCCGTTCGAGGTAGGTCTCGATCTCGCCCCGGATCTCGTTGCGGGTGGGTACGTCCCGCATGCCCCTCAGGTCAATGTAGCCCCAGCCTTCAGCCCCGTCGACTTTGCGCGCGAAACTGAAGGTCTTGTCGATGGTCGAGCCGATCGAACCGTGACAGCCCATGCAGAAGGTATTCTCCTCGAAGGTGGCGACGCGCAGATCGCCCTTGTGGTTTTCGATGAAGCCCTGGACCGACCAGCCGAAACCGTTGTCGAGACCGTGGTCGCCCAGATTGGTGTAGCCCGGCAGGTGGCCCATCTCCTTTTCCATGATCTCGACGTCATAGTAACGGGCGTACACCGGCTTGTTGTAGTAGCGCCACTTGCGCATATAGCGCACTTCCTTCATGCGGGTCGAAATGCCGGGATTGCCCTCGCTGTCGATGCCGATATATCTGACGGTATGGAGAAACTCGGTCCCGGCGGGATACAGATAGGGCTCCAGATACTCGCCCGCGGCGGCGCCTACGTACGAACGGGTATCGGTGATTAGGGTGGCAACGGACAATTCGCCATCGCCGTCGAGATCCTTGCCGATGACGGATTCATCCACGGGCAGCGTGCCGATGGCGCTCGCGCCCTTGATGGTCGCCTCGACAATGGCCAGATTGGCGCGGTAGACGTCCCGGCTGAATTGCCCCGACCGGTCCTGGCGAAAGCGCGGCGCCAGACGGATCATCACGTCGTCGGTCGAGCCGTTGGTCGGCCAGAAGGTGCTGGGCAGGGGTTTGTAGTTGAACGCGACCCAGTGGCTGCCGTCTTTGGCGAACCCCTGTTGGTCAAAGGCCTCGGCGCCCTTATGCAGATTGGCGAGATCCGGAATCCAGCCCTGGAAACCGGCGGCCTTGAGTTTTTTGTCGAGACCGCTGTAGTTATCGGTATCGACCCACTTGAGAATGGCCTGATCCGAAATACCGTCGATACGTTTGGAGCGGTCCTCGAACAGGTTTTTCCAGTGGTTTGTTGTCCCCAGGTCGCTGAAGCTGTAGTTGTGCTGCAGCTCGCCGTCGTTCATGGTGTTTTCATGTCCGATGCTGTTCTGATGACAGACGTAGCACGGATTGAAGCTTTCCTCGGTGCGCGTGTAGCACTGGGGGGGAATGATGGCCTCGCGGTTGTACATCGCCGTCACCGGATGGACGTCGGGCAGCCCGGGCTGCAGCGCGTCGGTCGTCACCAACGTGTCAAGCAGCACTTCATGCAGCGGCTTTTTCTTATTCTGTGTTGTGTCTATGGTTTCGGAGGCGAGCGCCGGCGCTGGCATCGCCCCGTAGAGGGCGGCGAAAACAACCGAACCGGCAGTGAGTTTCTTTCCATTCATTCCCATTCCAGGCGTGGCCACTGTAAGACAGATAACAAGAATTATGGCGATCGCCGATGAATTTTTTATGACGGCCCCCGCCCGCCGTGCCATAGACCCGCGCGGACAGCGGCGGGTGCATACGATTTTTTATCAAATCGCAACGCGATGGTAAGCATCCGTTAACATTTCATGCAGATACTGGGGCGCACCTGGTCACGTGCCAAGCCGCGAAATTCCTTTGCGGTGACGTGATAGTGCAGGCCGAATTCAACAAATATTCTGAGGATATGAAATGACTATCAAGCGCAGTGCAGTCAGTGTGGCGATCGTCTGTGCGATCTCTGCATCCGCCAACGCGGGTACCGACATCTTCTTCAATCCGCTGACACAGTCTTCTGCTGTCGCCACCCCGAATCATCCCAATGAACAGAACAACCCCTGGCAGGTGCCGGCCGGTCTGACTCAGGAAAACCTGACCATTCTGCTGGAAATTCAGAATGACGTTTACCAGTCGGTGGTCCGCTGGGACGGTAGCAACAACGCCGCCATGTTCGACATGATCGCCTATGATCCGACCGGGAAGTATCTGTTTATCCCCCATGAAACCTTCGTCAACGCCGGTGTTTCCCGGTACGACATCGCCAATGACTTCAACCAGGTATTGTTCGCCGGTGATCAGGGTGGCCTGAACGGTGACTGGAGCAAGGACTGGGGCGCGTTAGACCCGGCACGTTTCACCCCCAACGGCACGGTCTGGGCCGGCGAGGAATGGTCCGGTGAAGGCCGCGTCATGGAGATCATGAATCCCTACGCCGACCCTGCCGACATTCAGATCCGGGAGATGCACAGCATCGCCAATGTTTCCCACGAAGGCATCGGTTTCAGTAAACAGAAAGGCAACGTCGTCTACTACGTCGACGAGAACAATTCCGGTTCACTGTATAAGTTCGTTGGCGCCGCGGACGGCGATTTTGATAACGGCCAGACTTTCGTGCTGGCCGTCGATGCGTTCGCTGGCGACGCGGCGGGCAACTGGAATCAGAACGCCAACGGTGAGGTGCGCACCGGCGCCGCCACCTGGGTAGCCATCACGGACGCGCAGGGCAAGCCCACCACGACGACCGATCCTTTCGCCGCCGGCCAGTCCCACGGTCGTGCCGCGGCCGACGAGGTCAACGCCACACCCTTCGGTCGTCCGGAAGACGTCGAGATCGGCACCCTGGCCAACGGCAACGAAGTCCTGTTCGTGGCGGCGACTTCGGAGCAGACGGTCTACTCCATCGAGATGACCGGAGCCAACACCGCCTTCGTACGTGTGTTCGCCGACGAGTTCAACACGCCGAAGAACCTCGGTTTTCCCGCCACCACGGGCCACCTGAGTTCGCCGGACAATCTGGCCCAGGATGCGCTCGGCAACATCTTCATTGTCGAAGACAAGCCTAACGGCGATGACATCGGCGGCGATATCTGGTTTGCCCGCGATACCGATAACGACGGCGTTGCCGAGTCCATCGACCACTTCATGAGCATCCAGGCCGACGGCGCCGAGGCCACCGGTATGGTCTTCAACCCCGCCAAGCCGACCGAGTTCGTGATTGCCGTCCAGCATCCGGATTCAACCAATATCACCAAGGTCGATCCCGCCCTGGGTTTCGGCGACGCGGTATGGCGTTTTGACCTCAGCAACATCGTTCCGCCGATCTGCAACGACAAGGTCGACGAGCACAGGAAGACCAAGACCTGTACCGACAATGAGTCGACTTATGTCGAACGTCTGACCGAAGCGCCCAAGGAGACGGGTAAGGGCAGAGCCAAACGCAGAGAAAAAGACGACGACTAAGTATCGGTTCGGATCTCACGTTTAGTGGTCCATGAGACCCCCGCGCGATTTATCGCGCGGGGGTTTTTTATCTGCCGCGAGGTGGGCTGCGCCAGCCTGCATGATCCGGCGGGCACCGGACCACTGCAGCGGACTTCGGAGATCCCTCAATCTGCCGGCGGCCACGGCCCCGCCGTGACGGCAAGACCGTTCCACGGTCGGTGTCGGCCTACTTGAAAAAATCATCGATTCCTGCAAGTCATGGTGCCATCCCCGATGGTACGCTGTGCCGGAAAATATGCGGGTGAGGTATGCGCGTTCTGGTACTGGCAACCGATTACGATGGAACGCTTGCCCAGGGCGAACTCGGCGAGGACTTGAGCTTTTACTTCCAGGGGCCGGACGGGCGTCTGAACCTGCGCGCCAACAATCTCTCGTTGTTCCTCCAGCTCGCCGAGGGTGTCGACGACGCCACCTGGGAGCATCATCTGCGCCGGGGGGACTATTCCCGCTGGATCCGCCGCAGCATCAAGGACTCGACGCTGGCGCATGCAATCGAGCGTGTCGAACGCGACCACGAACTGTCGTCCCGCGACAGCCGCGCGCGAATCCGCGCCGAGGTGGAGCAGTGTTACACTGGCGCCGCCTGAGGTCGGGCGCGGGCGCGAAAGAGGTAAACTACAATCCTGGTGTACGCTGCATCCGCTAATGGCCACCGCCCTGCTTGGTCGGCGCGTCGCGGTGTTTGGCGTCGTCGGCCGTGAGTTTCTCGATGGCCAGGAGGACATCGGAGAGCCTGTCCGGCTCACCGTTCATCATGCCCTCTTCCTCGGCGACTTCGAGTTCGCGCGCGTCCGCTTCCCAGTGGCGCAGCAGTTGCAGTTTCTGCGCCGAACTCAGGGTGGCGTCGTCGAGAATCGAGGCCGGCGACGCGTAGACGGCGCCCGGGTCGATCAGGGCTCTATCGTAATCGGTGGATTGGTCGGCCATTTCAGCTGATTACTCAAGTGGCGGAGAAAAACATACTGCGCGGGCACACTTGCGCCCGCATTGAGAATTTTCAATGCATTTTTACGGGTGTGCGTCAGAGGTTTTCCGGTTACATTCCGACCAACTCGGCCTGATGACCTTCTGTCCTGATTTTGTCGACAATCTTCTTCGAGTCCGTGGTTTCGGAATCATAAACCACGGTTAATAGATGGGGCTTGTCATCCCGTTCGCAGGCGCTGACCACGCCGTCCATCGACTGCAGTCTGCCGGCGAGCGCTTTGCGTTCATCAGGTGGCAGAGCCTCGTCGATATGGACCATCACGTCCGCGATATAATTACTCATGATAGCCAGCCTCCCGGTCAATCAGCACGCTTGGCTGAGTGGCCCTATGCTCGCAGTTTGAGCACAGCACGCATTGAATAATCGCAATCGCTGGTCACTTAATATCCACCGTCTCACTCCAATTGCTCTCCGGCAGAAACTCCGCCTCTTCGCGTACCGCGGCCGCTTCGTCCGGTCGTCCCAGGGCTTCGAGAATATGCCCTTTGAGCAGCATGGCTTCCTTGTGTCGCGGATTGAGTGACAGCGCCTGATTGACGCGCTGGAGGGCTTGTTCGTCCTGTTCCAATAAATAGAGTGTCAGGGCCAGGTTGTGATAGCCCTTTTCATAGCTGGGGTCGATCTGTACTGTGGCGGTGAAATGTTCCAGGGCGCGGCCGTAGTCCTGACGTTTGGCGTAGACCACGCCGAGGTCGTCGTGCGCCTCGGCGTTCTCCGGGTCCAGCTCGATGGCACGCGTCAGGTCTTTTTCGGCCTGGTCGAAATCGCCTTTCCACATGTAGCGCACGCCGCGCTTGGTGTGTGCCAGCGAGCTGTCCGGGTGACGCTTGATGTACAGCGACAGGTCTTCGATGCCTTCGCTGATGAATCCCTGCCGTGCCTTGGCCATGCCGCGGCCGAGGTAGGCTTCGTCGGCATTGGGGTCGAGTTCGATGGCGGTGTTGTAGTCCTCGACGGCGTCGAACAGCTCGTTGATATCGAAATAGGCATCGCCGCGCTCGATATAGAGCTGGGCATTGTCCTTGTCCTTGGCGATGCGCGCGTTCAGCGCCTCGATCGCCGGCGTGGCGGCGCCGGCCTGCGCAAACCATGCCAGCAGCGGGATGAATAACAGCCCGCAACGCAGTTGGCGAAAATCCCTATTCATCATTATTCCTGTCCTTTTCATCATAGAATCAAATCCCTGGCGTCGCTGTTGACTGTATTGGTAAAGAATACGTGAAGATGGGGCAAACCTCAGTATGGGTGCCAGGCGGCGAATTAGCTCTGTAGAGAGCCCGATCTCAAGCGTTAATGAAGGTTTAGATGAATCACGGGCACTAAAAATTCCCTGGAAATGGTGTGGCTGTGTTGGCGTGGGCGGCCAAATCCGCTGCCGCCCGCAGGTACCGGATCTAAAGAAGCCAGGATAAAAGGCGATATGGGACCTGGGGTAAGAAGTACACCAAATTGAACGCCCCACCACCATCCGAACATACAGGGGGTATTGTTTATGTCACAAGTCTTGATCAAGGCCGATGTCGAGCTCGACGCGCGCGGCCTGAATTGTCCCATGCCGATTCTCAAAGCGAAGAAAGCCATTCGTGACCTCCAGCCCGGTCAGGTCATGCACGTGGTCGCGACGGATTCGGGCTCGGCCAACGATTTTCCGCTGTTTTGCAAGCAATCCGGAAATGAGTTGATGGAGTCCAGTCACGAAGATGGCGAGTTTCATTTTTATATCCGCAAGAACTGAAGTGACCGCGCTGCCGTCCGGTGTGTGGACGGCAGCGCGGGTCTGAAACCGCCCGTCGACGTTCCCGCTCATCCCCGCCGATCCGAATAGCCGTTGCGGCTTCATCGGCGTGAGTCAGGCGCTCGAACCGAAAGATCGGCTCACAGCCACGCCGTGGTTCGCCATCTTGTTCCGCCAAGACGTGTTTTTTGCCGTATCGGGAGACGATGATTCTTCTCCCTGTTACTGAACCGCCGTGGCTGTTTGCAATCAAAGCACCCAGGGGCTTTGGCCGCCTGACAGTTCGCGCGAGCAGGTTTAGAATCACCCACTTGCGATGATCCCGGCGCTTAGTTGCAGGGCCGAGGGGCGCGGCGCTGATCGAGACTCAAATTAAGGAGGGGCTGTGAAACGCTTTGCGCTGCTGCTGTCCTTGTGGCTGGGCTTCGCTCTGCCCTTGCTGGCGGGGTCTGCGCCACCCACCGCCAGCGCTACTTCCGGAAGCTGGCGTCCGCAGATGCAGGCTTTCGCCCGGGTCAGCGCCGGCCAGGAGACCGTCATGAGTCTGCCGTTTGCCGTCCGGGTGCTGGCCGTGAATGTACAGCCGGGTGCCGGAGTCGCGACCGATGACGAGTTGCTGCGCATCGACGCCCCCGAATTACGCCAACGCCTGGCCGACTGGCAGCAACAGCGCCAACAGCTCAAGCTGGCGCGCTAGCGTCTCCAGGCGCTGACTCAGGCCGAGCGCGAGCAGGCGGTTACCCGCCATGAACGGCTGCTCGGCCTCCAGGGTGTTGCCCAGGCGCGTGCCGAGGCGCGCCGCGCCTGGGAGTCGCTGGCGGCGGATCTGGACTATCTGCACGCCGACGCCGAGCCGGAGGCCTTGGCGGCGCGTCTGGACAAGCAGGGAGTCCACGCGGTGGCGCATAGCCTGGGCGTCTTGCGCGCGCCTTTCAAGGGTGTAATCGCCCGCCGGCCGGTGGTGACCGGGCAGCAGGTGGCCGCGGGTCGGCCCCTGGTGGAATTGGAAAGCCTGGATCAGGCCTACCTCGATGTCGGCGTCGCGGCCGATCGTCTGCGAGATTGGCAGGCTGGTGAAACCGTATGGTCTTCGCCCGGCGGGTGGGTGGCGCTGGCGCCGGTGGGCGCCGCACCGCGTTATGATAGCGGGACCGGCCTGTGGTTGTTGCGCTATGGCGTGACCAGCGAGGCCCTGGCGCGACGCGACGGCGACTGGGTGCGGGTGCGGCACGCGGGGGCGCCCCGCCCGGTGGTCTGGGTGCCGGCGGCCGCGGTGGTCGCGCGGGGCGACAAGAGCTGGTGTCTGGTCAAGCACGGCGACGACTTCCGGCCGGTGGTCGTGCGCGTGGGCGACGCTCGTGACGGCCGCGTGCCGGTGCTCAGCGGTCTGGCGGCGGGGGCGCAAGTGGTCACCGAAGGCGCCTATGAGTTGCTCTATGGCGATATCAAATCCCTGATCCGGTTCGAGGACTGAGCGCGGATGCTGGAGCGTCTGCTGCGCAATCCAATGGCGGTCGTTGTCGGCCTGGTGCTGCTGGCGCTGGGCGGTGTCGCCAGTCTGGCGGACCTGCCGGTCGATCTGTTTCCGGCACTCGATTATCCGTTAGTCAATGTGATCACCCACTACCCGGCCGGTACCGCCGAGGACATCGAGCAACTGGTGACCCGGCCGATTGAAAACGCCATGCTCGGGTTGACTCATCTGCGGCGGGTGCGCTCGACGTCCGCGCCGGGGTTCTCCCAGGTGACGGTGGAGTTCACTGAAAATGTCGACGCGCTGCAGGCCCGCCAGCTGGTCGCCAGTGCGCTGGCCGCGGTGAGCTTGCCGGCCGGGGTGCGGCCGCAGATGGAAAATATCGGTACCTCGCTGGCGCTGCTGTCGACCTATACCCTCAGCGGCGGTGACCCGCTGGCACTGCGGGCCTGGGTCGAGTACCAGCTGGCGCCGCAGCTGGCGGCGTTGCCGGGCGTGGCGCGGGTGCCTGTGATGGGCGGGGCTGTCGCCGCCTGGCGTATCGATGTCGATCCGCTCAGCCTGAAGCGCCACCGGCTGTCCATGCCGGCGATCGCTGCCGCGGTGCGCGCGGCGAACGTCCTGGACACGGGGGGCACGCTGCAACGCCAGGGCCGCGATTTGTTGGTGCGCACCGACGGTCGGCTACTGACGCTGGACGCGTTGCGGCAGGTAACCGTCGGGCACGGCGGCGATGGGCGCCCGGTGCGTCTGGCGGACGTGGCGAAGGTATATGCCGGCGCCGTACCGCAGCGCTATGTTATTACGCGTAACCGTCTGCCCGCGGTGGCGTTCAGCATCGAGAAACAACCGGGCGCCAGCACGCTGCGCGTTTCCCGCGCGGTCGACGCGGTGTTGGCCGCCACACCCCTGCCGACCGGGGCAACGCTGAGCAAGTTCTACGATCAGGCGGAGATTATCGGTCTGGCGTATCGCAACATGCGCAACAACCTGCTGTTCGGCGCGGCCCTGGCACTGCTGGCGGTGTTTGCGATTCTCGGGCGCAACCGCGCCAGTCTGGTCATCGCCCTCAGTCTGCCGCTGACGCTGTTGGCGACCTTCTGGGTGATGGGGCGTGTGCACCTCGGCCTGAATCTGATGACGCTGGGCGCGCTGACGGTGGCGATCGGCATGCTGGCCGACGACGCCATTGTGGTGTTGGAGAATATCGACCGTCATCGCACCCAGGGAAAAACGGCCTGGCGGGCCGCGCTCGAGGGCACGCGCGAAATTCTTTCCGCCGATGTGGCGGGAAGTCTGACGGTGTTGGCGGCGTTTGCGCCGCTGGTGCTGGTCGGTGGTCTCGGCGGCCGGCTGAGCCATGCCTTCGGTATCACCTTCAGCGTCCTGCTGCTGTTTTCACTGCTGGTCTCGGTGACGCTGATCCCGCTGGCGGCGGCGCACTGGTCCGGTCGCGGCGCTGGCGCCAGGGGCCGCAGCGGCGACCGACTGGTGCGGGCGTTCGAACGACTCAATCTGCGGTTGTTGGACCTGTTTCTGCGGCATAAAAGGAAGTCGCTGCTGCTGGTGCTGTTGTCGTTGCTGGGCAGCCTGGCCCTGCTCGCGTTCAATCCCGCCCGCCTGTTGCCACTCCTGGACGAAGACAGTCTGCTGTTGAGTTATCAGCTGGCGCCGGGTACGTCGCTGGCGGAGAGCGACCGTGTCGGCAGCGACCTCGAGCGACGCCTGCTGGCGCTGCCGGCCATCGCCGCGGTCTATCGACGCACCGGCTCGCCACAGTCATCCTACTATATTGAGCGTCCCGACGAGGGCGAACTGGTGTTGCGGCTGGATCGCTCCCAGGTGAGCGATGTGCTCGCCACGCGCAGTCGTGTACAATGGCTGCTGGATGACACGCCCGGCGTAGTCGGGCGGGTCAACGAGCCGACCACGGAGAAGCTTGACGAGTCGTTCTCCGGCCTGCCGGCGCTGTTCGGCATCACGCTTTACGGCAACAGTCTGTCGGCGTTGTACAAGGCCGCGGATCAGGTGGCAACAGCGGCGCAACGGGTGGCGGGTGTCGGGGAGGTGGTGAACAATACGCGGATACCCGTGGATCAGTTACGGATACAGCCCGATTACGCCGCGCTGGCGCGGTTTGACGTCAGCGTCGCACAGGTGGCCGAAGCGGTGCGGTTGGCGCTGCAGGGCGAGACGCTGACGCAGACATTCATCGATCAGCGGCCGGTGGCGGTGTTTCTGCGCTATGGCGCGGCCGCCCGGAGCCGACTGGAAGATCTGCCTCAGGTGCAGGTCGGCAACGGTCGCGGCGCATTGGTGCCGCTCGGTCAGTTGGCGCGGATAGAGTCGTCGTCGAGTTATCCGATTATCGAACATCAGCGTGGTCTGAGGTCGCTGACCCTGACGGTGGCCATCGATGGCAATCCGCTGGCGGTCATCCGCCGCCTGGACCGGGCGCTGGGCGCGCTCGCTCTGCCCGCCGATATCCAGTGGCGCTACAGCGGCCAGTACGGCGAGCTGCTGCACACCGGCACGCAACTGCTGTGGGCGTTGCTCGCCGCGGCGTTTCTGGTCTACGGCATCATCGCCATTCAGTTGGGTAATTTACTGGATCCCCTGGTCGTGCTGGTGAAGCTGCCGCTGGATTTCAGCGGCGCGGCGCTGGCGCTGTTTATCACCCGGCAGCATCTGGATCTCACCGTGGCGCTGGGTTTTCTTACACTGATAGGTGTGGCAACCAATAACGGCGTCATGCTCATGACCTTTATCCGTCGTTTTCGTCAACAGGGGATGGATGCGCTGGCCGCGGTTCACGCCGCCGTGCGGATGCGTTCGCGGCCCATGCTGCTGACCCAGCTCAGCACGCTGTTGGCGCTGATACCCGCCGCCCTCGGAATCGGCGCTGGGCCGCAGCTGTTGCAACCGCTGGGTATCATGCTGTTCGGCGGGTTGACCGTGGGCACGCTGTTGACGCTGAATCTGCTTCCGGTGATCTACCTGTTGACCGAATCGCGCCGCAAAAACCCCTTATCAGGTTCGGATTGACGTCCGGGTCGGGTTGTTAACGGTCCCGTAATACTCGTCTTCGATAATAAGCTTCCGGTGACATGCGCGGATGGACGAATCCGGGAGCCCGGCTTGCCTAGAGCCCACGCTGAAAACAATCAATGAAGCAGGACATCGCATCCGATATTGACGACGCCGGCAGTCTGTTGAAATATGTGCAGCCGGCGCATCCGACCACCTCGATGCTCGAGGTATTCGAGCGATTCATCGGTCAGGAAAACCTCTATGCCATCCCCGTGGTGGAGGGCGAGACTCCGATCGGCCTGATCAATCGCAATAAACTGGTCGAGCTGTTCAGCAAGCCCTTTACCCGCGAACTTTACGGGCGCAAGCCCATCAGCGACATGATGGACGCCAGGCCCATCATTGTGCCGGTCGACGAAAGCATTGACGATCTGGCGCGCATCATCATCGATGCCGGCATGCAGTATATGTACGACGGCTTTATTCTTACCCGCCAAAGCGCCTATGTCGGCATGGGGACCGGCCACGATCTGCTCAACGCCATCACCGAGAGAAAGCAGGCGCATCTGTATCATCTGGCGCACTATGATCAACTGACCGGACTGCCCAACCGGCTCCTGCTGCTGGATCGGCTCACCCATGCCTGTTCGCAGGCGCTGCGGCGGGAAAAGCTGGTGGCGCTGCTGTTCATCGATCTGGACCGCTTCAAGCTGGTCAACGACACCCACGGGCACGTAGTGGGTGATCTGTTGCTGAAGGAAATTGCCGGCCGACTGCAAGCATGTCTGCGCAGAAACGACACCATCGGCAGATTGGGTGGCGACGAATTCACCGTCATCCTGGAGGATATTCCTTGTGTCGGGGTCGCCACGCGGGTGGCGGAGAAGATTCTCCAGAGCCTGTCCCAGGCGATGAAAATCGAGCGCCACGAACTGTTCGTCAGCGCCAGTATCGGCATCGCCATTTTCCCGTTCGGCGACGATACCGGCGAGACCCTGATCAAAAAGGCCGATGCGGCCATGTACTCGGCCAAACAGCGCGGCCGCAACTGCGTCCAGTTTTTCTCCTGGGAAATGAGCGCGGCGGTCTTCGAGCGTCAGCGAATCGAAAACAGTCTGCGCTATGCGCTCGAGCGCGACGAGTTCGTGATTCACTATCAGCCGCTGGTGGAGCTCGGGACCGGCGCCGTGGTGGGGTTGGAGGCTTTGCTGCGTTGGAGTCACCCGGAGATGGGTTTAGTTTCACCCGATGTCTTTATTCCGGTGGCCGAGGAGTGCGGCCTGATTCACGAGATCGGCGCCCAGGTGCTGCGTATCGCCTGTCGCCAGAATCGGGTCTGGCAGGAGGCCGGATTGCCGCCAGTGAAAATCGCGGTAAACCTGTCGGCCTGCCAGATGGCTCCGGGACTGCCGGCGCTGGTGCAGTCGGTGCTTGATCAGACCGGCCTGGAGCCGCGCTACCTGGAGCTCGAACTTACCGAGAATATCCTGTTGGAAAATGTCGAGGAGTCGATCGCCATCCTGCATCAGCTGAGCGACATGGGCGTAAAGGCCTCGATCGACGACTTCGGTACCGGCTATTCCTCATTGAGCTATCTGCAGCGCCTGCCGATCAGCACGCTGAAAATCGACCGCTCCTTCCTCAAGGTCATTCAGTCGCCCGAGGATGATCCGACCATTGTGGCCACCATCATCGCCATGGCGCACAGCATGAAGCTTGACGTGATAGCCGAAGGTCTGGAGACCCGCTATCAGCTGGAGCTGTTGCAGTCGCATGATTGCGATTACGCACAGGGTTATTATTTCAGCCGACCCTGCCCGGCCGACGCGGTCGCCGACCTGTTGCGCAACCGCTATGTGATCGCCGGCAACGCCCTGCGTCTGGAGCGCGGCTAGCGTCGGCCGCTGCTTGCGCGCCGCGGCATCAGGCCGAGCAAGCCGATGATCCCACTTCCCAGCAGCCACAGGGCCGCCGGCACCGGTACCGGGGAGGTGAGCGCGGTGCCGTCGATGGACCATCGGGTATAGGCCTGTTGGCCGCCCAGCGTCACCGGGTCCGCACCCTGCCAGCGCAGGGTGAAGCGGTTGTTCGCATCGACCGGCGTAATCAATCCTTCCTGACCCTGGTAGAAAGTCTGTGACACTTGTGAGCTGGCCGCATCGTAGCTTTGCAGGTACCAGGCTCCGAGGTCCAGACTCAGCGATCCATATTGCACCTCGCCGCTAGGCCAGGCATGGAGGCCGGCATCGAGCGGCGGCGCGCTGGGCGCGGTTAAAACGCCCAGGCCCAAAGGGCCGTCGACGAGGTCTGCGACAATAGCGCCACGGCGTTGATAACTGTACATCTGCAAGGCGCCAGCGCCGAAGTCATAGTGGCGCAGGGCCAGGCCGTTGGCGTCGGTCAGGTCCAGAGTCAAGCTGTCGATGTTCAGTCCGTTTACGGGCGCCGCTTGCGCGGGTGCCATGTCAGCGGCTGCGATCAGCGCGCAAGAGACTATCAAGCTGCGAAAAGCGGTTTTCATCAAAGTTCCCCCAGAGCGGATTTATACCAGATTTATGCTTGTCAACTCGTTGTCCACCAGCACCCGGTTGCTGCCGGCGCGCGTTTCCACCCGCGCGCCCAGCCAGCTGCGGAAATTACGCGAAGCGATGTTGTCCACATACCACCATTCCGACTGTACCCGTTCCGGGCGCACATCGAGCAGCATGTAGCCGTGGGTCTTGAGCTCGACATACTTCATATGTGGATTCATTAACGGAATCAGCTGCGCCAGCGGATCGGCGGCCGGCTCGGGGAACCCGGGCGAGGTGACCGACGGCGTGACGAACTCGACCGCCAGCGGCCCCAGGCCCAGCGGCGGTTGCGGCGCGGCATTGAGCGGTTGTCCCGAGTCGAGATAGATCTCCATCGCCCAGGAGCTGTGAATGTCGCCGGTGAGTATGACGACGTTGTCGATAGCGCGGGCGCGGATATGTTCCAGTACGCGCAGGCGCGCCTCCGGGTAGCCGTCCCATTGATCCATATTGATGCTGACCATATCTTCGCTGACGGGGATGCCCGCGGCCTGGAGATCCGGTACGTTCACGCCTTTGAGCTGACCGAACATCACCTGCGGGCCGACCAGGCGCCAGTCGGCCCGCGAGGCACTGAGCTGGCCCAAGAACCAGTCTTCCTGTTGCGCGCCGAGCAGTGTGCGCTGCGGATCGTTACGCGCCGGATCGGCCGGCTGGGCGACCTGCCGATCGCGGCCCTCCAGGCGGGTATCGAGCAGAATCAGATCGGCCAGCGAGCCCCAGCTCAGACTGCGGTACATGCGGCCTTCGCGGATCGGCATCCATTCATAGTAGGCCTGGATGGCGGCCGCCTTGCGTGCGAACCAGTCGCCTTCGCCGGGGTTGTGGTTTTCCGCGCCGCCGGTCCAGGCGTCGTTGGCGACTTCGTGATCGTCCCAGATAGTGATAAAAGGCTGTAAACGGTGCAGGAGCGCCAGATCGGGATCGAGCTTGTACTGCCCGTGGCGATTGCGATAATCCTCCAGCGTCAGGGTTTCGTGTCGTGGCTCGGGAATCCGTCCCAAAGCCGTGCCGTCGCCATAATCGCCATTAGCGTATTCGTAGAGATAGTCGCCCAGGTGCACAATGGCATCGATGTCGCCGCGCAGCGCCAGGGCGCGATAGGCGTTGAAATAGCCCTGCGGATAGTTCGCGCAGGAGACGATGCCCAGGCGCAGCCGTTGCGCTGCCCCGACAGGCGCGGTGCGGGTGCGCCCGATAGGCGATGTATAGCCGAAGGCGCGAAAACGGTAATAGTAGATGCGACCGGGGCTCAGTCCCTCGACGTCCACTTTGACGGTGTAGTCGCGCCCGCTGTGGGTCGTGAACTGACCGTAGCGGACCGTGGCGCGCATTTCCCGATCGGTGGCGACTTCCCAGTGCACCGCTACGCTCGCGTCGCTGGCCCCGCTGATTCGAGACCAGATAACCACGCGGTCGGGCAGTGGATCGCCGCTAGCCACGCCGTGAGCGAAGGGGGTGGTGAAACCTTGCGCATCGCGCCCGCTGTCGGCGCGCAGCGCGAAAGGCCAGAGGGCGGCGGCGCCGGCGCTGCGCAGAATGAAATCACGTCGGTTGATCGGCATGGACGCCTCCTGGTACCTGGGGTTGGGGATAGACTCAGGGTGTTCGTTGCAGACTTTTCTCGAACGCCTGGGTGGGCGCGCCGGTCAGCGGGTCGACCGTATACGCGGCGGCCGTGAACCGGTCCCCGTCAAGCTCGATCCAGAAAAACCCCAGCGTGGCGTCGGCCTGCCAGTAGCTGGCGTTACGCGCGGCATCGCCGAAGCTGCGGGTTTTGGCGCCCGCGCCGGAAACGATGAAGAAGGTTTTGCCGCAGTCGCTCACCGGTTTGAGCCACTCCAGATCGTGGTCGTGGCCGCTGATCAGCACATCGACTTTGTCGCACACCGATTGTTCTAGAAAACCCTTGTAATAGCGGCCGCTGGCCTGTTCGGACAGAATGCCGGCATCGCTGTCATAATGACCGGCGTTGCCGTGCTGCCCGTTGGAAATATAAGGGTGGTGCGCAAACGCGATCTTCCAGCGACCGCTGGACGCATGCAGCGCTTCCTGCACCCACTGGAATTGCTCGCTGCCATAGGTGGTGTAACTGAAGTGCGGATTGGGATCGGGATTGATGGCGGTCAGCGGATTCGAATCCAGCGCGAAAAAATCCGCCAGTGGCCGTCCGCCGACTTGTTCGCCGGCACTGAAATGATACTGGCGTGCGGGCATCCGCCATTTGTCCGACGCACGGGCGGCGCGGTAGCTGTAGGCGACCTGATAATCGCCATCGCCGTTGTCGCCGCCGTCGCCGGCCGCCAGGCGCGTATTGTCGTGGTTACCCAGGGCCATGTAGAAGGGGAAGTCTAAATGGGCGTAGGGGCGTTCGAATTTATTCTCGAACTGGACATCGTAGGCACTGCCGACGCCTTCTTCATAGATATTGTCGCCCAGACCGAGGGCAAAGTCGCAGCCGCGCGCGGCGCAGACCTGTTCGATGGCCGCCGCCACCCGGTATTGTCCCGCTTCGCCGGTGCCGAAGTCGCCGATGGCGACGAAACGCAGCGCGGGCCCGGCCGCCGCCGTCTGGCCGAAGCCCGCCAGAGCCAGTAGAAGCAGGCGAAATGCCCTGCGGACAGGCACGCCATGGCGGCGCAGAAAGTCGCGAATCACGTTGTAGTTCCCCTTGCCGGGGCCGGCCAAAGGGTGGCCGGCGAAAAGTTCAGCGTATTTTTATGTCGCGAGTGTAGCCGGCAATTGTTAACCGGGTATTACAGCGGCCCGGAGAAGGCTTAGAATGATTGACTTTGGCGTTAGCGGCGTCTTTATCCATACGCGCCGTACGTCGCCGTGGCGCCAGGCGCTGGGAAACGGTTTGGCGGCCTGCCGCCTTTGAGGGATCTTATGCGTGAGCTTATCGCGGTTTGTCTTGTGGGGTTGATTGTGGCAGTGGCTCATGCGCCGCCGGCGGTTGCCGAGGGGGCGGTGGCCGCGCCCACGCCGGTGATTGTGGCGCCGGTGCGGCTGGCCGATTTTGCCGACCGTATCGAGGCCCTGGGCACCTTGCGCGCCAATGAGTCGGTGGCGCTCACCGCAGCGGTCACCGAAACCGTCAGCGCCGTGCATTTCGACGATGGCGAGCGGGTCAAGGCCGGCCAGGTGCTGGTGGAAATGACCAGCGCCGAGGAGAGCGCCCAGCTGGCCGAGGCACGCGCGAGCGCGGACGAAGCCTATCGCCAGTACCAGCGCGTGTTGTCGCTGGAAAACCAGGGCACCGCGGCGAAGTCCCTGCTCGATGAGCGCCGACGCGAGTGGGAGACGGCGCGGGCGCGGCGGGCGGCCATCGAATCGCGTCTGGCCGATCGCATCGTCAAGGCACCATTTGCCGGCGTATTGGGTCTGCGCGACCTCAGCCCGGGCGCCCTGGTCCGGCCCGGTGATCTGATCGCTGTGCTCGACGACGACGCCGTGATGAAGCTGGAGTTTCAGATCCCGTCCACCTATCTCGATGTGCTGGCGCCCGGCCTGGAGATCATCGCCACGGCGCCGGCGTTTGCGCAGCGCCAATTCCGCGGCCAGGTGAAATCGATCGACAGCCGCATCGACACCGGCACGCGCGCGATCCGGGTACGCGCGCTGCTGCCCAATCCCGAACGTCTGCTCAAACCCGGTCTGCTGATGCAACTGGAGCTGCTCAAGCGGCCGCGCCGCGCCATCGTGATTCCGGAAGAGGCGCTGTTGGCCTTGGGTGAAAAACAGTTCGTACTGGTGGTCGCCGGGTCAGATGACAACAAGGTCGTGCGCCGCCAGGTCGAAATCGGCGGGCGCCGCCCCGGAGAGGTGGAAATTGTAGCCGGCCTGACGGCGGGAGAGCAGGTCATCACCCACGGCGGTCTCAAGGTGCGACCCGGCGACCGGGTGGAGATTGCCGCGATCGACGATGGCAGCCTGCCTCTGCCCGATCTGCTGCGGCGCTTGCCCGGCGGCGGTACATGATCCTATCGGATGTCTCGATCACACGGCCGGTTTTCGCCGCCGTGCTGTCGCTGCTGCTGGTGGTGTTCGGTCTGTTGGCTTTCGATCGTCTGCCGCTGCGTGAATACCCGGATATCGATCCGCCGGTGGTGTCGGTGGAGACGACCTATCCGGGTGCGGCCGCCAACGTGGTGGAAAACCGCATCACCGAGCTGATCGAAAATCGTATCGCCGGCGTGGAGGGCATTCGTTTCATCGAATCGAGCAGCGAGGATGGGCGTTCGGTGATCAATATTGAGTTTGCCGTGGGTCGGGATATCGACGCGGCGGCCAACGACGTGCGCGATCGGGTGTCGACCGTGCTCGACGACCTGCCCGACGAAGCCGACCCGCCGGAGATCCAGAAAGTCGACAGTAACGAAGACGTCATTATGTGGCTCAATCTGGTCAGCGACCGCATGAGCGTACCGGAGCTGACCGATTACGCCGATCGTTATCTGGTCGACCGTTTTTCGGTGCTCGACGGCGTGGCGCGGGTGCGTGTCGGCGGCGGGCAGGTCTATGCCATGCGCATCTGGCTGGATCGGCGCCAACTGGCGGCACGCAATCTGACGGTCGCGGATGTTGAAAATGCGCTGCGCGCGGAGAACCTGGAATTGCCCGCCGGCAGCCTCGATTCCGCCGCGCGCCAGTTCACCGTCCGCACCGAGCGCAATTTCCGCAGCGCTGCGGATTTTTCCCGCCTGGTGCTGGCCCGTGGCGAGGACGGTTATCTGGTGCGCCTGGGCGACGTGGCCCGGGTCGAGCACGGCACCGCCGAGGACCGGTTGTTTTTCCGCGGCAACGGCGTTCCCACCGTGGGCATCGGGATCATCAAGCAGTCCACCGCCAATACGCTGGCCGTGGCAGATGCCGCCAAGGCGCTGGCGGCGCGCGTCAATGCGGGGTTGCCGCCGGGTATGGCGTTAAAACAAAGCTACGACAGCTCGGTGTTCATCAAGGGCGCCATCCGCGAAGTCTACAAGACGCTGTTCATCGCCATCCTCATGGTCGTCGGGGTGATCTATCTGTTTCTCGGCAGCGCGCGCGCCACGCTGGTGCCGGCGGTCACCGTGCCGGTGTCGCTGGTGGCCAGTTTCCTGGTACTGCAGGCGCTGGGTTTTTCCATCAATATTCTCACGCTGCTGGCGCTGGTGCTGGCCATCGGCCTGGTGGTGGACGATGCCATCGTGGTGATCGAGAACATTCACCGGCGCATGGAAAGCCTGGGAGAGTCCCGCTTAGTGGCCGCTTATCGGGGCACGCGCCAGGTGGGTTTCGCGGTGGTCGCCACCACCGTAGTGCTGGTGTCGGTGTTCGTGCCCATCGCTTTTCTGCAAGGCGATATCGGCAGACTGTTTTCCGAATTTGCCCTGACCATGGCCGCGGCGGTGGCGTTTTCCAGTTTTGTCGCCTTGTCCCTGTCATCCATGCTTGCCTCCAAGGTGCTGCCGCCGGTCGGCAGACAACCGCGCCTGTCGCGGGCCGTGGATGGCGTGTTCGAAAGGGTGCGGCGTGCTTATCACGTTTCCCTCCAGGCCGCGCTGCGCCACGCCTGGGCGGTCGGGCTGGGGTTTGCCGGGATTGTCGGCGCTTCGCTGTGGCTGTTTGAACAGCTGCCCGACGAATATGCGCCGAAGGAAGACCGTGGCGTTTTCTATCTCATGGTCACCGGTCCGGAAGGCTCGTCGTACCAATATATCGCTGCCTATATGACCGAGATCGAGCGGCGCATGATGCCCTTGGTGGACAACGGCGAGATCAGCCGCTTGCTGGTGCGGGCGCCGCGTGCCTTCGGCAATTTCGAGATTTTCAATACCGGTATCGTCATCAACGTATTGAGCGACTGGTCGGTGCGCCGCTCGGCCTGGGAGATCATGGACGATGTGCGCGACCGTTTGCAGGGGCTGCCGGGTGTGCGTGTGTTTCCCGTCATGCGCCAGGGTTTCGGCGCCCGTATCCAGAAACCGGTCCAGTTTGTCATCGGCGGGGGGACCTATCAGGAATTGACCGAGTGGCGCGATATCCTGGTGGAGAAGATCAACCAGCGCAATCCCGGACTGGTCGGCCTGGACTGGGACTACAAGGAGACCAAGCCGCAGTTGCGCGTGCATATCGATTACGATCGCGCCGCCGAACTCGGTGTGACCGTTGGCGACATAGGCCGGACGTTGGAGACCATGCTGGGATCGCGGCGCGTGACCACCTTTATCGACGCCGGCAAGGAGTATGACGTCATTGTGGAAGGGGAACGCAGCACGCAACGAACGCCGGTTGATCTGGAAAACATCTATGTCCGCTCGCAACGCAGCGCTCAGCTGATACCGCTTTCCAACCTGGTGCGACTGCAGGAGTTCGCCGACTCGCTGAGGTTGAACCGATACAATCGCGTCCGGGCCATCACCCTGGAGGCCAATCTGGCCGAAGGCGTCGCGCTCGGCAGCGTGCTGACCACGCTGGAGTCCCTGGTGCGCGAGCATCTTCCGGGCAGCGCGATTATCGACTACAAGGGCCAGTCACGCGATTATAAATTCGCCGGCGGTTCGATCCTGTTTATCTTTTTGCTCGGTGTGGCGGTGGTGTTCCTGGTGCTCGCCGCGCAGTTCGAGAGCTGGATCCATCCCCTGGTGATCATCTTGACCGTTCCGCTGGCCATGGCGGGTGCCCTGTTTGGGCTCTACCTGACGGGGCAGACGCTGAACTTATACAGTCAGATCGGTTTGATCATGCTGGTGGGACTGGCGGCCAAGAACGGCATCCTGATTGTCGAGTTCGCCAATCAGCTGCGCGACGCCGGTCGCCCCTTCCGCGAGGCCCTGACCGAGGCCGCGGATGTGCGCCTGCGCCCGATCGTGATGACCGGGATCACCACGGCCGCCGGGTCCGTGCCCCTGTTGCTTTCGAGCGGCGCCGGGACCGAGACGCGCACCGTAATCGGCACGGTGATACTGGCCGGCATTCTGGCGGCCACTCTGTTTACCCTCTATGTCGTTCCGGTGGCCTATGATTGGTTGGCGCGGCGGACCGGCTCGCCCTTGCGGGTGCGGCGACAACTGGAGCGTGAACTGGGCGCCAAGGAGTGATCCCGCCGCCGTTTTCCGCTGTGTAGGATAACGCTGATAGATCGCAGAGCCGTTGGCTGACGTTGCAGCCTGTCCGCAGCGCCCATTATTGCCGCCAAGACCAACTGCGACAGCCGGCAAGCCGGAGGGGAGGGAGCCAAGCTTATGGGCGAACAGGACTTTGTCGGCAACGGGGACCGACGCGGGCCGTTTATCGTCAGGGATTGTGCGCTGGTAGCACTGGCGACCGGCAGAAAAGCCCGCCTGCTGCAGGAGTTCCGCAGCGAACTGGCGGCTATCGATGCGGCCAGTATTTACCACCACTTCTGGGGCGGACTGTTGCAGCCGCGCTTCGCCGAGCGCGAGTACAACAACGATTTCGCCGCCTGGGTGCGTCACGGCATTCACGATCCGGTGCTGGCCGAGCGGCTGGCGGCACTGCATCCTTCGCGCTTTGCCGATCTGGAATCCCTGCGCCTGGAGATTATCGAGTTGGTGGACGCCCGCCTCGACGAAATGGAACACCTGTTCTGGATCCGGGCCAGCCAGCAATTTGAGTTCATCTGTTCGCAGATTGTGGTTTTCGACACCGAGCAGAAGTTGCAGCAGCCTGCCGACCTCGCCGCCGCCATCGCCGGGCTTTCGACCAGCAGCATCTTCTATCACTTTATCGACGCGCGCCGGCGCACGCCCGGGGGCGAAGATGATTTCAGTTTCTGGCTGGGTGGCTTCGGTGCGGACTATGCGCCGCTGCGCCAGTTATTGGCCGGCGTCGATCCTTATTTCGGCAGCCTGAAAGAGTTACGCGACGAGCTCGCGGCGCTGTTTACGGATTATTTTCAGGGGGCGGAACAATGAGTTTATTGGAAGCTTATGCACAAGTGGCCGGCGACGATGTCATCGCCCAGTTGCAACAGCTTGCCGCGCCGCTGGCGGGTTCCAAGGCCGTGCACGTGAACTCCACGCGCAGCGGCGGCGGTGTTGCCGAGATTCTCACCAAATTGGTTCCGCTGATGCAGGAGCTCGGTATCGATACCGAATGGGAGGTGATCAACGGCGAGGGCGATTTCTTCGAATGCACCAAGGGCATGCATAACACCTTGCAAGGGAATCGAACCCCGCTGGGTGAGCACCTGCTCAGAGCCTACGAACAGACCAACGAGGAGAACGCACAGCGTCTGCGGCCTACTCTCGAGGCGGCGGACTTTGTATTCATCCACGATCCGCAGCCCGCACCCCTGCTTAAATTGTGTCCGCGGAGAAAAGGCAAGTGGGTGTGGCGTTGTCATATAGACGCCAGCCACCCGTTCCGCCCGGTGTGGAAATACCTGCAACAATTTGTCGCGCCTTATGATGCAAGTATTTTCTCCCTGGCCGCCTTTGCCCAGGAGCTGCCGCATCCGCAGTATTTGATTCCACCCAGTATCGACCCGCTGAGCGACAAGAACAAAGCGCTTGCGGACGCCGAAGTGGAAAGCGTGCGCACGCGCTATGGACTGGATCCGCAACGGCCGCTGCTGGTGCAGGTTTCGCGCTTTGATCGTTTCAAGGATCCCATTGGTGTGATTCAGGCCTATCAACTGGCCAAGCAGTTCTTACCGGGTCTGCAGCTGGTGCTTGCCGGTGGCGGCGCCGCCGATGACCCCGAGGGCGAAGTGGTGCTGCGCGAGGTCGAGGCCGCGGGACGTGACGACAATGATGTCCATATTCTGATGCTGCCATCGGACGCGCATGTGGAAATCAACGCGTTGCAGCGCGCCGCGGACATTGTGCTGCAGAAGTCGGTGCGCGAAGGTTTCGGCTTGACGGTGACCGAAGCGCTGTGGAAGGGAAAGCCGGTTATCGGCGGCGATGTCGGCGGTATCCGTCTGCAGGTTATCGATCATCATACGGGATTTCTGGTGAATACCCCGGAGGGCGCCGCCTTGCGCATCCGCTATTTGTTGCACCAGCCGGAAAGCATGCGCGCCATGGGTGTGAAAGCGCGTGAGTTCGTGCGCGAAAATTTTCTTATCACGCGTCACCTGCGCGAATACCTGACGTTGATGGTCGCCTTGCTGCACGGTGCGCAGGAGCGCATCGAACTCGGTTAGGCCGATGAGTGGCTGCAGGCGTCATCATCGCATGCCCTTCGGTGCCGAGGTGCTCGACCGGGGCGGGGTGCGTTTTCGCTTGTGGGCGCCGGCCGCGCAGCAAGTCGATTTATGCCTGCTGGCCGCCGCTGCGTCACCCGAGTTGGTGCCGATGAAGCGCGAAGATGAAGGCTGGTATAGCCTAACCACCGACAAGGCCGGTGCCGGCTCGCTGTACCGCTTTCGTATCGACGGGGATCTGCAGGTGCCCGATCCGGCCTCGCGCTTTCAGCCGCAGGATGTGCACGGACCGAGCGAGGTGGTGGATCCGTCGGCCTGGGACTGGAGCGATCGCGCCTGGCGCGGACGGCCCTGGGAAGAGGCGGTGATCTACGAATTGCATGTGGGCGCTTTTACCGACTCGGGCGATTTCGCCGGCGTGGAGCGCAAGCTCGATTATCTGCGCGATCTCGGCGTTACCGCCCTGGAGCTGATGCCGGTGGCGGATTTTCCCGGCGAGCGCAACTGGGGTTACGACGGTGTTTATCTTTATGCCCCGGATAGTGTCTACGGCAGACCGGAAAGGCTCAAAGCGCTGATCGAGGCGGCGCATGCGCGCGACATGATGGTGTTGCTCGACGTCGTCTACAATCACTTCGGTCCCGAAGGCAACTATCTCTCGCTGTACGCACCCGGGTTCTTCAATCCGCGGCGGCAGACTCCGTGGGGCGCGGCGATCGACTTCGACCCCGAATCCGGTCGTTGGGTGCGGCAGTTTTTTATCGACAACGCATTGTACTGGCTGCGTGAGTTCAATTTCGACGGCTTGCGCTTTGACGCGGTGCACGCCATCAGCGACACCTCGGCGCGGCACATTCTTTACGAGCTGGCCGACAGCGTCAAAGATCAAATAGAAAAATCGCGCGCTGTCCATCTGGTGCTGGAAAATGACGACAACGCCGCCCGCTATCTTTGCCGCGATGCGCAGCAGCGGCCGAGATGGTATGCCGCGCAATGGAACGATGACATCCATCACGCCTTTCATGTGGCGCTGACCGGCGAAAACGGCGGCTACTACGAGGACTACGCCGATCAACCCGTGCGCCATCTGGCACGCTGTCTGGCGCAGGGCTTCGCCTACCAGGGCGAGCCATCGCCGTACCGCGATAATCAGCCGCGCGGCGAGCTCAGCGCGGCGCTGCCGGCCGGCGCCTTTGTGGCCTTCACCCAGAACCACGATCAGATCGGTAACCGCGCCTTTGGCGAACGGCTGGAAACGCTGGCGTCGGAATCGGCCTGCCGCGCCGCCCTGGCTGTGCTGCTGCTGGCGCCCTCGCCACCTTTGTTGTTCATGGGGCAGGAATGGTGTAGCCGCAGACCGTTTTTGTTTTTTTGTGATTTCGGCGCCGATCTGGCCGACAGTGTGGTGCAGGGTCGGCGTGAGGAGTTCGCCGGTTTTGCGCAATTCAGCGATCCGGCGGCACGGGAAAAGATCCCCGACCCGATGGCCGAGACGACGTTCCAACAGGTCGTCCTCGACTGGGAGCGCATCGACGCCGCGCCGCACGCCGACTGCCTGGCGCTGACCAGGGAGCTGCTGTCGCTGCGTAGGCGCGAGTTGATGCCGCGGATGTCGCGGGGCGGGGTTTTCGGCGAACACTTCCAGCTATTGGGCGAGCGGGCGTTACTGGTCCGGTGGCGGTTGCCGGGCGGCGAACGGCTGAGTGTTCTGGCCAATCTCGCCACTGCGCCGCTTGCGGATGTTTCGCTGCCGCCAGGGCGCTGTCTTTATGCCACCCATGCGCTGTCGCCGTCCGCAGTGCAAGAACGGACTCTGCTGCCGCCGTGGTCGGTATTCTGGCTTCTGCAAGACGAGGTGCAGGTTTGAACGGTCCGGTCATCCCCACTGCGACCTATCGTCTGCAGTTCAACCGCGATTTCACTTTTGCGGATGCCACCCGGATCGTCCCCTATCTCAGCAGTCTGGGTGTCAGTCATGTATATGCGTCGCCGTTTTTGAAGGCGCGCAGCGGCAGCCCGCACGGTTACGACATTGTCGATCACAATACGCTGAATCCGGAAATCGGCGATGCCGAAAGCTTCGCCCACTACACCGACGCGCTACAGCGCCACGGCATGGGGCAGTTGCTGGATATCGTCCCCAATCACATGGGCGTCGGTGGCGACGACAATCGCTGGTGGCTGGACGTGCTGGAGAACGGACAGTCCTCAAGCTATGCGACCTTTTTTGATATCGACTGGCGGCCGGTCAACGCCTATTTGCAGAACAAGCTGTTGCTGCCAGTGTTGGGTGATCACTACGGCAGTGTGCTGGAAAGCGGCGAGCTGAAGCTGGCCTTCGAACCGGCGCGTGGCGCCTTTTGCGTGCACTACTACGAGCATCTGCTGCCACTGGATCCGCGCAGCTACGCACAGATTCTACTGCACCGCGCTCAGGCGTTGCCCCAACGGCTGAGCGCCCAGCGCCCAGCCGTGGATGACTACCTGTCGTTGGCGCGGGATTTCCAGGTCTTGCCGCGCCATAGTGACCGTTCGGTCGCCGCCCGCCGGCGGCGGCGCGAGAATGCGGCGCTGTGCAAACAGCGGCTGGCGGCGCTTTGTAGGGAGCAGGCCGGGATCGTCGAGTGGATCCAGGAGAACGTCGAGCTCTACAACGGCGAGCGCGTACAGCCGGCGAGCTTCGACCCCCTGCACCGGCTGCTACAGGCCCAGGCCTACCGCCTGACCTATTGGCAGGTGGCCGCGGACGAAATCAATTACCGGCGGTTTTTCGATGTCAACGATCTGGCTGGCATCCGGATGGACAATCCGGAGGTATTTCGCGATACCCATCGTCTTTTGGGCGAGCTGATTGCAGCCGATCAAGTCCAGGGTCTGCGCATCGACCACCCCGACGGGCTGACCGATCCTTATGCCTATTATTGCCAATTGCAGCGACTGGCCGCGACGCAATCACCCGAATCCGGCCCGCTCGCGGAGAACGGTTTTTATGTTCTGGTGGAGAAAATTCTCGCCGGCTACGAGCGTCTGCCGCCGGATTGGCCGGTGGCGGGCACCAGCGGCTATGAAGCTGCCCACCTGCTTAATGGCCTGTTCGTGTATCCGGGCTCGCAAAAGTCCATGAGCCGTTTGTATGCCAGAATCGTGGAACAATCGACGGACTTCGACGGCTTGCTCTACGAGCGCAAGCACCTGATTATGCGCAGCGTGTTGTCCAGCGAATTGACGGTGCTGGCCAACCTTCTCAGCAATATCGCGCAGTCGGATCGGCGTACGCGGGACTTCACCTATCTGGGACTGCGCAATGCGCTCAGCGAAGTCGTCGCCTGTTTTCCCGTTTACCGCACCTATGTCACGGCCGAGCGCATCAGCGATGACGATCGACGCTATATCCAGTGGGCGCTCGCCCAGGCCAAAAAGCGCAGTCAGGCCGTCGATATTCTGATTTTCGACTTTATCGGCGGCGTGCTGATGCGAGAGGGCTGCGAACAGCGGGCGCCAAAGACACAAAGAAAACTGATTGAATTTGTGCGTCGCTTTCAGCAATACACGGCACCGGTGATGGCCAAAGGGATGGAAGACACCACGTTTTACATTTACAACCGTCTGGTGTCGCTAAACGATGTCGGTTTCGACCCGCGCCTGTACGGTGTCTCGATGAAAGCGTTTCATCAGGAAAACGAACGCCGTCAGTGCGACTGGCCCGGCGCCATGGTCACGACTTCAACCCATGACAGCAAGCGTGGCGAAGACGTGCGCGCGCGCATCAACGTGCTGTCGGAGATTCCCGATCGGTGGCGCCATCATCTGCGGCGCTGGATGCGTCTCAATCGCCATAAAAAACGTCTGGTGCAGGATGAGCCGGCGCCGTCGGCGAACGACGAATACCTTTTGTACCAGACACTGGTGGGAACCTGGCCGGTGAATATGGCCGCCGCCGACGCGAACGGCGCCTTCGAACAGCGAATAGTCGACTACATGCTCAAGGCGATCAAGGAAGCCAAGTGGCACACCTCGTGGATCAATCCGAATCAGGAGTACGAGACGGCCATGGGCGATTTTATTCACGCCGTGCTGGATGTATCGCAAAGCAATGCCTTTCTCAGCGATTTTACCGAGTTTCAGCGCGATATTCTGCGCTTCGGTCTTTACAACAGTTTATCGCAGGTGGCATTGAAGCTGACGATTCCCGGCGTACCCGATATTTACCAGGGTAACGAGCTTTGGGCGTTCAGCCTGGTGGATCCGGACAACCGGGGCCAGGTGGACTACACATTGCGCCGCCATTCGCTGGCCGCGCTGGAAGCCTGTCAGGAGGCGCAAACGCAGTTGACGGAGATGCTATCCAATATCGGCGATGGCAGGGCGAAGATGTACCTGACCTGGCGCTTGCTGCAATTGCGACGCGCACAGCCGCGATTGTTTGCCGAGGGTGCCTATTTTCCGCTGCCGACAGTGGGCCCCGGTGCGGATCATATTTGCGCGTTTGTCAGGTGCTGGCGCGGGCAATGTCTCATTGTCGTGGTGGCGCGTTGGTATGCGCGGCTGCCGGCGGGTGAAGACGGACGCCTTCCCGTTGGCGAGGCGGCCTGGGGCGACAGCGGCGTGGAGATCGCCGGTGACATTGCCGGCGCTTACCGCGATATACTCAATGGAGCCCGGCTTCGGGTCGGCCATCCGGGCGAGCCGGCTTTTTGTCGGGCAGCTGACCTGCTGGCGCTTTTCCCCGTGGCGGTGCTGGTTAAAGAATAAACTTGTCGGCACAGCTCAAGCATCGTGTGGATAGCGGATGAGCACCAGGGTTCGTGGGGCGACGACGTAGGGGTTTGGCACGGGTGTGTCGTCTTCCCCGCCGACGTCATCCCGGGATGTGTCTATCATCACCACGCCCGAAGGCAGATTGAAATCCTGCGGCAGGCTGTATTCGATCTGCTCGTGATCGGCGTTCAGTATCAACAAGAAGGTATCGTCGGGTTCTTTTTCGCCCTGTTCGGTAAGATGGTAGACACCGGCCTCACCGCTCAGCAGAAGGGCGATGGAGCGGGCGCCGACCCGGTGCCAGTCCGTCTCGCTCATTTCGTTTCCGTCCGGCTTGATCCAGGTTATATCGTTGGTATTGGTGCCGGGAATCTGCTTGCCCTGGAAAAAGCGATGGCGGTGAAAGACGATATGGTCGCGTCGCAGCTCGATGAGAGCGCGGGTGAACGCCGTCAGTGCTTGTCCGTCTTCGTCGATAGCCTCCCAATCCAGCCAGGTGATTTCGTTGTCCTGGCAATAGGCGTTATTATTACCCTGTTGACTATGACCGAACTCGTCACCGGCGAGCAGCATCGGCAACCCTTGCGACAGTAGCAGCGTAGTCAGCAGGTTGCGCTTCTGTCGCTGGCGTAATTCATTGATCTGGGGGTCGTCGGTGGGGCCTTCCGCGCCACAGTTCCAGCTGTTGTTGCTGTCGTTGCCGTCGCGATTGTTTTCCTTGTTGGCTTCGTTATGCTTGTCGTTGTAGCTGACCAGGTCGGTCAGGGTGAAGCCGTCGTGGGCGGTGATGAAGTTGACGCTGGCCCAGGGGCGGCGGCCGCGGCGGTTGTAAATGTCGCTGGAGCCCGCCATGCGCGAGGCCAGTTCGGCCAGTTGGGCGTCGTCGCCTTTCCAGAAGCGACGCGCTGTATCCCGATAACGGTCATTCCATTCGGCCCACCCGGGGGGGAAACCGCCGACCTGATAGCCGCCGTAACCGATGTCCCAGGGCTCGGCGATGAGTTTCACCGTCGAGAGTAACGGGTCCTGGGCGACCGCATCGAGGAAGCTGGAGTGTTCGTCGAAACCGCCGTTGACCCGCGCCAGCGTGGTCGCCAGGTCGAAGCGAAAACCGTCGACGCCCATTTCCTCCACCCAGTAGCGTAACGAGTCAGTGACCATTCGCAGCACGTAGGGGTGGCGCAACTCCAGCGCGTTGCCGGTGCCGGTGAAATCGTTGTAATAGCGCTCGTCGTCTTCCATGAGGTAATAATAGGATTTGTTGTCGATGCCGCGCATCGACAAGGTCGGGCCAAGCTGATTTCCCTCCGCGGTGTGGTTGTAGACCACATCCAGGATGACCTCTATCCCGGCGTCGTGCATCAACTGCACGAACGTTTTGAATTCGCTGATGCTGCCGCCCGCGAGGTAGTCCGGATAGGGCGCAAAGAAGCCAATGGAGTTGTAGCCCCAATAGTTGCGCAGCCCCTGGTCGATCAAATGGCGGTCCTGCACAAAGGCGTGCACCGGCAGCAGTTCCACCGCGGTAATGCCCAGGGATTTGAGATATCCCACGGCCGCGGGGTGCGACAAGCCGTCAAAGGTGCCGCGAGCCGACTCCCCCACATCCGGGTGCAGCATGGTGAAGCCGCGAACGTGCATTTCATAAATAATGGTTTCATGCCAGGGCCTTTTTAGTGGGCTATTAAGACCCCAGGTGAACGCCGGATCGATCACCTGGCAGCGTGGCATGAATGGCGCGCTGTCGCGGGTGTCGAAGGACAGGTCTGCGGCGTCGTCTCCAACCGTATAGCCGAAAAGCGCGTCGTCCCAGCGTAGCGACCCGTGCAGATTTTTCGCGTAAGGGTCGAGTAACAACTTATGGGGATTGTAGCGGTGTCCCTGTTCCGGCTCGTAAGGCCCGTAGACGCGATAACCGTATAACTGTCCGGCGCGCACATCGGGCAGGTAGCCGTGCCAGATTTCATGCGTGTATTCGGGCAACGCGATGCGCTCGACTTCGCGCTCGCCATCGGCGTCGAACAGACAAAGTTCGACCTTTTCCGCGTGGGCCGAAAAGAGGGAAAAATTCGTGCCCGCTCCATCCCAGGTCGCACCCAGGGGATAGGGGAGCCCGGGCCATACACGGTGCTTTTGCTGCGCCATACCAACCTCTCATCCTGATGAAGTCAGCGCTCGATCCGACAGTAGGATTCCAACGCCTGGGTTAAATCTCGCGCGAGCATCACGAATCAAAAGGGCAATTGAGGCGCAACCGAGCTGAAGAGAAATGCTGGCGGGGAGGGCCGTTGCCATCGACGCTTCGAGAGGGCGCGCGCAAGAAAAATAAAGCATAACGCGGAACCCGGCAAGTAAATTAATGGTTGTCGGTGAACGCCTACGCTACGCCAGGGCGGGAGCTTACGCCGGAGAGTTAAACCACTAACTCAGCTTTGTTCTCTGCGCATGCTGCGGTAGGCTGAAGGCGTGGTCCCCATGTGGCGGCGGAACAGGCGCGAAAACTGGGACGGGTCGTTGACACCGACCGAGCAGGCGATTTCCAGTACCGACTGACTGGTGGTGTGGAGAATGTCGGCGGCGGCATCGACACGCAGCCGGACCAGGTAGTCGCGAAACGTCATGCCCTGCTCGCGTTTGAAGGTGCGGCTGAATTCGCACACGCTCATGCAGCACAGGTGCGCCACATCGGAAAGCGTTATTTTCTCGTGTAGATGATCCTTCAGATAAGGAATTACCTTGCAGGTTTTCTCCCGGGGAGGGTTGTCGACGAAAATATGGCGCCCGGATGCGCCCCGGTCCGGCATCAGCATGCGGCGAGGATGTTGGCCGCTGTTGTGTCGCCGCAGGGGTGTCATTGCGTTGAGACGCCGCACGATGACGCTGCCGCTTGCCGGCTTGATGAAATAATCCCAGACGCGCGAGCGCAATGCCCAGATTGCCAGCTCGGCTGACGGATTCTCTGTCAGCATCAGAATGGGCACCGAGGGATAGGACAGCTTGGTTTTCTGTAACAGCGCCAGCTCGGTCGGGCCCGGATAAGAGAAGTCGAAACACAGAACGTCCGGGGCCTCTGACGCCAACATCTGTGGCAGCGCCTGTATGTCGCTGCAGCGCTTTACTTTGTACGGATGACAGGGGCCGAGCGGGTTATCGGGCGCCTTGTGCTCGGAGGCAAAGTCCAACCAAAGTACCAGGGGGAGCGACATATGGGGCTTCTCTACTCGTGGTGTGCACACCGGGTATAAATCCCTGTAAATCAGCCGCTGGGCGGGCGCCTGGCCCACCGTCGACCCTTAGCAGATGGGCGCAGTCCGGAGAATATTCCGAAAATATTCACATCTCGCAAAAAAACGCTAGCTCCGCAAACAAAGCCTAGACCGCGCCGCCATTGTCCCGTATCAATCGTCAGGCGCCATTACCGGCAGGCATGGCGTATCTCCCGTCGTTCAGTGTCCATCGATGCCCACACACTGTCGCTCGGTATCACAATAAATGACTGGCCCAGGTCCGCCCTCGGTCAGCAGGCAGGAACGGAGAAGACTACCATGAGAAGAAAACCTAGTACGCTTGTCACACTGCTGACGAGCCTGGCGCTATTGCCGTTGCTCAGTCCCACCGCCATGGCGGGCAAGGGTGGTAAAAATAAAACCATCACTTTGATGCAGTTGCAGGACGTGCATGGCCATATCGCGCCGCACTCCTCGATTCTGAAGAACGATGTGTTGGATCCCAATGCCGGTGGTGTGGCCAAGTTGGCCACCTTGATCAAACAGGTGCGCGCGGACACTCCCGACAGCCTACTGTTGGCAGTTGGCGACACCACGCACGGCAGCGCGGAAATGCTGTTTTCCCTGGGCGACGCCATCATGCCGATGCTCAATGCCCTGGACATCGATGCGTTTCTGCCCGGGAACTGGGATTTCGGCTGGGGGCCTCGCGTTTATCGTCAGCGCTTCACCCCCAACACCAGCATTACGCTGGCGCCGAACAACCGTACCACCATCGCCTGGCGCTATCCGGCCGGCACCGGTTGTAACGTGCCGGGCGGTTTGAACGCGACCACCTATGCCGACTGTCACGTCACCAAGGCCAATTTCCCCACCGTGGCCATCAATCTGTACAACTACAACGAAACGGCCGCCGCCACCACCCCCGGAGTTCCCTTGGGGCCGCGCGTGCACGCCCCGTACGTCATCAAGGAAGTCGCGGGCAAGAAAGTCGCCGTGCTCGGCATCACCAGCGATGTGGTGCCGCAGCAGGCACAGGCCTTCAACACAGGTTTCCGTTTTACCATGGGTTACAAGGAACTGCCGCAGGATATCGCCGCGGCGAAGGCCGAGGGCGCAGATCTCATCGTCGTGCTATCCGAACTGGGGCTGGCCAAGAACGTGCAGTTGGTCAAGGAGTTTCCCGAAATCAACGTGATGTTCAGCGGCCACACCCACGAACGCACGCCGCAGGCAATCGTGATTCCCCGTGGCGATGACGGCAAGAACATCGGCATCGTGACCGAGGCGGGCGAAGACGATTTTCTCGGCCGCCTGGACGTGAAGGTCTCTGACGGCAGAATCACCGATTGGAGTTGGGATCTCATGGAGGCCAGCAGCGCGGTCGCCGAAGATCCCGCCATCAAGGCGATGGTCGACGAGCAGCGCAAGACCTTTGTTTCGGGACCGGATTTTCAGTGCCACACGTTCGGCGTCAATGCCTTTCCCTTTGGCAAAGGCCATACCCTGTGCGAGCCGCTGGACGCGATTGTCGGTTACACCGATCCGACGATCGAGCGCTTCGACGTTCTGGAGGAGATCGCCAACAATGTGATGGTCGATGCCTTCGTCGATCTGGCCCGGTACGTCGATCCGAATCTGAACGCGGACAATTCGCTGTCGACCACCAATGGCTTTCGTTTCGACGTGACGATTTTCGGTCGCGACGACGGTTTTTCCGGCGCCATAACGGTGGGAGACCTGTACGACTACTATCCCATCGGCGCGGCGGTGGCGCTGGCCGAGTTTACCGGCGGCCGCCTGCTCGACCACTGGGAAGGTATTCTTAACAATGTCTTCGACCCCAACCCCTATCGTCAGCGCGGCGGCTGGTTCCTGGGCTTTACCGCCAACATGCACTTCGACGTCGAGCTCAACGACGATTTTCCGCGTACCATCAGCGAAGGCCGGCGTATCGATCTGGCCACCATCAACGGCAAGCGTGTCGATCGCAGCAAGCTCTACACCCTGGCATCGTGCTATCCGCACGGTAACCCCGTCGATGAGGTTTGTCGTACCTCGGGCGCGACCAATGTGCGCTTCCTGAACGCTAGCCGTGAAAGTACCGGACCGACCGATGTGTTCGGCAACCGTCAAGTGGACGTCAACGGTGCTTTCACCATTGTGGCGCCGGTCAACAACGAGAATATCTTCGACCCGGTACGTTTCGCCAATGGGGGCCCGCTGTTTCTCAAAGTGGCGCCGGACAACTTTGTCCATCCGGTGGATGCCTTGCGCCGTTATCTGGCCAACAACGATGTCACCACCGTGCAGCACGGTCTGGGCCGTGTGAATGCGGTCACCGGCGTGCCGGTGTCCGAGTTCGGTGGCGCGGGGATTGTGCAGCCCACCCAGGGAGCCGGTCCGGCCTGGATGAAACGTGAGCTAATCCAGGAAGACGACTAACCGTCGGAGGCAGTTGCAGAAGCAATCCGTATCGACGCAATCGGCGTCGAGGGGGTTGTTTGAAAGCCTAGCAGACGCACGTCTGCCAGGCTTTTTTTTGTCGCCGCCTCAAGAACCCGGGCGCGCGGCGCTCGGGCGGCGCGAGGAGCGGCCTTGCTGAGGACGTTTCCGCTGTGCGGCCGTCTGGGTGGAATTTCCGGCCGTGCCGGACTTGCGACGACTGTGTTTGTTTCCCCGGGTGTCTGGCTGCCCGCCCTGTTTGGAGGCGGCGCCGCCGCCGCGCTTAGAGCGTGGCGAAGGCGCCTGGCGCTGCTTGAACACCGGCTCGGCGCGTATCGAGGGATCGGGCGCAAAGCCCTCGATGATTTCTTTGGGGATTTCCTGTTGGATCAGTTTTTCTATGCCACGCAAAAAGGCGTGTTCATCGATACACACCAGAGATATCGCCTCACCGGCATTGCCGGCGCGCCCGGTGCGCCCGATACGGTGTACATAGTCTTCCGCGATATTCGGCAATTCGAAGTTGACCACGTGCGGCAACTGATCGATATCCAGGCCGCGGGCGGCGATATCGGTGGCCACCAGCACCCGCACGGCGCCGCGCTTGAAATCGGCCAGCGCGCGGGTGCGCGCGCCCTGGCTTTTATTGCCGTGAATCGCCGCGGCGGTGATGCCGTCCTTCTCCAGCTGTCCGGCCAGACGGTTGGCGCCATGCTTGGTGCGGGTGAACACCAGCACCTGGTGCCAGTTATTCGAACCGATCAAATACGACAACAGCTGTGGCTTGCGCACCCGGTCCACCGGATGCACCCGCTGCGTCACAGTCTCCACAGTGGTGTTACGCCGCGCGACTTCGATGTGCACGGGGTCGTGCAGCAGGCCGCTGGCCAGTTGCCGAATTTCATCGGAGAAGGTTGCTGAAAACAGCAGGTTCTGCCGTCCCTCGCGCCCGATCGGCGGCAGCAGGGCGAGGATTTTACGAATATCGCGAATGAACCCCATGTCGAGCATGCGATCGGCTTCGTCCAGGACCAGAATGTCCAGTTGCGACAGGTCGACGGTTTTCTGACCGATGTGATCGAGCAGCCGTCCCGGCGTGGCGATAAGAATATCCACGCCGCGCCGCAGTTGCGAAATCTGCGGGTTGATGCTCACCCCGCCGAAAATGATGGCCGAGCGCAGCGGCAGGTATTTGCCGTAAGTGGCGACACTTTCGCCCACCTGGGCAGCCAGTTCACGCGTCGGTGTGAGAATCAGCGCGCGTACCGGGGCCTTCTTGCCCGCGGCGCGGGGTTGCTGCTGCAACCGGTGCAACAGCGGCAGGGTGAACCCCGCCGTCTTGCCCGTACCGGTTTGCGCGCCGGCCAGCACATCGCTGCCCTGGAGGATGACCGGGATGGCCTGGCGCTGCACCGGCGTGGGTTCGCTGTAGCCTTCCTCGGACACAGCACGAACCAGTTCGGCCGTCAGGCCGAGTTCGGAAAACGACATCTTGGATATTGCTCCTGGAATGGCCTGCACGGGGGGTGCCCGGGTCGGTCTAGGCGGAATTCACGTTAGGTAAAAGGGGATCGGGGCAGGCGGAAAGACCTTGCCGCGATGTCACGACGCTGACCGAAGGGCGCCGGAACTCGCGCATTGTAACAGGCTGTGAATTTTGCCGCCGACTTTTTTGCTCTAGCCGCTAAAGTCCCGCCGAACGCCTGCCGAGAAGGACGACGCCTGGAAAAGTCTGTGTAATCAATAAGATTCAAACAATATTTTTACAGATGAGAGGAATTCGTTATGAAACTGACAAATTGGTCAATGAAGGGGCGGAAGATGGTTGGGGCGAGGGCTTTTGGGCGTTCGGCCGCATCAATCCAACGCGGGTTTTGTGACTGTCCGATAACGGCGTGGCGCCAAGCGCGAGCCGAAGCAACCGGCGCCGACATGGGGAACGGAGGTGAATCATGGCTTGGCTGAACCAGCTCTCCCTGCGCAGCAAACTGCTGATACCCATCGCCATCGTTGCGCTGGCGCTGTTGAGCCTGATGTTGGTCTCGTTGCGGGAAACCAGCAGCATCAATCTCAAATCGCGCGAGATCGCCCGAATTCATCTGCCCAATATCGACGCGCTGATGCATGCCGATCGTGATCTCTATCATGCGTTGGTGGCAGAGCGCAGTCTGATGTTCGGTGACGCGCATTCGGCCGAATTCGCGGCGCTGAAGGCCGAATACGAAGATAATGTGCAGCGTGCGGGCGAGCGCATGGAGGAGTACGCGAAGCGCTCCCGCGATCCGGACACGCGCGCCACAGTCGCGCGGTTCCACGAACTCCACGCGGCCTGGGAAAAAGCCAGCGGGCAAGTGGTGGCGGATCTCGCCAGTGGCGAGGCCGCTGCACACCAACGCGCCGTGGCGCTGAGCTTCGGTGACGCCAGCCGTCTGTTCGACAAGATGCACGCGGTGCTCAAGGGCCTGATTCAGGACGAACTCAGGCTCACCGATACGGCGCGGCTGGACAGCGACCGGGTGGTCGACGAGGGCCGGCGGGTGATTCTCGGCGCCGGTATCGGCGGGCTGATAATCTGTCTGGCGTTGATGTGGATCTTCCCCGCGCTGATCCTGCGACCGGTGCGCAGGCTGATCGCCCACATGCAGGACATTGCCGACGGCGACGGCGACCTCACGGCGCGGTTGAAGCATGATTCGCGCGATGAGTTGTGCCTGCTGGCCGCGGCGTTCAACCGTTTCCTCGATAAACTGCATGCCACCATCAGCCAGGTGGGAGTTACCGCCAACGCACTGGACGTGGCCGCCGCCCGGCTCGCCGAGGTGGCTGCGGAAAGTCACCGCACCGTGGGGTCGCAATTGAATGAAATCGATCAGGTGGCCACGGCGATGAACCAAATGACCGCGACCATTCACGAAGTGGCCGCCAACGCCAGCAACGCCGCCGAAGGCGCCGGCGAGGCGGATGCTCAGGCGCGCGCCGGCCAGGGCGTGGTGAGCGACGCACTGCAGGTGATCAAGGAGCTGGCCGGCGAGGTACAGAGCAGTGCCGACGTGATCCGCCAATTGGAGAGCGAAAGCGCCGATATCGGTGCCGTGCTGGACGTGATTCGCGGTATCGCCGAGCAGACCAATCTGCTGGCGCTGAATGCCGCCATCGAGGCGGCGCGGGCCGGCGATCAGGGTCGGGGCTTTGCGGTGGTCGCCGACGAAGTGCGTACCATGGCGTCGAAAACCCAGGATTCGACCGGGGAGATCGAGGCGATTATTCAGTCGCTGCAGGATCGCGCCGCCGCCGCCGACCGGGCGATGGCCTCCGGTTGCGATAAAGCCGAAATCAGTGTCGCCAAGGCGGGGGTCGCCGGCGAGGCGTTGGCGGACATCGCGCGTGCCGTGGCGCGCATCAACGACATGAATACTCAGATCGCCAGCGCCGCCGAGGAACAGAGCGCTGTCAGCGAGGAGATCAACCGCAACACGGTGAGCATTCACGACCTGGCGGAACGCTCCGCGCAGGCGGGCCAGACGACCGCGGAGGAGGCGGCGCAGTTGCAACGGCTCGCCGGCGAGGTGCAACAGCGTATGCAGCAGTTCAAGTTGTGACGTTTCAGCAGACCTGTGACCGCCCGTGGCCGGTTCGAAGGCTGTTCAATAAGGGCCGGCGCGTGCGTGATCGAGTCGCCGCACGAAATCGCCCATGATGATGCGGTACAACTCGTCGTCCAGATAGGCGTCTTCCACGCCGCTGTCGATCGACGGGTTGTCGTTGATCTCGATCACCACCGCCCGCTGGCCGCTGGTTTTGATGTCGACCCCGAACAGACCGTCGCCGATCAGGCGCGCGGCCCGGGTGGCGATTTTGCAGACCTCGCGCGGTACGTGCTGGATGCCGACCGTTTCCGCGTTGCCGCTGCGGTACTTGCTGGCCGCGTGGTTGTAGATCTGCCAGTGACCGCGCGCCATGTGGTACTTGCAGGCGTAAATGGGCCGGTGGTTGAGAATGCCGATACGCCAATCGTAATCGGTCGGCATGAACTCCTGCAGCAGAACGATGGCCGAGCGCTGGAACATGTTCTCCACACCCTGGCGCAGTTCCTCGACGCTGTCCGCCTTCTCCACGCCGATAGAAAAGGATCCGTCGGGGATTTTCATGATCAGGGGGAAGCCCATCTCCGTTTCGAGCTGGGCATAGTTCACCGGCTGGTCGCGCAACAGCAACTGGGTCACCGGTTGGGGGATATTGTGGGTATCCAGCAACTCGTTGAGAAATACCTTGTTGGAACAGCGCAGAATGGCCTCGGGCGCGTCGATGACCGTCAGGCCTTCGTGTTCGGCGTGTTTGGCGAAGCGGTAGGTGTGGTGGTTGACCGCCGTGGTTTCGCGGATGAACAAGGCGTCGTACTCGGCCAGACGGCCGAAATCATCGGGCGTGATCAGTTCGACGTCCAGCCCGAGTTTGCCGCCGGCGCGGATAAATTTGTTCAGCGCGGCGCGGTTGCTGGGCGGCAGCGCTTCGTCCGGATTGTGCAGTATCGCCATGTCATAGCGGTTGCGCCGTCGCAGGCGCGGGCGTCGCCAGACGCGTTTGCAGAATGCGTCCAGACTGTCGCCGAACAGCGTCTGCTCGGCGTTGTCGAGCTCCTGCAGGTTGCCAAAACGCACGCCCACCACTTTCCACTCCGGCGTGCCGGAAAGCTGCACGCGCAGAATCGGCGCGCTGTAACGCTCGAACAGCGAGCGGGCGAAGGCGGCCAGTTCGGCCACGTCGCACTTGCCAAAAACGATCAGCAGTTCCAGATTGTCGACATCGCTCATGCCGAGCTTGCGTAAATAGGCCTCGATGGCGCGTTCCAGCTCGTTGTCGAACAGGCGGTAGTGGGCGAAGTTGTGCAGATCGTTGATGGTACTGACCGCGGGGATGACCTTCTCCCCCCTGGCCTCACCGAGCAGCGAGCAATAATAGCCGGTGCCAAGGTATTCAAGACCGCTGCAAAGATTGATTATGTAGCCCGGTTTTTGCTCCGTTTGCGTCTGCTGCAGATAATCCTGCGCCGTAATGACGTTCTCGCTGGGATAATACGGCGACCAGGCGGCGGCATCATCGACGATGATGCGGAATTGTTTCATCGATTTCGGAGCGCCTCGTCAGAGTTTGCGACGGCGGCCAATGTCGCACCAAAGACAAGCGCTGGCAAGCGCTTTTAACCGACGACGCCCGCCGGTCCCGCATGCCGCCGGCCGGCGCCGGGCGAGCGACCACCCGGGGGCGCGCCGCGGAGCAGAAAAGACTTCCATGCGGCCCGCTTCAGGCCGCATTATGGGCGTCTCAGATAAAAGTTCTTTACCCATGATTCGTACCGCCACCCTGGATGATCTCGACGCACTGCTGGCCCTGGAGCAGCAGGGCTTCGAGGAAGACCGTATCAGCCGGCGCCAGTTCCGTCATCTGCTCACCCGCGCCAACGCCACCGTGCTGGTCAAGCTGGACGAGGCGCAGGCGCTGGTGGGCAACACCGTGGTGTTGTTTTCACGCGCAACATCGGTGGCGCGGCTCTATTCGCTGGCGGTGGCGGCGCAGGCGCGTGGCCAGGGCGTGGCCACCGCCCTGGTGCACGCGGCCGAGCAGGCCGCCTGGGCCAGACGTCGTGCCTATATTCGCCTGGAGGTGCGCAAGGACAATGCGCGGGCGATGGCCTTGTATGAGCGCCTCGGCTATCGCCGCTTTGGCGAGTGGGTCGACTACTATGACGATCACGCCGATGCCTGGCGCTACGAGAAGTCGCTGTCTCCCGAGCTGCGGCCTTCCCTGCGCGAAGTCTCGTGGTATGAACAGAGCCTAGAGTTCACCTGCGGTCCGGCGGCGCTGATGATGGCCATGGCCACCCTGAATCCGGCTCTGAAGCCGAGCCGCAAGCTGGAATTGCGCCTGTGGCGGGAGGCGACCACCGTTTTCATGACTGCCGGGCACGGGGGATGCGGTCCCTATGGGCTGGCGCTGGCGGCGGCTCAGCGCGGTTTTGACGTGCGCGTGTATGTCAGCGGCAAGGGTGTGCACCTGGTGGACTCGGTGCGTGGCGAGGATAAAAAAGAAGTCATGCGTCTGGTTCAGGAAGATATGCGCGATCAGCTGCGCGCGCTGCAGGTGCCGGTGATCCATGCTGCCATGTCGCTGAAAAAAATGGAGGCCGAGTTCGCCGCCGGGGCGATTCCGCTGGTCCTGATCTCGTCGTGGCAGATCTATGGCGAGCGTTTTCCCCACTGGGTGGTGGTCAGCGGGTTCGATGCCAGCTTCGTCTATGTGAATGACCCTTATGTGGATTACGATGCCGGCGAAACGGCGCTGGATTCCATTTCCATGCCGATCGCGCGCGAGCGCTTCGCCGCGATGGCGCGCTATGGGCGCGTCAAACTTCAGGCTGTGGTGATGTTGGCCGCCGGTAGTAAGAAGGATTCCGGTGTCACCGGCGACGCCAAGCCTATGGTGAATGAGAAATAATTTATATATCGATATTTTCGATACTATCGTGCAATAAATCTCGCTTGTTACGTATTATATTTCTCTTATACTCCATGGGTAAATCACTTTCAGGAGACGATCATGTCCAGTGTTGAGAGTTGCCGGGCCCCCGAGGACATTGTTCTTGACGAACTTGAGCGCGACGAGGAAGGCTTTCTGCTCGACGCCCACGACTGGCATCCGGGCCTGATCGAGCCGCTGGCAGCCGAGAGCGGACTGGAATTGACGCCCGAGCGGCTGGAGATCATTCGCTATATTCGCGAGTATTTCGAGACCAACATGAGTGTTCCGGAAGCCCGCGTGCTGCTCAAACATCTGCGCCAGATCGCCGGCGAGGAGAAAGCCACCCGACGCTATCTCTATCAGCTGTTCCCGCGCGGTTACGGCCAGCAGGCATGCAAGATCGCCGGCATGCGCAAGCCGCGCAAACTGATGTTGGACGTTTGATCCGCGCCTCGGCGGCGGGCGCGGCTATTTTTCCTCGAGGTCGGCGATTGGCGCCTCGGTGAACAGATAGTCGCGCAGCTCCTTGTCGAGCCGCGCATCGCGGCGGCGCAACCATTCGAGCACCATCGCCGCGTGTTCCTTCTCCTCGTCGCGGTTGTGCGCCAGAATGGCCTTGAGTTCCGGATCCTTGCACGCATCCACGCGCTGGTTGTACCAGTCGACGGCTTCCAGCTCTTCCATTAAAGAGACGATGGCGCGGTGGAAATCGCGGGTCTCGTCACTCAGTTCCTCGATGGGTTCGTGATAGCCTTCGTTACTCATTTTTGCTGTGCCTTCCCGTTTCGCCACGGCACAGGACCTGCGCCCGTAGCAAAAGTATACAGCATGCGCCGTCGCCGGCTAGAGCCACCGCGCATCAGTGTTTGCGGAAGAAGATGTAACGGTAACCGCCGGCGATCAGAGCGGCGATATCCATCAGCAGGGGCGGCAACGGCGTGAGCACCGGATAGGCCAGATAGCTGCCGCGCCACAGCGGGTGAAATTTTTCCTTGAAGCTGCGCAGACCCTTGTAGTTGTAGAAACGGTTGCCGTATTCAAAGGCAAAACGCGCCACTTTCTCCCCGGCGCGCGCGTAGCGGTTGCCGCCGACACCGCTCAGCGGCGCCAGGCCGAGATTGAAATAGCGATAACCGGCGCCGCGCGCGTGTTCGATCAGGTTCGCGAACAGAAATTCCATGGTCCCGGGCGGGGCGCTGTCGTGCTGGCGCATCAGATCGACACTGAGTTCCTGCTGCCGCGCATAGTCCGGCATCAGGCTGGCGAAGGCCACGATGCGTTGCTCCACGCTAACGGCGGCGATGTCGCCGCGGCTGAGATAAGCGCGGGAGAACGCCCCCAACGAGAAACCTTTTTCCGCGCCATGGCGGCTGCGCAGCCAGTGGTCCGAGACGGCTTTCAGCTGTTCCCAGGTGGCCTCGTCTAGCGGCTGTCGCAACCAGTGGAACGTGACGCCGCCGCGCTTGGCGCGATTGACAGCATGACGTACCGCTTCACCGCGCTTGCCGCTTAAGCTGAAGCCGTCGAGTTCTACCAGCGCCGCTTCGCCCAGTTTGAGAAAGGCAAAGCCCGCGTCGTGATAGCGGTGCAGCTCGGATTCCTCGACTTCGTAAAAACAGGCGGTCAAGTTCAGGCGATCGGCGTACTCGCGGAACGCGACCACCAGCGCGTCGAAAGCCTGCGGGTTGCCGCAAGGATCGCCCAGGGCCAGCAAGCGGTCGCGAACGATCCCGTATTGAATGAAAGCATCGCGCGCCTCTGACCAGAACAGGCGTTTATCACCAAGGAAAACCAAATGGGCGAAGCCGCTACCGCCGAAACGTTGCAGCAGTGCCTGGGCCTCTGCCAGCTCGTCGGCGCCGGCGGGCGAGGCCACCGTCGGGGTGCGGCGATACAGCGCCCAGGACAGCACCACCAGCACCACCAGCGCGGCCACCAGTAACGAGCGGGCAAAGCGCGGCGCTTCGTCAGCGGCGGAGAACTGCGACAGCCGCTCCCAGCCGAGCGGAATTGCCCCGTGGACCCAGTCGCCCAACCAGGCAAAGGCGACTACGGCGACCATCATCCCGACCAGCCAGCGCAGATTGCGCGGATGGAACAACATGAAGTCGGTGCGATAAAAGCGCTTGCGCTCGAGGCGCAGCAGCGCGGCGATGCCGGCCAGTAGCGCCGCCTCTTCATAGTCGATGCCTTTGAGCAGGCTGAAGGCGATGCCGGCGCCGAGTAAACTCAGGGTGAAGCGATAAGCGCTGCGGTATTGTTCGGCGATTCCGCGCGAAACGGCGATCAGCAAAACGCCCGTGGCTACCGACAACAGGTGGGAGATTTCTATAATCCCCAATGGTACCAGCTTGTGCAACAAGGTGAGACGCGGCACCAGCGTCGGAAAGGCCGCCGAGGCCAGCAGCATGGCGCCGGCGAGAAAGGTGAGATAAGCCAGCACGCGCACACCGAGCGAAGCGAGCAGGTTGAGCGGCGGGCGTAATAGCCCGAGCCAGCGGTTACTGCGCCAGAGTTGCTCCAGCGCGAAGCGTTGCACCTGGCGCGTGGCCACCAGGCGGCCGGCGCCGAGATACAGGCCGATGCACCAGGGGACGACGTAGTAGCACAAACGGTACACCAGCAGGCCGGAAATCACGCTGGCCGGCTGTTCGCTGAACGGCGCCAGCAGAAGAAACAGTGCGGTATCGAACACGCCCAGGCCGCCGGGTATCAGGCTGAGGATTCCCAGTGTGCTGGCGAGTACGAACGCGGCCAGGAAAACAGCGCCGTCCAGGCCGGCGCCGCTGATCTGCAAGGCCAGCCAGGCGGTGGCCGCGGCCAGCAGCCAGTCGAGGGTGGAAATCGCCGTCAACGACAGCAATCGGGCGCCGGGGATCGGGGTCAGGACACGGACAAAGCGCTGCAGTGCGCCACGCCGCAGCAACCAAAAATACAAGGGCAGATACAGGGCGAATGCGCCCAGCGCCAGACGCACGACCCAGTCGGCGACGGGCAAGGCCTCGGTATCGGGCACGGCGAACAAAAGCGGCCAGCTCAAGACAGACAATCCCACGGGTAGCGAGAACAGGATCAAGGCGGTAAACGCCGTTGCGCTCCGGGCGCCGAGTTTCTCGCCGCTCAGCAGCAACAGGCGAATGGCGCTGCCGGCCAGGCCGGACAACCCGATCAGATTGTTGAAGCTGTTGGCGATCCAGGCGTTGCGCAACAGGGTTGGCGGCGGCAGCGGCAGGCGTAAGATGCGCGCCGCCAGCCAGTCGTGCAGACCCATGACGAAAATGCCGATGAGGGCGATCAGTTGCACGCCGGCCAGATGCGCCGGATCGAGCGCGCGCCAGGTGGCGCGGATGGCATGAAAGTCGAGCTGCTGCAGACCGCGCGCGGCGGCGACGCCGACCAGGGCGAGGAACACAAGCGGCACGCCGCGGCGCAGCCAAAGCAGCGCGGCCGGTGGCGCGGGCCCTTCCTCGGGTAACGATCGATCGTCCCTGACTGCGGTACGCCGTCCGGTCATGACCCTTTACTAACGATCCGCTGTCGCGGAGATGAGAGTACCCATAGTCTAGAGAATATCAGAACCTTTGCCCGCAACCGGCATCTAAGTTTCAGCGTCGGGTCGTTGATGCGCCGCCGGCGGTCTGTCTGTATCTATCGGTTGCGGCCGTCGGCATCTGTTGAAATCAAAAGGATCGAGTATGCGCGAATCATCGGCCGGGAGGACTCCGCAACACGCCCAGTTCGTCCTCTTCGGCGCCATGGGCGATCTGGCCTGGCGGCTGATCGGACCGGCGTTGTACAACCTGCACCTGGACGGTCACCTGCCGCAGGAATTCGCCTTGATCGGCGTCGATCGCGAAATCAGCGTCGATGCCTTACGCCAGCGCTGGCGCGACGGCGTAGACCGCTTTTCGCGTCGCGGCCGTGCCGAACAAGCGGACTGGGATTCGTTTGCCGGCCTCTTGCAGGTTCATGCGATGGATCTTACGCAGCCGGCGCAATACGAGGGTCTCAAGGTCCGTCTCGACGTCGCCGCCGAAAAAGCCGGCGCGCAGGTGTTCTATCTTGCCATTCCGCCGCGCCTGTTCGCCGCCGTGACCGACGGCCTGGCTTCGGTCGGCCTGCAGCGTCCCCGCGGGCGGGCACGGGTGGTGGTGGAGAAGCCGCTGGGCGACAGCCTGCAGGCGTTTTGCCGTATCGACCAGAGCCTGCGCAGCCATTTCGAGGAGTCCCAGATCTATCGCATGGATCATTTCCTGGGCAAGGAGACAGTGCAGAACATTCTGGCGATGCGCTTTGCCAATCCTATATTCGAACCCATCTGGAACCGCCGCTATATCGACCATGTGGCGATTACCGTGGCCGAAAGCATCGGCGTGGGGCACCGCGCCGGCTATTACGAACACGCCGGCGCGCTGCGCGACATGGTGCAGAACCACCTGCTGCAGGTCATGTGTCTGGTGGCGATGGAGCCGCCGGTGGCTTATGATGCTGACGATATCCGCAACAAGAAGCTTGACGTCCTGCGCGCCTGTCGGCGTATTCCCGCCGACGATGTTCGCCGTTTTGCGGTGCGCGGACAGTACGCCGGCGGCTGGATTGAGGGCGAGGCGGTGCCGGGCTACTGCGACGAGCCCGATATCGCGGCGGGATCGAATACCGAGACCTATGCCGCGATCAAATTGCTGGTGGACAACTGGCGTTGGCAGGATGTGCCCTTTTATCTGCGCACCGGAAAGCGCCTGGCGGCGACCGTCTCGGAGATTTCGATCCGCTTCCGGGACATTCCGCACAATGCGTTTCCGGCCGATACGGGCCTGAACTCGCAACCGGTGCGGCTGGTGATCCAGATCCAGCCGCAGGAGGGGATCATACTGAAATTCATGGCCAAGCAACCCGGCAGTCCGCTACGTCTGCGACCGGTGGATATGCGTTTCAGCTATTGCGACGCCTTTAAAACGGCCAGCCCGGGTGCCTACGAAACTTTGCTGCGAGACCTGCTGGCCGGCGACGCCACCCTGTTCATGCGCGCCGATCAGGTCGAGGCCGCCTGGTCGCTACTGATGCCGGTGCTGGAGGCCTGGGCGGCCAATCCGGCACTTGACTTTCCCAATTATCCGGCCGGCACCTGGGGGCCCGAGGCCGCCGAGCGCCTGGTGGCGCGCGACGGTCGCGCCTGGCTCACGCCAAGCGCGCCGCGTGCAGCGGCGAGTAGCGGGCGTTGTGACTGACGCCGCGGTCTTTGACGCCGAACAAGCCCCGGGGGCGCCGGGCATGCTGCCCAACTGGTGCGACGGCGCCAAGCAGATGGTCGGGACCAGCCTGGGCCCGGCGCGGGTCTGGTTCACCGTCGGTCAGGGCATCCTCAACGAAATCTATTATCCGCGCGTCGATATTCCGCAGGTGCGCGATCTCGGCATCATCGTCGCCGATGGCGACGGCTTTTGGCAGGAGGTCAAACGCCTGCCCGAGTGTCGGCTGAGCTGCGTAGCGCCCGGTATTCCCGCTGTCACCGTGGTGCATCGCCACGAGCGGTTTACCCTGACCCAGCGGTTGGTGCCAGAGCCCAACCGCGATGTGATGCTGCTGGAAATCAGTTTGCAGGGCGACGAGGCGCTGCGCCCCTATGTGTTGCTGGCGCCGCATCTGGGCGGCACGGGCCGGCAGAACATGGCCGAAGCCGGTCGCTTTCGCACCCGCCGCGTGCTCTGGGCCGAACAAGGCCCCTTCGGTCTGGCGATGGCGGCCGTCGACGCACATCAGGGCGATGCGTTGGGCGTGTGCAGCGCCGGTTATTCGGGCGAGTCCGATGGCTGGCAGGATTTCAACCGCCACGGCCGCTTGCGCCGACGCTACCGCCGCGCCGGACCGGGCAACGTTGCCTTGACCGGTGCATTGCCGCGCCAGGCGGTGGTCGCACTGGGGTTCGGCAGCAGCCGCGAAGCCGCGGCGACCCTGGCGATTTCGGCATTGTTACATCCGTTTGAATTGATCTGGCAGCAACAGATCGCACACTGGCGCGAGTGGCACACGCGGCGTTGTGTGCCGCCGACGCCCACCCGTGGCAAGCTCCCCGTGGCGCTGGACGAGCAGGTGCGTACCAGCGCCATGGTGCTGCGTGTGCATCAGGATCAGACCTTCCGTGGAGCGTTGATCGCCAGCCTCAGCGTGCCCTGGGGCGAGCATTCGGAAGAACGCCCCGGTTACCATCTGGTCTGGCCGCGCGATCTGGTCGAGTGCGCCGGGGCGCTGCTGGCCTTGGGCGCCGACATCGAGGCGCGGGAGATCCTGCGCTACCTGATGGCGACGCAACGCGAAGACGGCAGCTGGTATCAGAACCAGTGGCTGGGCGGCAAGCCCTATTGGACCGGTGTGCAGCTCGATCAGGTCGCCTTTCCGGTGCTGCTCGCCGGTACCCTGGCCGAGCGCGATTCGCTCGACGGTATCGAGGTCGGCACCATGGTGCAACAGGCGTTGGGCTTTATCGCCACCCACGGGCCGGCCAGCCCGCAGGATCGTTGGGAGGAGAACAGCGGCGTCAGCACTTTTACTCTGGCGGTCTGTATCGCGGCGCTGGTATCGGGAGCGCAGTTTCTGCCCAGCGCCGAAGAAGCCTTCGTGTTGGAGCTGGCCGACTACTGGAATCTGCGCCTCGACGCCTGGACGGCGGTGCGGGACACGCCGTTCGCGCGCCGCCATGGGGTCGACAGCTACTACCTGCGGATCATGCCGGGCGCGGCGCTGCTCGACGAGTCCGTGCTCACACAAGTGCTGCCGATCAAAAACCGTCAGCTCGACCCCGGCCTGTTGCCGACCGAACAGATCGGGGTGGATTTTCTACAACTGGTGCGCTACGGACTGCGTGAGCCCGATGATCCGCTGGTACGCGACACCCTGGCGTTGGTCGACCGTCAGCTGCGCGTCGATTTGCCTCAAGGCCCCGGCTGGTATCGTTATACCGGCGACGGCTACGGCGAACACGCCGACGGTCGCGCCTACAACGGCAGCGGACGTGGTCGTGTCTGGCCGCTGTTGACCGGTGAGCGCGGGCACTATGAGCTGGCGCGCGGCGGCGACGCCATGCTTTATCTGCGCGCCATGGCGGCGATGGCCGGAGACGGCGGCATGCTGCCCGAGCAGGTCTGGGACAGCGAGGATATCGCCGCGCGCCGATTGTTCCGCGGCCGCGCCACCGGGTCGGCCATGCCGCTGGCCTGGGCCCACGCTGAGTATATAAAACTGGCCTGTTCCATCGCGCAGGGGTATCCGGTGGATCGGCCGCACACCCTTTGGGCGCGTTACCGTGGCCGCCGACCCGAGGCGGCGATCTGGTACTGGTCGCCACAGGCGCCATTGCGCACCATGCCGGCAAACGCCCGGCTCGGCTTCTGCCTGCCGCAAGCGGCGACGGTCGTCTGGTCCTGTGACGACGAGACGCCGGAGCAGTCCATTGCCACCCGCGAGCTGGCCATGGGGGTGCATCTGGCACGGCTGCCGGCGCAGCCGCGCGCACGGCAACGGCTGACTTTTCGTCTCAAGGGTTACGGTGCGCCGGATACGCGCTATGCTGTACAGCTTGTTAACGAGTGAGCGAGCCGGTCGGGCCCTGCGTCGATGGACAAAAGCAAAGGTATCAAGCGCCGCGGCGATCCGCTGCCGGTGATCGGTTGGCGCGAATGGATCGCGCTGCCGGCGTTGGGTATCGAGCAGATCAAGGCCAAGACGGATACCGGCGCAAGAACTTCCGCGCTGCACGCATTCTACGTCGAGCCTTTTAGCCGAGACGGTAGCGACTGGGTGCGTTTCGGCATCCACCCGCTACAGCGGCGCAACGATCTGGTGATCGAGTGCATCGCGCCCGTGCACGATCAGCGCGTGGTCACCGATTCCGGCGGTCACGCCGAGCGGCGTTATGTAATTTCCACGCCGGTGCGTCTGGGCGAGTGGGAATGGGACATCGAACTCACCCTCACCAACCGCGATACCATGCGCTTTCGCATGCTGATGGGACGCATCGCGCTCGATGGACGTTTTCTGGTCGATCCGGCGGCGTCCTATCTCCTCAGTCGCAAGTCTTCGCGCTAGCTCTCGTCCGCGCCGGACGTGCGCAGGCCGCGGGGGAACTTTCGCCGCAGGCCGGAATCTATTGGCTCGTTCTCACCAGCACGAGCAGAAAAGAGCAGCCAATGCGTATGAGAATAGCGGCCAATGGCGTGGAGCAAACGGTGTCGTTCCGGCGCGCTTTCCACATCTTCTTTTTCGATAGCGGTTTCCCCTGAGTCTTTCTTCCGCGCGCGTCACTTGACGCGTTTTTAACTTCCGTCAGGAAATGGTTCCGGCGGTATCCCAATGGCGCATACGCCAGGTCGACAGGCTGGCAACAAATTCAAGGGGGCGTAGATGATTACGGTCGAGCATTTAACACGCAGCTATGGTGATTTTCTTGCCGTGGACGATGTCTCGTTTGGCATTGAGCGTGGAGAAATCGTCGGGCTGCTTGGTCACAACGGCACCGGCAAGACCAGCATCATGAAGATGTTGACGGGATACCTTGAGCCGACCTCCGGTGTCATCCGGGTGGACGGGCTCGAAATCGGGCCCGACACCCGCGCGATTCAACGGCGGGTCGGCTATCTGCCGGAGAACTGCCCGGTCTATCCGGAAATGAGCGTGATCGACTACCTGGACTTCCAGGCCAGTCTGCACGGTGTCGAGGAAACGCAGCGGCCGCACGCCGTCGCCCGTGCCATCCGCCGCAGCGCCCTGCAGGAAAAGGCATTGCAGCCGATCGACACGCTCTCGCGCGGCTACCGCCAGCGTGTCGGTGTCGCCCAGGCCATTTTGCACGCGCCCGACATTGTCATTCTCGACGAACCGACCAATGGCCTCGACCCGACCCAGATCGTCTCGATGCGCGAACTCATCCGTGAACTGGCGAAGAACGCGACGGTGATCGTCTCCACGCACATCCTGCAGGAGGTGCAGGCGGTCTGCGACCGGGTGCTGATTCTGCGCAGCGGGCGGCTGGCGGTGGACACGCGGCTGGATGCCTTGCAGCGGCAGTCGCGCCTGCTGGTGTCGGTCGACCGCGAAGCGGCCGAGCCGCTCGCCAGCGTCGAAGGCGTCAGCGCCGTGGAGGTGCGCGGGCAGGCCAACGGCCTGTGGCAGTACGCGTTGGAGGCCGCTGCGGACACCGCTCCCGCCGTGGCCAGCGCGCTCAACGCCGCCGGCCGGCGGCTGTATCTGTTGCAGCCCGAACACCGCGACCTGGAAACTCTGTTCGCCCAGGTCAATACGCCGGCGGCCGACAAGGAGGTGGCGCATGGCTGAGATCTGGCGTATCGCGCGCAAGGAGTTCGGCGGTTTTTTCGCCTCGCCCGCGGCTTATCTCTTTCTGGGTGCCTTCCTCGCGGTGACACTGTTCGTGTTATTCTGGGTCGAGACCTTCTTTGCCCGCAATCTGGCCGATGTCCGGCCCTTGTTCCATTGGATGCCGGTGCTGCTGATCTTCCTGGTGGCGGCGCTCACCATGCGCGCCTGGTCGGAGGAGCGACGCTCGGGCACGCTGGAGACACTGCTGACCAGCCCGGTGCGGCCGCTGCATCTGGTGTTGGGCAAGTTTCTTGCCGGGCTGGCACTGATGGGACTGGCGCTGTTGTTGACGCTGCCCCTGCCGCTGAGCGTCTCGCAGCTCGGGCCGCTCGACTGGGGGCCGGTCGTCGGCGGTTACGTGGCGACGCTGTTTCTGGCGGCCGCCTATGTCGCCATCGGCCAGTACATGAGCGCCCGTACGGACAACCCGATAGTGGCATTGATTCTTACCGTGGTGGTGTGTGGCCTGTTTTATCTGTTGGGCTCGCCCACCATTACCACGTTGTTCGGGCAATCCATTGGGCATCTGCTGGCGCTGCTTGGCAGCGGATCGCGTTTCGAATCCATTACCCGCGGGGTACTCGATGCCCGCGATCTCTATTATTACCTGTCAATCGTCGGCGTGTTTCTGGCGCTGAACCTGTTTTCGCTGGAGCGTCTGCGCTGGGCTGGCAACCCCGGCAGCCCACGCCACCGCCAGTGGTCGTTGCTGGTGGCGTTGACCGTGGCGAACTTCCTGGTCGGCAATCTGTGGCTGGCGCCGATCGGTTGGGCAAGGGCCGACATCACCCGCGAGCATCTCTATTCGCTCTCGCCCGCCACCCGCCAGTACCTGGCCGAACTGCACGAGCCCCTGCTGATCCGCGGTTACTTTTCCGCCAAGACCCATCCGCTGCTGGCGCCGTTGGTGCCGCAGCTGAAGGATCTGCTGGAAGAATACGCGGTGGCCGGCAAGGGTCACGTGCGCGTGCAGTTCGTCGATCCGCAAGACGATCAGGCCGCGGCGCAGGCGGCGGCCGGCAAGTACGGTATCAAGCCTGTGCCTTTCCAGGTGGCGAGTAAATATCAGGCTTCCGTGGTGAGTTCGTATTTCGATATCCTGGTGGCTTACGGCGATCAGTACCAGGTGTTGAATTACCGCGATCTGATCGAAGTGAAGGCCCGCGGCGAAGGTGATATCGAAGTGGGATTAAAAAATCCCGAATACGCCATCACCCGCTCCATACGCAAAGTCCTGAACAGTTATCAGGCCGGCGGCAATCCCTTCGAAACCCTGTCCAAACCGGTGAAATTCACCGGCTACATTTCCCCGGACGCGCACTTGCCGCAGCAGTTGGTCGCGCTGCGCAAGGATCTCAACGCCGTTCTCGCCGACATGAAAAAGCAGGCCGGCGGCAAGTTCAGCGCCGGCTTCCAGGACCCGGACGCCGTCGGTGGCGCGCTCGGCAAGACCCTGAAGCAGAAATACGGCTTCTCGCCGCAAGTGGCGAGCCTGCTGGACCCGCAACCGTTCTGGTTCTATATGCTGCTCGAGAGCGACGGGCGCACCGCCCAGGTTCCGTTGCCGGCCGATTTCAGTCAGGCCGCGCTCAAACGCTCCCTGGAGTCGGCCTTGCAGCGGCTCTCGCCCGGCTTTCTCAAGACGGTTGCCCTGGTCAAGCCGCCGGCGTTCGGCGCCAACGCCAAACGTTACACCCGGCTGAACGAGACGCTGTCGGCCAATATGCACCTCGAGGATACCGACCTTAAAAACGGCCGCGTGCCCGCCGACGCCGATCTGCTGCTGGTATTGGCGCCCGACTCGCTCGACGACAAGCAGGTCTTCGCCATCGACCAGTTCCTGATGCAGGGCGGCAGTGTGGTGCTGGCGACCTCGCCATTCGACGTTGACATCAGCGACAGCCTGCAGGCGCGGATGCACACTTCGGGCCTGGAGAAGTGGCTCAAGTACCAGGGGCTGACCATCGGCAAGAGCATGGTCCTCGATCCGCAGAACGCCGCGCTGCCGGTGCCGGTGCGGCGAAACCTCGGCGGCATCAGCTTGCGCGAGATACGTATGCTGCCCTATCCGCACTTTCCCGACATTCGCGGCGCGGGCCTGAACGACAACAGCCCCATCACCGCTTCCCTGGGGCAGATCACGCTGGACTGGGCCTCGCCGATCAGCGTGGACAAGAAAGCCAACGCGGCGCGCAAGGTCACGCCGCTGCTGCATTCCTCGGCGCGCAGCTGGGTGTCGGACGATCTCAATATCGTCCCCGATTACCGTGCCTGGCCGCAAAGCGGCTTCCAACCCGCCAAGTCGCGCGCCGCGCAACTGCTGGCGGTCGCCGTGGAAGGACGTTTCGACTCATTCTTCAAAGGCAAGGATTCGCCGCTGGCTCAGGCGCCGGCCGAGACGCCGGGAGCGACGAAAGCCGACGCCAAAGGGACGGGCACGAAGGCGCCCCCGCCGATCAGCGGGGTCATCGAGCGTTCCCCGGGGGCGGCGCGTATTGTGCTGGTGGCCGCCAACACGTTCGCTGACGACGCGGTGCTGAATCTCGCCTCCGAAGGGCTCGGTACGCTCTACACCCAGCCACTGGCGTTTCTGCAGAACGCCATCGACTGGTCGCTGGAGGATCGCGGCCTGCTGACGATACGCAGCCGCGCGCAATTCGCGCGCACTCTGGTGCCGATGACGCGCTCCGAGCAGATTTTCTGGGAGTACCTCAACTACGCATTGGCGTTGCTCGGTCTGGTCGCTGTGTGGTTGGTGCGGCTATGGTTGCGCGGCAACGCCCGCGTGCGCTATCGCTCGATACTGGCGGAGGTCTGAAGCATGCAAAAAAAAATTGGACTGCTCACTGCATTGCTGGCGGCACAATTGATCCTGGCTTTGGGGCTGGGTCTGGGTCGACCGGCGGTCAATGCCGCGCAACCGAGCACGCCGTTACTCGCGCTGGGCGACCAGCCTGTCGATCGCCTGGAAATCCAGGGTCCCGACAAGCAGACATTGCTGCTGCAAAAAACGGCCGGCCGCTGGGTATTGCCAGACAGCGCGGGTTTTCCCGCCGACAAGTCGAAGGTCGAACGCCTGCTGGGCGAACTCAAGGCGCTGAAGCGGGGCCTGGCCGTGGCGACCACCGCCGGCGCGCAACAGCGCTTCAAAGTGAGCGACGACGATTTCGAACGCAAGCTGGTGCTGGCGCAGGGCGACAAGACGCTGGCAACGGTCTACTTTGGTACTTCGCCGGGCCTGCGCCAGGTGCATGCGCGCAGTGCCCGGGACAGCGCCGTTTACACCACCGGTTTCGGTCTTTATGAGGCGCCGCTGGGCGCGGATGCCTGGGAAGACAAGACGCTGCTGAGGGTCCCGGCCGACGATATCCGGCGTATCGAGGTGGCCGTCCTGGCGCTGTCGCCGCTGCAACCCCCGCACGCGGCCGCGGCCAAGAAGACCGCGCAGGGCGCGGCCGGACCGCCACCCTGGAGCGCCACCGGACTCGACGACGGCGAAGTGGTCGATCAGGCGCACGCGGCGGATCTGGTGCAGCAGGTGTCGCAACTGACCTTCGCCTCGGTGCTCGGAACCCGGGCGGATCCGGCCTACGGACTGGAACAGCCCGCGCTGACGCTGGAGCTGACGCTCAAGGACGGCAAGCGCGAACAGATCCGTCTGGGTCGGCGCGAGAAGCAGAACGACTATGTCTTGCAGGTTTCGTCCCGTCCCGAGTATTTCCGCCTCACGTCCGCCGCCGGCGCCGCGCTGATCAAATCGGCGCAGCGCAATCAGCTGGTGACGAGCGCGAAGACGTCGGTTGCGGCCAAGACCCCGTCGGCCGACGCCAAGGCGGCAGCGACAAAACCGCCGGCGGCGAGCGCAAGCCCGCCGCCGGCCGTTTCGGCAGGTGCCGTTCGATCGGCGCCGCCGTCCGCCGCCGGGGGTGCCTCATGACCTCGCCGCTGACCACCCCCGTCGACGCGACGTCGGATCAGACTTACGCGGCCGTTCAGCGCCTGCGGGGTTATCTGGAGACTGAAATTATCGGTCAGCAGGGCCTGATCGGGCGACTGTTGATGGCCTTGCTCGGCGGCGGCCACGTCCTGGTCGAAGGTGCCCCCGGCTTGGCGAAGACGCGTGCGGTGAAAACGCTGGCCAACGGCATGGAGGCGGATTTTCATCGCATCCAGTTCACGCCGGACCTGGTGCCGGCCGATCTCACCGGCAGCGATGTATTTCGCCCCGAAGACGGTAGTTTCCATTTTCAGCGCGGGCCGATTTTCCATAATCTGTTACTCGCCGATGAAATCAACCGCGCCCCGGCCAAGGTGCAGTCGGCGCTGCTGGAAGCAATGGGCGAAGGCCAGGTCACCGTCGGCGCCCACAGCTACCCGCTGCCGCCGTTGTTTCTGGTCATGGCGACGCAAAACCCCATCGAGCAGGAAGGCACTTATCCGTTGCCCGAAGCGCAACTCGATCGCTTCATGTTCCACGTGCAGGTCGACTACCCATCGCGACAGGCCGGGCGCGAGATACTACGCCTGGTCCGCCGGGAGGCGCTGGCCGAAGCGTCGGCGCTCACCGAGGTGGAGCCTTTGTCCCAACAGGCGGTGTTCGCCGCACGCCGACAGGTGTTGCGCCTGCATCTGTCCGAATCGGTGGAGGAGTATCTGATCGAGCTGGTCGAGGCCAGCCGCGCGCCGGCGGCCTACTCGCGCGAACTTGCCGACTGGGTGCGCTGGGGCGCAAGCCCGCGCGGCGCCATCTATCTGGAACTCGCCGCGCGCGCCCATGCCTGGCTTTCGGCGCGGGATTTCGTCACCCCGGAAGACGTGCAGGCGGTGGCGGCCGACGTATTGCGCCATCGCGTGCTGCTCAACTACGAAGCGCAAGCCGAGGGGGTGAGTGCGCAACGTTTCGTCACGGAGTTGTTGTCCCGTGTCCCGGCACCTTGAAACCGCCGACGTGTTCCCGTCGCTGGCGGAGCTGGTGGCGCTGCGCCGCGCGGCGCACGGCATCGAACTGGATGCGCATCGCCTGGCGCTGGCCGCCAGTTCCGGCGCCTACCGCTCGGTCTTTCGCGGTCGCGGGCTGGAGTTCGACGAAGTGCGGATCTACCAGCCGGGCGACGAGGTGCGCGATATCGACTGGCGGGTGACGGCGCGTCGAGGCCGGGTGCATACCAAGCTCTATCGCGAAGAGCGCGAACGCCCGGTGTTGCTGCTGGTCGATCTGCATCCCGGCATGCTGTTTGGCAGCCGTCGGCTGAAATCGGCGCAAGCCCTGCATGCCGCGGCGCTGTTTGCCTGGGCGGCGGAACGCGCGGGCGACCGTGTCGGCGGCGTGGTGGTGTCGTCCGCCGGCCATAGCGCCCGCCGGGCCGGCCTGCGCCAGGAGGCCGTGCTGGGGCTGCTGCAGACGCTGGTGGAGTTGCAGCCGCGCCGCATCCAGGCGCCGCGCGACGATTTGCTGAACGCCGGTTTGCACCGCTTGGTCCATAGTGCACACCCCGGCAGTCTGATTCCTGTACTGAGCGACTTTCATGGTCTTGACGGCGACGGCGAGCGCCATCTGCAGCGGCTGGCATTGCACAACGATCTGCTGCTGGTATGGCTATTCGATCCGCTCGAAGCCGAGCCGCCGCCGCCGGGACGTTATCGGCTCGGCGTCGCCGGGCGCACGCTGGATCTGGACAGCAGCGCGGTCGCCCAGCGCTGGCGCGAACGTTTTCAGCAACAGCGGGTGCGGCTGGAGCGTATCGCCCGCCGTCTGCGCTGTCCTTTGATGCCGCTGGCCAGCGATGCGCCGGCGGCGCAGGTGCTTGGACGCGGCCTGATCCGGCGCCGCCCGCTGGCGGCATGAAGGGCTCGCCCGACCCGCTGGCAGCCCTGCGCCCGCTGCACACCCCGGCGCCGGTGTACTGGTGGCCGCCGGCGCCGGGGTGGTGGCTGTTGATGCTGCTTGGCGTCTCGCTGCTGGCGCTGTTCTGGTGGCTGCGGCGACGCCGCGCATTACGTCGCGCGGCCCTGTTGGAATTGCGCCGGTTACAGAACAACGCGCGCGACGACAGCGAATTCGCCGCCGGCGTCAACCAACTGCTGCGCCGCTTCGCCCTGGCGTGTTACCCGCGCCGCCAGGTGGCCGCGCTGAGTGGCGAGGCCTGGCTGGCGTTTCTCGAAAGTCACTCCTCCGGCGGCGGTTTTGCCGCCGGACCCGGACGGGCGCTGCTGCGGGCGCCGTACGCGCCGCGCAGTGAACTGGATCGCGACGCCTTGGCCGTGCTGGCGCGGGGCTGGATCCGGCGCCAGCGGGTGGGCGCAGGATGATCGAGCTGGCTTGGCCCTGGCTGTGGCTGCTGCTGCCGTTGCCCTGGCTGGTGCGGCGCAGTTTTCCGGCCGCGCCGGCGCGTGTCGGCGGGGCATTGTATGCGCCCTTCGCGCTGGCGTTCGCCGAGGGTGGCGCCGGCCGGTTGCCCGCGAAAACGCCGCGTCGCCTGCGTCTGGGGGCGATGGCGGTCTGGATTTGTTTGCTGGCGGCGGCCTGCCGGCCTCAGTGGCTGGGCGAGCCGATCAACCTGCCGCAGACCGGGCGCAATCTGATACTGGCCATCGATGTCTCCGGCAGTATGCAAACCCCGGATCTGGATCTTGACGGCGGGCAGGCGAGCCGCCTCGAGGTGGTCAAACAGATGGCGGGTGATTTTATCCAGCGCCGTCGCGGTGACCGCGTCGGCCTGATCCTGTTCGGCACGCGTCCTTATCTGCAATCGCCGCTGACGTTCGACCACCAGACGGTGCGCCGGTTTCTCGATGAGGCGGTGATCGGCGTGGCGGGTCGCAAGACGGCGATCGGCGATGCCATCGGACTGGCGCTGAAACGGCTGCGACAGGCGCCCGGCAAAGAGGCGGTATTGGTGCTGTTGACCGACGGCAGCAACACCGCCGGTAACCTGCGGCCGCGCCAGGCCGCCCGGCTGGCCGCGCAAAGCGGTCTGCGCATTTACACCATCGGCGTCGGCGGCGCGCAGATGCGGGTGCAGGGTTTGCTGGGGACCCAGGTGGTCAACCCGGCGGCCGATCTGGACGAAAGCACGCTCAAGGCGGTGGCCAGCATCACCGGCGGAGCGTATTTCCGCGCCCGCAACCGCCAGGATCTGGAAAAGATTTATCAGCGGCTCGACCGGCTCGAGCCGGTCGCCGGAAAAGGCGCGGTCGTGCGCCCGGTGACCGCGCTCTATCCTTGGCCGCTGGGAGTGGCTTTGGTGTTGAGCCTATTGCTGGGCGTGCGGGCGCTGCTGCGCAGGGAGGCGCGACCATGAGCGCTTTTCATTTTCTGCGTCCCGCCTGGTTGCTCGCCGCTTTGCCGCCGCTGCTGTTGCTGTGGTTGTTATGGCGGCGACAGGTGCACGGCAATCCCTGGCGGATGTTGGTCTCGCCCGCCCTGTTGCCGCATTTACTGCTAAACGCCGGCCGCGGCGCACGCCTGCCGTGGGTTTTGTTGGGCCTGGGCTGGTTGCTTGCCGTCGCCGCGCTGGCCGGTCCGACCTGGGAGCGTCAGCCGCAGACCTTGTACCGCGCCTCCTTCGACCGCGTACTGGTGCTGGATGTGTCGCCGTCCATGGCGGCGGCGGACGTCTCGCCGACGCGCCTGGCGCGGGCGCGTCTGGCCATCCGCCGTTTGTTGTCGGAGGGCCGGGAAGGACGCAACGCGTTGGTGGTGTTTGCCGGCGAACCTCATATAGTGGTGCCGCTGACCGAAGATGTCGCCACTATCGAGGCGCTGCTGCCGGCGCTGTCCCCCGGCATCATGCCCACCGGCGGCGATCGGGCCGCACCCGCGCTGCGTCGGGCCGGTGAATTACTGCGGCGAGGTGGCGGCGGTGCGAGTGCACAAGTGTTGTTGATCAGCGATGGTGTCGCCGATCCGGCCGACAGTCTCAACGCGGTGCGGGCGTTGCGTGCCAGCGGCGTGACGGTCTCTGTTCTGGGCGTCGGTACCGCGCAGGGCGCACCGGTGCCGCGGACCGAGGGCGGCTTCGCGGCCGATGCGCAGGGCGCGGTGTCGCTGGCGCGCTTCGAACCATCCGGTCTGAAGGCGCTGGCCAGCGCCGGCGGCGGACACTATCTGCATCTGGGGGAGGGGAAGCTGGCGCAGTTGTTCACCCCTGGGGTGGATCGCAATCCCGAACATGCCAAGGCCAGTCGGGGCGGGCCGGCGCGTTGGATGGAAGAAGGCCCCTGGTTGCTGTTGCCGTTGCTGTTGCTTGCGGCCGCGGGGTTCCGGCGCGGCTGGCTGGGCCTGTGGCTGCTGGTGCTGTTGGCGCCGCCGCAACCGGCACAGGCGTTCTCCTGGAAGGATTTGTGGTTGCGCCCGGACCAGCAGGCCAGCCAGTTGTTGCACCAGGGCGAGGCCGCGGCCGCCGCCAGGCGTTTTCATGATCCGAAATGGCGTGCCACGGCGCAGTATCGGGCGGGCGATTTCGCTGCGGCCGCCAAAGGCTTCGCCGGTAACGACGCCGATAGTCTGTATAACAAAGGCAATGCCCTGGCGCGCGCCGGGCAGTTGCAGGCGGCCAAGCGCGCCTACGAAGCCGCTCTGGCCGCGGGCGGCGAGCACCCCGACGCGCGTTTCAACCGTGACCTGGTCGAGCGGCTGCTACGCCAACGGAAAGCGCAAACGGGGAGGAAAAAAGAGGCTTCCCGACAACCGAGTCGGGGCACGCCGGCGCCACAAGGTACTGCGACGCGGGCCGATGGCAAGGCCGCTCAGGGGAAAAAAAACGGCAATGCCGCGGGCGCGAAGCCTTCGACCGCGGCGAACCAGGCCGGGCCGCAGCAGAGCGGCGCGGATGGCAAGCAGCCTGCGGCCGCCGGCCAGGAATCAGCGGGCGCCGCTTCCGCCACCAGCCAGGGCCGCAAGCCCGAGCAGGCGGCCTCTGCCGCCACCGGCAGCGAGCCGCCGGCGAGCCCCGTCACCGCTGCGAACAAGGGCGACAGCGCCGAGCGCGCCCGTGCCGACGTCAGTGCGACGTCGGCCGCCAGCGGGCATGAGACCGCGGCTACGACGACCGGTCAGGGCGCATCCGCGTCGGCGCAGATGCGGCCACAGCAATCATCTTCCCCGCAGAGCGAGCAGGACCTCGCGCTCCAACAGTGGCTGCGTCAGGTGCCGGACGATCCCGCCGGTCTGCTGCGGCGCAAATTCATGCTCGATCATCTGCGACGGCAACGAGGAGGCGATACGCCATGAAGGTGTCGATCTTTTTGCTGATTTTGTTTGCGTTACTGCTCGGCGCGACGCGCATCTCCCACGCAGCGGCGGTCGAGGCCTGGCTGGACCGTACCCAGGTCGCGGAGGGTGATAGCGTGCAACTCACGCTGGAGGCGCACGGGCAGGTCGATGGACAGCCGGATACCGCGCCGCTGCGACGCGATTTCGATATCCTCGGCACCTCCACCGGCAGCCGTCTCAGTATCGTCAACGGTCGCAGTGACGCCAGCACCCAGTGGATACTGACGTTGAGCCCCAGGCACAGCGGCGAAATCGAGATCCCGTCGCTACGGGTGGGCGCGGCCAAGAGCCCGCCGTTACAGCTGCGGGTGAGCCGGTCCCCGGCGCCCGGCGCCGCCGCCGGCGCGGATATTTTTATCGAAACGACGCTGCAACCGCGCCAGCCCTATGTGCAGCAGCAGGTGATCTACACCCAGCGTCTGTTACACAGCATGCCGATCGATAGCGGTCAGTTGAGCGAACCAAAGCCGGACAACGTCCTGGTACGACGCCTCGGCGACGACCGCCAGTACGCCACCACCCGCAATGGCAGGCGCTATCAGGTGCTGGAGCGGCGCTACGCGTTGTTCGCGCAACACAGTGGCCGCCTGACGCTGGCGGCGCCGGTGTTCAGTGGCGAGGTCGCCGACTCGCGATCCAATGGTGCCACCGACCCGTGGCAACGTTTCTTTGGCAACGGTTCACTGTTCGGGCGCAGTCCGTTCAGCGGCCTGTTGGCGCCGACGCGGCGGGTCCACATCCGCGGAGAGGCCACGGGGCTGAGCGTGCGTGCCCGACCGGCGCAGGCGCCCGCCGCCACCTGGCTGCCGGCCCAGGGACTGACGTTGCAGGCTTACTGGCAACCGCAAAACGCGCAGGTCATCGCCGGCGAGCCGGTGACGCTGGTGTTGGATATCGAAGCCCGCGGCCTGACCGGCGGTCAGCTGCCGGACCTGGCGCCCGCCGCTGCGCCGGGGTTCAAGGTATATCCGGATCAGGCGCAGCGCAAAACCGAGGACGGAGCCAACGGTGTCATCGGACATCTGCAACAGAGAATCGCCTTCATCCCGCAACAGTCCGGTGAGTTCACGCTGCCGGCGGTGCGCATGCAATGGTGGGATACAGGGGCGGACGCCCCACGGGTGGCGGAGGTGCCGCCGCGCCGGGTGCAGGTGACGGCGGCTGCGGCCCAAACGCCCGCGGCCGCAGCGGGTCAGCCGCCACCCGCGCCGGCTACGGCTGCGCCTGCCCCGGCATCCAGGCCGGAGCCCGCAGCGGTACCGGTTGCACCGTCGGCCCGGCCGGTCTGGCAGGTCGGGTTCTGGCCCTGGATTAGCGCGCTGTTGGCCGCCGGCTGGCTGTTGACGCTTATCTACGGTTGGCGCCGGCGCACGCGGCAGCAGCCGCCGGCGCCAACCGGCTCGGCGGCCAGGCCGGAAAAGGCGTCCGCGGCGCGTCATCGGTTTCTCGCCGCCTGCCGCGCGGACGATGCGACGGGGGCGCGCCGCGCCCTGCTCGACTGGGCGGCGCTGCATTGGCCGGAAGATCCTCCGGCTGGTTTGCAGGCGTTGGCGGGCCGGCTGCCGGAGCCGACAGCGCGGGCGGCGCTGGTCGAGCTGGATCGCACTTTATATAAAGGTGCCGTCGAATGGAGCGGTGCCACCCTGGCACAGCAACTGACGCGCTTGCCACGGGCGGCGGCAGACGCCGCCGACAGGGGGGTCCGGTTGGCGCCTCTCTACCCCTGGACGTCGACCCCGGCGTCCTGAACCAGTCCCAGTTCAAGGGCGCGCGGCCGCGGTCGTCGCGGTCGCTGTTGCCGATGCGCGCAGCCGCCGTGCTTTTTTGCTATCGTGACGCGCAGTGTTCGTCAGCCGGCGGGCAAGCTTCACCGATGCCCGGCTGACGGACCTATCCATGAATTTCGAGGGATGACTATGCCGCAGGCGGATATTGGATTGATCGGGCTGGCCGTCATGGGACAGAACCTGGCGCTGAATATCAATGATCACGGCTATAAAGTCGTGGTCCATAATCGCACCGCCGCCAAAACCGCCGCCTTTCTCGCCGGGCCCGCGCACGGCACGGATATCGTTGGCGCCGACAGCATCGAAGCCTTTTGTCAGGCGCTGAGCCGGCCGCGAAAGATCATCCTGATGGTACGCGCCGGTGTGCCGGTGGACGATTTCATCGCCAGTCTGCTGCCTTGCCTCGAAGCTGGCGACATCATCATCGACGGCGGCAATTCGCGCTTTACCGACAGTAATCGCCGCTACGCCGATCTGCTGGCGCGAGGTATCCGCTTCGTCGGCAGCGGTATTTCCGGCGGCGAGGAAGGCGCCCGTCACGGGCCGTCGATCATGCCCGGCGGCGACCCTGAGGCCTGGCCCGAGATCAAGCCGATCCTGCAGGCTATTGCCGCCAAGGTCGACGGCGTTCCCTGCTGTCAGTGGGTAGGCGAAGCCGGCTCGGGTCACTATGTGAAAATGGTGCACAACGGCATCGAATATGGCGACATGCAGCTGATCAGCGAAGCCTATCAATTGATGCGCGAAGGTCTGCAGATGTCGGTGACACAGATAGAAGCGGTATTCGAAGACTGGAACCGGGGCGTGCTGGATTCCTATTTGATTGAAATCACCGCCGAGATCCTCGCCGTCAAAGACAGCGACGGCGCGCCGCTGGTCGACAAAATCCTGGATACCGCCAGCCAGAAGGGCACCGGCAAATGGACCTGTATCAGTGCGCTCGAACTGGGTGTGCCGCTGACCCTGATCGGCGAGGCGGTGTTCGCGCGCTGCCTGTCGGCGCTGAAGTCGGAACGCCTCGCCGCCGAAAGGCTGTATCCCTCGGCCGCAAGCGCTTTCGACGGCGATCGCGACGCCATGTTGCGCGCCATTCACGATGCCCTCTATGCCTCGAAGATCGTCTCCTACGCCCAGGGTTACATGCTGATGCGCGAGGCGGCGGCGGAGTACGGTTGGACGCTGAACTACGGTGATATCGCCCTGATGTGGCGCGGCGGCTGCATTATCCGCAGCCGTTTCCTCGGCAACATCAAGGACGCCTTCACGCAGAATCCGCAATTGGAAAATCTGCTGCTGGATGAATTTTTCGTCGCCGCCGTGACGCAGGCCGAGGCCGGTTGGCGCAAGGCCGCCGCGTTGGGTATCGAACTGGGTATTCCCTTGCCGGCCTTCAGCTCGGCGCTGGCGTTCTTCGACGGTTATCGCAGCGGCCGCCTGCCGGCCAATCTGCTGCAGGCGCAGCGCGATTATTTCGGCGCCCATACCTACGAGCGGGTCGACCGGCCGCGCGGGGACTATTTTCATACCGACTGGATCGGTGCGGGCGGCGCGGCGGCTTCTTCGACGTACGAGGTCTAGGCGTCGCGCCTGCGCAAGGTCGCGGTGCGGGCGAATTTCGATCCACCGTCACCGGTTACCTGTGCGGGCGCCGGACCCGGGCAGCTAAGCGCGCAGCGCCGGCTTCAGCGCTCCAGGCCCGGAAAGCGGCTGGCGATGTCGTCGCCGGTGAAGTTCGCCACCCAGCCCTGCGGGTTGTTGAACAGGCGAATCGCGGTGAAGGCCGGCCGCGGGCCCATGTCGAACCAGTGCCGGGTATTGGCGGGCACGGAAATCAGATCGTCCTTCTCACACAGCAGGGCGTAGACCTTGTCCTGCAAATGCAGCACAAACAGGCCGCAGCCGCGCACAAAAAAACGCACCTCGTCCTCGCTGTGGCGGTGCTCGGCGAGAAACTTCGCCCGCAGCTCGTCTTTTTGCGGATGTTCCGGGTTCATACTGATCACGTCATAAGTCTGATAGCCCTGCTGCGCGATCAGCCGGTCTATTTCCTCGCGGTAGGCCGCGATAATGGTGTCGGCGTCGGCGTCGGAGTCGGCCGGCAGTTCGTGGCCGGCGCGCCAGCGCTCGAAGCGGATGCCCTCGGCCGACAGAATTTCCTGGATGGCGGCAAAGTCGCCGGTCTGCAGTTGCGGCTGCTCGGGCCGGTCTTGCGGGTATACGGTCAAATGGCTCATGTGATCACCGGGTCATAGGGTTATCTGGTCGAAACTGTGAACGCCGCGGTGCGTACCGGTCGCCGGCGGTGGATCCCGCAGCAATTGCAGGGTCTGCATGCCGGCGTCACGGGCGGCGTCGAGTTCCTAGACCACATCCGAGAGGAACAGGATCTCGCCGGCGGGCAAACCCAGTTGCGCGACGATAGTGCGGTAGGCGGCGCTATCACGCTTGTGTCCGATCCGGGTGTCGAAGTAACCGCTGAACAATTCCAGCAGGTTGCCGGCTTCACTGTGACCGAACAGCAGCTGTTGCGCCGCCACCGAGCCGCTCGAATAAACATATAGCGCAATACCGTCGCGATGCCAGCGTCTCAGGGCGCGCACCGCGTCGTCGTAGACATGGCCGCGGAAGTCGCCGCGTTCGTAGCCATGGCGCCAGATCTGTCCCTGCAGGGATTTCAGCGCCGTCGCCTTGCGGTCCTGTGCGATCCATTGCTGCAGCAGGGTTATCAGGCGTTCGATGTTCGCCGTGGGCTCTCCCACCTCCTCGCGCACGGCATCCAGCAGCACGCGTACCTGCGGGTCGGCGCCGTGTTCGCGCAGATAGGCCGGCAGTTTGTCGGCGGCATAGGGAAACAGCACCTGGTGCACGAAAGCGATCGAGCTGGTGGTGCCCTCGATGTCGGTGACGACCGCGCGCACGTTCATGTGTGTGTCAGCACGCATTCCTGCAACAGGCAGGCGAGCAGAAACTCGAAGCCCTCGGCGTGGCGCCGGGCGATCTCCACGTCCCCGCCCCAGGCGTACAGACCGTGACCGCGAACCAGAAAGCCGGGTTGGGTGATCTCCTGGCGCCGCCAGCTCTGTTCGAGCTCGCAGGCGAGCGCGGCGATGTCCTGGTCGTTGTCGAACACCCGGATTTCGATACTCTCGCTGTGGCTCCGGTTGCCGAGTGCTTTCTGCATTTCAAAGCCGTGCAGGGTTAAACGTTGACCGGCGCGGCGCGACAGTACGGTCGCGGCCACGGAATGGGTATGCAGTACCGCCCCGATATCCGCGTCGAGCCGATACAAACAGGTATGCAGCCCGGTTTCGGCCGAGGGCCGGTGCGGGCCTGGCTGGATCCCCCCCTGCAGGTCGCAGGTCAGGAGGTCTTCGCGTTGCAGGCGCGCCTTGTCGAAGCCCGAGCGTGTGATCAGGCAATGGGAGGCGTCCACGCGGGCGGAAAAATTCCCCCCCGTGGCCGGGCACCACTGGCGCTCGCCGAACAGTCTGGCGGTCGCGACAAGGGCCTGGGCAGGATCGGTCATCGGCGTAGGGTTCCTGTTAAAGCGGTCAACTTTACACGCAAAACGGGGTGGGCCGGAAGGGCGAATACGTTTGCGGCACGGGAAATGACAGCGCCAGTGTGGTGCTTAAGCGGAACGTTTGTACCAGAATAGCGATTGGGTCATGACGGAGTATTGCGGATGAACGACTATCGCGCCATGGGCGCTGTGATCGTCGGCGACGAAATACTGTCGGGAAAACGCCGTGATCGCCACCTGCCGCATCTGATCGAGTTGTTGGCCGCCCGCGGTCTGCGGCTGGCGTGGTGCCGCTACGAGGGCGACGAGCGCGCCGGCCTGGCCGCGGCGTTGCGCCAGACGCGGGCCGCCGGGTTGCCGGTGCTGTGTTTCGGCGGCATCGGGGCAACACCCGACGACTGTACGCGTCAGGCCGCGGCGCTGGCGTTCGAGCGTCCTCTGGAGACGCACGCCGAGGCGCCGGCACTGATCGAACAGCAGTTCGGCGAACAGGCCTATCCCACGCGGGTACGCATGGCCGAATTGCCGCGCGCCAGTCAGCTGATTCCCAACCCCTATAATCGTATTCCGGGTTTCACGCTGGCACGACACCATTTTTTCCCCGGCTTTCCGCAAATGGCCTGGCCCATGCTCGAGTGGGTGTTCGAGCGCTATTATCCGCACAGCTACGAAGCGCAGAGCGAGTGTTCCGTGCAGCTGCCGCGGGCCCAGGAGTCGGAATTATGCGGCTTGATGGAACAGCTGATCGAAAGACATCCGCGGGCACGCTTGTTCAGTTTGCCGCACTTGGGCGGGGAGAACTACATAGAGTTGGGTTTTCGCGGCCCGGCGACAGCGACCGAACCGGCTTTCGCCGATCTGCTGGCGGAGTTGGAGCGCCGGCAGATCGCCTACCGGCCCATTCAGCCTGATCCGGCTGGCTAGTGTCTGCGCTGTTCGTGCCTCACGGCCGGTTAATGGAGTATTCCAGATCGATCGACTGCACGGCGCCCGACCGGCCGGTCAGGTTCAGGTGTTCAGTCAGTTTGTAGATAAACTGGATCGCGGCGCTTTCGTTGAACATGCCGTAGACGTAATCGATCGATAGCCGTGACGACAACTGTTTGCTCACCACCAGCGCGGTCTCTTCCTCGGTAGCGCCGGACTGGACGCCGAACTCGATCCCGAGCAGCTGCGAAAGCTCCTGTCCGAGTGGACTGTTGGCGCCGAGCGACGCGGCGGCCGCCGCCAGCGCCTGCGTGTCGCTGTTGCTGCGCGGGGCGCCCAGCGGTTTGCCGGTGACCAGATAGGCCATGATCTCGGCGTCCGACATGGCCGGGTCGGAAAACAGACGGGTCCGCGGCGCCTCGGCGGTGCCGTAGAGCTCAATGCCCGCCACCACGCTGTTGACTTTGCGCACGGCGCGTACATCCAGCGCGGGATTGTCCAGCGGACCGGCGAACAGCAAGCGGCCGCGCTCGATGGAAAGCTTCTGGCCATAGCCTTCGTAACGGCCCTGGCGCAGTTCGAGCACGCCGTTGCCGATCAGCGTGTCGCTCTCAAGGCTGCGCAGGTTCAGCGAGCCGCCGAGATCGGTGCTCAGGCCCAGGCCTTCGAAGTGCACGTCCTCACCCAGTGTGGCGACCAGATTGACGCTCAGTGGATAACCGTTTGCCGGTGCCGCGGCTTGTGCCGCGGGTCCGATCAGTACCTGGTCGGACGACACTTTGACCACGTTCGGCGGCAAGTCCTTGAGCTCAATCCGCGCGCGGGGAATCAACAGGCTGCCGCGGATATCCGCGCCCAGCGCGGTACCGGTCACCCGCAGATCGGGATTGGCGTCGATCTCCATCTCCGGCAGGCGGCTGACGGCAAAGTTCGTCCCCCGGATCTGCACGGCGAAGGGCCAATTGTGCACGGGGTCAAGAGCCAGCCCGCCGTCGAGATTGACCTCGCCCCGGCCGGACTGTATCGAACCGGCGAGGGTCACTTGCGTGCTGTGCATACGGGCGTGCAATTCGACTGGGGAAAGCGCCAGGCCGAGCTCGGCGATGGTCGCCTGGCCATCGACCAGGGCGGCTTCGCCGTCGATCCGCGGGCGCTGTGGTGTGCCGGCGAGGGTCACCCGCGCGGTGACCCTGCCGGCGTCGATGCGCGCGCCGCTGATCAGCGCGTTGAGAAAACGGATATCCGGAATATCGGCCTCGATGTTTCCTTCGAGGCGCGCTGCGGCGCTGCCGATGTCGTGCACGGCGACAAGGGCGTTGGCATGCCCTTGCGCCGCGCGTGCCTGCAGCTGTACCTCGGCATCGCGATCACGCCAGCGACCCTGCAGGCAGACCCGGCGCTCGGCCGAGAGCCAGCAGCCCGAAAAGGGCGCGATGTCGCCGCGCGCCAGCTGCAGCGCCACGGGTGCGTCCAAGTGCCACTTGCCGAGTTCGGGCAGCGCGACGTCGGCCGTGGCGAGCTGTCCCTTCCAGGCGTGGTCACGATAGCCGCCCTTGGCGTCTAGTTCGGCATTGAGGCTTTGCCCTGTCAGACGTAGCTGCGCCCGGTGCCGTTGGCTCGTACTGTCCAAACGAAACGACAGCCCTTCGAACGCGCGGCCGTCGAGTTCGATTGCCTCGGCGTCCAGATCGAGCTGTCCGCCGGGGTCTGTCGCCGGCGCCATGGCGGCCTCGAGGCGCACGCGGCCGACGCGGTATTGCCGGTAGGCCAGCCCCGTTGCACTCGCCGATAGTTGTGCGCCGGGCCGCGACAACGGACCGGTAAGCCTGCCGCGCGCCTGAACTTGGCCTTCCAGACCGGGAAGCACAATGGCTGGATCGGGTGCGCTAAGCTCGAAGTTCAGACCGGAGCGGTCGAGCGCGCCCGATAGCTGCAGACGGTTGTCGCCGACGCTCAATGTCAGGCCGCGTGTCTTCGCCACGCCGTCGATAAGGCCTAAACTGCCTTTGGCGCTGACCGGTTGCGAGCGCAACCGACCGCGCAAGTGCAACCGGCGCAATTGGACGCGCAGGCCCTGCCGGTCACGGTCGAGATCGAAGCGGGTGTCGATATCCACGCGGCCGTCGCCGAGTGGCCATTGCCGGCCCGGCTCTATCCGGCGTGCGCGGATATTCAGGCCCAGATGCAGTCGCGGCGCCCACGCCAGTTTGCCGTTGGCATCGATATGACCGCCGAGCGCGATCAGTTGCAGGGTTTTTACAAGCAGGCCATCGTCACCGCCCTGCGCGCTGGCCCGGAATTGTGCGGCGGGGATCTCTTTCCCGTCCAGTTGCCCGTCGAGCGATAACTGATAGGCTGCGGTCGTGCCGTCGACCCGGTAGGTGCCTGTAGCGCTGCGATAATCCGCTACGCCGCTCAACGGCCAGTGCAGATTCTGCCAGCGACCGTGCAGCGTCATCCGGGGCGTGCCGCCGTCCAGCGTGATGCGCCCTTCGGTGCTCAGTTGCGCGGGCGCGGTCAAGTTGTGCGCCAATTGTATCGTCGCGGCGTCGCCGCTCAGACGCCCGTGGCCGCGCAGCGGAACGTCGTCGAGCCGCGCCTGCCAGTCGATCTCGGCGCTGAAGGGGTAGGGTTGTTCCAGCGCGGCCTGGCCGCTGAGTCGCAACTGTGTCTGCGGCTGTTCGACGCTGAACCGGCTCAGCGTCAGCCCTCCCGGCCCGGCGCGCGCCGACAGTGACAGCCTGGCGACAGATGTCGCCGCTTTGCCGTCGCGCCACAACTGTAGATTTTCGACGCTTAGTTCGTCGACCACCAGCGTCAACGGCAGCGCAATACGCGGCGGCAGGCTGAAGGGCTCGCCGGTGTCTTGCGCCGCCGCGCTGTCGATGCGCAGATCGGTCACCTGCAGTTGCACAATCCGCAGACGTCCGTGCAGCAGCGCGGCGGGTCGCCAGCGCAACGCTGCCCGCGCCGCCCGCACCTGGAGCTGATCCTGTCGGTAGTCCAGGCCGCTCAGTTGTAACCCGTCAATCAGACGTCCGTGGATTCCGCCGACTTCGATCTCCCCCGGTGCCAGTGGCAGCATCTGGCGCAGCAGCCAGGCGCTGCCGGTTTCACTGGCGGCCATCAAGCCCAGGGCCAGCGTCGCCAGCATTGGCAGGACGAGGACGAACAGCAGCGTTCGGCGCAGGTGCTTAAACACGCCAGCGCCTAAAGATCCGGGCCCATGACAAAGTGCAGGCGTATCGGGTCGCCGTCCTTGTCGAGTGGATGGGCGACATCCAGGCGTATCGGCCCGACCGGCGAGCGCCAGCGGATGCCGACGCCGATGCCGGTGTTGGGGTTGACGTCGGTGCCATTAAAGGCGTTACCCGAATCCACGAATACCGCCAGCGCCCATTTGGGCGCGAACAGATGTTCGAGTTCCAGGCTGCCTGTGAGCAGGTTGCGCCCGCCCTCGACGGCGCCGTCGGCATTCTTCGGCCCCAGGCTTTTATAGCTGTAGCCGCGCACGCTGGTATCGCCGCCGGCAAAGAAACGCACCGATACGGGCAGTTCGTCGAACCGGTTCATCGCCGAGGCGCCGGCGTTGAGCCGGCCGATCAGTCGCGAGCGCCACGGCAGGCCGAGAATGCCCTTGGCCTCGGCCATGAGCTGCAAAAAGCTGACGTCGGAGACCAGCGACTGCAGACTGCCGCGCCCGCTGAAGCCCAGTCGCAGGCCGCGGCGCGGGTACAGGCGCTCGTCGGCGAAGGTCCGCGTCCAGCCGATGCCTGGCATCAGCAGCAAGGAGGCCGTGGGCGAGTCGTCACCGATCTTGTACTCTTCGCGGCTGGCCTGCAGTGAACGCTCTTCCAACCACTGGTTGTCGCGCAGATGGGTCCAGGTCGCCGAGACGGCGCTGGTATCGGCGCGATAACTGTCGGTGGCTTCGTGTTTGAAGCCCGCTTCGAATTTAAGCCGATCGGTGAGCGGCTTGGCCAACGGAATGCTGTAGCCGAGTGTCAGCTTTGAGATCACACGGGAAAGCGACAATTCGCTGGAAAACTGGTGGCCCTGTGCATTGATACGTTGATTGCGGTAGCCCAGACCGGTGCGCGGTCCGGTATCGGTGGTATAGCCGACAGAAGCCGAATAACGATGACGGTCGGCCGCGACGGCGCTGATGCGTATCGGTACGCGGGCGTTTTTTGCCTGATCGATCAGGGGTTCCACCAGTACACGGGAGAAATAACCGCTGCCGCTGAGCGCGCGCGAGGTGTCGGTCAGCGCTTTACGGTTATAAAGTTCGCCGCTGTGGAATTCCAGGTAGCGCTGCAACAGGTCGGTGTCGAGGGCATCCTGTTCTATCTGAATATCGCCGATGTGGAAGCGTGGCCCGGTGTCGAAGTGCAGATGAACGTCGGCACTGGCCGCCTGCGGATCGACGCGCAGCTCGCGCCGGGTGAAGCGGGCCTTGAAATAGCCGCGCTCCGCGGCCAGGTGGCTGAGGCTGTCGCGCACGCGGTCGTAGCGGTCGTGGCGCAGCGGGTCGCCGCTATGCAGCGGAGCGCGGCTTATCAGTTTGCGCAGCGCTTCGTCTTCACGGCCCTCGCCCTGGATCGCGATGTCGATGTTGCGCAAATGCACGCGACGCCCGGGTCGGATGTTGAAAACCGCGCGCCAACATTCGCGCCCGGCGTGTTCGAGCTGCGGCGTGACAGTGGGTGCATAGTAGCCGAATGCCTGCAATGCCTGGCGGATTTCATCGCCGGCCTGCGCCAGACGCGTCTGCAGACGCCAGCGCGGCGCGTCACAGGGTTCGTCGTCCAGCGACAGCCAGGCTTCGATGCTTTTGCGCATCTCGCCGTTGACTCCTTCCAGTTTTACTGTGCCGCCGGCGGCCAGTGCCAGCGACAGGTAACCCCAGATCACAAGTGTCAGCAGCGGGCGGGCGGGGAATGACGAGAGTATCATCGGTCTGCATCTGAACGGATCCCTATGGTAACCGGCGGGCGGTCAAAAGCGCCAATCGGTTGCCATCACCCGCTGTCCTACATAGCCGGCGCGCCCTGGCGGAGAAGAAACTTGCGGCGCTCGCGGCGGGCCGTCTATGCTGCAACCGTCGAACGGTGAAGGAAGCGAACGATGCGTTGGCGGGGCAGACGCAGGAGCGGCAACGTGGAGGACCGCCGGGGTGGCGCCGCGGGCGCGGGCGGCGCCGGCCTTCTGCGGCTGGTGTTTTCGTTGCTGCGCGGGCGTCGAGGCGGCGGCGTCATCGTCACGTTGTTGGTCGCTTTCGGTTTATACTTGATGGGCCTCGATCCGAGTCTGCTGCTGGGCGGTAATGCGCCGTCGTCCGGGGAGCGACGATCGCCCGCCGCCGGCACGCCGGAACAGGCGCAGTTGGCGGATTTCGTTTCAGTGGTGCTGGCCGATACCGAGGATACCTGGCGGGCTTTGTTCAGCGCCCGCGGACGCACCTACCGCGAACCGGTGTTGGTGCTGTTCAGCGACCGGGTGCAATCGGCTTGCGGCATGGCACAGTCGGCGAGCGGACCGTTTTATTGCCCGGCGGACCATAAGGTCTACATCGATCTGGCTTTTTACCGTGCTCTTAAAAATCAGCTGGGCGCGCCGGGCGATTTCGCTCAGGCTTATGTGATCGCGCACGAGGTCGGCCATCATGTGCAGACGCTGCTGGGTATCAGCGCGCGGGTACAGGCCCGCCGCCAGCGCGTCGACGCCGGCGAGGCCAATCGCCTTTCGGTCCGCCTGGAGTTGCAGGCCGATTGTTTCGCCGGCGTCTGGGGTTTTCACGCCGATCGTTCGCGTCAGTTGCTGGAAGCGGGCGATATCGAAGAAGCGATGCGCGCGGCGGCCAGCATCGGCGACGATCGTTTGCAGCGCCGCTCGGGCGGGCCGGTAGCGCCCGAGACTTTCAGCCACGGTAGCTCCGCCCAACGCGTGCGCTGGTTCAGGCGTGGGTTCGAAGCGGGGGAGGTCGACGCTTGCGACACCTTTGCCGCCGCCACGCTTTGAACAAGGCGTTTCAGGTCAGCGCGCGCTGAAACTTCATGCGGCGACTGAAACAGCCGGTCAACGTTTGTACGCCAACGGTATTGCAGTGAATCGGCGCGTCTTTATCCCGGGATGCTGGTACCCGCTATCGCCAGGATTCGTGCTTGCGTAAGGCCATCTACACTTCTTCGCCGTGCCGGGTCTGCTGTTTCATTCGCTTCCAGGCGGCCAGCGCCCGCTTGCGGCTGCTATCAAGGCTGACGATGGGTGAAGGATAGTTGGTGTCAAGGTAAATGCCGGCGTTGCTGAGCTCCGGTGCCGGTGCCAGCCAGGGCTGGTGGATCCATTTGTTCGGCAGTTTACGCAGCTGCGGCACCCAGCGGCGTACATAGCTGCCATCGGCATCGAACCGTTTGGCCTGTGTCACCGGGTTGAATATGCGGAAAAATGGCGCCGCGTCGGCGCCGCAGCCGGCGCTCCACTGCCAGCCGAAGCTGTTGTTGGCGAGATCGGCGTCGACCAGCGTGTCCAGAAACCAGGCGGCACCCTGTTGCCAGGGTATCAACAGATTTTTGCTCAGTATCGAGGCGACCAGCATGCGGATCCGGTTGTGCATCCAGCCGCTGGCCCATAGTTGACGCATGCCGGCATCGACGATGGGTATGCCGGTGTTTCCCTGCTGCCAGGCACGCAAGTCATTGGCGTAGTCGTGCCGCCACGGAAACGCACGATAACGGGAATCCAGCGGCGAATCGGCGGTGTGCGGAAAGTGGAACAACAAATGGTGGGCGAACTCGCGCCAGGCGACTTCGCGCAAAAAGGCCTCGGCCGCCGCGACCGCGCCGGGCGACCGGTCCTGTTGGGCCCAACGGTTTACGCGGTGCCAGATCTGGACGGCGGATATTTCCCCGAAATGCAGGTGGGGAGACAGACGCGAAGTCCCCATCAGCGCCGGTAAATCACGCTCCTCGGCGTAATCGATCAGATGGTTGTCGAGAAACGCCTCCAGCTGTCGCCAGGCGGACGTCTCGCCGGGTTCCCAGTGCTGATGGAATTCGCTGTCCCAGCCGCAGGCGGGCAGTAAGCGCAAACTGCGCAGCGGCTGCGCGGCCGCCGGTTTCACGTCGGGGGGCGGTAGCCGCCCGCACCCTGCCAACGGGTCGCGGGCCGGCCCCAATTTCTGCAATGTCTTCCAGAACGGCGTGAACACCCGATACGGCGAACCGTCGAACTTGCTGATTTGCATCGGGTCGCGCAGCAACGAGGCATTGAAGCTCTCGGTGTGCAATCCGTTTTGGGAGAATTTTCTGCTCAGCCGCTGGTCGCGCTCGCGCATGCCAGGCGCGTACGAACGGTTCCAGTAGAGCGCTTCGGCCGCGGTGTCCTGTGCCGCGCGTTGCAGGGCGACGGCGCTGTCGCCCTCGAGTAAAAACAGATCGCTTCCCAACGCGCGCAGCCGCTGTCGCAACGCGTCCAGACTGTGGTGCAACCACCAGGCGCTCGCCGCACCGATCGGAGTTTCCGCGGGATCGTGAACATAGACCGGTATCGGGTGTTGCCCGCGTTTGAGCGCGACCTGCAGGGCCGGATTATCCTCGAGTCTGAGATCGTGCTGGAACCAGATAAGCGCGCGGCTCAATGATCTGCTCTCCTTGCGATCGGAGAAAAGGCGAACGGCGTCAGGCGGGTTTGAGGCATTCGGAGACCTGCCGCAGCGTTTCGGACAATCCCTCTCCAGCGACGATCGCGCCGGCACGTTCGATCGCCTGGCCATGGCGCACTGCCAGTTCGCCGCCGATGAGGACAGGGACGTCGACGTTTTGCACCAACCGCGGGAGGTCCGCTGCCAACAGCGAGGGCGCCAAGGGCGCCGAACCTGACAATATGACCGCCTCGCAGCGGCGCTGCGCGAGCACCGGCGGAATCTGCGACAGGGGTAGATTGGCGCCCAGCAACAACACGCGGTAGCCATGACTGATGGCGTTCAGGGCGAAGAACAACAGGCCGAGATCGTGATACTCCCCCGGGACGCAGGCCAGCAGCAGGCGCGGACCGTTGCCGCGCGTGTTGCTGTGGTGCACATGGGTGCCGATGCGGTTGCGCAGGTAGACGCTGAAGAACTGTTGTTCGGCGAGGCCGGCGGCGTGCGCTTGCGGGTGGAGGCACAGCTGACGCTGCACCGGCATCGCCAGGTTGCGGATGACGAGATCGACCGGATAAAGCGAGAGCGCATCGTTATAGGCCGAGTCCAGCGCGGTTTCGTCGAACAGCTCGATGGCGCGCAGCATGCGCGCGCGGTATTCGGGCCAGACACCGTCTGCCGGTGTCGGCGCCGGGGGTTTGCGCAACACGGCCGCGTCGTCGAGCAACGGTTTGACCTGGCCAATGGAAATCCCCTGCCGCAGCAAGGCCAGAATATCCTGGATACGGGCGATATCGGCCGCGGTGTAGAGCCGGTGTCCCTTGGGGGTGCGCTGTGGGCGGATCAGTCCATGGCGGCGTTCCCACGCCCGCAGGGTCACAGCGGTCACGCCGGTCTGGGCGGCCACGGTTCGTATTGGGTAGAGTGCGATGTTTTCTGAACGGGCGCGTTCGCCCAGGATGTGCGCCATGCGATGTGTTCCCTCACGATGTCCCGGCTGGGTCCAGTCTAACAAAAAAATCACATATGCATAGTGTTGGCTTTGGCCGGATCGCGCGTCGCTAGCGGACGTTTGTCAGGGGACGCTGACTAAAGGCGGGAACCTGCGGTGTTACCATGGTGTCCTGGTCGATGATTGCGACGTTAACCGACAGGAGGACTTATGTTGTTCAAGCAGATGCAGGAGCCCGATTCCAGTACCTACACTTACCTGCTGAGCTGCCCGCAAAGCGGCGAGACCGTCCTGATCGATCCGGTACTGGATACCGTGGAGCGTGACTTGAAGGTGCTGCAGGAACTGGGGTTGTCCCTGACCTATACGCTGGATACACACATTCACGCCGATCATCTGAGCGGTGCCCATCGCCTGCGCGCGCTCACCGATTGTCGTATCGCCTATCCCGCCATCGACAATCTGGCCTGCGCCGATATCGGGGTGAAGGAGGGCCAGCCGTTCCGCGTAGGTCAGATCGAAATCCACCCGTTGTTCACGCCCGGACACACCAACCACCATCATGCCTATCTGATCGACAATGGCACGCAGAAAATGCTTTTCAGCGGGGATGCGCTGCTGATCGAGGCTTGCGGTCGCACCGACTTCCAGTCCGGCGACGCGGCGACCCTTTATACCAGTATTCACGAAAAGTTTTTCACCCTGCCCGATGAAACACTGGTCTATCCTTGTCACGACTACGAGCAGCGCTATGTTTCCACCATCGCCCAGGAAAAGCAGCGTAACCCGCGTCTGGGCAAGGGCAAGACCCTGGAGGAGTTCATCGCCATCATGGAAGCGATGGATCTGCCCTACCCGCGCAAGATCGATTTCGCGGTACCGGGCAACGAGCAATGCGGGCAGTGTCCGGACAACGTCCCCGAAGCCTATCGTGGTCCTTGCGGCACGCGCGATCAGGGTTAGACGCGCGCGGCCTGCCCGGCGCGCTGGTCGGCGGCCAATGCGCGCTGCAGACTGAGCATCATCAGCAACAGCAGCACCGCAAACGGCAGACCGGCGGAAATCGCCGCGGTCTGGAGCGCGCTCAGCCCGCCGCCGACCAGTAGCACCGCGGCGACGACGCCTTCGGTCGTGGCCCAGTAGATGCGCTGGGCCGGCGGTGGATTGGGGTGGCCGCCGGCGGTGATGATGTCGATCACCAGCGAACCGGAGTCCGACGAGGTGACAAAAAAGCTGATAATCACCAGCGTCGCCAGGATACCGCTGGCGCGGATCAGTTCCTGCGGCCACTCGGTCAACCCGCCGGCTTGCGGCAGCTTCTCGAGAAAGGTGAACAGAGAGCGGGCCAGGTCGTCCTGTACCGCCGCGACCAGCCCGCCGGGCCCGTTGAGTTCGATATACATGGCTGAGTCGCCGAACACGGACAGCCAGACGAAGGTAAACAAGGTGGTCGCCAGAAGCACGAAGGCGAGAAATTCGCGCAGCGTGCGGCCGCGCGAAATGCGCGCGATGAACATGCCGACAAAGGGCGACCAGGCGATCCACCAGCCCCAGAAAAACACCGTCCAGCCGTTCTGCCAGTGCCCCTGAGTGTAAGTTTCGTTCCAGAAGCCGAGATAGAAGAAGTCGTTCAGGTAAAGACCGAGGTTTTCCACGAACCCGTTGAGCATAAACAGCGTTGGTCCGACCAACAGTACATACAGCAGCAGACATGCCGCCAGCACCATATTGAGTACCGACAGTCGTTTGATGCCTTTGTCCAGTCCCAAAACCACCGACACCGTGGCGACGGCGGTGATTCCGGCGATCAAGGCGATCTGGACACTGTCGCCCACCTGCAACCCGAACAGGTGGTTGAGCCCGGCATTGATCTGGGTGACGCCCAGGCCGAGGGATGTCGCCACGCCGAACAGGGTGGCGACGCTGGCGACGATATCGATCAGATTGCCCCAGAAACCGTGGATGCGCTCTCCCAGTAACGGCTGGAAAATGGCGCGGATGCTCAGCGGTTGGCCGCGGTTGAAACTGAAGTATGCCAACGCCAGTCCGGTGAGAGAGTACACGCCCCAGGCATGCAGTCCCCAGTGCAGAAAGGTTGTCTTGATGGCGTCTTTATAAGCGGCGACCGTGCCGGGATCCGCCCCGTGCGGCGGGCGCGCCAGGTGGTAGAGGGGTTCGGCCACGGCATAGAACATCAATCCGATTCCCATGCCGGCGGAAAACAGCATGGCGAACCAAGTGGCGCGGCTGAATTCCGGCTTCGCCTGAGGCCCGCCGAGGCGCACGCCGGCGTAGGGGCCCAGGCCCAGGTAGAGCAGAAACGCCAGCACCAAGTTGACTGTCAGCACCAGGAACCAGCCGGTCTGGTTGGCGATCCAGGCCTGCAGGACATCGACGCCGCTGGCGAAATCGTCGAAGTAGAACAGACTCAGCGCGACGAACAGTACAATCAGTGTCGAGGCGCCGATGAAAACCGCCGGAGTGAGATCCAGCCAGACCCTGCCGTTACGGTCGCGCAGTGCGCGATTGCCCCGCGTGGGGCTGTGCGTGTCCATGCGCTGCGTCGCGGCTCAGGCCGGCTTGCGAAAGTGCACGATGTCCCAGGCGAGATAGCCGTTGTAGGCGGCGTCCACCCAGTGGCCCAGCCCCTGGATCATGCGCTCGATGTAGGCCTCGGAGACCTTGTCCTGCAACTCCTCGCGCCGCAGTGCCAGTTCCTGGCGCACCCGGCTGTAGTGGGTCAGCAGCTGCGGCGTGAGATCGGCGACATTGACCTCCTCCCAGCCCAGTTGTCCGGCCTGCTGGCGGTAAAAAGCGAACGACCCGAGCGTCTCCAGGTGGATGCGGTCCAGCACCGGCTGCAGTACGCCTTCCGGGCAGTCGTCGGCCTGCATCGGATCGGTGAAAATGAACTCGCCGCCGGGTTTGAGCACGCGATCGACCTCGCCCAGTACCTGTGCGCGCTGGCCGGAATGCAGTAGCGCGTCCTGAGACCAGGCGAGGTCGAAGTGCGCGTCGGCGAACGGAACCTGTTCGAAACTGCCGTCCACCACATCGATGTTGTCGCTCAACCCTGCGGCCTCGGTCAACAGTCGATTGCGGGCGTTCTGCGCCTCGCTGAGGTTCAGGCAGGTGACATGGCAGCCATAGCTGCGCGCCAGCGAACGCGCCGCGCCGCCGTAACCGGCCCCCAGATCAATGACGCGCGAATCGGCGTTCAGCTTCGGCACCTGTTTCGCCATATTGGCGACGGTGCGCCCCGAGGCGACGGCGATATCCTCCTCGGGGTGGGCGTAGTTGCCGATGTGGATGTCCTGGCCGCCCCAGATGTGAAAGTAGAAATTATCGGCGTCGTTGCTGTTGTAGTATTCCTGCGCGGTCTTTACCGCCTGTGAATAGGACTGGCTCATTACGGAGTCTCCGGGATATAGCGTTTTTCGGCCACATGAATGAAGAAGTCCGGTTCGTGCTCGCGGTAGGTCTCTTTGAAATCGCCGTAAGTGGTGACCCGCTGGAAACCGACTTCCTGCATCAGGCGTTGCGTGTATTGCCGGCGCAGGGGGAACATATTGAGGTGATAGCTCGAGCCGTCGGAGAAGCGGTAGCAGAAGCGTGCCAATGAATCGTCCACATATTCCGGCGATGCCGAGACGTCTTCACCGCAATAGTAAAAGTTGTGCGTCGGTTCGATCTGCTTGTCGAGAATGGCGTCGTAGTTGCGCTGATCGAGAATCAGGATACCGTCGTGGCGCAGGGTGGCGTAATACTCCGCCAGCGCCTTGCGACGGTCTTTTTCGTCGTGCAGATGGGTGAAGGAGTTGCCCAGACAGATGACCGCGTCGTAGAGGTCGTGCACGTCGCGGTTCAACCAGCGCCAGTCGGCGTGCACGGTACGCAGGATATGACCCCGCTTGCGGGCGTTGTTGAACGCACGCGCCAGCATTTCCGGGCTGCCGTCGGCGCTGGTCACTTCGAAGCCGGCCTTGAGCAGCTGCACGGAATGAAAGCCGGTGCCGGTGGCGACGTCCAGCACCTTCTTGGCGCCGTGTTCTTTCAGGGTGCGGATGAAAAAGTCGCCTTCGGCCTGGGCGCGTCCCTCCCAGTCGATCAGTTCGTCCCATTTCTCAACAAAGGAATGGACGTACTCTTCTTTGTATTTATCGGTATCACGGACGCTTAAAGGGTCCTGGCCGTAGTCTTGTTGGACGGGTGAATAAGTCATTGGGTTTCCTCATTGCTGAATTTGCAGGCACACGGTCGCGCCCTCAGGGGTGCCAGCCGAGCCGCTGCGCGGTTTCCCGCGCCTGACGTGGGACGTCGGCGGCGACAAAATGCTGGTGCAGGATTTGTACGCCGAGCAGATGGTTGATGCTGGCGTCCAGCTGGACCTGAGTTGCGGTTCCGGTTTCGGGGGCCTCGTGCAGCGCGAACAGTGCCGCCACGCCTGCCGGATCGAGCAGGCCGGCGTCGCGGATCGCCGACGGGGTGAGATGGCGGGCGGCCAGATCCTGCACGGCCGCCCATTTTTTGGGATCGGTATGGGCGGGGGGTGCCATGAAGGCAAATTTCTCCCGCTTGTAGAGAACGTCCGGCAGCAGGCCCCGCATGGCCTCGCGCAGGACATATTTTTCCGTGCGGCCATGAATGCGCATCGACGGCGGCACGCTGGCGGCGTAGGCGGCCAGATGATGGTCGAGAAACGGCGGCCTCGCCTCCATGGAGTTGGCCATATCGACGCGGTCGCCGCCCCAGGTCAGTATCTGTCCCTCCAGCATGGTCTTGATCCACACATACTGGGCCTTGTCCAGGGGGTGGCGCTGTTCGAGCATATCGCGGTCGAACTGCTCGGCGATCGCAGTACCCGGGTCGTAGTCGCGCAGCCCGGCGCCGAGGTCCTTGTCGAGCAGCGCCGGCACGTGCTGCGCCGCCGCCAGCCACGGCTGCAGACAAGAGGGCGTGAAACCGATGCGCTCGGTCAGGGCGGCGTTCTCCACCGCGTTCTCCGCCAGCATCGCGCCTTTGAACAGCTTGTTGCTCTCGGCCAGCAGCGCCTGCCATTCCTTGCGTTCCTGCGGCCGCAGGTGATCGAGCCCGTGGAGGAACATGTCGCGGCGGAAAGCCGGGTAGCCGCCGAACAGCTCGTCCGAGCCTTCGCCGGTCAGCACCACTTTGTAATTCACCTCGCGCACGCGGCGGCTCATCAGGAACTTGGCCACGCCGAGGGTGTTGTAGATGGTGCGTTCGGTGTGCCACAGAGTCTGCTCGAAGTGATCGTACAGATGATCGGAATCGAGCCGCAGGATCTCCTGTTCGGCACCGGTCGCCCGCGCCATTTCGGTGGCGATGGGCGTCTCGTCGTAATCCTTGTTGTCGAAGCCGATGGTGAACGCGCGCACCGGGTCCTGGCTCGCGGCCGCCGCCAGTCCGAGAATGGCGCAGGAGTCGATGCCGCCGGAAAGATAGCTGCCGACGGGGACGTCGGCGGTCAGACGGTGTTGCACCGCCTCGAGCAAGTGGGCGCGCACGCCGTCGATGTAGTCCTGTTCGCTGTAATCGGTGGCGTGGTCGGCTTCGTGTGGGAATTCCATGTCCCAGTATTTGCGCTCCTCGATGTGCAGACGTCCGTCCTTGCGTTTTATGTCGAGCACATAGCCGGGGCGCACCTGCTGGATGCCTTCGAAGGCGGTGCTGCCGGGCACCATGGTCTGCATCAGCTGATGGTAAAGCCCCTGCGGCGAGAATTTGCGCGGGACGTCGGGGTGGGCGAACAGCACTTTGAGCTCGGAGCCGAAAATCAGCGTGCCGTTGACCTCGGTCCAGTACAGCGGCTTGATGCCGAAGCGGTCGCGCACCAGCATCAGCCGCTCGGCTTCTTTATCGAACAGGGCGAAGGCGAACTCGCCGCGCAGATGCGGCAGGGTCTTTTCCAGGCCGTGGCGACGATAAAGGTGCAGCACGATTTCCGAGTCGCTTTTGGTCTGGAAGACGTCGCCGCGAGCGGTCAGGTCGGCGCGGATACGCTGATAATCGTACAGCTCGCCGTTCTTGGTCAGCATCAGGCGGCCGTCGGTGGTACGGAACGGCTGACGGCCGCGGCTTTGGTCGAGGTCGATAATCGACAGTCGCGCGTGACTGAAGCCGACGCCGTTCATGCTGCACCAGCCGAAACCGTCCGGCCCGCGGTGATACTGGATGGCGGCCATCGCCACCAGCGTCTCCGGGTCCACGGGTCGGTCGCGATCGGCGTGCATAAAACCGGCAATACCACACATAAAGTAAATGACTCCCTGTTCAGGCGAAAGTTTTGAGGATGGTGGACAGCAGCGCCATGCGCATGAACACCGCGCCGCGCGCCTGGGCGAAGTACCAGTTGTGTTCAGTGGCGTCCAGGTCGCGCGCCAGCTCCGCGCCGCGCGCCAGCGGATGAAGAATGGCGGATCCCGGTTTCAGCGCCGAGGCCGCGCTCAGCCCGTAGCGTGTTCCCAGCTCCTTGTAGTTGTCGCCGACCCAGGCGATGGTGTTGATATAGACCACATC
>JASBST010000036.1 GCA_030148775.1 Thiogranum sp.
GGCCGTGCTCAGATTGCCGTGTAAGTTATTGATTAATAGACGCAGAGTAGAGTAATGACTGATTTATCCAAATACCGAAACATCGGGATTTTCGCCCACGTCGATGCCGGCAAGACGACCACGACCGAACGTATTCTGAAACTCACCGGTAAAATCCATAAAACCGGCGAGGTTCACGAGGGCGAGGCCACCACCGACTTCATGGACCAGGAGCGCGAGCGCGGCATCACCATCCAGTCGGCCGCCACCTCCTGTCAGTGGAAGGACCATCGCCTGAACATCATCGATACCCCCGGACACGTCGATTTCACCATTGAGGTCTATCGGTCGCTGAAAGTGCTGGACGGCGGCGTGGGTGTTTTTTGCGGCTCCGGCGGCGTCGAACCCCAGTCGGAGACCAACTGGCGCTACGCCAACGAATCCGAAGTCGCGCGCGTCATCTTCGTCAACAAGCTCGATCGCATGGGCGCGGATTTTTATCGCGTCGTGCAGCAGATCAAGGACGTGCTGGCGGCCGATCCGCTGGTGATGACGCTGCCGATCGGCATCGAGGACGATTTCAAGGGCGTGGTCGATCTGCTCACGCGCAAGGCCTGGGTATGGGACAGTTCCGGCAACCCGGAGAACTATGAAATCCAGGAACCGCCGGCCGAGATGGCCGATCTGGTCGAGGAATGGCGCGAAAAACTCATCGAAACTGCCGTCGAACAGGACGACGCCATGATGGAGAAATACCTCGAGGGCGAGGAGCCCGCTATCGAGGATATCAAACGCTGCATCCGCAAAGGCACCATCGCGCTGGACTTCTTCCCGACCTATTGCGGTTCCGCGTTCAAGAACAAAGGTATCCAGCTGGTGCTGGACGCCGTGGTCGACTATCTGCCCGATCCGACCCAGGTCACACCGCAGCCGGAAGTGGATCTGGAGGGCAACGAAACCGGGAATGTCGCCGTGGTCGACCCCGACAAACCCCTGCGCGCGCTGGCGTTCAAGATCATGGACGACCGGTTTGGCGCCCTGACCTTCATCCGCATTTATTCCGGTCGGCTGGAAAAAGGCACCACCGTGCTGAACACCTTCACCGGCAAGACCGAACGCATCGGACGTATTGTCGAAATGCACGCCGACTCGCGCCAGGAGCTCACCAAGGCGCAGGCCGGTGACATCGTCGCCGTGCTGGGCATGAAGAACGTTCAGACCGGCCACACCCTGTGCGACCCGAATAATCCCGCCACGCTCGAACCGATGGTGTTCCCGGATCCGGTGATCTCCATCGCGGTGGCGCCCAAGGACAAGTCGGCGTCGGAAAAACTTGGCGTGGCGATCGGCAAGATGATCCAGGAAGATCCGTCCTTCCGTGTCGAAACCGACGAGGACAGCGGCGAGACCATCCTCAAGGGCATGGGCGAGCTGCATCTGGATATCAAGGTCGACATTCTCAAGCGGACCCATGGGGTCGAGGTGACCGTCGGCAAGCCGCAGGTGGCTTACCGCGAAACCATCACCCAGCCGGTGGAAGACAGCTATACGCATAAAAAACAGACCGGCGGTTCCGGTCAGTTCGCCAAGATCGACTACACCATCGAACCGGGCGAAACCGGCAGCGGTTTTCAGTTCGAGTCCAAGGTCACCGGTGGCACCGTGCCGCGTGAGTTCTGGCCTGCGGTCGAAAAGGGTTTTAGAAAGAGTATGGAAGTCGGCGTGCTGGCGGGCTACCCTTGTCTGGACGTCAAGGTGACGCTGCTCGACGGCGGTTACCACCCGGTCGATTCATCGGCCATCGCCTACGAACTGGCCGCGGGTGCCGCCTACCGCCAGAGCATGCCCAAGGCGGTGCCGCAGCTGATGGAACCAATCATGAAGGTCGACGTGTTTACGCCGGACGACAATGTCGGCGATGTCATCGGCGATATCAACCGGCGTCGCGGCATGATCAAATCCCAGGAATCCGGTCCGACCGGCGTGCGTATCAAGGCCGAATGCCCGCTTAGCGACATGTTCGGTTACATCGGCGACCTGCGCACCATGACCTCGGGTCGCGGTCAGTTCTCGATGGAGTTTCTGCACTACATGCCTTGTCCGAAGAACGTCGCCGACGCTGTCATCAAAGAAGCGCTGGAGCGGCGCGCAAGCTGAGCGGGGACCGGTCGCCAGGCCGCCCGCCGGCTTGCGAGCCGGATGGGCGGTCCCGTGGCAGCTTAACAGTTGGCCATCTTGCGGAAATGAATGCACGAGCGCGTCAGCTCGTCATAGCTCCCCGAGGAGACGACCCGACCGCGGTCGATGTAGTGGATCACATCGCAATCCTTCACCGTGTTCAGGCGGTGGGCGATCATGATGATGGTCAGTTTGTGCGACAGCTTCTGGATGGCTTCCATCACCACCCCTTCGGTCATACCGTCGAGTGCGCTGGTCGCCTCGTCCAGCACCAGAATATCGGGGTTGCGGTATAAGGCCCGGGCGATGCCGATGCGCTGCTTCTGGCCGCCGCTGAGCCGGATGCCGCGCTGCCCCAGCATGGTCTGACAGCCCTCGGGCAGGGCGTGCATCACGTAATCGTACAGATCCGCCGTGCGCAGCGCCCGCTCCAACGCGGCCTGATCGACGGCGTCGTCCGGAACCCCAAAGGCGATATTTCGCGTCACCGTGTCGTCGAAGAGAAAAATCTCCTGCGGTACATAACCGACCTGTTGCTGCCACGCGGTGACGTTATGCGCACCGATAGGAATATCGTTGACCCGCAACTGGCCGTCTTGCGGTTGCAGAAGTCCCAACAGAATATCTATCAAGGTCGTTTTGCCCGATCCGGTCGGTCCGACCAGACCAACAGTGGTGTTTTTTTCGATACAGAGGTCGAGCTGACGGATGGCGTCGTCGCTCGCTTGCGGATAGCGATAGGACACGTCGCGCAGTGTGATCCGGTCCAAGGGGTGAAACGGGCTCGATTCGGGTGCGAGCGGCGCAGCTGCCGTGTCGGCGGCAGTCGGCGCGGCCAGACCGGTAAAGTCGGCGTGCAGCGCGTCGAGCGTCGGCCGGTCGTATTGCATGGCGGTCACGCCCGAGAATATTTTCTGTAGTGCCGGAAGCATGCGATAGCCGGCGACCACATACACCACCAGAATCGGCAACCATTGCGACAGCTCGCGCTGCGTGCCGACCAGATAGAGAATAAAAAGCATGATCCCGGAGACCGCCAGCAACTCGATACCGTGCTTGGGAATCTGCGACAGGGTGCGATTGAACGTCTCCAGGCGCGCGTTCTCGCGCGACCAGGTGGAATAGCCGCCCAGAAATCGTTCTTCCTTTCCAAACAGTTTGAGTTCCTTGACGCCTTCCAGCGCCTCGCTGGCGATTTTGAACTGCAGCCGGCGGGCACTGTTGGCCTGGTTGCTCATGCGTCCCAGTTTTTTATAGACCAGTCCGTAGAGCAGCAGATAGCTGCCGCCCATGGCGGCGGCGACGACCAGTGCGACCAGCGGATCGATGGCGACCAGCAGGACTACGATGGACAGCGTGATCAGCGCACTGGTGAAAGCCTGGATACCGGGTATGATCACCCGCCCGATCAGCCGCTCCATTTCCACGCTGACCTTGTGCTTCAGGTCGTCGGTATTGTGCGACAGAAAATAACTGTACGGTTGGGTCAGATACCGGCGCAGCAATTGTTCCGACAGATGCTGCCGCCAGGAGAAACTGAAACGTGAAACCAGCCAGTTGGCGAGGGTGAAAAACAGGTTTCTGGCAATCAGCAGCGACAATACCAGCGCGCCAAGAAATATGACGAAGTGACGCGTGTTATCGAAACCCATGAAGTCGTAAACCTGCTGGGCGTAGCGGTTGTCCAGCACCGTGTCGATGTTGGCGATGGCGGCGATAAATGGCAGGATGGAGCCGATGCCGGCCACCTCAAGCGCGCCCATCACGATCATGACGACCACCAGGCTATAGAACTGCCGGCGTTCGTCGGCGGACAGTATACTCAGGATTTTTCGAAGAATGTCGGTAAACTGCATGATTTTTATAGTCCGTGGACGAGCTCCGCAGTTAAAGATGATACGGAACCCCGCGCCGTCCGGATGTAGGAATTTACGAAGTCGCGACGTGGGCGGAGTTCTTGTCCGCAAGCCCGTCAGGACTGAAGGCATCCCGGAATCCTTTGAATAACTGTGTTAAAGACGGGAATAGCTGAAAGTCGGTCCGCGTCCCACTTCAGGACATAACCTTTCCAGCGTGGTGTTCAGCGTGAATACAGACAAGACTTCCGCCTTCCTCTTATTGCTCACCCTGAGCTTCACCGAAGCGACCCGCGCGGAGGAGCCGGTGACGGTAAGCAGCAAAACCCTTACCTCGCGGGTCGCCAACACGATTGCCGTCGCCGCGGTGCAAGCGTGCGACAAGCGCGGCTTCAAGGTCGCCGCCGCGGTGGTCGGTCGGGAGGGCAATCTGTTGGCCTTCCTGCGCAACCCGCTGGCAGGCCCGCATACTATCCTGGTCAGCCAACGCAAAGCCTATACGGCCGCGTCGCTGCAGACCTCGACGTCACAAATGGCGGCGCGCGCGGACCTGAGTTTCGCTCCGGGCATTCTGCTGATCGTGGGCGGCGTTCCGATCAGTGTCGGCGGGGAATTCTACGGTGGGGTCGCCGTCGCCGGCGCCGACCCCGAGGTCGACGAGGTGTGCGCGCAAGCGGGGGTCGACGCGGTGGCCGAATCGCTGGAATTCGCACAATAAACAGGCCGGGTCCGCGAACAGCGCGCGCGGGAGCGGACCCGACACCGGCCCGGACCGATGTGCGCGGCGTGGTCTTGCCGCCGCGCACCGATGAGCCCGCCGGAAAACTTGGAAAGGGACAGCCCTCGGGGTCGGAACGTTCAGATCTGCCGGTCGATCATCTGTTTGAAGCGATCGCATGAACGTGATAATTGGTCGTAACTGCCCGAGCATACGATCCGCCCGTGCTCGACGTAATGGATGATGTCGCAACTTTTTACCGTATTGAGGCGGTGGGCGATCATAATGATGGTCAACTTATGGGACAGGGACTGGAGGGCATCCATGACCGCGCTTTCGGTAATCCCATCCAGTGCGCTGGTGGCCTCGTCGAGCACCAGAACCTGCGGCTTGCGGTAAAGTGCCCGGGCGATGCCTATACGTTGTTTCTGACCCCCGCTCAGACGAATACCGCGCTGACCGAGCCGGGTCTCACCGCCCGCCGGTAGCGAGTTCATGACGTAATCGTACAACCTTGCGGTTTTCAGCGCCGAGGCCAGGGCGGCGTGATCGATGTCCTCGTCCGCTACGCCCATGGCGACATTTCTGATCAGGGTGTCGTCGAACAGAAATATATGTTGTGGCACGTAGCCGATGCACTGCTGCCAGGCAGGCAGATTGTTTGCGTCCACCGCAATCGAGTTAATCTCCAGTCCGCCTGACTGCGCGCGCAGGAGTCCCATGAGAATATCCACCAAAGTACTTTTACCGGAACCCGTCGGCCCCACCAGGCCCACGGTGGTGTTTTGCTCGATCTTCAGATTGATGCCACTCAGCGCCTGGTGTGCGTCTTGCGGATAGCGGAAATCGATATCGCGCAGACGGATACTCCGCAGCGCCCCGAACGGCTGATGCGATCCGGTTGCCTGATCTTGTGCGAATCCGGTCGCCGGGGCGGATCGCAGACCGGTCAGATCGCTGTGTATCGTGGCGAGCGTCGACAGATCGTATTGGATGGAGGTGATGCCGGAAAACAGCTTCTGCAACGCCGGCAGCATGCGATAGCCGGCGACGATGTAGACGACCAACAGCGGCAGCCAGGGCGCCGGATCGCGGCCGGCGGCAACCAGATAGAGGATGAACCCCATGATGCCCGAGACCGCCAGCAGCTCGATGCCGTAGCGGGGCAGTTGGGCAAGGGTCCGGTTGAGCGTTTCCAGCCTGGCGCTTTTCCGCGACCAGCGCGAATAGTTGTCGAGAAATATTTTTTCTTTCGCAAAAAGCTTCAGTTCCTTGATGCCTTCGAAAGCTTCGCCGGCTATCTTGAACTGGGCGTGCCGGGCCTGATTGGATTTTTTCCCCAATCGGCCGAGTTTTCTGAAAATCAGCGCGTAGATGAGCAAATAGCCGCCACCCAGGCTGAGCGCCACCCATAGGGCGACGGACGGATTGATCACAACGAGAAGTATGATGATAAACAGCGAGATCACCGCGCTGGTCAGGACCTGCAGACCGGGCATGATCACGCGCCCGAACAACCGTTCCATTTCGGCGCTGATCCTGCGCTTGAGTTCGAGGGTGTTGCGGGTGAGAAAATAGGCATAAGGTTGACACAGATATAGCCCTAACAGTCGTTCCGACAGGCGTTGACGGGAGCGAAAACTGAAGCGCGCCAGCAGCCAGTTGGCCAATGCGAAGAACAGGTTTCTCGCGATCAACAAGGTCCATACCAGAGCGCCCAGAAACAGCAGAAAATGCCGCGTGTCAGTGAATCCGAGTCCGTTGAAGACCAGCTGGGCATAATGATTTTCCAGCACCCGGTCGACATTCGCCAGGGCGGCGATGAAAGGCAGGATCGAGCCGATTCCCGCCACTTCCAGTAGGCCCATCGCGATCATGACCAGCACCAGTCCGTACAACTGACGCCGTTCTTGCCGCGATAGCAGGGACAATATTTTGGTGGTTGCGCGCTTCACCGCGGTCTAGGCACCGATCTGTTGAACAAGGCCGGACACAACCGGGCAGACGCTGCCCAGGCTGTAACTCGCGACCACCCTTTCCCGCGCCTGCCTGCCCCGGTTCGCCGCCACCCGGGGGTCGCCGAGCAATTCCCGCAGTGCCGCCGCCAGTTGCAAGGGGCTGGAAGGTTGTACCACATAAGCGCAATCGCCGACGATCTCGGGGATGTCCCCGACATGGGTGGTGACGATCGGTTTGGCCATCGCCATGGCGTCGGTGAGTTTGATCGGAAATTGGGCCCTCGCGATGCGGGTATTGCGCTGCGGAACCACCACGGCATGCGCGGCCGCCAGCACGCCCGGCATCTGCTCGTGGGGTACCCCCGGTAGCCGTACGATCCAGCGCGCCCAGCGCTCCGAGAGCTGTTCGAGATAGCCATTGCCGCTACGACGCCCGCCGACGATCACCAGACGGATATCCGGCTGTTGCAAGAGGTCCAGCGCGGCGAGAATATCCTCCAGGCCTTTATGTGGCCTGACGGTCCCCGGAAACATCAGCACGGTGTAGTCTGCCAGCCCATAACGCCTGCGACAGTCCTCGGGGCGATACTTTTGCGGATCGAAGTGCGCCGTGTCTTTGCAGTGTGGCACGTAGATACCGCCATATAGTGTCTGTAGCAGGCGGGTATTGACGGTCACGGCGTCGGCGCGCCGGATCAGGCGATCGATCCGGCGCAGATAAAATTTGTCGGCAGGGTTGAGCAGGCGTCGAACGGCGCGGACGCACCCGCGCAGGCGCTGCACGGTCGATGGCCGCGTCGACCGGCTCGCCTTTGGGGCGGTCGCGTCCAGTTCGGCCATCTCCCAATCGTCGATATCCAGTACCACGGGGACGCCGCTCAGCCGTCGTTTCAGCAACGCCACGCCGAAGCTGCTCAGACGGGGTTTGATTGCGTACAGGACGTCGCCGTCGAGCGCGAGCATTAGCTTGAGCAGACGCACGAACCGGCACCGGCCGGTGATCTCCACCAGCGTGAGCGCGGCGGGCGCAAGCGGATAGATCGGACCGGACGAAAGCCTGGCCCCGAATATCGTTACCGGATGGCCAGCGTGCTGTAACGCCTGCGCCAGGGCATAGGCACGCGTCATTCCGCCGGCGGCGAGGTCGGGCGCGATAATCGCGACTTTGCATCGGTTGGCCACCGCGGGACCGGCGCTAGGCGGCGGTGAACAGGGCGGCCCTGGACGCCCCGTCGACATTCTCAAGTTGCACGCCGGTCAAGGCCGCCAGTGTGGGTGCCAGATCCATGACGGACAATCGCCGATCGAGCTGGCCGGGGACCACGTTGGGACCGCCCAGGAAACACAGCCCTTCGGCGGTATGGTCGCCGGTACGGGACTTTTTGTAGACACCTTCGAGCGCTCCGGTTTTGGGTGAATGAATGCGGTTGACCGGCGCGCTGCGGTTCCATTCCAGCAACAGATCGGGGAGCTGATGCAGATTCTCTCCCTGGTAGAGATCCGCGCTGCGCAGAATCCTCTTGATCAGCGTCTGGCCCGTCTCGACATTGGTAAAGGCCATAAGGTCCTCGCTGAGCGAGGCGCACAAACGTTCATAGTCTTTCCCCGGCGTCACCCGTCCCGCCGGCTCCCGGCCGCTCAGGTTGATGCGGATTGCGCCGTAGGCATCATTGTTCGGCACCATGAAATACCGGCGTCGCGAGAGATCGGCGGCCTTACCGGTGTCGAGCGCCAGACGCGCGTTACGGCTCAGTCCGCGTCCTTTGCGTTGCAGCGAAGCGGGCAGACATTTCCACAGTTTGCGTGCCAGCGGCGCCAGCGCCGCTCGACGCCGCGGCGGTGGTGTGTCCTCGAGCGCGCGCAGCATGTCCTCGAGCAGGAAACTGGCGTCGTAGTGCGGGCCCATGCCGTGACTGGCCAGCACCATCACCTGGGTCTGGCCGCCGGCAATGCGCAATAACTCGCCGATCCCCTGGTCGATCTCCTGATAAACGCTCAGCAACGGGTCGCCGACGATGTCCTTTACCGAGGCGTCGAAGTTGGGATGCTGGGGATCGTGCAGATGCCAGCACTGATGCCCGACACAGTGGGTTTCGCTGAACACGGTCATGAAGCAGTCCCAGTTTCCCTGCGCCAGGTGGTGGGCGCTCAAACGGGTTTTCGCCCGTACCCGCTCGATCAGATCGTCGCGGAAACGGATGAATTCCTCGCCCCCGGTGCGAAAACCGTTGCAGTTGTGCATGGCGTCGCGACCGAACTGCTGTTCGATCCCGCCGGCCAGCTCCGGCGGCCAGGTGGAGAATCCCGCCGGGTCAGGGTCGTGACTACCCCAGTCGACAATCTGCATGCCGTGCGTCAGTTCACCAATGCGGGTCTTGGGCACGTCGATCACCGCAACCCGTTTGCCGTTGCGGTCGAGCGCCTGCCAGAACGGCTCGCCTTTTATATCCCGTGCGCTGATCGGGACAATGTCATAACTGCCGGCGTTCAACTGGCGGTAGCAGTAACGCGCGTGGGTCGCCGGCGACATGCCGGTATAAAACGACGGCCAGACAGCGCCGACATACAGACCGGGTGGATTGTCGGTAACGCTCCAGGCGGAAGTCCTGAAAAGCGTTTCGAGGTGGGGCAGATAACCGTCTCCGGCCCATTTCCGGATCAGATTCCCGTCACCGGCGTCGATGCCGATGAAAAGAACCCGGGTCGCGCTGTTCATGTGTTTTCCTTAGGGCGGCTCCCGGCCACAGCCTAGCAAGAACACCTCCCGCAGCGCAAATGGACCAGCGTGCATGTCCGCTGTGGCCGAGACCGTCAGTCAGCGCAGCGGTTTTACCTGCGCCGAGTCGACTTTCGTCTTCGCCGAATTGCCCCAGGCGTTGCGGATATAATTGGCCACGGCGGCGACCTCGGCATCACTCAGGTTGTTAAGCGTGCCGATGGGTGGCATGGTGGCGTCGAATTGCGCGGCGCCGACCTGCAGTTTTCCGCTGCGTCCATGCAAAATGGTCCGTGCCACGTAGCTGCCGTCGCCGGCGGTGACATGAGGGTTGTCCGCCAGGGGAGGAAAGACGCCGGGTACGCCGCGGCCGTCCGCCTGGTGGCAGTTGATGCATGTCGCTTTGCCTTCGAACAGCGCCTTGCCGTCGGCCGCATCGCCCGAACCGGCCGCGGTCCGAGCGGGCGCGGGGGTGACCCAGTCCTGCATGCGTATCTGCGGCAAGGGTCCGCGCAGGGCCGACAGAAACGCCTTGAGTTCGGCGCGCTCATCGGCACTCAAGCCCAGTGGACGAATGCGCGCATCCTGGTTGCGTACGCCGTCGCCGCCGCGATTGTAGTGCGCGATCACCTCCTCCAGGGTGGCATAGCGACCGTCGTGCATGTAGGGGCCGGTATCGGCCAGATTGCGCAGCGTCGGTGTCTTGAAGCGCCCCCAGTCGCGCTCCTCGTGGGTGACCAGATAGCGACCGGGGTCGGTCTTGATGTTCTTCCAGTCCGCGACCTTCATCCGTTTGGCGTCGAATCTCAGCATGGCCTGGTGGCGCTCGTCGTCGAGCGCGCTGTTATGTTTGAGGCCGACATTATGGAAATCCGAATCGGTGAAGTTCGGCCCGTTGTGGCAGGCCAGACAACCCGCCTTGCCGGTGAACAACCCCATGCCGGCCACGGCGGCCCGGCTCATGGCGGTTTTATCGCCTTTCATATAGCGGTCGAACGGGCTTTCGCCGGTGATAATGAAATGGCGCTGAAAAACCGCCAGCGCCTTGCCGTAGTCCTGCGGATTGGGTGCCTTGCCGTAGGCGGCTTTGAACAGTCGCACCATCTGCGGGTCTTTGTTGTAGATAGCCATCAGATGGGCGATGTCCTGGTTCTTGTGTACCGGGTTCTTGGTCGAGCCGAGCGCCTGTTTTTCCAGGGTCGGTGCGCGCCCGTCCCAGATCAGCGCTTTGTTGTAGCCGACGTTCAGCAACGTGGGCGAATTGCGCCGCTCGACGTGACCCGGGTGCGCCGGCGAGATCGGGGTGGGCACAGTCCATCCCTGGCTGGGAATGTGGCAGGTGCCGCAGTTGATGGTGCCCGACCCGGAGATGCGGTTGTCGAAGAAGATCTTGCGCCCGAGTTCCATCCTGGCATCGGTCGGCGGATTGTCCGGGTTGACCGGTACCGGCGGCAGAGGGCCGATCGCCGGCGGTGCCTGCTCGGCAAACGAGCCGCTTGCGCAAAGCGCTCCGGTCAGAAGCAGAAAACCGCCGAGACGGCGTGGCAGTTGGGCGCGTTTGGCAGGGTCCGGCATGATCAATCTCCTTTGCGATGTCGTCTGACAGTAAAGTCGCGCATCCGCAACGCCTGACAGGCGAAAACGGAGCGACTTTGTTATGGACGAACAACCGGGTGCGGAAATTATTCCGGCGCCCGCGGCGTCGACGCGGATCGGCGCTGGCGCCGCCGCGTGTGGCCTGAGGTCGGATCCAGTATCATGTCTGCCGAAGCGAGCCGGATTTATACCGCCGACCCTCCGCACAGGTGATCTATGGGAAATAAAAAAGTGCATGTGCCCCGAGTGGTGGTGCACACCAACCCGCTCAGGCGCGGGTCTTTGTTGGCGCTGGTCGCGGTTGCCCTCGTCGTTGTGGCTGCCGTGTCTTATCGCTACGGCCGCACGCACGCGCTACCGGTGCCTGCGCCGCCCGACAGCGCGGCGGCGCAGGCGCGGCTGGCCGAATGGGAGGCGGAAAGGACGGCGTTGAAACAGCGGGTGTCTGAGCTGCAGCGTCAGCTTCGCGCCACAGCGGCGACGTCCTCGCCGACCCGGGCGCCAAGTCCGGTCGAACGGGCCGAACCGGCGCCGGCGGCCGCTGAGACTGCCCCGGAGCCGGTCGCCGTGAGCGCGCCGGTGGCGGACAACCGGTTGCGACTCCAGGATATGCGCATCACACCGATGGAAGGCGAGCACCATTATCGCCTCCGTTTCACGGTGACCCACGGCGCAGACCCCGACGCTCAGGTGGTGGGCACCATCTGGATCGCGGTCAACGGTTTGATCGACGGCGAGCCGGTGCGCCTGCCGTTGGAGAAAGTGTCGCCGGGGAACGGGCAGTTCGTGAAAATGGATTTCCGCCAACGTCAGCAGGTGGACACCGAGTTGCGGCTTCCGTCGTCGTTCGTCGCCAGGAATGTTTCCGTCGAGGCCAAGCCCTACAACAAGAAATATCGCGAGGCGGCAGGCAGGATCGAGTGGCTGGCAGGTCCGTGAGAAATGGGCTGGAACAGGGCAAAAAAACCGTACCCGGGGGATTGACATCGGCTGGCGTCTTGCGTAGCCGGCGCGGGCTTTATTCACACCGGTAACAGACCGGTAATAAAGGGTCTGCGTGAAAGCGTCCTCGCTTTACGAGTAGTTCAGGAATGCCTTATAAGAAGCTGATTTTAAATATTAATTAAGGATTGCTTAAAAATCCGCCAATCTGAATCAAACGCTGCGCTTTTCGGCTTTTCCGCCGACTGGAATGCGTTTGTACACATACTTATCCACAGCTTCTGTGGAAAACCCGACCGGGGTGTCAGCGCATCACCGGGAGGGTGAATTCGGCACCGGCGCCCTGGCCGTCCGGCCAGCGCGCGGTGACCGTTTTCATCCGTGTGTAAAAGCGTACGCCGTCGGGACCGTGCATGTGCAGCGGTCCGAACAACGAACGTTTCCAGCCGCCGAAACTATGGAACGCCATGGGGACCGGGATCGGTACATTGATGCCGACCATGCCGATCTGGATCTCGCGCGCGAAGCGACGTGCAGCGGCGCCGTCGCGGGTGAAGATGGCCGTGCCATTGCCGTACTCGTGCGCGTTGATCAGGTCGCAGGCGCTGTCCAGGTCGGGCACCCGGACCACGACCAGCACCGGCCCGAAGATCTCCTCGCGATAGATTTTCATCTGCGGCCGGACGTGGTCGAACAGGCAGCCGCCGATGAAGAAACCGCCAGTGTCAGTCCCGAGGCCGCGTCCGTCGACCACCAGTTCGGCGCCTTCGGCCACGCCGCTGTCGACATAGGCGCGGACCCGCTGCAGATGTTCGCGGGTGATCAGCGGACCCATTTCCACATCGGGCTGGCGCCCGTCGCCGATCTTCAGTCGACGCACCCTGGGCGCCAGCGTGCCGACCAGCCGGTCCGCCGTGTTTTCGCCCACGCAGACGGCGACCGAGATGGCCATGCAGCGTTCTCCCGCCGAACCATAGGCCGCGCCCATCAGAGCGTCGACGGCGCGCTCCAGGTCGGCGTCGGCTAGCACCACCATATGGTTTTTGGCGCCACCGAGCGCCTGCACACGCTTGCCGTTGGCGCAGCCGCTGCTGTAGATGGACTGCGCCACCGGTGTCGAGCCGACGAAAGACACGGCCTGCACCCGGGTGTCGCGCAGCAAGACGTCGACCGCCGCCTTGTCGCCGTTGACGACATTGAACACGCCCGCCGGCAGACCGGCCTGCGACAGCAGTTGCGCCAATCGCAACGGTACCGAAGGATCGCGTTCGCTGGGTTTGAGGATAAAACTGTTACCGCAGGCCAGGGCGATGGGGAACATCCACAAGGGCACCATGGCGGGAAAATTGAACGGCGTGACACCGGCGACTACACCGAGCGGTGCGGTTTCCGACCAGGCGTCGACCGCGCGACCGACGTCGCGGGAGAACTCGCCTTTCAACAAGTGGGGAATGCCGCAGGCGAATTCGACCACTTCCAGGCCGCGCGCCAGTTCGCCGGCGGCATCGGCGAGCGTCTTGCCGTGTTCGCGGGTGATCA
>JASBST010000068.1 GCA_030148775.1 Thiogranum sp.
TCGAACACCTGCTTGGCGATTTTTCCGGAAATGGTGCCATCGCTGATACGCCGCAACAGACCGCCCAACTGCCGCGGCCCGACCGGGCTGTCGACGATATCGCGGCCTTCCTTGTTCAGCTGGCCGGCCAGCTCGCCCATCACCCAGTTGGCCGACAGCTTGCCTTCGCCGCCGGCCGCCTCGACCGTGCGCTCGAAAAAATCCGCCAGCTCGCGGCTTGCCGTGAGCACGCCGGCGTCGTAGCGCGACAACCCGTAATCGGCACTGAAACGATCGCGCCGCGCGTCCGGCAGCTCGGGCAGGGTGGCGGCGACCTGTTCGATAAAGGCCGCGTCGATCTCCAGCGGCAACAGATCCGGATCGGGAAAATAACGGTAGTCGTTGGCCTCTTCCTTGCTGCGCATCGGCCGAGTCTCGTTCTTGTCGGCGTCGTACAGGCGGGTTTCCTGGACGATTTCGCCGCCACCCTCGAGCCGCTCGATCTGGCGCTCGATTTCAAAGTTGATGGCGCGTTCGACAAAGCGAAAAGAGTTGATGTTCTTGATTTCCGCACGCGTGCCGAACTCGGCCTGGCCCAGCGGGCGCACGGAAACGTTGGCGTCGCAGCGAAACGAGCCTTCCTGCATGTTGCCGTCGCAGATTTCCAGATAACGCACCAGGGCGTGAATCTTTTTCATATAGGCAACCGCTTCGGCCGCCGAACGCATATCGGGCTCTGAGACGATTTCCAGCAGCGGCGTGCCGGCGCGGTTCAGGTCGATACCCGTCTCGCCGTGGAAGTCCTCGTGCAACGACTTGCCGGCGTCCTCTTCCAGATGGGCGCGGGTGATGCCGATGCGTTTGCTGCTGCCGTCCTCCAGATCGATATCCAGATAACCGTCGTGTACCACCGGCAACTCGAACTGGCTGATCTGGTAGCCCTTGGGCAGATCGGGATAGAAATAGTTCTTGCGCGCGAACACCGAACGCGGCGCCACGGTCGAATGCGTGGCCAGGCCGAATTTGGCCGCCATGCGCACAACCTCGGCGTTCAATACCGGCAGTACCCCGGGCAAGCCGAGGTCGACCGCGCAGGCCTGGGTGTTGGGCGGCGCGCCGTAGGCGGTCGAGGCGCCGGAAAAAATTTTACTCCTGGTGGCCAGCTGGGCGTGGATCTCCAGCCCGATGACGGCTTCCCACTGCATGACTAAACCTCTGCGCTCATAGCTTCAGGCATCGAACCCGGCCGGCAGCCGGCGGTGCCAGTCGCTGACCTGTTGATAACGGTGGGCGACGTTCAGCAACCGGCTCTCGGCGAAATAGTTGCCGATCAGTTGCAGACCGACCGGCAACCCGTCGACAAACCCGGCCGGCAGCGACAACGCCGGCAGACCCGCCAGATTGACGGCGATGGTGTAGATATCCGACAGATACATGCTGACCGGGTCGCCGGCCTTCTCGCCCAGGCGGAACGCCGGCGCCGGGGCGGTCGGACTGAGGATGACGTCGACCTCGGCAAAGGCGCGCACGAAATCGTCGCGGATCAACCGCCGTACCTGCTGCGCCTTGAGATAGTAGGCATCGTAATAACCGGCCGACAGCGCATAGGTGCCCACCAGAATGCGGCGCTTGACCTCGGGGCCGAAACCTTCGCCGCGCGAGCGGACATAAAGATCCTCCAGATCGCGCGGGTCGTCGCAGCGGTAACCGAAACGCACCCCGTCCATGCGCGACAGATTGGAGGAACACTCCGCCGGCGCGACGACATAATACGCCGGCACCGCCAAGGCCGCGTTGGGCAGGCTGATGTCGCGGATTTCGGCGCCGAGGCGGCGATATTCCTCCACCGCCGCGGCTACCGCCGCGGCCACCCCCGCGTCCAGACCCTCGCCGAAATACTCTTTCGGCAGGCCGATGGTCAGTCCGGCGAGATCCTGCTCCAATCCGGCACTGTAATTCTCCAGCGGCCGCTCCAGGCTGGTCGAGTCGCGCGGGTCGAACCCGGACATCGCCTGCAGCAACGGCGCGGCATCGGCGGCGCTGGCCGCGAACACACCGGCCTGATCGAGGCTGGAGGCGAAGGCGATCATGCCATAGCGCGAAACCCGGCCGTAGGTGGGCTTGATACCCGTGACCCCGCACAGGGCGGCCGGCTGGCGGATCGACCCCCCGGTGTCGGTGCCCGTCGCCAGCGGTGCCAGGCGGGCTGCCACCGCGGCGGCCGAGCCGCCGGAGGAGCCACCGGGCACGCGTTCGGGGTCCCAGGGGTTTTTCACCGGTCCGTAAAAACTGGTCTCGTTGGACGAACCCATGGCGAATTCGTCCATATTGGTCTTGCCCAGCATGACCGCGCCGGCCGCCTTGAGCTTCTCGCTCACCGTCGCGTCATACGGCGCGATAAAATTGTCCAGCATGCGCGAGCCGCAACTGGTGCGCACGCCCTGCGTGCAGAAGATATCCTTGTGCAAATAGGGAATACCGGTCAGCGTTTCGGCGGCGCCGGTGCTCAGCCGCCGATCGGCCGCGCGTGCCTGGTCCAGCGCCTGTTCGGCGGTCAGAGTGATCAGGCTGTTCAACTGGCCATCGAAGCGCTCAATGCGTTCGAGGAAACAGTGCGTCAATTCCTCGCTGCTGTATGCCTTCTTGCGCAGACCCGCGGCGAGTTCGGAAATCGTCTTGTGAAACATAGTGTATCCGGTTTATTCGATGACTTTCGGTACCAGATACAGACCGGCCTCTACGCGCGGCGCGATCTGCTGGAACTGATCGCGCTGATCGGATTCCGTGACTTCGTCGGGGCGCAGGCGCTGGCAGGCATCCAGGGGATGCGCCATGGGCGCGACGCCCTCGGTATCGACCTGCTCCAGCTGTTCGACGAACGCCAGAATATCGGACAGATTGCTGGCATAGCGCTCGAACTCCCCCGCGTCCACACCCAGGCGCGCCAGATGGGCGATGCGGCCGACGGCTTCTTTATCCAATGACATGCGTTGATCCCGATTGACGGCTGCGATGAAAAGGCGAAAGGTAGCATATTTGTATCGCCGGTGGGTATGTACGTCGGCCCGCGGCCATCCGTGCAAAGCCGTAATCCGCTTGCCCGTTACGCCCCCGGTTGTGTTAGATTACAACCTTTTATAATGACGCCAGGATCCAGCCTTCCATGTTCAGAAGTCTGATGGGGATGTTCTCCAATGATTTATCCATCGATTTGGGTACCGCCAACACCCTGATCTATGTGCGCGGCCAGGGCGTGGTACTCGACGAACCCTCGGTGGTCGCCATTCGCCAGGACCGCGGACCCGGGGGACCGAAGAGTATCGCCGCCGTGGGCGCCGAGGCCAAGGCCATGCTCGGTCGCACGCCCGGCAATATCACCGCCATCCGCCCGTTGAAAGAGGGCGTGATCGCCGATTTCACCGTCACCGAGAAAATGCTGCAGCATTTTATCCACAAGGTGCACGAAGCGCGCTTTTTCCGGCCCAGCCCCCGGGTGCTGATCTGCGTGCCTTGCGGCTCCACCCAGGTCGAACGGCGCGCGATCAAGGAATCGGCCGCCGGCGCCGGGGCCCGTGAGGTCTACCTGATCGAGGAACCCATGGCGGCGGCCATCGGCGCCGGCATGCCGGTGGACGAGGCGCGCGGCTCCATGGTGCTGGACATCGGCGGCGGCACCTCCGAAGTCGCGGTGATCTCGCTCAACGGCATTGTCTACTCCTCTTCGGTGCGCATCGGCGGCGACCGGTTCGACGACGCCATCGTCAATTATGTGCGACGCAATTACGGCACCCTGATCGGCGAGGCCACCGCCGAGCACATCAAGCAGCAGATCGGTTCGGCCTACCCCGGGGCGGAGATGAAAGAACTCGAAGTCAAGGGCCGCAACCTGGCCCAAGGCGTGCCGCGCAGCTTCACCCTCAACAGCAACGAAATCCTGGAAGCCCTGCAGGAACCGCTGGCGGGCATCGTCGGAGCGGTCAAAACCGCCCTGGAGCAGACGCCGCCGGAACTCGGCGCGGACGTGGCCGAGCGCGGTATCGTGCTGACCGGCGGCGGCGCGCTGTTGCGCGACCTCGACCGGCTGCTGATGGAGGAAACGGGTCTGCCGGTGGTGGTCGCCGACGACCCGTTGACTTGCGTGGCGCGCGGCGGCGGCCGCGCCCTGGAATTGTTGGACGAACGCGGCGGCGACGTCTTCGCGGTCGAATAACCCGGCCGTCCCCGGGTATTCAGGGAACCGGGACCGACAGACAAGGGTCTCCGGAAACCGGAGCGGTCATCGACTAGTCGAGCAAGAGGCGCACTATCAAACAGATTTTTACAGCCGGCCCTCCCCTGTTTGCACGCCTGCTGGCTCTGGCTTCACTCTCTCTGGTCCTGATGACGGTGGATCACCGCCAACACCATCTGGACAGCGTGCGCGCGGCGTTGTCGGTGGCGGTGTATCCGCTGCAATGGCTGGTCGACCTGCCGGTTTCCACCGGCCAGTGGTTCCGCGAATCGCTGGCCACGCGCCGTGACCTGCAGGAGGAAAACGCCAGCCTGCGCACCCAGCAACTGGTGCTCAACACACAGTTGCAGAAACTCGAATCCCTGGAAGCGGAAAATATGCGCCTGCGGGCGCTGCTCGATTCGTCCTTCCAGGTCGGCAAACGGCCCATGCTGATCGCCGAGTTGCTGTCGGTGGACATGGATCCCTACCGGCATCAGGTCGAAATCAACAAAGGCAGTCTCGACCGGCTCTACGAAGGCCAGCCGCTGCTCGACAGCCGCGGCATCATGGGACAGGTGATCCATGTCGGACCGTTCTCGGCCACCGCCATGCTGATCACCGATCCCAGTCACGCCATTCCCGTTCAGATCAATCGCACCGGGCTGCGCACCGTCGCCCTGGGCACCGGCAGTATCGACCGGCTCGACCTGCCGCACATCCCCACCAATGCCGACGTGCGAGTGGGCGATCTGCTGGTCAGCTCCGGGCTCGGCGGCCGCTTCCCGCCCGGTTATCCGGTGGCCGAAGTGGTCTCGGTGGAACAGGACCCGGGCAATACCTTTTCCAAGGTGGCGGCGCGCCCGCGCGCCAACCTCGACCGCAGCCGCGAGGTGCTCCTGGTGTGGCCGCCGGATATGGCCGCGCCCACCAGTCTGCCGCAACCCCAACCCCCGGCGGCGGCCGATAAGGCCGGCGGCAAACCGGCGCCATGAATCTCAACCGGCATCACGGCGGTATCATCATCCTGCTGAGCTTCGCGGCGGCCATGCTGCTGACGATTGTGCCGCTGCCCGACGGTCTGCGCACACTGCGGCCGGATTGGGTGACGCTGACGCTGATTTTCTGGTGCCTGGTGCTGCCTTATCGCGTCAGCGTCGGTTCCGGCTTCATTGTCGGTCTGTTGCTCGATACGCTCAGTGGCACCCTGTTGGGCGAACACGCGCTCTCGCTCAGCCTGATCGCTTACCTGTGCGTGCGCCTGCATCAGCGCATCCGCGTCTACCCGATGTGGCAACAGGCGCTGACAGTAGTGGTGTTTCTCACCCTGCACCAGCTTCTGACCCTGTGGATCGACAGCGTGATCGGGCGCCCGCTACCGACGCTGGGCTACTGGCTGCCATCGGTGATCGGCGGACTGCTGTGGCCGCTGATCTATCACCTGCTGACATCGCTGCGGGTCAATTTCTCGGTACAGTGAGGCGGTCGCTTGCGCGTTACCATCAAGGACTATCTGTTCGAAAGCCGGCTGTTCATGCAGCGATCGATCCAGGCGCTGGCCTTCGCCGCGCTGTTGGTCACGGTGCTGGTGGGGCGTCTGGTCTATTTGCAGGTGCTGGCGCACGAGCATTTCACCACACTCTCGGACGACAACCGCATCAAAATCCTGCCGCTGCCACCCAACCGCGGCCTGATCTTCGACCGCAACGGCATCATCCTGGCCGACAATCTTCCCTCCTACCGCCTGGAGATCACGCCCGAACAGGTGCACGACATGCAGGCCACCCTGGACGGCCTGAGCAAGCTGATCTCTATCCGCGATATCGACCGGAAACGCTTCAATAAACTGCGCGCCCGCACCCCCTCGTTCAAACCGGTGCCATTGCGCTTTCATCTAAGCGACGAGGAAGTGGCGCGCTTCGCCATTGATCGCCACCGGTATCCGGGCGTGGATATAGTCGCCGGCCTGTCGCGGCACTACCCGCACGGCCCCCTGGCCGCCCACGCGCTGGGATACGTCGGGCGTATCGACGAGCGCGATCTGCAGCGCATCGACGCCTCCAACTACAGCGGCACCACGCATATCGGCAAGGTGGGCGTGGAGAAGACCTACGAAGCCGTGTTGCACGGGAAGGTCGGTTACCGGCAGGTGGAGACCAACGCGGAAGGCCGCATCTTGCGCACCCTGGTACGCACACCGCCGGTTCCGGGCGAGAATCTCTATCTGACCCTGGACGCCGAACTCCAGCACGTCGCCGAACAGGCTTTCGGCGACCACAGCGGGGCCGCGGTGGCGATCAACCCCGACACCGGCGGCATTCTGGCCTTCGTGAGCCAGCCCACCTATGACCCCAATCTGTTCGTCAACGGCATCGACACCGACGCCTACCAGGCACTGCGCGACGACGACGACCAGCCGCTGTTCAACCGCGCCCTGCGCGGCCAGTATCCGCCAGGATCCACGCTCAAACCCTTTGTCGGCCTGGGCGGTCTGGAACAGGGTATCACCACCGAACACGCTCACACCTACTGCCCCGGTTTCTACAAGCTGCCGGGCAAGGACCGGCGCTACCGCGACTGGAAACGCAGCGGACACGGCACGGTGGACCTGTCCAGTGCCATCGCCGAGTCCTGCGACGTTTATTTTTACGACCTAGCTCTGTCCATGGGGATAGACCGTCTGCACAGCTATTTGTCGCAGTTCGGCTTCGGCCAGCGCAGCGATATCGATATCAGCGGCGAACTGCCCGGCCTGATGCCCTCGCGCGAGTGGAAGCGCGCCACCCGCCATCAACCCTGGTTCCCCGGCGAGACCCTGATCACCGGCATCGGGCAGGGTTTCGTGCTGACCACCCCGATCCAGCTCGCCAGCGCCACCGCCACGCTATCGAAATACGGGCAACGCATGAAGCCCCACATCGTCGCCTCGACTCAGAAAAGCGACGATCCCTCGCTGACTCCGGTGCAAAACGACCCGATCCTGTATATTCCTATCGAACAGCGCGA
>JASBST010000080.1 GCA_030148775.1 Thiogranum sp.
TCGCTTGCCGTTGTCCGGGTCTCGCGCGTATGCCTCGGCAGCCACATGGGCCGGGCGTGGGTGCGCGAGACGATGCGGATGCCTTGTATATAGGCCGCGAACATCAGTAACGTCACCGGATGAACGCCGAGCACGGTCGCCTGTGGCAAGGCCAGTCCCAGCATGGGAAGTGTCAGCATCATGGTGACGAATGCGGCCAGCATCAGATTTTCCGCCGAGGCCGCGGCGTGTTCCAGGTTCGCGCGCCGGTAGGTGATATCCGCCAGGGCCAGGAAGGCCGTCTGACCCGCGATACTGCCGACCGCGTTGCTTACCGCCAGATCGGCATGCGCGGACAGGGAGGCCGTGACCGTAGTGACGATTTCCGGCAACGATGTGCTGGCGCCAAGGAAAAAGGCGCCCATGACGGCTTCGCCAAGACCAGTGCGCTCGGCGAGCTGCGCGGCCAGGCGTGTCATCAGCGTGCCGAATATCAGCACGATGATCACCGCCAACGCGAACAAGCCGAGGGCGAGCGAGAGCGACCAGTCGGATTCAGCCATGCGACGCCAGGCCGGGTGCTGTCGGACAAACCGGCAGTTGGCGGCGTTGTATGTCCATGGTCGTCATTGTAACCGATCGGAAACCGGCGGCCTGGCGTACACGACCTATGGCGAAGTAGGTGGACGACTACAGTCGGGCGTATTGTTCCCATTCAGGAACTATTCATACGCTAATTCGCAGCTATATGATCACGACTCGGTTCACTAGACTGTCTTCTTCGGCCGACCAGGGCGGCCGACCCTTGTTCACAGCGATTCAGCGAGATAACCATGGCAAGAATAATTCGTTTCCACGAAACTGGCGGCCCCGACGTACTTAGAATTGAGGATCTACCCGTCGCTGAGCCCGCGAACGGCGAAGTCCGGCTCCAGGTAGAAGCCATCGGCTTGAACCGCGCCGAAATCATGTTCCGGCAGGGCCGCTATCTGGAGGCGCCGCAATTGCCGGCCCGACTCGGCTATGAGGCGGCGGGGACCGTTGCCGCGCTGGGGCCTGGCGTCAGTGGGCTTCGGGTCGGTGACCGGGTCAGTACCATTCCCGGCTTTTCGATGAACCGCTATGGCGTGTACGGCGACAGCGCGATTGTTCCGTTCGACGCCGTCGCGCGCTACCCAGCCAGTTTGTCGGCGCTGGAAGGTGCCTCTATCTGGATGCAGTATCTGACGGCGTATGGCGCGCTGGTCGAGTATGGCAGGCTGAAATGCGGGGACGCGCTCCTGGTTACGGCGGCCAGCAGTAGTGTCGGTTTGGCGGCGATCCAACTCGCCAAAGCCGCGGGCGCACTGGTGATCGCCACCACACGCGGCCTCGACAAGAAGTCTTTCCTGATCGATGCCGGCGCGGACCATGTCGTGGTCACGAATGAAGAGGATCTGGCGGAGCGCGTGAAAGCGGTCACCGACGGCGACGGGGCGAATCTTATTTTCGATCCTGTCGGCGGACCCTTGCTGCCGCAACTGGCCGACGCCGCCACGATCGTCGAATACGGGGCCTTGTCGTCCGACCCAACGCTTTTCCCTTTATTCCCGGCGCTCGCCAAAGGCCTGACCGTCCGGGGTTATACCTTGTTCGAACTGGTCAAGAGCCCGGATGCTTTTCGTCGCGGCAAGCGATTCGTGTATCGCGGTCTCGAAACCGGCGCCCTGAAACCGGTTATCGATCAGGTGTTCCCGCTGAGCGACATCCGCGGCGCGCATGAATATATGGAGTCCAATCAGCAGAAGGGCAAGATCGTAGTGACCGTGTGAGTTGAGTCGGGCTGTCGGCGGCGGCGTCTTATCGGCTGCTCGTCACGCCCGGTGACCCAAGAAACGCCACCAGGGCATCATATATGTAAATAAATCGTTAATATTAGTCGGGCTTGAGAGGGGAAAGTGTCGACTGGCGCACAATTTCGTCATTCAGAGTGCTTTTTTTTAAAGTTGCCGCCCAGTTCACCGATACCGATGCTGAGTTGAATTTGTCGTGGTGTTCGCCGACTAGAGGTTTCCCCCTATGCATACCGAGTTCCCGTTGTATCGGAGTTGGGCGTTGGCGGCGTTTGCGCTGTCGTTTTTAGCGCCATCCGTATATTCCGATACCACCGAGCAGGCCGCCTGGGAGGTCGCCACGTTGCGCGGCCAGGCCCAGTGGCGGGCCGACAAGCAGCCCGACTGGAAGACGTTGGAGATCAGTTCGCGTATCACGCCGCCGGTCCATGTGCGTACCGGGGCGGGTGCGCACGTGACCTTGCGACGCAATGGCGACAGCCTGGAGGTCTCACCCGGCAGCCTGCTTTTCATTCCGCCCGTCGAGCGTCGCGCGCAGTCCTGGTTTACGCGGGTGGTACAGAAAATCGGCGTGATCGACTACGACGTGCGCAAGCGGCCGCACCCCGGATTTCAGGTCGAGACCCAATATCTGACCTCGCTGGTAAAAGGCACGCGCTTCGAGGTCTCGAACGACACAGACCAGGCCGCGGTGACGCTGCTTCGAGGCAGCCTGTTGGTCAGCAATGCCGATAACAGCGAAAGCGTACTGATCAAACCGATGCAGGCGGTCAGCGTTTCCCGGCAGCAGCCGCAACTGCGCGTGACCACATTGCGCAGACTGCCGCCGCAAGTCAGCGCCGGGTCCTCCGCGAGCGGTGTTGGGACTGGCGAAAAAAATCAAACGCAATCCCTGAACGAGGTCGATAAATTCTCCTGGGCCCAGGGTATCGGTGTCGGCACTGTGACCCAGACGGTCTCATCGCTGCGCCGCGATGTCGACGTACCACCGGCGACGTCTCCCGATTATCCCGCGGCGGACGCCCGGACACTGAGTGCGGGGGCCACCGCCGAGGGGATAGGTATAGACGCTGGTGCGCTAGTGTCCGACGCCGTACCGATCGCCGGCGAACTGGCGCACGAACCCGTCGGCACCGCGATCACCGCGGTGAACCCGGTCGCGTTGCCCGGTGAAGGGGCATCCTCGTCGCTGGGTGGCCTGCCGAGCGCGAGCGTGTCGCTATCGCAAGGGCTGGCGGATCCGGTCACGGCCGGCGATCTGATCGGAACGCAGCGTGACAACGCGAGCCCGTTGGGTGTCTTGCCGTTGAATAGCGCGTTGTCTTCCACATCGGTGCCGGGTGCGTCCACGGGTGGTGGTGAAACGGCAGTGTTACCGGGCGGTGCGGTGTTGCCGCTCGCCACACCGGCGCTGCCGGGCCTTTAAGGGCCCGCCAGTCGCCGTGGTCGCTGCGCGTTGAAACGGATACCCGATCCGTGGGGGCGCGCGGCGACCGCCGCACTGATCGCGTGCCTGGTCTCGGCGAGCGGACTGTTGCAGAGTGTGGAGCTGGCGTGGCGCGACGCCTTGTTCAGCCTCAATCTCCACGCCGAACCGAGTGATCTCAGCATCGTTGAGATCGACAGCGACAGCCTGCGGGAGTTGAACAGCTGGCCCTGGCCGCGTGGCTACCACGCCAAGCTGCTCGACCGGCTTGTCCAGGCCGGTGCGGCCAGGATCGCCTTCGACGTCGATTTCAGCTCCCATTCGAACGCCGCGCAGGATCGCATGCTGTCCGAGGCGCTGCGGCGCGCTCCGCGCGGCCGGGTTTTTCTACCGGCATTTTCGCAGGTGGTCAGCGGCAGCGGTGCGCGGGCGGCGCTGGCCTGGGTGGAGCCGTTGCCGATATTCGCCGCCCACAGCGCCCTGGCCACCGTCAACCTGGTGCCGGATCCCGACGGCATACTGCGCAGCCTGCTGCCGCATACCGGCGCGGCATTTGCGAATGTGCCTTCGTTGAACGAGGCTTTGTCCGGCCCGGCCCTCGAACTCGGCGACCATTTTTTGATCGACTTCAGTATCGATACCAACTCGTTCAGGCGCCTGAGCTACGCCGATGTGCTGCGGGGGGATTTCGACCCCAGGGACATCGCCGGCCGCAAGGTATTGATCGGGGCCACGGCCGTGGAACTGGGCGACCGGTTCGCCACGCCGATCTATCGCAGTCTGCCGGGGGTCTATGTCCAGGCGCTCGCCTATCAGTCGGCGTCGAAAGCGCCGTTGCGGGTCCTGCCGCCGACGATCCTGTATCCGGCACTCATCGCGCTGATAACCGTTTTCTGTCTGCTGTCCCGGCGTCTGAAATGGCGTTTTCAACTGGTATTGACCCTAGGGTTGTGCGTCGCGACGTTGCTGGCGATGCAGCTGCTATTCAAGGAGTTCCGCCTGCTGCTGCCCGCGGCGACGTTCATCAGCGGCGTGGTTTTGGCGCAGATCGTCACCTGGCTCAACAGCCTCGACCGGCAGACCCTCGATCTGATCCGGCAGTCGTGGCTGTTGAGCGACCGTACCGCCACCTTGCGGGCGATCGTCGATAACAGCATGGATGCGATATTGGTCGTCGACGGCGACGGCGATATCCATGACGCCAACCGCGCGGCGGCGGCCCTGCTCAAGCGCCCGCCGGCTGAGTTGCGGGGCACGGCGGTCAGTGAGTTCGTCTCCGACTGGTACACGCTGTTGCACCGCCACGTCGACAGGAACAATCTGCGCGTGCATGCATCGGCGCGTATCAACGCGCACATGTCGCTGCCAGTGGAGTTGTCCATCGGCCGGGCGGCCATCGACGGGCAGCCCAGCTGGATCGTGTTTCTGCGCGATATCACCCGCCAGCTCGAAGCCCAGCGGGAGCTGGAATACCGCGCCAGCCACGACAGCCTGACCACGCTGGCGAACCGCTGTTATATCGAGCAACGCCTGGAGGAGCTGACCTGCGACGGCACCGCGGCGGGCCGACGGCTGGCGTTTTTGTTGGTCGATCTGGATCATTTCAAGGAGATCAACGACACCCTGGGCCACCCCACCGGTGACCGGGTGCTGTTGAAAGTCGCCGCACGCATGCGACAATTCTGCGACGACGACTGGATGGTGGCGCGCATCGGCGGCGATGAATTCGGCATTCTCTGCGAAGGTGGGGAAGACATAGAACGCATCGCGCAGGATCTGCTAACGGTTATCCGCGAGCCACTGCGGCTGGACGCAATGACCGTCGAAGTCGGCGCCAGCATTGGTATCAGCCTGTTCCCCGACGACGCCGACGATGATACCACGCTGATACAGCATGCCGATGTGGCGATGTACCTGGCCAAGGAACTGTCCTGCGGTTATCGCTTCTATGACGCCGCCGCCGACCGTCACAGCGTACGCCGCCTGTCGATTACCGCACAGCTGCGTGAGGCGATCAAGTATAACCAGTTCTATCTGGTTCTGCAGCCCAAAGTGACGCTCGCCGATAGACGTCTGGTCGGCGCCGAAGCGCTGATTCGCTGGCGGCACCCGGAACTGGGCAATATCCCACCATCGGAATTCATCCCCATCGCCGAGCAGACCGGAATGATCGAGGCCATCACCGACTGGCTGCTCGGCGAGATATTGAACTTCATCCGCGCCCATCGGCCCGAGTTGGAGGGGTTGTCGATTGCGATCAATATATCGGCGCGCTCACTCGCCGATCGCTGTTTTCCCGAAACGCTGGCCGCCCGTATGCGTGCGGCGGATGTGCAGCCGGGGAGTCTGGCGTTGGAAATCACCGAGACGGCGTTGATCGATGAACCGGATGCGGCGTTGGACGTGATCGAACGTCTCAATGCCGCCGGGCTGATGATCGAGATCGACGATTTCGGCACCGGCTATTCGTCCTTGAGTTATCTCAGCCGGTTCCGCGCCCATCGGCTCAAGATCGACAGCAGTTTCGTCATCGCCATGGTGAATTCACCGACCGACCGGACCATCGTCGCCGCCAGCATCGATCTGGCGCACCGGCTGGGCATGCAGACAATCGCCGAAGGAATCGAGGACGAAACCCTATTTGAACAACTGCGCGAGATGGGCTGTGATTACGGACAGGGTTACGGCATCGACAAACCGATGACCGCTGACGCGTTTCTGGAGAAGCTTGGTCGCGAACAGTACCCGGCCGTAGAGGCGGTCTGATTTTCACCGCGATGGGACGGCATGCGGTCTCGCGACGAGTCGACCGTACGCGGCGCTGGTGCGGGATCAGGCTGGCGTCATGGGGACGCCGAATCACCGGTGGGTGTCTCGAACATCACCACCCGATTGCGGCCCGCCTGCTTGGCCTGATACAAAGCCTGATCGGCGCGGGCGATCCATTGTTCGTAACCGGACAGATCGCCTTGCAAAGGCGCGACCCCGAGGCTGATGGTGAAGCGTATTTTGTGTTCCTCGTGCTGAACGGTCATCGCTTCGATCGCCTTGCGCAGGCGTTCGGTCAGCACCAGCGCGCCATCGGCGCCGGTCTCGACAAGCACGATACCGAACTCCTCGCCGCCGTAACGGCCGGCGATATCGGTCGACCTTACGGTTTCCCTGAGCGCTTGAGCGGTCCTGCGAATGGCCGCGTCGCCGGCCGGATGACCATATTCGTCGTTGACCCGTTTGAAATTGTCGATATCGAACATCACCAGGCAGGCTTGAGCGCCCGAGCGCAACGTCCGCCGGTATTCCTGCGCCACCACTTCCTCCCAGTAGCCGCGGTTGTTCAGCTGGGTAAGACTGTCGGTACGGCTCAGCCGCGCCAGTTGTTCGTTGGCTTTGCGTAATTGTTGTTTTCCTACCGTGGTGTCGGTTACGTCATAGACGATGATGCCCAACTGATCGATCTGCCCGTCGGCCGAAGATATGGGGATCAGCGTGATGTTCTGATACATGGATTCGGCACTGCCGGTGATCGGACGGTAGGTTTTGAAGCGGAACAGGTAGGGGCGCTGTTCCCAGTGGCAGAAACAGCGGTTTTTCAGCAGAAAGACCGATTCCGCTTTGCGCTTGAACCATTCCGGCGCGATGTCGGGAAACAATTGGAAGAGATTCTTGCCCAACACCGACGCGGGTGACAGGCCGCTGTGGTTGGCCATGAAGCCGTTCCACAGTTTGACGCTGTAGTCGCGGTCGACCACGACCAGGCCGACGTCGATGGTCTGCAGCATGTCGAGCTGCCAGTGGAGATTGCCGATGCTGTGCTTGTCCATGACAGGTGTTCAAAGGCTGATATAGGAGACCCGTTCGTCGAGTGCGGGAATGGAGTCTTCGGTAAAGAGTAGTATCAGATCGCAGCGGATATCCTTTTTTTCGATGGCGTATTCAATTTCGATGGCCAAAACCTTGTCCCAATGCGAAACATTGGGTTCTATCAGTTCGCCGAGCCGGTCGCCGCGGCGGAAGATGGTCGGTTTCCCCTGGCTGAAGCTGATATCCAACTGATCGGCGATTCCGTTGAGACAGGCAGCGATCAAAATACCGGACAGATCCATCAGCAGTTCCAGCGTCGCCCGTTCATCCAGGGTGTCCTCGTACTTGAGCAGTTTCGCAATGTTCGGCAGGCTGGACTGATCGAGCAGCAGAAACGCTTCGCCGGCGATGCCGGCGCCGATGAACCCCTGATTGGCGGCAATGACATCGTGATCGTCCTGGTCCACTTTGGCCAGCAGGCGCTGCAGCTTGGGGATGGTGACCAGGCTCACCTTCGGCACCGGCAGTTGCACGAACGCGCCCAGCACACGCGCCAGCAGATCCGCCGCCCGCCCCATCGCGACATTGGCGATCTCCTGGTAGCAGTCGGCGTGGCTGATGGCGATATCCAGCTCCTGCTGGTTCGCGCTGTTTTCGATCTCGATGCCGTACTGGTTCAATATGTCTTGCACCAGCGTCGGGTCGACGGGTTTTTTGATAAAAGCGAGCGCGCCCAGTTTTTGGACACGGGCCTGGGCCTCGGGCTGGACGTCACCAGAAACCACGATCACCAGGGTGGGCAGATCCTCCTTGCGCACCACCTCCAGTACCTGATATCCGTCCATGACCGGCATATTGAGGTCCAGGAACAGCAGTTCGGCCCGACCGGCACGAATGGCCGTGAGCGCCTCTTCGCCATTGCCGGCGAAATCGATCACGGCGTCCCAGTTCGTCGGCAGCGAGCGGGCGAGCTGCTTGCAGGCAAAGCGGGAATCGTCACAGATCAGGATTTGTGTCGCCATTGTCGAAACGTCCTTGGCAAAAAAACGGGTTTGGAAACCAATTGATAGGATCATCGTAGCACGGGAAAAGGCCCGAGGGGCGACGCCTGTCATCGCACGTTGCCCGTGAATGCCGGACGCAACCCGGAACCGGCTGCCCCAGGTGCGTGCATGTCTCGCTATTTTGGTGCGTTAAAACGAAGATTTTCGGCAAGGTATTTTTTTAAAGTCGCCCGAATTCAGTGCATTAGAAATTGGCACGGTAATTGACTCTCAAGGGTTCGAGGTCGCCGGGTGGTCAGCCGCTACACACGGCGTCGCCACTGCGGCGGGTGATCATAACAGGCTCAAATCCAGTCACACGAGTAGTAAACACTATTATAAAGGGAGCGTTTCGTGTCATATCTAGAACCCAGTGAATTCGTCACCAAAATGGTCGATCAGGGTGAATCCAAGGTGTATATGTCCGCCAAGGACACCCTGATCCGGGCTTTCATGGCCGGCGCCATTCTCGCCTTGGCCGCCGTGTTCGCGATTACCGTCGCCACCAAAACCGGCTCGCCGCTAGTCGGGGCGGTGCTGTTCCCCGTGGGCTTCATCATGCTCTATCTTATGAAGTTCGACCTGCTCACGGGTGTGTTTACCCTGGTGCCACTGGCACTGCTCGACCGGCGCCCTGGTGTGACAGTGGGGCAGGTGTTGCGCAATTGGGGGCTGGTGTTCGTCGGCAACTTCGCCGGTGCGCTGTCGGTGGCTTTCATGATGTCCTTCATTCTGACTTATGGTTACAACACCGATGGTGGCGCCATTGCCGCCAAGGTGTCGCACATCGGCGAGTCGCGTACCCTGGGTTATAAGGAGTTCGGCGTCGAGGGCTGGTTCACTATTTTCATCCGCGGCATGTTGTGCAATTGGATGGTCTCCATGGGTGTGGTGGGCGCTATGATTTCCAGTTCCGCCACGGGCAAGATGGCGGCTATGTGGATGCCGATCATGCTGTTCTTCTTCATGGGCTTTTAGCACTCCATCGTCAACATGTTTCTGTTCCCCTTCTCGATGATCATGGGGGGTGGCTTCACTTTCATGGAATACATCATCTGGAACGAGCTGCCCACGGCGCTGGGCAATCTGGTGGGCGGTTTCGTCTTCGTGGGTCTGCCGTTGTATTACACCCACGTTCGCACCAGTCCGGAGCGTATCCTGAAAGACCACCAGCGCAACCCGGCGCCGATGGCGACAGGATCGGGCGACGATGCGCCGCCGGCGACATTGAAGGCCAGCGTCTGATCGGGTGATCCAGGCATCTGGCACGGCACGCTACGCCCCCGGCGCTTTGGCAACGGCCAAAGCGTTGCGCATCCACGTCGGCCAGTGCTCCGACAAAGGCGCCAAACGCGTCAACCAGGATTTTCACGGCTATGTGCATCCGCACGGTGCGTTACTGGCGCGCAAGGGTGTTGTCATCGCCCTCGCGGACGGGATCAGCAGCAGCGAGTTCGGCCAGGTGGCGGCGGAAACGGCGGTCAAGAGTTTTCTTGAGGATTATTACGCCACGTCCGAAGCCTGGTCGGTTAAAACCGCCGCCCAGCGGGTGCTCGCGGCCACTAATTCCTGGTTGCACGCCCAGTCCCGCCACGGTCCGCATCGCTTCGATCTGAACCGGGGCTACGTCTGCACCTTCAGCGGCCTTGTTCTCAAAGCCAACAGTGCGCATCTGTTCCATATCGGCGATGCCCGCATTGTCCACCTCAGCGCAGAGCGTTTAGAGCCGTTGACCGAGGAACATCGGCTCTGGGTGTCGGACGACAAGCACTATTTAAGCCGCGCGCTGGGCATGCGTGAGCGCCTGGAGCTAGACTATCGCCGCTACAGCGTCGAAGAGGGTACGACCCTGGTGCTGATGACCGACGGTGTGCACGAGCACGTGAACGATGGCGATATCGCCCGCCTCATCCGTGACAACGGCGACGATCTCGATCTCGCCGCGCGGCGGGTCGTCGATCGGGCCCGCGACAATGGCAGCGAAGACAACCTGACCATCCAGATCGTGCGCGTCGACCAGTTGCCGGCCCCCGGGCTGGAATCGGTCGGCGAGCAGGCCGCGATGTTGCCGTTTCCGCCTGAACTGCGAGCGCACAGCGTGCTCGACGACTATCGCGTTCTGCGCAACCTTCACAGCAGCGCGCGCAGTCATGTCTATCTGGCCGACGATCGCAGCAACGGGCGTGCGGTGGTCGTGAAAGTGCCCGCGGTCGACCAACGCGCAAATCCGGATTACCTGGAGCGTTTTCTGGCCGAAGAGTGGATTGCGCGTCGCCTGGACAATCCACACCTTCTCAAGGCCGAGGCCGAAAGCGGCCGGCGCAGCGCGCTGTACACCGTCTTCGAGTATCTCGAGGGTCAGACGCTGGAACAATGGATGCTTGACAATCCGCAGCCGGCGCTGGAAACAGTGCGCGCCATCGTTGAACAGATTGCCAGGGGTCTGCGGGCGCTGCATCGCCAGGAAATGATTCATCAGGATCTGCGCCCCGCCAACGTCATGATCGATCGCCATGGCGGAGTGAAAATCATCGATTTCGGATCGGTGCGGGTCGCCGGTATCGCCGAGCTGGGCGGCTCCGTGAGCGGGCGACAACTGCTGGGGACGGCGCAATATACCGCGCCGGAGTACTTCCTCGGCGAACCTGGAACACCGCGCTCGGATCTGTTCTCCCTCGGCGTGATCACCTACCAGATGCTGACCGGCCGCCTGCCTTACGGCGCCGGAGTCGCGCGGGCCACCAGCCGGGCCGCGCAGCGCAAACTGCGCTACCGCCCGATACCGGAGCGGGCTCGTGCCGTTCCCGGCTGGCTCGACGGCTGCCTGAAAAAGGCGGTGCAAATCAATCCGGCCAGGCGCTACGACAGCCTCTCCGAGTTCCTCCACGACCTGCGCCAGCCCAACCCGGCCTTTGTCGCCGCGCGCGGCGCGCCCTTGATCGAGCGTCATCCGCTGTTGTTCTGGAAACTGCTGTCGCTGTCGCTGTTCCTGCTCGTTCTTGCGCTGTTATTGACCTATCCCGGGTTATAATCCCGATTCCAGATGCATGCTACCGGTTATGCCATTCAACCCGACGTTTGACGGAGAAACCGCATGAACAAAAAAGAAATGACCGCAACAATCATCGACGCCAAGGAAAACGCCGGTCTCGGCTGGGAACAGATCGCCGAACAGGTGGGGCTGTCACCGGTGTTTCTGACTTCCGCCTGCCTGAGGATGAACAGCCTGCGCCCGCAGGCCGCCGACAAACTCTGCCAGGTACTGCAGCTACCGGCCGGGGTTTCCGCCGCCTTGCAGGCGTACCCGCATAAGCATTGGGATAAGAGTGTGCCCACTGATCCTGTGATCTACCGCTGGTACGAACTGGTCGGCGTGTACGGCGAGACCATCAAGGAATTGATCCACGAAAAATTCGGTGACGGCATCATGTCGGCGATCGACTTCTCGATGGATATCTCCAAGGAAGAGAACCCGGCCGGTGACCGCGTCAAAGTCACCATGAGTGGGAAGTTTCTGCCCTATAAAAGCTGGTAGGTGGCGATAGCCGGTGAAGGTTCTGCGGTTGCGTATCCGTTTCGTTACATAGGAGTAAACCCGACACTTTTCCCGCCCGGCGCAGACCACCAAATCTGCGCCGGCCCTGTAGGTCGAGACTGACATCCGCCTTCGGCCGCGCTTTGCGCATTCCTGCAACTCCAGTAAGCTTTGTAGCAGGAAACAGGAGAGCCGATGAGCACGACGGATGTAGAGGCGCTGGCGCATTGTCTTGTCGGTGGTGGAGACATGGGCGCGCGCATGCGGGCGCTGGACTGGCGCGACTCCGCGGTGGGCCCGCCCGAAGACTGGTCTCCCACTCTGAAGTCGGCCGTTAGTATCTGTTTGAATTCCAATTTTCCGATGTTCATCTGGTGGGGCGATGACCTCACCATGTTTTACAACGACGCCTACATTCCGGTTTTGGGCAGCACCAAGCATCCCATGTGGCTGGGCTGTTCGGCGCGCGAGTGCTGGCGCGATATCTGGGATGTGGTGGGTCCGATGGCCGACGGGGTCTTCGCCACCGGCGAGCCGACCTGGTCCGAGGACCTGATGTTGATCATGGATCGGAACCTGCCGCGCGAAGAAGTGTACTTCACCTTCTCCTACAGCCCGATTATCGACGAGTGCGGGGTCAGCGGCATGTTCTGCGCCTGCACCGAGACCACCGAGCGGGTGATCGGCGAACGGCGCCTGCAGACCTTGCGCGACCTGGGGGCGCGCGCGGCCGATGCTTCCGAGGTCGAGGCGGTATGTGGCGGCACCATGGAGATCCTGGCACTGAATCGCTCCGATGTGCCCTTCGCGCTGTTGTACTTGCTTTCGGGCGATGGCGCGCAGGCGCGACTGATCGCCGAGGCCGGTTTTGACGGTCCAAACCCGGCCGCGCCGGAGTTTGTGGCACTGGACGGCTCGGCCGACGCCGTTTGCCCCTGGCCGTTGGGGGCGGTGGCCGCCAGCGGCAGTACGGAAACGGTGCGACTCGACCCAGACCGTTTCGGCGCATTGCCCGGCGGGGTATGGTCGGAATCACCCCAAGCGGCGCTGGTATTGCCCTTGGCCGCCGCCGGCGAAGACCACCTCGCCGGTCTGCTGGTGGTGGGGCTCAGCCCCCGGCGCGTGCGCAACGCCGAATACCTGACCTTCTTCGATCTGGCGGCAAGCCACATCGCCACCGGTATCGCCAACGCGTCGGCTTACACGGCAGCGCGGCGTCGCGCCGAGGCGTTGGCCGAACTGGACCGGGCCAAAACCGAGTTCTTCAGCAATATCAGCCACGAATTCCGCACCCCGTTGACGCTTATGCTCGGGCCCACCGAGGACGTGTTGGCCGACCGCGCCGAGCCGCTGTCACCGGCGCAGCGCGAGCGCATCGAGCTGGTACATAGAAACGGCTTGCGTCTGCTCCGGCTGGTGAATGCGCTGCTTGATTTTTCGCGTATCGAGGCCGGACGTGTCGAGGCCCGTTTCGCTCCGGTCGATCTGCGTCAGCTGACGCTCGATCTGGCGAGCAATTTCCGCTCGGCCATCGACAAGGCGGGGTTGCAATTGGAGCTCGACTTTCCGCCACTGCCAGAGCCGGTGTATGTCGACACGGCGCATTGGGAAAAGATCGTCCTCAATCTGCTCTCCAACGCGGTCAAATTCACCTTCGCCGGCAAAATTACCGTGCGATTGAGCGCTGCAGGGGGTGGGGTGGAACTGAGCGTGGCCGATACCGGCGTCGGCATTCCGGCCGCGGAGATCGACAACGTGTTTGACCGTTTCCATCAGGTTCGCGGCGCGCAGTCGCGCACTCACGAGGGCTCCGGCATCGGCCTGGCGCTGGTGCAGGAGTTAGTGTCGCTGCACGGCGGCCGGGTCAAGGTGCGCAGCGCGGTGGGCGAGGGTACCTGTTTCACTGTGACCCTGCCCCTTGGCGCCGCGCACCTGCCCGAGGATCAGTGTCAGGCGCCCGAATCGCGCGATGTCGAGCGCAGCCAGCTCGAGCCCGTGCTCGCCGAGGTGCTGCGCTGGTTGCCGGACGTGGCAGACGATGCGAGCGCCGATGCCGCCGCTGCCGACCTGGAGCGTATTCAGGGGTTGCAGGCGCCGGCCGACGCGCCGCGGGTATTGCTGGCCGATGACAACCGGGATATGTGTGAATACGTCACGCGTTTGTTGCAGACCCATTATCGAGTCGAGAGCGTCGGCGACGGCGCAGCGGCGCTGGCCGCGGCGCGCCGGCAAGCGCCCGATCTGGTATTGAGCGACGTCATGATGCCGAAGCTGGACGGATTTGGTCTGCTGCAGGCATTGCGCGGCGATCCGGGGTTGCGCGAGATTCCGGTGATTCTGTTGTCGGCGCGCGGCGGGGAAGAGTCGCGCGTCGACGGCCTCGAGGCCGGCGCCGACGACTACATGGTAAAGCCCTTTTCCGCGCGCGAACTGCTGGCGCGGGTCGGCGTCAACCTGCAGCTTAAACAGGTGCGCGAGAGTTCCCGCGCGGCGCTGCGCCAGAGCGAGGCGACCGCCCGCCGGCAGTTGGCCGAGATCCAGACGACCTACGCTACCGCGCCCATCGGCTTGTGCGTCATCGACCGGGACCTGCGCTACGTGCGTATCAACGAGCGCATGGCGGAAATCAACGGCCTGCCGGCGCCGGCGCATATCGGCCGCACGTTGCGCGAAATCGTTCCCCATCTGGCCGACGAGCTGGAGCGGGTCATCGCCGGCGTGATGTCGCGCGCCTTGCCGGTGGTCGGGCGCAAAATCTCCGGGATCACCCGCGCCGGCAGCGGCGAGCGCATCTGGTTACAAAGCTACCATCCCCTACGCGACGAGCAGGGCGAGGTCATCGGTGTGAACGTGGTAGCCGAGGAAATCACCGAACACGAGCGCGTGAGTGCGCAGGTGAAGGAACAGGCGCGGCGGCTGCGGGAGGCCGACCGGCGCAAGGACGAATTCCTGGCCATGCTGGCGCACGAGCTGCGCAATCCGCTGGCACCCATCCGCAGCGCCGTGCAGCTGTTGGGTTTGAAGGAATTTGACGACGCGAATCTTGTTCGTACGCAACAGATACTGGATCGCCAGACCGCGCACCTGACCCGTCTGGTGGACGATCTGATGGATGTATCGCGCATCACACGCGGCAAGATCGAACTCAAGTCAGAATCCATCAGCGTGCAGGATGTCATCGCCCATGCGGTGGAGTTGAGTCTGCCGGCGATCAATGCGCGCCGGCATCGACTGGTCACGCGGGTTCCGGAGACGCCGATGGATCTGCACGGCGATCGTATGCGTCTGGCCCAGGTGGTGTCGAACCTGTTAAACAACGCGGCCAAGTTTACCGAGCCGGGCGGCCGCATCGATATCGAAGCGGGCGTCGAAGGATCGCAGGCGGTGGTGCGGGTACGCGACACGGGTTGCGGCGTTTCGGCGGCGGCATTGCCGACGGTGTTCGATCTGTTCGCCCAGGCCAATGAAACCGTCGTACGCTCCGATGGCGGCCTGGGCCTTGGTCTGGCACTGGTGCGCACGCTGGTGGAGTTGCACGGCGGCACGGTCGGGGTGCGCAGTGAAGGGGAAAATCGGGGCGCCGAGTTCACCGTCCGGCTGCCGTTGGGCTGAGGGCGTCGATAGACCCGCCCGCCGTACGCTTTAGTTAAAAATCAACCCGCCGGCGGCCCCCGGGGCGCTATTCACGCCGAGGTGTTCGGCGCCGACGCTGGGTGCCTGGATGGGATTGGCTGCCTGCAGCCCCACAGCGCCGGTCAATGTGCCCTAGTCCCGGTCATCAGCGCAGACGCTGGTTTCGCAGACCGCTTCGGTGTCTGTATCCCGGCTGGTCGGTGACGCTTCGGTTGACGTTTCGCGCAGGCGCGCCGGCTTCCACGACGAGGTGTTCATCCAGGCTTCGAGTTCGACAGCGGGCACGGGGCGGCTCAGGTAATAACCCTGCACGGAGTCGCAGCCGAGCGTCTTCAACAGTGCCAGCGTGTCGCTGTCCTCCACGCCTTCGGCAACGACGCGCAGTCCCAGGTTATGTCCCAGCTCGATGGCCGAGCGCACGATCACAGCGTCGTTGTCGTCACGGCTCATGTCCGCAATAAAGGATTTGTCGATCTTGATTTTGGCGGCCAGCAATTTCTTCAGGTAGGCCATGGACGAGTATCCGGTGCCAAAGTCGTCGATTGCGAGCCGCACACCCATGGCGCTCAGGGCGCGAACCGTCTGCACCGCAAGCACCGGATTGGTCATAACGCCGGTTTCGGTGATCTCCAGCTCCAGCCATTCCGGCGGCGCCTCGTATTCCTTGAGGAGTTCCGCGATCCGTTGCGGGAACTGTTCCTCCATCAGATTGCAGGCGGAGATATTGACCGCCACGGACAGGTCGAGGTTGTCGCGATGCCAGGCCACGCTTTGCCGCAACGCCATCTTCAGAACAACAATACTGAGTGCCTGTATCAAACCGGTCTGCTCGGCCAGCGGTATGAATTCGTCCGGGTAGATCAGCCCGCGCTCGGGATGCTGCCAGCGTACCAGCGCCTCGACGCCGTTTACCACGCCCGACTCCAGATCGACCTTGGGTTGATAGTGAAGCAGCAGTTCGTCATTTTCTATTGCGCGGCGCAGCTCACCACGCAACGCGTGGACCTCGATGGCCAGTTGTTCGAATTCGTCGCGATAAATACAGTAATCAAGCTGCAATTTCTTTGCCTAGTACATTGCCGAGTCGGCACGCCGGATCAGGGTCTCGGCGTCGTCGCCGTGGTCCGGGAACAGGGCGATGCCCAGACTGCCGCCGACTTCCAGCCGTTCGCCGCCGAGTTCGAGCGGGCGTGAAATGGTCTCGCTGATATGCTCGGCAACCGCGCGGGCCTCCTCCTCATTTGCGACGTCGGGAAGAAGCAGCGCGAACTCATCCCCGCCCATGCGCGCCACCGTGTCGAAGCGCCGCAGGCCCAGACTGAGTCGATTGGCGACAGACTGCAGCACCAGGTCTCCGGTCTGGTGTCCTTTGACGTCGTTGACCTCCTTGAAACCGTCGAGATCGAGCACCGCGAGCGCGAACGGGGCATTGTTGCGTTGTCCCAGCGCCAGTTGCTGCGCCAGCCGGTCGTTGAGCAGGGTGCGGTTGGGGATGTTGGTCAGACTGTCGTGCAGGGTCTTGTGCTCCAGCTCACGATTGAGCGAGACCAGCTGTTCCGTGCGCTGTCGCACCCGGTCTTCCAGGGCCTGATTCAGCGCATTCAGCGCCTGTTGAGCATTGTCGCGTTCGCTGAACGCCGACTGCACCTTCTGTGCCATGGCATTGAACGCCTGCGCGGTCTGCGCTAACTCGTCATTTCCGCGCACCTTGATACGATAGTCCAGGTCACCGTCGGCCACTCGCCCGGTGGCGACGCGCAACGCCTTCAGCTCGCGAGTCAGATATGTGCCCAGCAGAAAGGAGAACAACGCGACCAGGGCGAGTTCGGTACCGGCGATAAACGACATGTGGCGGGTGGCGCGCGCCATGACGGCGTCGATCGGTCCAACGGAGAATCCGACCTCGACGCGTCCATAGGCAGCGCCGGCTACAGTAACGTTCGCCTCAGCGTCGAGAATCCCGTCGCGGATGCCGCGGAAGTGATCGTCCAGCTGGAAGGGACGGGCAAGGGCGATGGGGTCGCCGGCCTGAGCCAGAATGTCTCGATTGTCGCTGATTCTGGCGTAGACGATGTCGGGGTCGGTCACGACTTCTTCTACATAACTTTTAAGCGCGGCGAGGTTTTTGGTCAGGATACCGTCGAGCGCGGTGGCGGCCAGCAGTTCCGCGGTTGTGAAGGCGCGTTTGTGCAACTCCGCCTGATTGGAGTGGCGCAGATAATCCAGGCTGCTGATCACCAGCACGAACAGCAGCACACTCTCGATGAGCGCAACGCCGAAAATGGTTTTTAATCGGAACGACACGACTTATTCCTTTAAATAGTGGTCCAACAGATGAATGTCGAGTTGGCGGATCGGATCGTAGTCGCCGTCGTCGGCCGAGGAGAATGCGCCGAAACCCGCCGCTTCGAGTAATGCGAAGCCGGTGTGATCGTTCGTCATCGATATAACGGCTTCTCTAAAGGCTTCGGCGACCGGAGCCGGCACCCGGGGGTGCACCGCAATCGGATGGGGGGCGACGCCGGGTGTTTTCCAGAGGATGCGAAGCTGGTCCCTCACCTGCGGATCGAGATTGTTGAAAGTGCGTACAATGCCGCCTCCCGCCACATACAAGCCCTGTGACACCGTCAGGTAGACCGAATCGTGCGAAGACACATAGGCCGGTTCGTGCTCGACGCCGTCCTTTTGCAGGAATCGACGCGGCAGTACGCTGGCCGCAAACGCCGCTGGCGATGGAAAGGCGAGTTTTTGGTCCTGTAGCTCCGAGATCTGCTGATAGGGGCTGTCTTTTTGTACCACCACGATGCCCTTGAGCCGGCGGTTGCGCTCAGCCAACAGCGCTTCGTAGCCTGCCGCACTGTGAAAAACGATGTAGTGCAGCGGATTCATATAGGCAAAATCGTAGCGGCCGGCATCGAGGCGTTGTTCGAACGTAGGGATATCCGCGGCGGTCTCGAAGCGAAAGCGATAGCCGGTATGACTGGCGAGATACTGCAGAATGGGTGTCCAGTTGCGGGCCAACCGGCTGGCCGACTGCTGCGGCACAATGCCGACAATGTATTCCGGAGGTTCCGCTGCCGGCGCGTTGACGACGGGAATGAGCAATAGCAGCAAAGCCACGACGAAAATCAGGCCTGGAGTCCGCCGGCGAATTTGAAAAGTCATTACTGTTTGTCCCTAAACTGTTGCTGCTATCGGGGTAACGGCGGCGGGGCGGAAATATCCAGCGCAACCTGCGCAGGGCCGGTCATCGCCCGGGTCTTCCCAGGCGTACAGCGGTGGGCCGCGCGCCTCGTGCACGGTCTCCGGGCGTTCTTCCGTTGCCGCGTTATTTGCACCTAACCTAAAGGTTTTTAATATAATTGTGTTGAATTGGAGTCGGTTTGTCGTGTGTCTGGAGATGCCCCCGCTGATTCGAGGCTGGCATGGGGCGGACACCAATCCACACCGAACCTGTGGGCGCTTTCTCCGCGCTACGGACGCCGCCCGGCGTCTTCAAACCGTTTCGCCGTCCCTTTCCAGGGGCAGCCCGGCGGCGACCCAATCCTGCTTGCCTTCGACATACTCGGCGACGTTACTGTAGCCAAGATTTGCCAGGGCCGTGGCCGCCATGCGTGAGTTCTGGCAGGCCGCGCTGGCGCAATAGACCACGATAAAGGCCTTCTTGTCCGGTAACCGGGTCTCGGCCGCGGTCGGTATTTCGTCGTGGTCCAGTGCTATCGCCCCGGGCAAGTGGCCGTCGCGGTAGTACTTTTCCGGCAAGGCCTCGACCAGCTTCAGCGCCGTGCCGGCTTTGAGGTGGGCCTGGATGTCGTCTCGATGGATACGTCGGAATGTCGTCATCGCTGCTCTCCTGTTCTGTTGCGCGGCAATCAAAATGGTTGCAATCGCAACTATAGTCCGACTTGAGTCAAGTTGCAACTACAACCATCTTGCAGTAGTTTGACTCTATGGAACCGAAACCGGACCCAAACAAGCTGATGGCCTGGGCGCGTCTGCTGCGCACCCAACAGGTGCTGTTGGAGCGCGTGGAGGCGGAGCTGAAACAGGCGGGGTTGCCACCCTTGCGCTGGTACGACGTGCTGCTCGAACTGCGACGCGCCGGCACGCAGGGTCTGCGTCAGTTCGAAATCGGCACGGCGGTGCTGTTGAACAAATACAACCTGTCCCGTCTGCTGGATCGTCTGGAAGCGCAAGACCTGCTGCAACGCGACCTATGCGAAGAGGACGGACGCGGCGCCCGGGTGCGGATAACGCCCGCCGGGCGCGATCTGCTCAAGCGGATGTGGCCGGTCTATGGCGGCGCGATCAATGCGCATTTTGCGCGCCATTTCAACAATAAGGAGCTCAGGCAGTTGTCGGTCCTGCTGGGACGGATTCCCGGCGTGGCGCGGTGAGCGGGGGGTGAGCTCTCCGGTATCGCCGCCGTCGCGCGGTGCGCCCGCCGCCGCCCATCCCAGCCACCGGCGGGTCTGGGCGCTGACCTGGCCCATCATCCTCGCCAACAGCACCGTTCCCCTGCTGGGTCTGGTCGACACCGCGGTGATCGGTCATACCGGAAGCAGTCAGGATCTCGGTGCCATCGCGCTGGGAGCGCTCATTTTCAATTTTCTTTATTGGAGTTTCGGCTTCCTGCGCATGGGCACCACCGGCTTTGTCGCGCAGGCCGACGGGGCCGGCGACGAGCCCGAAGTGCGCGCCGCGCTCGGCCGGGCGCTGCTGATCGCGCTCGGTATCGGCCTGGGGCTGATTTTGTTGCAGCGACCGCTTGCCTGGGTCGCAACGGAACTGCTCGGGGCCAGCGCATCGGTGGAAACACTGGCGCAGCGGTATCTGTTTATCCGCATCTGGGCGGCGCCCGCCGGCCTGGCGCTGTATGCGTTGATGGGTGCGCTGATCGGATTGGGGCTCAGCGGGCAGTTGTTGCGCCTTCAGCTACTGCTCAACGGCGTGAACATCGGTCTGGATATCCTTTTCGCCGGCGTCCTGGGCTGGGGAGTGGCGGGCATCGCGGCGGGCACCGCCATCGCCGAGTGGGTGGCGATTCTTTACGCCGGCGGGTCGGTTTTCAGACTGTTGCGCAAGCGCCGCTGCGACGCCGAACCCTTCTGGCCCTGGCGGCGCATCGGCGAGCTGGCGCAACTGCGGCGAACGCTGGGCGCCAATGCCAATATCATGCTGCGCACACTGTTATTGTTGTTCGGCTTCGCCTGGTTTTTGGATCAAAGCGCGCGTTTTGGCGACGTGGCCCTGGCCGCCAATCACATCCTGTTGCAACTGGTCTCTTTCAGCGCTTTTTTTCTCGACGGCTTCGCGCACGCCGCGGAGGTGCTGATCGGTCGCGCCAAAGGCGCCGGTCGCCGCGATCTGTTCGATCTGTCGGTGCGGGCCTCGAGTCGGCTCGCCGCCGCCACCGCGCTGTTGCTGTCTGTGCTGCTGTTGTCCTTCGGTTCCCTGATCATCGCCGGTCTGACCGACCTGGCCGCCGTGCGCCTCAGCGCCGGGCGCTTCCTGCCGTATGCGGCCTGCTATGTGCTGGTCTCGGTCGCCGCTTTCCAACTCGACGGTATTTTTATCGGCGCCACCGCCACCCGCGCTATGCGTAATGCCTCTGCGCTTTCGCTGGCGGTATTCCTGACCGCCTGGTGGCCGCTGACGGCGTGGCGGGGTATGCAGGGGTTATGGCTTGCCTTGATCATCTTCGTCCTGGCGCGGTCGGTGACCCTGGGGTTGCAGTATTCTTCGCTGCGTGCCCGGGTCGGCTGAAAGGGCCTGTTACAGCGACTGTAACGCCGGCGTTGAGCGCGCCGATAATCTTGAAGAAACTCAGACATAGTCTATCCTAGTATTTATGGCACACTATGGCGTAGCCGTGGAATACGGCCTGCATGTCCTGGTCACGATGGCGACGATGCCGGCCGGTTTCGAGATTTCTGCGAAGGACCTGGCCAGTTTTCAGGGCGTTCCGCCGGAGTATCTGGCCAAGATACTCGGTGCGTTGCGCAAGGCCGGGATCGTCGAGTCGGCGGAAGGCTTTCGTGGCGGATACCGATTAGCGAAAAAACCCGCAGACATCACTTTTCTGCAAATCGTCGATGCGATTGAGGGGTCAAAAATGCTGTTTGAGTGTACCGAGGTGCGGCAACGCTGTTTGTTGTACGCGGGCAAGCCGCCGAAATCGGCGACCTCGGGTCTGTGCGCCATCCACGCGGTGATGCGGGAGGCGGAGCGACGCATGCGCGAGGTGTTGGCCGAGCACACGCTTCAGCACATGGTGAGCGCGCTGGAGCGCAAACGGCCGCAGAGCTTTGCTCGAAGCGCCGAGGTCTGGCTGCGGGAAAGATCCAGCACGCGGCGCACGCGAGAGTAAACCGGTTTAGACGGAGAACGGCGATGAGCGATGGCGGTGCAGGCCCGACGGCCAGACGGATCCTTATCGTCGGCGGCGGATTCGCCGGGGTGTGGGCGGCCGCGGCCGCGGCCCGCGCCCGGCGTCTGGCAACGGCTTCGCCACGTCAGCTCGCCATCACCCTGGTGTCACGGACACCTTATCTCGACGTACGGCCACGCTTGTACGAGGCGAAGCCGCAAGACAAGCGCCTGGCGCTGGATGACATTCTCACGCCGGTGGACGTGGACTGCCGGCAGGCCGAGGTCACCCAGGTCGTGGCCGATGCCGGAGAGGTACTAGTGAGAGCCGGGCAAGGCGAAACCTTCACCGCCGAGCGTTTGGTCCTGGCCGCGGGTAGCCAGTTGGTTGCCGCCCAGGTTGAGAGCATTGACCGACCGGTCTTCAATGTCGATACGCTGCCGGCGGCCGTTGACTTGGACCGGCATCTGCAAAGCCTGGGAGACAAAAAGACCCGCGCGGGTCAATGGACCATCGTCATCGTCGGGTCCGGGTTTACCGGCACGGAGCTGGCCACCGAACTGCCGCGCCGGCTGCGCGACTGCGGCGCCCCGACCGACAGGATTCGCATCCTGATGATCGAGCGGGCGCCGGTGGCCGCGCCGGAACTGGGCGAGGAGGTCCGCAACGTCATTTTAAAGGCCTATGCCGCGGCGGGCGTGGAGTTGCGCACCGCCTGCTCTGTCCAGAGTGCCGATCGCGAGGTGGTGGTGTTGTCGTCGGGCGAGCGAATTGCGGCGCAGACCTTGGTGCGGACGGCGGGTATGCGCGCCAGTCCGCTGACCGCCGACCTGGGGACGCCGCTCGATCGTTGCGGGCGTTTGCCGGTGGATGATTACTTGCGCGTAACCGGTCGTCCGACCCTGTACGCCGCCGGGGACGTCGCCGACGCTCGCAGCGACGACGGTCGCGGGGTGATGCAGTCTTGTCAGCACGCGCTGGCCATGGGCCGGTTTGCCGGCCATAACGCAGCGGCGGACCTGCTTGGACTCGATCGTGTTCGCTATCGCCAGCCTTTTTACGTCACTTGCCTCGATCTGGGTGATTCAGGGGCCGCTGTCTCTATCGGCTGGGAACGCAGGCTCGCGCGAACGGGCGTAGAGGCGAAGCGGGTAAAGCGGCATATCAATCAGGTCCTGATCTACCCGCCGTGCCGGGATGCCGAGGCGTTGCTGGAAGCGGCCGCGCCGGTCGTGCCGACCGAGGCAATGGCGCTGGCACGTCTGACACTATGAGTTTCAACGGCCGGTCCGACCGTTTACAAGTTCGTGCGCGGGGATTAATCTTGCGCCGCGTCGGGATCGCCGCCAATCGGGGGTAGCGGGTGTGTCAGGGGGCAAAACGAGAGTAGCGCCGACCCGTCGAGCGGGAATCGCCGCCGGACCGACGGGCGCCGAACCTTCATGAACGCGACGGTGTTGAGTCTGGATCAGGCGCAACGGCGTTTCATCACCGGCCCGGTGGCCGTGAATATCGCTTCGCGCAGTGCCCGAGGTGTGCCCTCCATCGCCCGCGCCTATGGTTGTCACGTGAGCGCGGACGGGGACCGGATCACACTCTATTTGCCCGCCGCGCGCGCGAGCGCACTGCTCGCCGACGTGCGTGGCGGCGCGCCGGTGGCGGCGGTATTCACGCGACCGGCGACCCACGAGACCCTGCAACTGAAGGGGCGGCGGGCCGACATCGTGCCGGTGGACGCTGTCGGACGGGAGCGGATGCGCGCCTATGCCCGCCTGTTCCGGGAGGAGCTGGTGGCGTTCGGTCTGGAACCGCGGTTCCTCGACGGCATGCTGGCGCCGGTCGAACTGGAGGCGGTGGCGCTCGGCTTCAACCCGGTCGCGGCCTTCGACCAGACGCCGGGTCCCGATGCCGGCCGGCCGTTGTCGGGGCGTGCATGAACCCCGGCCTGCGCGATATCCGCGCTTGCTTCGAGGGCGCGATTCCTTCGGCCATCGCCACCGTGGCTGCCGACGGGACGCCAAATGTCGCCTATTTGTCGCAGGTGCACTATGTCGACGAGACGCATGTCGCCTTGACCTTTCAGTTCTTCAACAGCACGCGCCGGAATATACTCGAGAATCCACGCGCCCTGGTGCAGGTGGTCGATCCTATGACCGCCGCGCACTACCGGCTGCAGCTGGAATATCTGCGTACCGAGACCGAAGGCCCATTGTTCGAAAAGATGAAGGCCAAGCTGGCCGGCATCGCCTCGCACACAGGCATGAGCAAGGTGTTCCGCTTGCGCGGATCGGATGTCTACCGGGTGCTGGAAATTGCCGCTGTCGGTGGCGCGCGCGCCGTACCCGAGCCGTCGCGCCAGCACTTGCTGTCAGGGTTACGCGCCTGTCTGAGCGGGCTGATCGGTTGTCCGGACCTGGCTCGTCTGTTCGACATGACGCTGCTAGGGCTGCAACGCCATTGCGAGATCGCGCAAGCCATGCTGCTGATGCACGACTGCGAACGCGGCTGTCTGTACACCGTCGCCAGTCGCGGCTACGCAGAATCCGGCATCGGTTCCGAGATTCGCATCGGCGAAGGCATCATCGGGGTCGCGGCGCGCGAACGCACGCCGATCCGCATCGGCTACGCCGCGCGGGAATATCTCTACAGCCGCGCCATGCGCGAGAGTTTTCAAAAATGCGGCGACGGCGCGGTGCTGGAGACGGAGATCCCGTTCCCCGGCCTGGTCGATTCCGGCAGTCAGTTGGCGGTGCCGCTGGTGTACCTGGACCAGCTGCGCGGCGTGCTGTTCGTCGAAAGCCCGCAGGAAATGCGCTTCAGCTACGAGGACGAGGACGCGCTGACCGTGCTGGCGGCGCAGCTCACTCTGACAATGGAGCTGCTGGCGCAGGTCGCCGACCAGCCCGAGGACGGCGCCCGTGCGGTGAAGGCCATGCCGCGCTTGCAAGGACGCCCGCTGACGCTGAAACACTTTGCTGTCGACCACAGTGTGTTCATCGACAATGACTATCTGATCAAAGGCGTGGCGGGCGCGATCCTGTGCAAACTGGTGCGCGACCACCTGGACAGCGGCCGCAGCGAATTCACCAATCGCGAACTGCGGCTCGATCCGGCGCTGGGTCTGCCCGATTTCAGCGAGAATCTGGAAGCGCGGCTGATTCTGTTGCAGCGGCGGTTGGCCGAGCGTTGCGACAGTCTGCGTCTCGAAAAGACCGGTCGCGGCCGCTTCCGCTTGCGGGCGGAGCGGCCGCTGAAGCTGGAGGAGGTGCCCCGGCGTTAAACGTTCGGGCCGGCCTTCAGGCTAATTTCGCCATTTGGCGATGGCGAACGCCGTCAGCCGGGCAGTCGTTCATCACGCCGGTGGCCTGCCTCTAGGCGTGGACAAGGGTGGACGCGAAGAAGTACTAGCGGCGCTGCTTGAGGCCGCGTGCAGTGTTCCGCTTGCCGAATGCGGCCAACTTTTTCCGATCCTACCGGGCGGATGCGACCTCATCGCGTCGTCTTCGTCATGCCCGCGCGCGCCAGGCGGGTTCGCCCGCCGCGCCGCCGTGACCGCCTGTCAATCCCAGTCCCAAGACGGCATCCACCACCTGCTGCGCTTGCGGCACGGCAGCCTGTTCCAGGGCCCAGGACGAGGCCGCCGGTGCGTCCGGTCCAGTGACACGCACGACCGGTGCGCGCAGGGCATCGAAGGCCCGCGTGACGGCCAGGGCGGCGAGTTCGGCGGCGATGCCGCACAGGCCGCTGGCTTCGTGCACGATGATCAGACGACCGGTCCTGGCGATCGAATCCAGTACGCAGGTCGTGTCCAGCGGTTTGAGGCTGCGCAGATCGATGACTTCCGCGGAAACACCCCGTTGTTCGAGTTCGGCCGCCGCCTGCAGGCACACCGGGACGGTTTTGGCGTAACTGACCAGCGTCACATCCCGGCCGTGACGCGGCACGGCGGCCTTGCCGATGGGCACGATGTCCCCGGGGTCGTCGGAGACCTCACCCTCCTGGTGCAACAACCCCAGGTCGATGAAAAACAGCACCGGATTTTCGTCCCGGATCGCCGCTTTGAGCAGTCCCTTGCTGTCGGCCGCCGTCGACGGCATCAGTACATGCAGCCCGGGCGCGTGCACGAACATCGCTTCCAGATTGTGGTTGTGCTGGCCGCCCACGCACCAGCCGCTGCCGGTCATGGCCAGCGTCACCAGCGGAAACTCGCACAGACCGCCGGACAGATAGCGCAGCTTGCCGGCGCTGTTGACCAGCGCATCCATGGCGTAGGTCAGACACGGCGCGAACAGCAGGTCGATCACCGGGCGCAGGCCGCTGGCGGCGGCGCCGACGGCGGTACCGGCGATAATCGCTTCGGCCAGCGGTGTGTTGCGCACCCGCGCCGGGCCGAATTCACGCGCCAGTGCGGGGCGCTTGGTGGCGGCGCCTTCACCCATCAGCAGAACGCGCTCGTCGCGCCGCATCTCTTCGTGCAGCGCCTGGGTCAGCGCTTGTTCGGTGGTCATTCGAGTCATGATCATTTCTCCGTAGGTGTCAGGCGTAAACCTGTTCGGTCAGGGAGGCGGCGTCGGGCCAGGGACTGGCCTGGGCAAAGGCGACGGCCTGCTCGATTCGGGTGTGCGCGTCGTGTTGCAGCGCAGCGAACGTGTGCGCGTCGAGTCCACCGGCTTCGCTCAAGCGCTGGCGCAGCAGCAGCAGCGGATCGCGCGATCGCCAGTAACGCAACTCATCGGCATTGACGTAGGCTTGGTCGTCCTGGCCGGAATGACCGCGTAAGCGATAGGTGCGCAACTCCAGAAATTGCGGGCGACCGTCGGCGCGGATAGCCGCCACCGCGCTCTTCGCCGCGCTGTGCACCGCTTCGATGTCGTTGCCGTCGACGCTTTGGGTCGCAATGCCGTGCCCTTCCGCCCAGGCCGTGATGGCAGCGTCGGCCATGGTCTCCAGGCGGTGCACATAGGCCTGCCACTGGTTGTTCTCGCACACGAACAGCAGCGGCAGCTGCCACAGAGCGGCAAGGTTGAGCGCTTCGTGGAAGATGCCTTCGCAGGCCGCGCCATCGCCGAAGAACACCGCCGTGATCGCGCCGGGATCGCCGTGCCCCATTTTTTGCGCCAGCGCCACGCCGGGCGCCAGTGACAGTTCGCCGCCGACGATGGTCGAGGTCAGGACAATGCCGAGTTCACGCGCGGCGATGTGCAGCGTCCCGCTGCGCCCGCCACAGTAACCGTCGATGCGACCGAGTACTTCGGCGAAAATACGTTCCGGTTCCGCGCCGCGGGCGATCAGGTGGGCGGCGCTGCGGTGGTTGGTGAGGATGCGGTCGCGCGCTTCGAGCGCGTCGATCACGCCGACCGCGCACGCCTCCTGGCCGATACTCGAACAGGTGTCGGGCGCCCCCTGGCGGTTGAGTTCCACCAGTTGTTCCTCGCAGGCGCGGATCAGCAACAGGGTTTCGAATTGACGTAGCAGGGTTTGGGTCTGCGATTCAGTCATGGCGGTGGCTCCAGCTGGGTGTTATTGATTCGCCTGCGCCGGCAGGTTCTTGGGGGTGAAGTCGAAATAGGGCGTGGTCACCGCCACGCCTGCCGGTACCGCACCCGGAGCGGGTTGTCCGACAGGACCCAGCGCGCGCACATAATGATAAATCGCCCCCAGATCGGTATCGGTCATCGCCTTGAGATTGAACCAGGGCATCGGCGGGCGCATCGGTTGGCGGGCGCGCTGCAGCCATCGGCTTTCGCTGATCGACTGCATGTACAAACGCAGATTGACCGGGTAGGTGGTGCCCCAGGGTCCCTGAAACCCCACCGCGCTGCCGGACAGCCACGCCGGTTCGGCAACTTCGCCGTCCTTTTCCATATAGTCGGGGGTATGGCAATCGTTGCAGCCGCTGGTCATGACCAGATAGCGACCGCGTTGCACCCGGGGGTCGTCGGGCGTGGTGGTGTCTGCGAGCGGGGCGCCGCCGCTCAGGGCAGCGATTAGCGTGATCAGCCAGCGTCTGGAGTACATGATGGTTTTCCTCAATGCAGTCGGATGGTGACTGAAGCCTACGCAAGTCCCGGTACCGGCGTTGCTAAATCCTTGCTCAGTAAATCCTAATTTTTTATTAAAGGCATTCCGTCGCGCCAGTCTGTCGGCCGGATTTAAAGTTTTTCTGCTGACGTACCGAAGACCCTAGTGATTACCCGCAACCCGGTCCAGGTCAGATGGAAATACCACACGTTATTGGCGCCACCCGCGCCAGCCCCGAGGACCTGATCCGTCGTACCAGCGAGTTGGTTTCGCTGCCAGATATCTACGTGCGCATCAAAAGCGTGATCTACGACCCGACCTCGACGCTCACCGACGTGGCCGAAGTGCTGGCGCACGATCCGGCCATCTGTGCGCGCATCCTGAAAGTGGCCAACAGCGCGTTTTTCGGCATGCCCGCGGCCGTGGAAACCCTCAATGCCGCCGTGCGGCTGCTCGGCACTCAGCAGATTCACGATCTGGTGCTGGCCGCCACTATCAGCAAAAGCTTTCCGGCGATCCCCGAAAATCTGGTAAGCATGGAGCACTTCTGGGTCAACAGCCTGCGCTGCGCCCTGCTGGCGCGGTTGCTGGCGGCGCAGTGCAAGGCGGGTGACGGCGAGCGTTTCTTCGTTGCCAGTCTGCTGCACGACATGGGACATCTGATTCTGTACCAGGCGGTGCCCGAGGAAAGCCAGGAGGCGCTGATCGCGGCGCGGCAAAACCAGCGGCCGCTGCACCTGGTCGAGCGCGAAATCATCGGTTGCGACGCCGCTCAGGTGGGCTCGCACCTGATGCAAAGCTGGAATTTTCCGCCGGGCTGGATCGAGGCGGTGCGTTACCAGAACGAACCGGCCGAGGCGGCCGGGTTCGCCTTCGAGGCGGCCATCATGCACCTGTCGGTGAAACTGAAGGATCTGGACGTTACGCAGGACGGACCCGATATGAGCAGCGTCGATACGCTCGCCTGGGAGATGATCGGTCTGTCCGAGGACATCGTCGAGCCGCTGATGCTGATGGCCGAATCCCAGCTCGACGCCGCCTTGGAAACCTTCTTCCCCGAATATCGCCAATACAGCTGACCGGTAGGCGACGCCCGTCCGGTTTCGACGGCCCGTGCCGGGTGCCGAATCCTGTCTCCAATCCAGTGAGTGCGGCTGTCGCCGCCCTGTGGCTTCCCGCGTCATCTATCAGCCGAGCGCCGTGAGCAACGCCTGACGGCTTTCCTGACAAAAAACAGTCCGCCCGCGTGTCGATTCCCGCGCCCCCCGTGCGTTGTATCCAAGAAGGCCTGCGATCGTGGCGCCCGGCAGCTCGGACAGCAGGGCTGTGCCGGTTCCGCTGGCGCCCCTGGTTCGGCCGCCAGACTGCCGACGGGAGTCGCGGACGCGGGAGCGACATTTTTCACTGAGGAGATTGCCATGAAAATCGAACCCTATCTGTTTTTCGACGGGCGTTGCGAAGAGGCGCTTGATTTCTACCAACAAGTCCTTGACGCCGAACTGCTGCTGCTGATGCGGCACAAGGAAAGCCCCGAGCCGCCGCCGACGCCACTACCCGCCGGGTGGGGGGACAAAGTGATGCACGCGTCGTTCAGAATCGGCGACACGCTGCTGATGGCCTCCGATGGCTGCGGTTCGGGCACCCCGGCATTCCAGGCCTTTGCGCTCTCGCTGGAACTGCCCGATGCACCCACCGCCGGCGGCATCTTCGACGCGCTGGCGGCGGGCGGCAGCGTGCAGATGCCGTTGATGAAGACGTTTTTCTCCCCCTGTTTCGGCATGCTCAGTGACCGCTTCGGCCTGAGCTGGATGCTGATCGTCCCGGAATGACAAAGGAGGGCGACATGCGATATATGATCATTGTCAAAGCGACCGCCGGCTCGGAGGCCGGCACGATGCCGGGCGCGGACCTGCTGGCCGACATGCAGGCCTTCCATGCGGAGCTGGCCAGGGCCGGCGTGCTGCTCGAAGCCGCGGGCCTGAAACCGAGCCGCGACGGCTGGCGCGTCCATTTCTCGGGCGGCGAACGCCGCCTCAGCGACGGTCCGTTCGCGCAGGCCAAAGAACTGGTCGCCGGCTATACCCTGATACAGGTGCGCAGCCGCGAGGAGGCTCGCGAATGGGCCCGCCGCTACCCCAATCCCGCGGTCGAAGGCGGCGCGGCGCAGATCGAGGTCAGACCGTTGTACGAGCCAGAGGACTTCGCGCCGTCGGAGTCCGTGGCGGATACGCGCCGGCCCGGGCGCGCTGGCGCGCCGGCGCCGGAGCGGGCGATAATCACGCCCACGAATGCCGATGGGCGCCAGTGACGGAGGAAAGGTATGGAATTTCTGCTGATGATTGTCGAGGCGCGCGCCGATCGCGAAGGGCGTGCCGAGGAGGAAGGCCGCGCGCTGTACGACGAGATGGTCCGCTTCGGCGACGGGCTGGCGGCGCGCGGGCAGTTGCTGGCCAGCCGTTCGTTGCGCCCGGACAAGCACGGTGTGCGGGTGCAGCAGCACCAGGGCGAAGCGGTGTTGCGCGACGGGCCTTTTGCCGAGGCCAGGGAGATGGTCGGCGGTTTCTATCTCATCAACTGCGCCAACCGCGATGAGGCCATCGCGCTGGCCGCGCAGTGCCCGGCGGCCCGGTTCGCCGCGGTCGAGGTGCGCGAGTGCGCGCCCTGTCACGTCGGTTGATGCGTTGGCCGCGTCTGCGTCCAAGGTTGCGCTGTCGGGCACCGAGCCGCGGGGCCGGACGATGAACCACGCACCGCCGAGCGTCGCCAAAACGATCGAGGCCATCTGGCGTATCGAAGCGGCGAAAGTCGTCGCCGTCGTAGCCCGTCTCAGCGGCGATCTGGGCCTGGCCGAGGACTTCGCCCAGGACGCGCTGGTCGCCGCGCTCGAATCCTGGCCGCGCACCGGTATCCCGGCCAACCCCGGCGCCTGGCTGACCACCACCGCCCGCCGGCGCGCCCTCGACCGGCTGCGCCACGAGCGTATCGTCGCGCCCAAACACAGCGAACTGGCCGCCGAGTGGGATGCGGCGCACGCCGAGCGCGAGGCCGAACAGCGGGCGCGCATCGACGCCGCGCTGGACGACGACATCGGCGACAGTGTGTTGCGACTGGTGTTCACCGCCTGCCATCCGCTGCTGTCGGCGCCGGCGCGCACGGCCCTGACGCTGAAAGTCGTCGCCGGCCTTTCCACCGCGGAGATCGCGCGCGCCTACCTCAAGAGCGAAGCCACCATCGCCCAGCGGATCGTGCGCGCCAAGCGCACCCTGAGCGAAGCGCACGTGGCGTTCGAGGTACCGCGCGGCGAGGCCCTCGGTACGCGGTTGACCTCCGTGCTGGAGGTGATTTATCTGATCTTCAACGAGGGTTATGCCGCCACCGCGGGCGATCACTGGATGCGACCAGCGTTGTGCGACGAGGCGCTGCGCCTGGGACAATTGTTGGCGCAACTGCTGCCCGATGCCGTCGAAGTGCAGGGGCTGGCGGCGCTGATGGATATACAGGCCTCACGACTGAAGGCGCGCGTGGACGCCGACGGCGAGCCGATTCTGCTGCTCGACCAGGACCGCGGCCGCTGGGACCGGCCGCTGATCCGCCGCGGGCTCGGTGCGCTGGCGCGCGCCGAAGCGCTACCCGGACCCTTCGGCCCTTACACCCTGCAGGCCGCCATTGCCGCCTGTCATGCGCGCGCGACCACTGCAGCCGCCACCGACTGGTCGCGCATCGTCGCGTTTTACGATGCGCTGATGGCGGTTTCGCCCTCGCCGGTGGTGGCGCTCAACCGCGCCGTGGCCGTGGGCATGGCCTTCGGGCCCGCCGCGGCGCTGGAGCTGGTCGACACCCTGGCGCAGGAACCGGCGCTGGAGGGTTACCACCTGTTGCCGAGCGTGCGCGGCGACCTGCTGGCCAAGCTCGAACGCGTCGACGAGGCGCGCGCCGAGTTTCAGCGCGCTGCCGATCTCGCCCGCAATGCCCGCGAACGCGCCCTGCTGTATGCGCGTGCGGCCCGCTGCGCGGCCGAAGCGGGGGCGACGACGCGCGGCGACAAGTGAGCCGGGCGGCGTCACACCGGCGCCGGGTAGCGATCGCTACAGCGTCACCACGAGCTTGCCGTTGGCCTGGTTCGCCTCCATCAGCCGGTGCGCCTGCACGATGTCGTCGAAGCCGAAAACACGCGCCGGACCCGCCTGATAAATGCCGCCGGCCACCCGTTCGACGATCTCCTGCAGCGGAATTTCGCTCAAGGGGAACTGCGCCGTGCCCAGCATGAAGCTGGCGAAGAAATTCAGATTCACCGAACAGGGCAGGTCGGTCAGCGGGTTGAAGCGCAGCGGGTCGCCGCCACCGAGAAATCCCGCGTTGCAGACCGTACCGTCGCGTTTCACCATCCGCAGCGAGTCCAGCAAGGTGCTGTTGCCGACGATATCCATGACACTGCTGAGCCCCTCGGGATAACGCGTCCGTATTTCGCCGGACAGGTTCGGCTGTTCGATGAAGACTTCCGCGCAGCCCAATGCTTTTAGAAACGCTGCCCGCTGCGGATCGCGCGTCGTCGCCAACACCCTGACCGTTTCGTTGTGAGCGGCGATGTTGATCGCGGCCTGTCCCAGCGCGGACGTGCCGCCGCGGATTAGCACGCGGTCGCCGGCACGCAGTTTCATGTTGCCGTGCAAACACGACCAGGCCGTGGCATAGGACTCCGGGATGGCGGCCAGCGCCGCCCAGTCCAGTTCGGTCTCGAGCGCAACAATATTGTCCACCGGCAGGCAGGTGAATTCGGCGTAGCTGCCGTTGCGGGTTCGCCCCATGCCGCCCATGATGGCAGCTACCGTCTGGCCGTCGCCAAAGCGTCCCGAACCGTCCTCGACGATTTCGCCGACGCACTCGATGCCGCTGACTTTCGCCACCTCGCCCCACTGGCCCCGCCGCATGTAGGTCTCGGCGCGGTTGAGGCCGAAAGCCCGAACCCGAATCAGTGCCTCGCCGGATTCGGGGCGCGGGACGGGAAGTTGCCGCTCGACCAGCTGTTCCGGGTCACCGAATGCCTGGATGACGATTGCTCTCACTGTGATGCCTCCATGAAGGGGTGAGGCAGGATTGTGAGCGTGACAAGCGTAATAAAAAAGTACAATATAGTTACAAAGACTGTAAATTATAGTGACAAATATCCAGCGACAACGGCAACAGCAACGGGATCGGGATCGGGATCGGGATCGGGATCGGACGAGCGAATCCCGCGTCCACACGGTCGGCAACCTGGCCGGCACCACTGGGACATGGGTGGAGCGACCGGCCCCGGGCGGGAAAGGAGGAGACAGATGCCGATCAACCTGCGACAACTGGAGGCGCTCGACGCGGTGGTGCGCCAGGGCAGCTTTCTGGCCGCCGCCAGAGCGCTGCACCGCAGCCATCCCAGTTTAATCAATCAACTGCGCAAACTGGAGCAACAGCTGGATGTCGTCCTGTTCGACCGCTCCGGCTACCGGACCACCCTCACCGAGGCCGGGGCCGCTTTCTATCGCGCCTCGCAGCGGCTGTTGCGCGAGCAGCAGGACCTGAACGAGCTGGCGGCGTATCTGCGCGACGGTAGCGAGACACGGCTGCGCATCGTGATCGGGGATGTGACCCCATTGCGTCCCTGCTTGCGTTTGTTGCGGGCGTTCGCCAGGCGCCACCCCCGGGTTCAGCTCGATCTTGCCTTCGAGAACCTGGCGGGTCCGCGCGAACGCCTGCTCGACGGCGAGGCCGATCTGATTGTCCATCATGTCGACCCGGCCGACCCGCGATTCGAACGTCATGTGATCGCGCGCGTCGAAATCATCCCCGTGGCCGCGCCGGATTTTCTGCGGCCGGAAACGCTTGACGATCTGAGCTATGAAACCCTGGGCGATTACACCCAGTGCATCATCCGCGACACGGCGCACGACTCGCCGGACGAGAACTATTTTGTGCTTGATTACGCGCCACGCATCACCGTCGGCGACCAACAGACGAAAAAAGCGGTGATTGTCGAAGGCATGGCGTGGGGGCACATGCCGGATTTTCTCGTCGCGCGGGAGCTGGAGGCAGGCACGCTGCGCTCGCTCGCCGGCGGCCGTATCGGCGGCGCCGGCATCGACATCGCGGTGGCGAGATTGAGTGCCGGTCGCAAAGGCATCATGGCGCAGAAGCTGTGGCGGCACCTGACATCGCCGACAGCGGAATAGCGGAATAGCGGAATAGCGGAATAGCGTGACGATCCGTGATTCAGCACTTCAACGACTGATATATATGGTTGACAATATATATGGACATTCATATATTAAGTTTCCCATGAAGATCAGCGCCGACGCTCTGTATACCGCCATCGCCCATCCCCTGCGCTTGCGCGCGCTGTTGCTGTTGCAACAGGAGGCTGAGCTGTGCGTGTGCGAATTGACCTATGCGCTCAGGGTGTCGCAGCCGATGATTTCCCGTCACCTGGCCCAGTTGCGGCAAAGCGGGCTGGTGGACGATCGGCGCCAGGGGTTGTGGGTCTACTACCGGCTGCACGACGCCTTGCCTGACTGGGTGCGGGAGGTGTTGGCGCTCACGACCGACGGCGTCAGCGACGGCCCACCCTACGCCAAGGACCGCGCCAGGCTGTCGGCGATGCCCAATCGCCCCGGCAGCGCCTGTTGCGCCTGAGCATTCAGCGTTTTCCCTCAATTCCGGCCTGGAGATGAACATGAACCTGCTGTTTCTTTGTACCGGCAATGCCTGCCGCTCGCAGATGGCCGAAGGCTGGGCCAGGCACTACGCCCCGCCATGGCTGAAGGTGGACTCGGCGGGCATCGAAGCCCACGGCAAGAACGCGCGTGCCATTGCGGTGATGGGCGAAGTGGGTATCGATATTTCCGCCCAGTCGTCGACCCGGGTCAGCGCCGCCATGCTGGCGGCGGCCGAGCGGGTGGTGACGGTGTGCGGCCACGCCGATGAACATTGTCCCGCGTTGCCGCCAGGCGTGGAGAAGGAGCACTGGCCGCTGAACGACCCGGCCAGGGCCGAAGGCAGCGAAGATGAGATCATGGCGGTATTCCGCGCCAGTCGCGACGACATCGGCCGGCGGGTGCGGGCGCTGATCGAGCGCTTATCCGCCGCGCGCCGGGACAGCGTCGCATGAGCGCGCAGTGTGACAGCGGCGCGCGTCAGGCCGGCGGCGCACCGATGGGTCTGTTCGAGCGTTATCTGACACTTTGGGTATTGCTGTGCATTGGTGTCGGTATCGCCTTGGGGCATTTTTTTCAGGACGCCTTCCACAGCGTCGGTGCGCTGGAGGTGGCGCGGGTCAACCTGCCAGTGGCGCTGCTGGTGTGGTTGATGATCATCCCCATGCTGCTGAAGATCGATCTGCGCTCGCTCGCGGGCGTCGGGCGGCACTGGCGCGGCGTGGGCGTCACCCTGCTGGTGAACTGGGCGGTCAAGCCCTTCTCCATGGCGCTACTCGGCTGGCTGTTCATCGGCGGCCTGTTCCGTCCCTGGTTGCCGGCCGGACAGATCGATTCCTATATCGCCGGTCTGATCATTCTGGCCGCCGCGCCCTGCACCGCGATGGTGTTCGTCTGGAGCCATCTGTCCGACGGCGAACCGCATTTCACCCTGACACAGGTTGCGCTCAACGATGTCATTATGGTGTTCGCCTTCGCCCCGATCGTCGGTCTGCTGCTCGGCCTGTCGGCCATCAGCGTGCCGTGGGACACGTTGTTGCTGTCGGTGGTCGTCTATATCGTCGTGCCGCTGGTCGCCGCCAACTTTTGGCGCCGACAACTGCTACGGCAGGCGCAGGGCGAACGGCGTCTGCAACAGGCGCTGAAACGTCTGCATCCGCTGTCGCTACTGGCGCTGCTGGCCACCCTGATATTGTTGTTCGGCTTTCAGGGCGAACAGATCATCCGCCAGCCGCTGGTCATCGCGCTGCTGGCGGTGCCGATTCTGTTGCAGGTGTTTTTTAATTCGGGGCTGGCCTATCTGCTCAACCGCGCTGTGCGTTCGCCGCATTGTGTGGCCGGCCCGTCGGCGCTCATCGGCGCCAGCAATTTCTTCGAACTGGCGGTGGCCACCGCCATCGCCTTGTTCGGGTTCCAGTCCGGCGCGGCGCTGGCCACGGTGGTGGGCGTGCTCATCGAAGTGCCGCTGATGCTGGCGGCGGTGGGCGTGGTCAATCGTTCGCGGCGTTGGTACGAGTCGCGCGCGGGCGTGATGCCGCACGCACAGTGCTGCCCGGCCGCCGACGTCGGTGGCAACGACCGGCCGGCCAAAGTCGCCACCTCGTTTCAGACCTGAGCGGTAGGCGTTTCAACCGGCGCAGCACGACAGCTGCGAGACTTCCTTGCTGAAGCTCTGGGCGCAGAGCTTCAGACCCTCCACCATGGTCAGATAGGGGAACAGCTGATCGGCCAGATCCGCGACACGCAGGCCGTCGCGCAGCGCCAGCGCCGCCGTCTGGATAATCTCGCCACCCTCGGCGGCCAGTACTTGACAGCCGAGGATGCGGCCGCTGCCGCCTTCGGCCACCAGCTTGATAAAGCCGCGCGTATCGAAGTTGGCCAGCGCGCGCGGCACGTGCTCCAACGCCAGCGTGCGCGTTTCCACGTCAATGCCGCGCGCGCCGGCCTGCGCCTCGGTCAGGCCCACCGTCGCCACTTGCGGATCGGTGAAGACCACCGCCGGCAGCACCGAAAGATCCAGCGCCGCGTCGCCGCCGGTCATGTTGATGGCCGCGCGGGTGCCGGCCGCGGCGGCGACATAGACATACTGCGGCTGATCGGTGCAGTCGCCGACCGCGTAGACCGACGCCGCCGAAGTGCGCAGATGGTCGTCAATGATTACCGCGCCGTTGGCCGCGGTTTTCACGCCGGCGGTCTCCAGCGCCAGGCCGGCGGTGTTGGCTCGCCGCCCGGTGGCCAGCAGCAGCCGCTCGCCGCGGATCTCTCCTTGTGTCGATGACAGCGTGAACCCGTCGCCGTCGTGTCGCACCGCCTCGATCTGCGTGTGCGTCAACACGCGCGCGCCTTCGGCGGCGAGGATTTCGGCCAGCGCCCCGCCGAGCGCGGGGTCCTCGCGCGACAACAAGGTGCCGCGCGCCAGCAGCGTCACCTCGCTTCCCAGGCGCAAAAACGCCTGCGCCAGTTCCAGCGCCACCACCGAGGCCCCCAGCACCAGCAAATGGCGCGGCACCTCGGCGGCGACCAGCGCCTCGGTCGAGGTCCAGTACGGGGTGTCCGCCAGGCCGGGCAGGGCGGGGACGAAAGGCGAGGCCCCCGTGGCGATCAGAATGCGATCGGCTTCGAGCCTGCGGTCGGCGGCGTTCTCGCGGCTGACGATCAGGGTGCGCGCATCGGCAAAGCGCGCCCAGCCGCGCAGCAGGTTGATGTCGGCTTGGCTGTCGAGCAGATCTTCGTATTTGTTCCGGCGCAACTGCGTCACCCGCGCCTGCTGCTGCGCGACCATGGCGGTGCGGTCGATGACAGCCGGCCCTCTGACGATCCCGTCAAAGCCATGTCGCGCCTGCTGGTGGGCGATATGCGCGCCGCGGATCATGATTTTCGACGGCACGCAGCCGACGTTCACGCAGGTGCCGCCGATGATCTCGCGGCCTTCGATCAGTGTCACCCGCGCGCCTTCCTCGACCGCCTTGAGCGCGGTGGCGAAAGCGCCCGAGCCGCTGCCAATAATGGCGATATGCAGTTTGTCCGTCATCCGGTCCATCTCAGTCTCTGCCGTGGATCGCGTTTTACGGCGGCTGTCGTTTCAGGAGCGCGCGGCACGTGTCGGTGCCTCATCGCGCCCGGGCAAGGCGCAGCGGCGCTGCGCCGGGGCGAGCAGATCCCAGATCGCGACCGCCAGCATCAAGGCCAGCCCGCCGTACAACGTCCAGGTACTCCAGCCATACTGGAACCAGGGATACAGGCTGAGCAGGACGATGGCCGGACCCAGCAGCCCCGCCAGCGTGCGCCCCGCCTGGCGGTGACCGAACCAGCCGAGCGCATTGGCCGCCAGCGCCAACCAGGCGAACGCCGGCAGCAGCGTATTGATGAACAAGCCCTCCCATTGGGCGAGAAAACCGAGCCCCAGCGCGGCGCCCAGACTGGCCAGGGCGGGAAAACAGCTGGCGCAACCCATAGTGGAGACAATCGCCCCCAGCGTGGCCGACTTGTCGCCGAGGCGGGCCAGTCCGGCGATCAACTTGTCCATTGCGCACCCCCTTTTGTGCGGTCTTACACTAGGCCAGAGTCTAGACGCCGTACTAGGGTACGGAGTCAAGGGCGGCGGGGAAGCGGTCCCGTCCGTCGGGGAAGTGGTGCGAGTCGGTCACCGGTCGCGGTCTTTCGCCGCTGTCGTCTGCGTCATGGGACAGGTGTGCGCGAGGCGCCACGAGCGGCAGGTATAGCGATTCCCCGCGTCGTCTTCGGCGCAGGCGCAGCTGTGAGCGCAGACGGATATTATCGTGGGCGTTGGATTTAACGTATCATGCCTAAACCATTCACGGTCTACAGGGTTTTGCGTTGCACGGCTGATGAAGCGTTCTGTCCATTGCGCTAAAGGCGGCGGTTGTCGCGGAGTATTCGCCCGGGGGCGCGGGTGAGTGCCGGGCCGCGGTCGCCGACAACCGCCGGCGCGATGACCGGCGAAGAGCGCGACATCCACTGGATGCGCCGCGCCCTGGCGCTGGCCGCGCAGGGCGCGGCGCGCGACGAAGTGCCGGTGGGTTGCGTGATTGTGCAAGACGACATAGCGATCGGCGAGGGCTGGAACCGGCCCATCTCCAGCGCCGACCCCACCGCGCACGCGGAGATTGTAGCCCTGCGTGCCGCCGCCCAGCACTTGGGCAACTATCGGCTGAGCGGCGCTACCTTATATGTCACCCTCGAGCCTTGTCTGATGTGCACCGGCGCCATGCTGCACGCGCGCATCGGCCGTCTGGTCTACGGCGCCAGCGATGTCAAACGCGGCGCGGTCCACAGCGCCACCCGGGCGCTGACCACGCCGGGGATCAATCACCGCATCAACGTTACCGCCGGCGTGCTCGACGCCGACTGTGCGCAGAGCCTGCGCGCGTTTTTTCGCGCCCGCCGGGGTTGAGGGCCAGCGACTGACAACGCCTGCGCCGCACCGCGCCGCCTGAAGCGGTTTGAGTGTTCGCGTGCGCCGACAGATCGCTGCGCTCGTGTCAGTCAAACGCGGCTTGTTATCGTCCCGCGCCTGATGCAAGATTCGGCGCGATGCCGCGGCGCGCGGCGCATCCATGAACCTCGATCCGTCTGTCGGTGAGAGCGGCCGTCTTGCCGATGCCGCATCGCCGTCGGGCCTGGGAGCACCGGCCGTGAGACACCGTCTGATAGCCTTATTGTTAGTCTTCGGCAGCACACTCGCCGGCTGCGAACGTCAACCTGACGCTACCAAAGTACCCGGCCGCTGGTATACCACCGCCGAGGTCGGCGAAGGCGCCCGCCTGTTCGCCGAGCACTGCGCCGCCTGCCACGGCGCCAAGGCCGAAGGCAGCGGCGGCGATTGGCGCCAGACTCTGCCCGACGGCTCCTATCCGCCGCCGCCGCTCAACGGTAGCGCCCATGCCTGGCACCACACCCTCAGCGTACTGCGCCGCTCGGTCGCCTATGGCGGTATCCCGCTGGGCGGCAAGATGCCCCCCTTTGGCGACAACCTGAGCGCGGAGCAGATCGACGCCGTCATCGCTTATTTTCAGAGCCAGTGGGACGATAAGATCTACAGCGCCTGGGAGCGGCGCGGGGGCGTCGACGTCGAGCGCTGAGTCGCCCCGGCCCCGCGGCGCCGCCGCGCTCGTGCGGCCGCTGTAATTAACCATATATTTTATAAATAAAATTTTATATTCGGGGAACCGTTTCCCCCTGACCGTCGTGTTTTATCAAGGAATGCGACCAAGAAGATCAAATGTTCCGTAAACGCGCTTCGGCCTCGGCTTTCGAGGCCCTGATGTATCCGCACCTCGACCATCTGTACCGTTTCGCGTACCGGATGACGGGCACGCGTGAGGACGCCGAGGACCTGGTGCAGGACCTGCTGGTGAAACTCTATCCGCGGCTGGCCGAGTTGCGCGCGGTGGAGCGGTTGCGTCCGTGGCTGACGCGCGTGCTCTATCGTCTGGGCGTGGACCGCGCCCGCAGCCGCTCGCGCAATCCGCTGGCCCTGTGCGACGACGGCGGCGCCGACGACACCGACATCGATCCCGTGGAACGGCTGCACAGCCACGAGCCGGAACCGTCGGCGGCGCTGGAACAGCATTGGACCCAGGCGCGGCTGCTCGACGCCCTGCAGCAACTAAGCCTCGAACACCGCAGCGTCATCACCCTGCACATGGTCGAAGGCTATGCGCTCAACGAATTGGAAGACCTGCTGCAAACCCCGGTGGGCACACTGAAATCGCGCCTGCACCGGGCCCGCGCCCAGCTCAAGGCGCTGCTGCAGAGGGAACCGGACCCGGACCACCAGCGTGTTAACCCACGAGGGCAACGCAAATGGAATGTAGTCAAGTAAACACACACATCGACGAGCTGCTGGCCAACGCCTTGGGCGAACCGCTGCGCAGCGCCGTGCTGCTGCACATCGAGCACTGCGATCAGTGTGCGCGTACCTTGCGCCAGGACCGCAGCCTGCACGAGCTGTTGCGCGGGTTGCCGCTGCCGCCGCCGTCGCCGGGCTTCCACGCCCGCGTGTTGCGCCAGGCCGGCGCCGGGCAGCGCCGTTCGCGGTCTTTGCTGACCGGGCTGGCGCTGGCCGCGACCCTGGTGATGGGCGTGGTGCTGGGTTGGATGCTGGCGCCGGGCGGCGAGCCGCCGGCCAGCGTGCAGGCCGTGGCGCTACTGGCGCAGCAGCCGGGCAGCGTACGCCTGGCCTTCGAGTCGGGCCACGACCTGCGTGATGTGAAACTGACCTTGCATTTGCCGTCGTCGGTCGAGTTGGTCGGCTATCCGGGGCAGCATGAGCTAACCTGGCGCACCGATCTGCGGCGCGGACGCAACGAGTTGAGCCTGCCATTGGTAGCACGCGACGGGGAAGGGGGCTTGCTGGTCGCGCAACTCGAACACGGTGTCCAGCGCAAGCAGTTCGTGGTGCGTATCAATGTCGACCAGACCGGCGCGTTGCCCGCTAAAAATCCGATCTGATCATTAGAAGTCTTGCAGGAGTAAATCTTATGCCGAACAAAACCACGACCGTATCCATCCTGGCGCTGAGCGCCGTACTGGGCTGGAGCGGCAACGCCCTGGCCGACGACGGCGCCGCTATCAGCGGCAGCAGCGCCACCGACCTCGATGTCACCATGACCGTGCTGAGCGGCGACGGGCCGGTCTCCAAGGCCGTCGACCGGGTGATCGAACTGCCCGGGCGGGCCGCCGACAAGGCGCGCAGCCGCGCCGAGGCCGAAGTGGAGAACGCCAACCGTCTGCGCGGCCGCGCGCAGGAGCGGGTGGAAAACGCCCTGGAGCATGTCGACGGCAACGTCGGTGTCGGCGCCGAAGCCGGCGTTGAAGCCGGCGACGTGCAGGTGCAGGCGGGCTCGGAGCTGGGCGCCGAAATCTCGGCCGAAGCCAAAACGCTGGGCAGTGACATGGGCAGCGAAGTCGGCGCCGACCTGGGCGGCGAAGTCTCCAGCCAGGCGCAGGAACTGCGCGGCGAACTCGGCGGCAACGGCGGCGCCGAGATCTCTTCCGAGGTCAACGACCTGCGCGGCGACATGAGCGGCGGCGGCGAGATCTCTTCCGAGGTCAACGACCTGCGCGGCGACATGAGCGGCGGTGGCGAGATCTCGTCCGAGATCAACGACCTGCGTGGTGACATGAGCGGCAGCGGTGATCTGCGCGGCGAACTCAGCGGCGAGACCCAGGATCTGAAGGGCGACCTCGGCGGCGGTCTCGGCGGCGAGCTGTCGGGCGGCCTGGGCCAATAACCGCGGCGCCGGGCGATTCGCGCAGTCGCATGAACCCGTTTCCCGACTGACATTCCGGCACCACCCCACGCATCGGCGGGCAGTTTCTGCCCGCCGATGTTTGTCGTTGTGCGTTATGATAGGGTCCGAACAGGGGGAGTCACTGAATGAAACAATGCTTGTGGTTGCTGGCAACCGCTTGGCTGTGTCTGGCCGCGACAACCGCAACGGCGGGGGAATACCAACAGCAACTCGCCTTCACCAACGGCAACGCCGCTTTCGCCCACGGCGACTATGAAGCGGCGCTGGAACAGTACCTGAAAGCGCGCCGCGCCGGCCTGCAAACACCCGCGCTCACCTACAACCTGGGTGTGACCTACTACCACCTGCGCCGCTACGCCGACGCCAGCGACGAGTTCCGCGCCCTGACGCGCGACAAGCACTCGGCCGCCGCAGCCTATTACAACCTGGGCCTGATCGAGTTGCAGCGCAACCGCCACAGCAGCGCCCGCGAACAGTTCCGCCAGGCGCTGGCAAGCTCGCCCTCGGACTCGCTGAAAGGACTGATTGAAGCGGCGCGCAAACGCCTGCGCCCGGAACAACAAACCCGCGGCATCGCCTTGCTGGCCATCAGCGGCTGCTATGACGACAACGTCACTTTCAC
>JASBST010000095.1 GCA_030148775.1 Thiogranum sp.
CCGCATGGAAGTCATCCAGCTGTCGGGCTATCTGGCGAGCGAAAAAATGGATATCGCGCGCAATCACCTGCTGCCGCGCCAACTGGTACGCAACGGCCTGAAAAAACGCGGCCAGCTGCGCATCGACAAAGCCGCTTTACGCAAGATCATCGAACAGTACGCCCGCGAAGCCGGTGTACGCCGGCTGGAAAAGCTGCTCGGACAGATCGCGCGCAAAGCCGTGGTGAAGATTCTCGGCGGAGCCAAGCAGCCGATACAGGTGCGCGTCGGCGATGTGGAGGAATACCTGGGCAAACCGGTATTCGTCAAAGACAAACCGCTCAGCGGTGTGGGCCTGATCAGCGGTCTGGCCTGGACCGCCATGGGCGGCGCCACGCTGACCATCGAGGCCACCCGCATCCACAGTTTCAGCCGCGGCTTCAAACTCACCGGCCAGTTGGGCGACGTGATGAAGGAGTCCGCCGAGATCGCCTACAGCTACGTGCTCGCCAATGCCGAGCGCTTCGGCGCCTCGGCGGATTTCTTCGAGAAATCCCTGGTACACCTGCACGTGCCCGCCGGCGCCACGCCGAAAGACGGCCCCAGCGCCGGCATCACCATGGCGAGCGCCCTGCTGTCGCTGGCGCGGCGGCGCAAACCGGTGCGCAACATCGCCATGACCGGCGAACTGACGCTCACCGGTCAGGTGCTGCCGGTAGGCGGAATCCGCGAAAAAGTCATCGCCGCCCGGCGCGCGGGCATCAAGGAGCTGATTCTGCCGGCGGCCAATAAAGGTGACTACGAGGAAATCCCCGACTATATCCGCAGCGGCCTGAAGGTGCATTTCGCCGCCCAGTATCCCGAGGTCGCGCAGCGGCTGTTTGAGCGCTGAGCGCTGAGCGCTGTCGGATGCGCCGATAATCAGTGATCGTCCTGTTCAACAAGCCGTTTCGGGTGCTCTCCCAGTTCACCACCGACGGCGACAAACAAACGCTTGCCGATTATGTGCCGATTCCCGGCGTCTACTGCGCCGGGCGGCTGGATTACGACAGCGAAGGCCTGCTGATTCTCACCGACGACGGTAAACTGCAAAACCGCATCGCCAATCCCCGACACGGCAAGGCCAAACACTACTGGGCACAGGTGGAAGGCATCCCGAGCGAGGCCGATCTGCAACCGCTGCGCCAGGGCATCAGACTGAAAGACGGCATGACCCAGCCGGCGCAGGTCTCACTCATCGCGCCACCGTCGGTCTGGGAACGGCAGCCGCCGATCCGCGCACGCAGGAACATCCCCACCAGCTGGCTGCAACTGGTCATCCGCGAAGGGCGCAATCGGCAGGTGCGACGCATGACAGCGCACATCGGTCATCCCACGCTGCGGCTGATTCGTCATCAGGTGGGCCCCTGGCGGCTCGACGCCCTGGCGCCGGGGGCTTATGCCATCCATTCCTGAGCCGTCGCGCTGGAAGCTGCACTCACGCCCAGGTACCCGCGTCAATCGGACCGCGCCGTGGCGTCGGTGGTATCGACGCACGGCGTCGCGCCATAGCCAATGGACTGCAAAAACATGTCGACCAGGAGCTCGCACAGCTCCGGCAACGGCATATCGACATAGCGCGAGGAGCGATAAATGCATTTGGCATACAAGGCTTCGCGTAGCATGCCCTGGAAAGCCAGCGCGGCCACTCTCGGCTCCACCGGGGCGATGCTTTTGCGCGCCAGCATTTCGCCGAGGCTGAACTCAATGTAATCGGTAAAGGGTTTCCAGCGGTTCTCAAAGAACTGGCGGGTGGCGTCGCTGCCTTCCAGGGCGCTGTGCAGTTCCATGCGCAGGTAGTCGGGGTCGCGCGAGACGCTGTCGATATAAATCCGGGTGATCTTGCGCAACACGTCATCGAAACTGCCGTCGCTGTCGACCACGACGCCGACGTAACTCTCGCGTTTGCAGGCGATTTCGTTCAGCACCGCTTCGTACAACACCTCCTTGGAGGGAAAGTGTCGATACAAAATCGCCGGACTGACACCCAGCCGCGTGGCGATCTCGTCCACCGAGACGCCGTGATACCCTTTATCGGAAAAAAGGACTTTGGCTACCGCCAGAATGGTCGCGCGCCGCTCGCTGGCCTTGAGCCGTTTTGTCATAAAAACACCGTGGGCTGCGGTTCACCGTAAGCCGGCGGCGAACCGCAGCCCCTGTTTTCAGCCCTTGCGAATGTTGAAATGATATTCGCCGTCGTGCTGACTCGTTTCCAGCATCTCGTTGCCGGTCTGCCGGCAAAACACCTCCAGATCCTTGACCGAGCCCGGATCGGTGGCCACGACTTTCATCACCTGGCCGCTGGCAAGGCTGTTGATCCCCTTTTTGGCGCGCAGTATCGGCAAGGGACAGTTCAGACCACGTGCATCAACTTCAAGATCAGCGTTCAACATGGACCACCTCCTTTAAGTTAGTGAACGTTTACTTTATAGTACCTTCCGGTCGGTATGTCAACCACAGTACCGCGGCATTCGCAAAAAATATCTTCAAGCGTTTAATTTATCATTTATTTCTCGGCGCTGACCATGGCGATCCAGCTGGGATCGGCGTCTCCCCGGGTGGCGGGCTGGAAATCGCCGTCCGGTTCGTCGTCCTCATCCCAGCCCTGCCAGTAGAAAGTGACATTGGCGAAGCCGGCGTCTAGCAGGATGTCGTGCAGTTCGGCCAGGCCGTAGAGCCGCCAGTCGTAGCTGAAAGCGTTCTTCAACCGCGAGCCGTCGTTGAAGTTGAAATGGATGTGACATTGCATGCGCCCGCTGATCGGGTCATAGCTGGCCTGATCCCAGACATAAGTGAAACCCTTGTGCTTGGTTTTCTCCTGATATTCCCGGTAGGCGTCATAACCCCCGAAACTGTCCAGAAACAGAATACCGTCGTCGCCAAGGGCCGCGTGGACGCTGGCAAAATAATCCCGCAGGAGCGCGCGCTGCTGAAACACCTGCCAACTGAAATTCATCGCCATCACCACGTCCACCGGCTCAGTCCGTACCGTCAGCACATTCTCGTTGAGCAGTGTCACCCGCGCCTGCTCGGATGCATCGAGCGCCGAAATATGCCGCTCCCTGCCCCACTGCAGCACCTCGGCATCGAGGTCCACGCCGATGGCCCGGTTGGTTTTGCGGCCGCGCACCCATTCACAGCACATCTGTGCGGTGCCGCAGAAATTCTCGCGCAGCAGTTGCGGCTTACGCCCGCGAATGCGGCGGAAATTGGTGTCCACGAACTCGTACTCGAATTCCGTCGACTGCACCGATTGTTCGTACAGTGCGTGCCGATCGGCTTTGTCGGCCTTGGAGGGTTTGCCCGATTTGGATGATTTGGACGCTTTAGCGGATTTTCCGGTACTTTTGTGCCGGCTTTTCTTGATGTTCATGGAGAGCCTTTGTGCGACAATAAAAATAACGATGGATCATACCAAGTAAAAGCTGTCATTCAATGTTTCCCCAAACCTTAAAACAATTATCCGATCTGGTGGTTGGGATCGCCGAACGTGAACTGCCGCCGCGCTTCAATCGCTGCCGCGGCGAGCGTAAAAGCGATGGCAGCCTGGTCACTGAAGCCGACCTGGTGGTGCAGCAACAGCTCGCCGACGCCCTGCACCGGGCTTGGCCGCAGACTGCGCTAATCGGCGAGGAAATGAATGCGCAAGAGCAACAACAGGCTCTAGAGCACGCCGGCGACGGCGTCTGGTGCATCGATCCGCTGGACGGCACCAGCAACTTCGCCGTGGGCGTGCCTTATTACGCCGTTTCCGTGGCACTGATACGGGAGCATCGGCCACAACTGGCGGTAGTCTACGATCCAGCACGCAAGGAGTGTTTCAGTGCGGCGCTGGGACAAGGCGCCTGGCTGAATGCGACACCCCTGAATGCCGATCATGCCGGCACGCGCCTGCGCGACACGATGGCGTTGATCGACTTCAAACGTTTGTCCGCCGGCCTGGCGGAACGCCTGGCGGCAGAACCTCCGTACAAATCGCAACGCAGTTTCGGCGCCGTCGCCCTGGACTGGTGCTGGGTGGCGGCCGGACGCTGTCATCTTTATCTGCACGGCAAGCAGAAGCTCTGGGACTACGCCGCGGGCTGGTTGATTCTGCACGAATGCGGCGGACGGGCGCTCACGCTTGCCGGCGAGGATGTTTTCGTCCCTTCGCTCGAACCGCGCTCGGCGGCCGCCGCCCTGGACCCCGAGCTGTTCGAGCGCTGGCGCGAGTGGTTGCGGATCCCCCGCGACTAACCGCCGCTGAGGTAGGTCAGGGCGAGATTACCCTGATGGGCAAAGTGCTTGAAGCTGGAAAAACTCTCTTCGTCCAGCTCCCGCGCGCTCGGCTGACGGTCGGCGTAAAACACGCCGATGACCCGACCGCGAATTTCGATCGGCGTGACAAAAAAATCGGCGCCGCAAGTGACCTCCTGCAGCCGCGGCGTGAGCAAACGACGCAAACCGGCATTGTCGGTTTGACGCAGCCATATCGACTCGCGTCGCTCGATGACCTGCATAATCAGCGATGGCTCCTGCCCGGTGGTTTCGAACTGGAATGCGCGGCGTAATTTTTCGTTGTCCAGCCCCAGCGCATAACGCCCCATGAGAAAGCGCTGATCGGGCGAGCGCAGCGCAAACAGGGTGCGGTCCATGCCGATACCCCGATACATGCCCTCGAGCACCATCTCCAGTACCATATTGATGTCGGGGCGGCCTTCCATCAGCGTCGAGAGTTCGCGCAGGATGGTCAGCTGCAGCATCGGGTCGGGTTGTAGAAACTCGACCGCCGCCTCTTGCGCGGCGCCGGCGCCGGCACCTTGGCTGCGCTTTTCCCCGGGCACCGGTATCAGTCCGCTGGCGGCATCGGCGCCGTAATAAGAAGCCGTGTCGGCGGCCTCTTCGGCGTTGGCGCGTACCAGCCGGTTCACCTCTTCCAGCGGCTGATAGAGATTCTCCGCGATCCGTTCCACCAGCTTTTTCACCTCCGGTGTATCCCATCCCTTCTCGCTGGCGAGAGCCAGTTCGTGGCCCAGGGCCACGTTGCCGGCACGGGGGTTCTTGTCCGCCCGGCCTTCGAGGGATTGCTCCAGCAGTTCGCCAAGTTTCCATTCCTTGCTCAAACTGAGGGTCAGGTCGCGAAAAACAAAACCCAGCACATCCTTCTGCACTTTATCGGGCTTGTCGTCGGGACGCCGGCTCAGCGCCGCGTCCATCCGTTCGGCCGACTCGCCGGCGAACGCCCAAAAAGCCATATCGCCGAGACGAAACAACAAGGTGGCGATGAAAACCTCTTCGGGCGACGTGTCTTTGCGTTTGCGTGCCAGCGCGCGCGCCTGCACCGCGGCGTGGAAGGAGCGCGCCATCTCTTCGATGACCCGCTGTTTCTGCCTGCCCTTGAGCATCGATTCGACAATCGCGATCGACAGGCAAATGCTGCGCACTTCCTGGAATCCCAACAGCACCACCGCGCGACTGACGGTACTGATGGTCTTGCCGCCGGGATTGAAAATCGGACTGTTGGCCACGCGCAGGAGTTTGGCGGTCATGGCGGCATCCTGCAGCACAACCCGGGCCAGCTCCGCGGCGCTGGTCTCGCGGCTGCCGGAGACATGGGAGATATCGCGCGCGGTATGCGCGAACACGGGCATGCCCGATTCGCCGAGCTTTTCCACCCACGCCACCAGTCCACGCGGATCCGCGCCGGTGGTAGTGCCAGGATCGGCGCTGCTCTCCCCCTGTTTGTGCGATGCGTTCATGGCTTCCCTGGATAGTGCCTCTGTTGTTAGGCTTTCGGCAGGAACCACAAGAGGTTAAGCTTTCGGGGCTGGAATCCCCGTCTGTGCGCAACCCGGAGGTACAAAGCCATGCACGTTACACTGGTGGAAGTTGATGTGATCCCGGATTTCCGCGAGGACTTCATCGCCGCCTCCAGACTCAACCACGAGGCGTCGGTACGGGAACCGGGCAATCTGCGCTTCGATATTCTGCAGTCTCCGCAGGACCCCAATCATTTCGTCTTCTACGAAGCCTATCGCAACGAGCAGGAAGCGCGGGCGCATAAGCAGACGCAACATTACCGGACCTGGCGCGATAGCGTCGCCAACTGGATGGCCGCACCCCGCCGGGGCACCCCCATGCTGGGACTGTTCCCGCAAGCACGCTGATGCTCTACTCGGCGTTTTCCCTCGCGCGGCTCCCGCGGATCGAGTTCGGCAGCGGCACGATCGACCGGTTGCCGGCGCTGGCGTCCGCTTATGGCGACGTGGTGCTGCTGGTCACCGGTGTCGCCTCATTGCAACGCCATCCCGCCTGGGAGCGGCTGCAACGAGGGCTGCGCGACGCCCGCGTCAGCAGCCACCAGGTGATTATCGATGCTGAGCCCTCGCCACAGCGCGTCGATGAGATCTGCCGGCACTACCGAAAAGCGGACATCGACCTGGTGATAGGCATCGGCGGCGGCAGTGTACTGGACGCGGCGAAGGCCATCGCCGGTCTGTTGCGCATCGACAACTCGGTCATGGACTTCCTCGAAGGGGTCGGCCCGCAGCTGCCTTACCCCGGTCCGGCGGTCCCCTTTATCGCCGTGCCGACGACCGCCGGCACCGGCAGTGAGGCGACCAAAAACGCCGTGCTCAGTGTCGCCGGCCCTCAGGGGTTCAAAAAATCCTTTCGCGACGAGCAACTGGTACCCGCTTACGCTCTGGTGGATCCGGAGCTGCTTTCCGGCTGCCCGCCGGCGCTGATCGCCGCCGATGGCATGGATGCGCTGACCCAACTGCTGGAGGCGCACGTATCCAGTCGCGCCGGTCCGCTGACCGACGCCCTGGCCCTTAGCGGCTTGGGCGCGGTGCGCGAAGGCCTGCTGCCATGGTATCGACAGCGCGGCGATCTGGCCGCGGCGCGCAGCGCAATGGCCTACGCCGCCCTGCTCTCCGGCATCTGTCTGGCACAGACCGGGCTCGGCTCCGTGCACGGTCTGGCCTCGCCGTTAGGGGCTTTTTTCCCGATACCGCACGGCGTGGTCTGCGGCACGCTGGTTGGTGCCGCCACGCGGGTGAATATCGACGCCATGCTGGCACGCGAACCGCGCAACCCGGCCCTGGAGAAATACGCCGATGTAGCCGGGCTTCTGTGTCGACGCCGCTTCGATACGCGCGAACAGGCATGGGAGGCCCTTGTCGAACTGCTGGACGACTGGGTCGAACAACTGCATTTGCCGACTCTGGATCGTTATGGAGTCGGCAGCGACGATGTCGCCCACATCGTGGCACACGCCCGCGGCAGCAGCATGAAAACCAATCCTATCGTACTCAGCGATGACGAAATCGCCGCGATAGTGCAACAACGCTGCGCATCCGGCACGGCGCCACAACCGACCCCGGAGGGACGATGAAACCCTATTCCGAATCCTGCGATGAAAACCGGGCGCCGATTCTCGAAGTCCTGCGCCTCGCGCTGAAGGGACGCGAACGGCTGCTGGAAATCGGCAGCGGCACCGGGCAGCACGCGGTGTATTTCGCCCCGGAATTCCCCCACCTCACCTGGCAGACCAGCGACAGGGTGGCCATGCATGCCGGCATACTACAGTGGCTCGCCGACAGCACCGCGGGCAACATCCTGCCTCCGCTACCGTTGGACGTGTGTAATGACGACTGGCCGCAGACCCGCTATGACGCGGTGTTCAGCGCCAACACCGCGCACATCATGAGCTGGTCGCAAGTGCAGTGCCTGTTCGAGGGAATTGCCCGCGTGCTCGAACCCGGGGGGGTGTTATGCCTGTACGGCCCGTTCAATTACGCCGGCCGCTATACCAGCGAAAGCAACCAACGCTTCGACAGTTGGCTGAAGTCGCGCGACCCTCACAGCGGTATCCGCGACTTCGAGGCTCTCTGTACCCTGGCCGAAACGGCCGGCATGTCGCTGCAAAACGACTATGAGATGCCGGCCAACAATCGCACACTGGTGTGGCGCATGCGAGAGCAATAAGCGCCGTTATTCGAAGTGCGCCTCCAGCCAGGGCTTCAGCATCAGCGCCACGGCAATAGCCACAACATAATCGACCACACGATCGGAGGCGGCCAGGGATTCCAGCCAGCTCACATTCATTACGGTAACCGCCGCCAGACCCAATAAAAGATATTGAAACATCTCGCTACTCTCGACTTGACCCAATTGTCAGGATTTGACGGGAGAACTATGCCCGAAGCGGCAGGTAGCGTTCCGTGAAACCGTCAACCCTATCGCGGGACCGGGTTCACAAACCGAGACGTCGGCTAGCGAATGGTGATGGCGCCGATACTGCCACGGTTGTGCATGGCGTCCTGGCGTCGGATCACCGCCTGGATGGAGGGCCGACCGAGAAACTCCTCGAGAGAGATGCCGTCGAGAAATTCATAGATGCGCTTTGACAGCCCGCACCATAAATCGTGGGTGAGACAGGGGGAATCTTCATCGCAGTCCTTGTCGCCCCCGCAGGTGGCGTCGACCTTTTCGTCGACGGCGGCGATGATTGCGGCAATACTGATATCACTGGCCGAGCGCGCCAACAGGTAGCCGCCGCCCGGTCCGCGCACGCCACGCACCAGATTCTCGCGACGCAGACGGGAAAACAGCTGTTCCAGATAGGACAGGGAAATACTCTGGCAGCGGGAAATATCCGCCAGCGTAACCGGTCCGGCGGGTGCATGAATCGCCAGATCCATCATCGCGGTTACCGCGTAGCGGCCTTTGGTGGAAAGTCTCATGGGGTCCCGGTGCCTCGAACAATCAGCATGTGTTCAACGCACAGTAAATTAACCCCTCACGCCAGTCAAGTATTACCCGGGGCCTGGTAGACGGGTCTTACCTGCGGGATCAGGATTCGAGGCTCAGAGTCTTTCGGTTTTCCAGCATTTCCAGGGCTTCGGCGACCTGCTCGCGCGCCGGCGAAAAGGCGTGCCCCTGGCGCAGGCAATAACCCAGCCATTTATGCAGAAACCGGTTTACCCGCCACTTCTCGGCCAGCGAATGGCGCTGCTGGAAACGGTCGTAGTCGGCCTCACGGCGCCCGCGACGGCGGCCGCGCGAAATAACTTCGGCGACTTGTGCATCATGATACATACGCACCACGATATCCGGCGCCGCGAAGGTACCGTCGCGGTCCTCGAACCGATAAGTCAGATGCAGGGTGGTTGTATATTTACAGCGTTCGATCAGGCTCAGATACAATTGCAGCGCGCCGTCGACGCGCGACACGCTGTGGTCCTGTATGGCGCTCAAATCAGGCACCAGCTGGCGCAGCTGTATGTAGTTCAACTCGTACAACTCCATCAGCGCGGGCAGGTCACGCGCCCGCACGCCAGGGTGTAAACTCTTGTCAGTCGAATAACGCATGCGCTGATATTAACATAGTAAATTGAACTGTCGCCCGAAGCTTTGCAACAATGACCACAAGCCAGCTATCGGCGCCAAATCAACAAGCTTGACGCTTGACAAAAACCAAACATCGGAATCGACAATACAGGATGCCCGTGTGAACAGTATAGAAATCAGCACCCGCCCATTCACCGATCAACAGCCGGGCACCTCGGGTCTGCGAAAAAAAGTACAGGTCTTCCAGCAGCCGCACTACCTGGAGAACTTCGTGCAGTCGATCTTCAACAGCCTGCGACACTATCGGGATAAAACACTGGTGGTCGGCGGTGACGGCCGTTACTATAACCGTCACGCCGTGCAGGTGATTTTGCGCATGGCCGCGGCCAATGGTTTTGGCAAGGTCCTGGTGGGCCGGGGCGGTCTGTTGTCGACACCGGCGGCGTCCAATCTGATCCGCAAATACGAGGCTTTCGGCGGCATCATCCTCTCGGCCAGCCACAACCCCGCCGGCGAGAACGGTGACTTCGGTATCAAGTACAATATCGACAACGGCGGACCGGCGCCGGAGAAAATCACCGCCGCCATTCACGCCGCGTCGTTGACCATCGACCGCTACCTGACTCTGGACAGCCGGGATATCGACCTCGATACCGTCGGCACTCAGCGCCTTGGGGACATGCAGGTTGAAGTCGTCGACGCGGTCGCCGACTATGCCGAGCTGATGCAGACGCTGTTCGATTTCGACCGCATCCATGCCTTGATCAATTCCGGTCTGTTCAGCATGCGCTTTGACGCCATGCACGCCATTACCGGCCCTTATGCGGTGGAAATTCTTGAGAACCGCCTCGGCGTCACCCCGGATACTCTGCTCAACTGTACGCCGCGGGAGGATTTCGGCGGCGGGCACCCGGATCCGAATCTGGTCTATGCCAAAGACCTGGTGGACATTATGTTCACCAGCCAGGCGCCCGATTTCGGCGCCGCGTCCGATGGCGACGGCGATCGCAACATGATTCTCGGGCGTAATTGTTTTATCACGCCCAGCGACAGCCTCGCAGTGCTGGCGGCCAACGCCCACCTCACACCGGGTTACCGCCGCGGAATCGCCGGCATCGCCCGCTCGATGCCGACTTCGCAGGCGGCCGACCGGGTGGCCGAAAAGCTCGGGATCGAGCTTTTCGAAACCCCCACCGGATGGAAATTTTTCGGCAACCTCTTGGATGCCGGCCGGGTCACCCTGTGTGGCGAGGAGAGCTTTGGTACCGGCTCGGCGCATGTCCGGGAAAAAGACGGACTGTGGGCGGTCTTGTTCTGGCTCAATCTGCTGGCGGTGCGGCGCGAATCGGTCGCCGATATTATCAGCTCCCACTGGCAGACCTATGGCCGTAATTATTATTCGCGCCATGATTACGAAGCGGTCGACGCCGACGGCGCCGGCCAGTTGATGGCGCGACTGCGCGAACTCAACGGCAACCTGAAAGGCAAGCATTTTGGCGGGCGCGAGGTCGCCTATGGCGACGACTTCGCCTATGTCGACCCGATCGACGGTTCATCGAGCGAACGTCAGGGCGTGCGCATCGGTTTCAACGACGGTTCGCGAATCGTTTTCCGGCTGTCCGGCACCGGCACCCGGGGCGCGACCCTGCGGGTCTATCTCGAGCGTTATGAGGCCGATCGCGCACTTCAGCACCTGGACGCGCAACAGGCCCTGGCGGACCTGATCCGGGCGGCCGGAGAAATCGCCCGGATCCCCCATTACACCGGCCGCGACGCCCCGAGCGTCATCACCTGAACGTCGGCGGCGCGCTCGCTAGCTTGGCGGCGACGCGGCTGTGTCAGCGCCGCATCGCCAGAATGCCCGCCAACACGACCAGCAACGCGCCACCGGCGGTCGCCCAACCCGGGATTTCCCCCCAGAACATCCAGCCGTAGACGGCGGCGAACACCACAGACGTATAAGTGAAGGGGGCGATCTGGGCGGCGGGCGCGCAGCCGTAGCCGCGTGACAACAGATACTGCCCCAGGGTGGCGAACAGTCCGGCGGCGGCCAGCACGGACAAGCGGTGGAGACTCACCGGCTGCCATGCCCAGAGCGCGGGGCCGAAAGACACCAGGGTGCAGATCAGTCCATAGTAAACGACCACCCGTAAGGCCGGTTCGGTCGCCGAGAGTTTACGCAGACTGACCATCGCCACGGCGGCGAAGGCGCCGGAAGCCAGACCGATCAATGCACCGCGGGTATACAGGCTTTCACCCGGCCGGAGAATGAACAGAATACCGACAAAGCCGATGGCGATCGCGCCCCAGATGCGTGCACCCACCCGCTCCCCGAGCCACAGCAGGGCGACCCAGGGGATGAACAGCGGCGCGGTGAAATTGAGCAGCACCGCATCGGCCAGCGGTAACACACTCAGGGCGTAAAAGAAGCAGTACATGGCGGCCAGACCGAACAGGCTTCGCAGCAGATGCAGTCCCGGGTGGCGGGTTCTCAGATCGATTCTTCCACCTCGCTGCCACAGCACCGGTACCAGGACCAGGAGCCCGAACAGGTTGCGGAAAAACACCACCTGCTCATTGGGCATGTGCAGCGCGGCGATCCGCACCAGGCCGCCCATGGAGGCGAACATCAGCGCGGCGGCGCTGACCAGCACAGCGCCGCGCAGCGGATTATCGGTGTTCATACCTGGAAGGGTTTGAACAGGTGCTCGCGGTAATAGCGCAGCTCGTTGACCGAGTCGCGGATATCGTCCATGGCGAGGTGACTGGAAGTCTTCTGGAAACCGGCGCACACGCCGGGCGCCCAGCGGCGCGCCAGCTCCTTGAGGGTGCTGACATCCAGATTCCGGTAATGAAAAAACGCCTCCAGATCAGGCATGAGTCGCGCCAGGAAACGGCGGTCCTGGCAGATGGAATTACCGCACATCGGCGAGGCCTTGGGGTCGACGTGTTCGGCCAGAAACGCCAGTGTCTGAACTTCCGCCTCGCCCGTACTGAGCCGGCTGGCGCGCACCCGCTCGGTCAGGCCGGACTGCCCGTGTTGACGGGTATTCCACTCGTCCATGGCGGCTAACACGCTGTCGGGTTGGTGGATCGCCAGTGACGGGCCCTCGGCAATTAGGTTGAGCTGTGCGTCTGTGACCAATGTGGCGATTTCGATGATCTCGTCGGCAAAGGTATCGAGTCCGGTCATTTCCAGATCGATCCAGATGAGGTTGCTGCTCTTTTCAGACATGCCCGTTGAGTCCCGATGGTTCCTGAGGTTGTGTTGCATTGTAACAGAGGCTAACCTGCTGGCAGGCCAATCTGGATTGGAATTGTTTGCCAAGGCATGAACAGCTTTTCCTGGATATTCGTCGCCGCGCTCGGTGCCTCCCTCCTCCTGAGACTCTGGCTCGCCGGGCGCCAGATACGCAGTGTGCAACGGCACCGGATGCAGGTTCCGGCGGCCTTCAGCGACAACATCTCCGCCGAAGCGCACCAACGCGCTGCCGACTATACCCTGGGTAAAACCCGCCTGGCGCGTGTCGAACTGGTGTATGACAGCCTGCTGCTGCTCGGCTGGACCCTGGGCGGCGGCCTGAACTGGCTCGACGGTCTGTGGCAGAGCGTCGGTTGGGGCCCGATCGCCAGCGGCGTGGCGCTGATTCTCAGCGCCTTCGCCATCATGGCCGTACTGGAGCTGCCGTTCTCTTTGTACCATACCTTCGTAATCGAAACGCGCTTCGGCTTCAACAAGACCACCGCCGCGACTTTCGTCGGCGATCTGTTCAAGCAGACTCTGCTGCTACTGCTACTGGGCGCGCCGCTGACGGCGGCGGCCTTGTGGCTGATGCAGGGTTCGGGCGGTCTGTGGTGGCTTTACCTGTGGCTGCTGTGGGCCGGCTTCAGCCTGCTGATGCTGTGGGCGTACCCGGCGCTGATCGCGCCGCTGTTCAACAAATTCACGCTGCTGGACGACGAACACCTGAAACAGCGCATCCAGACCCTGCTCGACCGCTGCGGCTTCAAGAGCAAAGGCATTTATGTCATGGACGGTTCGCGCCGCTCCGGCCACGGCAATGCCTATTTCACCGGTATGGGTCAGAACAAGCGGATTGTGTTTTTTGATACACTGCTGGGCACTCTGGAGGCCGACGAAATCGAAGCCGTGCTGGCGCACGAACTGGGCCACTTCAAGCGCCGTCACATACAGAAGCGCATCCTGGTCATGATGCTGAGCAGCCTCGCCGGGCTGGCCCTGCTGGGCTGGTTGATACAACAGCCCTGGTTCTTCCTCGGCCTGGGTGTGGAGCACCCCGGCAACGCCACGGCGCTATTGCTGTTTCTTATGGTCGTACCGGTATTCACCCTGTTTTTGCAACCCCTGTCGGCCTGGTTTTCGCGCAAACACGAGTTCGAAGCCGATGATTACGCCGCCAGCCAGGCCAACGCCGCCGATCTGGTGCGCGCGCTGGTAAAAATGTACCGGGAAAATGCCAGCACGCTGACACCGGATCCGCTATATTCAGCCTTTTACGATTCCCATCCGCCAGCCCCGGTGCGAGTGGCACACCTGTCGGCTAAACTGGGGTAATACAAGGAGGTCATCGATGAAAGCTGTTGCACTCTTACTACTGGCGCTGGCGCTCAACGGCACAGCCTGGGCCGGGGATCAGGCGCGCGGCAAGCAGCTGCTGGAAAAAAACTGCACCGGCTGTCATGACGACAGCGTCTATACCCGCAAGGATCGTTTCATCTCCAGCAAGGCGGCGCTGACCAAGCAGGTCCGGCGTTGCAGCGCCAATACCGGCGTACAATGGTTTGACGAAGACGTGGCTGCCGTCGTGGATTATCTGAACGCCACCTACTACAAATTCAAATAGCCATGACCGACTCCCTGCGCGAGCGTCAATGTCAGCGCGAGGTGTCGTTACTCGACGCCGCCACGGCCGAACACTGGCTGGGTCGAATCGATGCGCACTGGTCTCTGACCGGGGACGCGCGCGGCATACGGCGTGACTTCAAGTTCAAGAACTATTACCACACCATGGCGTTCGTCAACGCGCTCGCCTGGATCGCCCACCAGCAGGACCACCATCCCGATCTTTTTGTCGCTTACAATCGCTGTAGCGTGACCTTCTCCACCCATTCGGTCGGCGGACTGTCCGAAAACGATTTTATTTGCGCGGCGCATGTCGATTCCCTGGACGCCGGTCAAGACTGATCCGTGGCGAAACGACAACGGCGTTATCCGAAGCCCGCTAGCGCAAACGCCCGCGAGAAGGAACCGATCCGTCAGGGACTGGTACTGGCACACTACGGCCGCGCCAGTCTGGTGGAAAGCGATGACGGCACCCTGGTTCGCTGCGCGACCCGAAGAAACCTGCCGCGCACGGTCAGCGGCGACCGCGTGCAGTGGCATTCCACCGGATCGCGCGAAGGCATCATCGGTGCGGTGCTGCCGCGCCGCACCAGCCTGTGCCGCCCGGATGCGCAGGGGAGAAACCGCACGGTGGCGGCCAACATCGACCAGATCATCGTCGTCATCGCCAGTCGGCCGAGCTTCGAGTACGACATGCTGGACCGTTATCTGGTGGCCGCCGAACTGATCGGCGCGCAGCCCCTGATACTGGTCAACAAAGCCGACCTGCTCGATGGCGAAAGTCGGGCCCGACTGAAAGAACGTCTGGCCGTCTATCCGCAAATCGGGTATCCGCTGGTCTTTACCAGCAATCGCCGCCCCGACGGTCTGAAGGCGTTGCACGGTCATTTGCGTGACCACACCAGTGTACTCGTGGGGCAGTCGGGGGTGGGAAAGTCGTCGCTGGTGCAGGCGCTGCTGCCCGATGCCGATATCCGCACCGGCAGTCTATCGCAGGTCACGGGCCTCGGCCGGCATACCACCACCGTGGCCATGCTCTACCACGTACCCGGCGGCGGCGATCTGATCGATTCGCCGGGGGTGCGTGATTTCTTCCTCGGCAAAGTCGCGCCGGAAGAGTTGCAAAAAGGATTTCGCGAATTCGCGCCTTTTCTGGGCCAATGCCGCTTTCACAACTGTCGCCACCTGAGCGAACCCGGCTGCGCGCTGCACAAATCCGCGCGTGACGGCATCATCAATCAACGGCGCTTCGACAACTACCGCACCATGCTCGAAGCTATGAGCTAACCCGGCGGCCACTGCATGGCCCGCCCGGCCAGCAGATGCAGATGGATATGGAATACACTCTGGCCCGCCTCGCGATTGCAGTTGATCACACAGCGATACCCACGCTCGTCGTAGCCCTCCTGCGCTGCCAGCCTGATCGCCGTGTGCATCATCTGGCCGAGCAGCGGCGCCTGTTCCTGCGGCACATCGTTGAGCGTGGAGATATGCCTCTTGGGTATGATCAGCGCGTGCAGCGGCGCCTGTGGATTAATATCGCGAAAGGCGAAAATCTGTTCGTCCTGATACAGGACGTCGGTGGCTATTTCGCCGGACACCATTTTACAGAAATGGCAATCGGTCATGAGTACTCCGCGCTAGCCGAAGAATCAGGCTACAGCTTAAAACCAGCCGCGGCGCAGTTCAACGCAACACCTCAGACGAAATAATTGACCGCCCGTCCACGGGCCCGATCGCCCAGCGCCTCGACCTGAGCGTTATTCAGATAACGGGTAATGGCCGCGCGGCCCCCTCCGGTGACAGCGGCATCGCGGGCGCCGTCGCCCGAGTGCCTGAAGTCCAGCCCGCGCTCATCGATATAGGCGCGCGTGGACTGATAGGTGCCACGTTCACGTTGCAGCAGCTCGCCCTGCACCACCCGTTCGCCCTTGAACGTCGGTTCGACGGGAGCCGGGCCACGCGCGCGCGCGCCGGCCGCCGCGCCGGCTTCGACCGACGCGGTGCGCGTTGCTGCCCGATAGATACCGCCGGCGGCGTGTCCCGAGGACGCCGACGACAGTCTGCTGATGTCCATGGCCGACCGAATCCTTACGCTGTCTTACCCTGTAGTGGAGCGTGCTCACAGCAAAAAAGTTTACCTGTTTTTTGGCGCTTTGCACCGTGACAAAAAACCGGCGAAAAAACGGCAGGGCAAAAAAAATTTTCACCGTAATAACAGCGGCTTGAAAACCCAGACTTGAGTTAGGGGAAAAGGCGGCGCAATTAGAAGTCGCGGCGCCCGGAAAAAGCGTGCGACAAAGTGCCACTGTCGATGTACTCGAGCTCGCCGCCCATGGGCACACCGTGGGCGATACGGGTGGTTCGCACACCATGCTGGTGCGCGAGGTCACTGATGTATTGTGCGGTGGCCTCACCCTCTGCGGTCGGGTTGGTGGCCAGGATCACTTCGGCCAGTTGCGGTTGTGCCAGGCGCTGCCCCAGCTGGTCCAGACCCAGTTGCGCCGGTCCGATGCCATCGAGCGGCGACAAACGTCCCATCAGAACGAAATAGCGCCCGCGATAGTCCGTCGCCTGTTCGATGACCTCGACATCGACAGGCGACTCGACCACACACAGCTGGGTCGGGTCGCGCGTCGCGTCGGCGCAGAGGCTGCAGCACTCGGTCTCGCACAGGGTGCGACATTCGCCACAGCGGCCGATTTCACGCATCGCGCGCTCAACCACCTGAGCAAGCACACGCCCCCCTTCACGATCGCGCTCCAACAGGTGATAGGCCATGCGTTGCGCGCTCTTGTTGCCGACGCCGGGCAGGCAACGCAGGGCGTCGATCAACTGGCGTATCAGTGGCGAAGACATGGTTTCAAAACGGCAGCTTCATCCCCGGCGGCAGATTCATGCCGGCGGTCATGCCCGCCATGCGTTCCTGCGTGAGCGTCTCGATACGGTGAGCGGCGTCGTTGATCGCGGCGGCGATCAGATCCTCGAGCATTTCCTTGTCGTCGCCCACCAGCGAGTCATCGATGTTCACCCGACGCACTTCGTGACGCCCGCTCATGGTCACCTTCACCAGCCCGCCACCGGACTCACCCGTCACTTCCATGCTGGCGAGTTCCTCCTGCGCTTTCTGCATATTGGCCTGCATCTGCTGGGCCTGCTTCATCAGATTGCCAAGTCCACCTTTCATCATCGCGTTCCCTAAGTTTAAAACAGCGTTAACTATCCAAAGGACGTATCGTGTCCATGTGCAGTGTCGCGTCAAAGGCTTTTTGGATGGCCTTGACATTGGGGTCGGATTCAATCGTGTCGACCGCAGCGGCCTGTCGCCGCTCGGCCTCGGCGCGCTGCTCGAGCGCCGGCGTAATCTGCGTCTCGCCGGCGATCTCGATTTGCAGATCCACGCGCTGGTTCAGACCGGCACTCAACGCCTCCTGCAGACGCTGTTGCCGTTCTTTGTTGAGCAGCTGCCGGCACCCCGGGTCGAGCACCATCGACCAGCGCTTGTCGCCGCGTTCCTTCACCGCACAGTTCATCGCCAGTTCCCGCAACATGCCTTTCAGCTGCAGACTCTCGACCAATTCGCGCCAGGGCCCGTCCATGGCGGCGCCGGACGCATCCGCCAGCGGAGGTCGTTCGCCCGCCTGCGCGACGGTATCGGGCGCCGCGACCTCGTCGGATCGCGTACCGGCGGCTTTGGCGGCACCGGCCTGACCGGCGCTGTCCGGCTGTTGTTGCAACGGCCGGAAAGCGAGCATGCGCAACAGCACCATCTCCAGTCCGCCCCGCGGGTCGGGCGCCAGCGGCAGATCCCGCCGCCCGATCAGGCCGATCTGATAGTACAACTGCACGTCCTCCGGGCTCATCTGCCCGGCCAGCGACAAGATGGCCTCACGCTCATCCAGGTGCTCATCCACCGCCGCCGGCACCGTTTGGGCGACGGCGATCTGCTGCAAGGCCGACAGCAGTTCCGCCAGCAGGTCCTGGTAGTCCGGTGCCTGCTGCGCGAGCTCCGCCACCAACGCCAGCAGACCGGCGGCGTCGGCCGCCGCCAATGCCTGCAGCAGGGCCACCACGCGGCCCCGTTCGATGGTGCCCAGCATGCTGCGCACGTCCTGCTCCGAGACCGTCCCGCCGCCGAAGGCAATCGCCTGATCCAGCAAACTGAGGGCGTCGCGCATGCTGCCGTCGGCGGCACGCGCCAGCAGCCGCAACGCGGCCGTTTCAGCGGCAACATCTTCCGCCTGCAACAACTGCTGCAGATGCGTTTCGATCAATGGCGGCGACAGGCGTTTGAGGCTGAACTGCAGGCAGCGCGACAATACCGTGGCGGGAAGTTTCTGCGGATCGGTGGTTGCCAGCAGAAATTTGACATGTGGCGGCGGCTCTTCGAGGGTCTTCAACAGGGCGTTGAAACTATGTGCCGAAAGCATATGGACTTCGTCGATCAGATAAATCTTGTAGCGCCCACGTGTCGGCGCGTACTGCACGTTGTCGAGCAGTTCACGCGTATCCTCGACTTTGGTGCGCGAAGCGGCGTCGACCTCAATCAGATCGACGAAGCGTCCCTCATCGATTTCCCGGCAGGTGCCGCACTGGCCGCAAGGCTCGGCGCTGACGCCGCTTTCGCAGTTCAGCGACTTGGCGAAAATCCGCGCGACCGTGGTTTTCCCCACGCCGCGGGTACCGGTGAACAGATAGGCGTGATGCAGCCTGTCGTTATCCAGCGCATTGATCAGAGCACGCAGAACATGTTCCTGACCGACCATCTCGGCGAATTTACGCGGGCGCCATTTACGCGCCAGGACTTGGTAGCTCATAACCTGATGATTTTAAAAAATCGCGACCTGGCCGAATCACAAGGCCACAGTATAACAGGAGACAGAAAGGAGGTGGCCCGCACCAGCCACACCCCGGCGCCCAAATCCACTGCTGCGGCTGCTCCCTTCCGGGCCTGACCGGGTTCACAGCTTATTGTCGCGGGGGAACCGATGCGGGC
>JASBST010000019.1 GCA_030148775.1 Thiogranum sp.
AGTTCGCCGGCGGCATCGGCGAGCGTCTTGCCGTGTTCGCGGGTGATCAGCGCGCTCAGTTCCTCGGCGTGCTGATCGCACAGCGCCTTGAAACGGAACAGCACCCGCGCCCGCTGCAGCGGTGTGACCGCCGCCCAGGCCGGCCACGCCGCCGCGGCCGCGGCAATGGCCGCTTCGGTAGTGGCCTCGCCGGCAAGGGCGACCCGCGCGCAGACTTCCCCGGTGGCGGGATTGAACACATCGGCGTGGCGCGATTCGGCGTCGTGATGGATTTCGCCAGCGATGAAATGACCGATAGGCGGGGGCGCAGCCGCCACCTTTTCAGACCGACGGTCCGCGTCCATCAGGCGGCGTCCGCCTGCAAGGCATCGCGCGCCGGCACATAATGCTGCTCGAGCGCGCGCGCGACCGCTTCGTGGGTGATCTGTCCGGCGTGGATATTGAGACCGTTCAACAGGTGCGGATCGTCGTGCAGGGCGCGCGCCGTGCCTTTGTCGGCCAGCGCCAGGGCGAACGGCAGCGTGGCGTTGGTCAGGGCGAAGGTCGAAGTGCGGGCCACACCGCCGGGCATATTGGCCACGCAATAATGGATGATGCCGTCGACACTGTAAGTGGGCGACTCGTGCGTGGTGGGGCGGCTGGTTTCGAAACAGCCGCCCTGGTCGATGGCGACATCGACCAGCACCGAGCCGGGTTTCATCAGTTGCAGCATCGTGCGGGTCACCAATCGCGGTGCCGCCGCGCCGGGCACCAGTACGGCACCGATCACCAGATCAGCGAGTTTTAATTGTTGTTCGATGGCATCGACGCTGGAATAGAGCGTGTTAAGTCGCTCGCCGTAGAGTTCGTCGATCTGTTTCAGCCGCGCCAACGAGCGGTCGAGGATGGTGACATCGGCGCCCATGCCCATGGCGATGCGCGCGGCGTTCAGGCCGACCACGCCACCGCCAATGACGCTGACGTGACCGGGAATCACGCCCGGCACGCCGCCGAGCAGCACCCCGGAACCGCCCGCGGCCTTCTGCAGGCAGTGCGCGCCTTCCTGGACCGCCATGCGTCCGGCCACTTCGCTCATCGGCGTCAGCAGCGGCAGCCCGCCGTGATCATCGGTGACCGTTTCATAGGCGATGCAGGTCGCGCCGCTGTCGCGCAGCAACTGCGCCTGTTGCGGATCGGGCGCCAGGTGCAGATAGGTGAACAGCGTCTGGCCAGGGCGCAGCCGGCGGCATTCCTGCGGCTGCGGTTCCTTGACCTTGACGATCAATTCCGCTGCGGCGAAAACCTCGGCGGCATCCGCGGCGATGCCGGCGCCGGCGGCCAGGTACAGCGCATCGTCCAGACCGATGCCGGCCCCTGCATCGTGCTCGACCAGAACCCGATGACCGTGTGCGATCAGCTCGCGGGCACCGGCCGGCGTCAGGCCGACGCGGTATTCGTGATTCTTGATCTCCTTGGGGACTCCGATCAGCATAGCTACCTCATTGCAGTGGTTCAGGCGACTTCGCGGATGGCGGCGCGCAGCGTTTCGAATAACCGGTCGATGTGCCCGGTCTCGAGAATCAGCGGCGGCGACAGGGCGATGGTGTCGCCGGTCACGCGGATCAGCAGATCGCGCTGGTGAAAACAATCGGTGAAGACCTCGTAGCCGCGCGCCCCGGGCTGCTGCTCGCGCGGCGCCAGGTCGATAGCCGCGACCAGACCGAAATTGCGCACGTCGACCACCTGCGGCAGATCGGCCAGATCGTGCGCCGCCGCCTGCCAGTATTCGCCCAGTTCACGGGCTTTGTCGAACAGACCTTCCGCCGCGTAAATATCCAGCGCCGCCAGCGCCGCCGCGCAGGCCACCGGATGACCGGAATAAGTATAGCCATGGAAAAACTCGATTAGATGTTCCGGGCCCTGCATGAAGGTTTCGTGTATCCGCCGGTCGACCAATACCGCGCCTGGGAATGGCGCCGTTGCTCAGCCCCTTGGCTGCGGTGATCAGATCGGGACGCACGTCGAAGCGGTTGGCGGCGAAAGCCTCGCCGAGGCGGCCGAAGCCGGTGATCACTTCGTCGAAGATCAACACAATGCCGTGGCGGTCGCAGATATCGCGCAGTCGCTGCAAATAGCCTTGCGGTGGCAGGATCACGCCGGCGGAACCGGCCACCGGCTCGACGATCACCGCGGCGATCGTGGAGGGGTCGTGCAACCGGCACAGACGTTCCAGGTCGTCGGCCAGTTCAATACCGTGCGGTGGCAGCCCGCGGCTGAAGGCGTTGCGCTCGATATCCAGTGTATGCCGCAGATGGTCGACGCCGCCGAGCAGCGGGCCGAAGGCTTTGCGGTTGTTGACCAGACCGCCCACCGAAATGCCGCCGAAACCCACGCCGTGATAAGCCTTCTCGCGGCCGATCAGGCGGGTGCGCCCGGCGTCGCCGCGCGCGTGATGGTAGGCGAGGGCGATTTTCAACGCGGTGTCGACGGCCTCGGAGCCGGAGTTGGTGAAAAACACATGCTCTAGGCCCGGCGGGCTCAACGCCGCCAGGCGCTGCGCCAGGGTAAAGGCAAGCGGGTGGCCCAGTTGGAACGAGGGGGCGTAATCGAGCCGGGCGATCTGCTCGCTCACCGCCCGCACGATCGGCTCGCGGCCGTGGCCGGCGTTGCAGCACCAGAGGCCGGCGGTGCCATCGAGGATCTGGCGGCCGTCCACCGCAGTGTAGAACATGCCGCTGGCGGCTTGCAACAGGCGCGGCGCGGCTTTGAACTGCCGGTTGGCGCTGAACGGCATCCAGAAGGCGTCGAGGCTGGCGGGGAGCGGGTTGGCGGGCGTATCGGGCGTCATGGCCTATGAAATAGCTTGAACAGACTGTCCAGGATATTCTATGTTTGTTTAATAAAATTAACAATTCCCGGAAAAATTTTTAATATAATTGACATATGAGGGTATCCGGGCAAACAGTGGACGCTACGCCATGACTATAGACGTCGGTGCGAGGTTGCGCGCCATTCGTAAGATGAAAGGCTTTTCCCAACGTGAACTGGCCAAACGGGTGGGGGTGACCAACAGCACGATTTCGCTGATCGAGCAAAACCGGGTCAGCCCTTCGGTCGGTTCCCTGAAAAAGGTCCTGGACGGGATTCACATCGGTCTGGCGGATTTCTTTACCCTGGACCTGGCCACCGACAGCGAAGAGCAGTTCGTTTTCGCGCCGCCCGAACAGCCGGACGTCGGCGGGCAGGGCATTCATTATTTTCTGGTCGGCGCCGGCCGCCCCGACCGGCAGATGTGTATCCTGCGGGAAGTGATGGCGCCCGGCAGCGACACCGGCAAGGAGATGCTGCAGCACGACGGCGAAGAAGGTGGTGTTGTGATTCAGGGGACGCTGGAGCTGAGTGTGGGTGAACAAGTGGCTGTGCTGGGCCCCGGCGAGGGCTATTATTTCGAAAGCAGTCGTCCGCACCGGTTTCGCAACGTCGGCGACGACGCGTTGATTATCGTCAGCGCCAGCACGCCGCCGACCTTTTAGCCATACCTCATCTGGATCCTACGGAGCAGTACTCATGACAGTAACGCGGTCTCTCGACTATTGGCGTGCCCGGGCGGCACAACTGACACCTCGTCACCAGGCGTTCATCGACGGGCGCTATGTGGACGCGAGCAGCGGGCGCAGTTTCGATTGCATCAGTCCGCTGGATGGACGCACGCTGACCCAGGTGGCGCAATGCGACCCTACGGATGTCGACCTGGCGGTGCGCGCGGAGCGGCGTGCCTTCGACAGCGGGGTGTGGTCGGAGACGCCGCCAGTGCAGCGCAAACGGGTCCTGGTACGCCTGGCCGAGCTGATCGAGGTCCACGCCGAAGAACTGGCATTGCTGGAGACGCTCGACATGGGCAAGCCGATCAGCGACAGTCTGAACGTCGATCTGGCCGCCACGGTGCGCTGCTTTGCCTGGAACGGCGAAGTGATCGACAAGTGGTACGACCAAATCGCCCCGACCGGGCCCGACGAGCTCGGCCTGGTGACGCGCGAACCGCTGGGCGTGGTCGCCGCCATCGTACCCTGGAACTTCCCCTTGCTGATGGCCGGTTGGAAACTGGCGCCGGCGCTGGCCACCGGCAACAGCGTGATCCTCAAGCCGTCGGAAAAGTCCCCGCTGACGGCCTTGCGTCTGGCCGAACTGGCGCTGGAAGCGGGTTTGCCGGAAGGGGTGTTGAACGTGCTGCCCGGTTACGGCAAGGAAGTGGGCGAACCGCTGGCGGCGCACATGGACGTCGACGGTCTGGTGTTCACCGGTTCCACCGCGGTCGGCAAACACCTGTTGGGGATCGCCGGCACCAGCAACATGAAACGCACGTTCGTGGAGTGCGGCGGCAAGAGCCCGAATATTGTTTTTGCCGACGCGCCCAATCTGGATACCGCGGCCGAGGCCGCCGCGGCCGGCGTGTTCTACAACCAGGGCGAGGTATGCACCGCCGCCTCGCGTCTGCTGGTCCAGCGCGCCATCCGCGACGAGTTCCTCGAACGCGTGGTGGCCGCGGGGCGGCGCATGCAGCCGGGCGATCCGCTGGACCCG
>JASBST010000021.1 GCA_030148775.1 Thiogranum sp.
GTGGTTATTATAGCCAGTACCGTCCTCATCAACACAATGGTGGTTTGCCACCAAACCAGGCAGAGGAAAACTATTGGTTTTTCTCTAAAACGGTGGACCAAAATACTTAGCCACTACAACTTTCTAGAGTCCGCTGACCGACGCTCGCGGTTTGCGGTCCGGTGACCTTTGGTTTTCCCTTATAGTCGTCCCTATCCGGATCTGCTATAACAGCTCTAGGACCGGGGCAGCCCAGTCCGACAGCACAGCCAAAGTGATCGACTTGCCCGGTGCCGCAAAGGCCAGGGCCACCCTACAGGAAAAACATTAATAAGGGAGATGTCGAAGATGACTGGGAAAGCCTCAAGGTGCGTTTTTTTTTCGCTTTTTTTCGCTCTGACCGGTATTGCTTTGGTGGGCTTCGCATCAGGCGTGTGCGCTGCCCCGGGGTTGAGCGCTGCGCAGCCCATCGGCGCCTATCTTAACGGCGCCTTTCCCGATTCGACACCCGGTGCGTCACCCAACGCGACCTGGGCCACCCAAAACGCGTTCCCCAATCTCACTTTTGTAGAACCCGTCAGGATCATCGAACATCCAACCCAGAATAAATTGGCCATCGTCTCCAAAGACGGTCAGGTGAATCTTGTCGACGATAACCCGGCCGCGTCGACCAAATCACTTTTTCTCGATCTGCGCGGCAAGGTCCGCACACCTACAGTTGGAGAGGGCGGACTTTCCGGGCTGGCCTTTCATCCCGAGTTCGGCCTGGCCGCATCGCCCAACCGCGGTTACGTCTACGTGTGGTATCGCTCGCCCAGTGGCGGATCCTCGGACGGCTATCAACGCCTGTCCCGTTTTACCGTACCCGATGGTCAGAACAGCGTCGATCCGACTTCGGAATTCATTCTGATCCAGCAGTATGATCGCTCGGCGAATCATGTGGGCGGGGACCTGTTTTTCGGCTCGGATGGCTTTCTCTACATACCTGTCGGCGACGAAGGCAACTGCTGCGACCGGCTGCTCAGCACCCAGCGGCTGGACCTGGGGTTGTTCAGCGGCTTGCTCAGGATCGACGTGGACCAGGATTCTTCGCGCAGCCATCCGATCCGGCGTCAACCCCTGAATCCCGCGCCGCCGCCGTCGGGGTGGCAGGGTTCGTTTACTCAGGGCTATTACATACCTGACGATAATCCTTTCGTGGATGCCTCGGGTTCCAATCTTGAGGAGTTTTATGCACTGGGCCTGCGCCATCCATGGGTAGTGAGTCGGGATCCGCATACCGGAGACATCTGGACCGGAGACGTCGGTGAATCAGCGCGGGAGGAGGTCGACCGGATATTCAAGGGCGCCAATCACCAGTGGGCCTATAAGGAAGGAAGCCTGGCCGGCAAGATTCCGCAGCCCGGCGTGATTATTGGCACCGAGGCGCCGCCTATCTGGGAGTACGATCGTGCGGTGGGTCATGCGATCATCGGCGCCGGCGTCTATCGTGGCGCGCTCTTTCCCGAGCTTTTTGGCAAGTATCTGTTTTCGGATTTTACCGGCGGACAGCTCTGGACGCTGGAAGTCCCTTCGGTCGGTGGTGCCGCCCTAGTTGAGCAGATCGCCCAGATTCCCAGCGGCTTTCCCAACGGTATCAACGCGTACCGGCTGACCGACGACGGACGGATTCTGTTGGCCAAAACCGCGGGTGGCCTGGACCCCGGCGGCACCATCCTCGAGCTGGTGTGGGGAGGCGCGGTCACCGCGCAACCCCCAGCGTTGCTGTCGCAAACCGCTGCGTTCCAGAATCTGACGACTCTCGAGCCGGTCCCGGGGTGCATACCCTATGACCTGAACGTCCCGTTCTGGTCAGATGACGCACTGAAAAGCCGCTGGATGTGCATCCCCAATGACAGCACACACGACACGCCGCAGGAGCAGATTCAGTACTCCGAGAATGGCGACTGGCAGTTCCCCGTCGGTGCGGTATTGATCAAACACTTCGAACTGGCCGTCGACGAGCAGAATCCCGGCCAAACCAAACGCCTGGAGACTCGCTTTCTGGTACACGCCAGCGACGGTTATTACGGGGTGACCTATAAATGGCGGGCCGATGGCGGTGATGCCGATCTGCTCTACGATAGTTTGGATGAAGACGTGGAAATCCAGACGCAAACGGGCACCCGGGTGCAGTCGTGGCATTATCCCAGCCGCAACGAATGCCTGCGTTGTCATACCAACAACGCCGGCGGTGTGCTCGGTCCCAAGACCCGGCAATTGAACAGAAACCTGCTCTATCCCAGTAGCGGGATTAACGCGAACCAACTGGAAACACTGAACAGCCTGGGTGTCTTTTCGCCGCCCCTTGATGTGAGCGCTATCCCCGGATTTCTGACTTCGGCGCCGGGAGACGACCTGTCCGCTGGACTCGCCGCCCGGGCCCGCTCCTATCTGGACGCAAATTGTTCCTATTGCCACCGCCCGGGTGGGGTGCGTGCGAATTTCGACGCGCGCTTGACCACGCCGCTCGGCAATCAGGGCATCGTGAACGGGGAACTGCTCGATTCTTTCGGCGTGGCCGGCGAAGCGGTAGTGGTGCCGGAGAGCCTGAGTCGCTCGATACTCCACCATCGGCTCAGCCTGCCGAGTGCTCAAAACGGTATGCCCCCGTTGGCAAAAAACCTTGTCGATACGGACGGTGTGCAACTGGTCGCCGACTGGATCAATTCCCTGGGCGGCTTCAGTGTGGGTAACACGACCGTCGGCGCCCCGTTCATTGATTCACACAATCCCAGCCTGTTCATCAACGAGTCGGATATCTATACCAACAACGACGGCGAAGCCGTGTCTCTCAAATTGGCGGAATTCAATTTTTATGCCAACAAATCCGGCAATCCGGTTACCCCGTTGGTCGTCAAAGTCAACGGTGATAATGATTTTATCGTCCTGGCAATAGGGACCACCCGCAGCCAGGCGGAATACGCCCCGGGTGCCAACTCGTTTCCTTTTCAGGATTTCACCGACCGCTTCATCACCGTACAGCCCGGCGAAAGCATCGCGACCGGTTTTCTGGACAGCTATCCGGATGGCTCCGGATGGGGGAAAGGGACGGTGATCCCGGCCGTTAACGGCAGTACTGAAGACGATATCTGGGCGCTACTGCCCAGCCCGTTGATCCTGGCGAGCAATGGCTTCGTTGCCGGTCGAGACACCCCGGTGGTGGTCGAAGGTTAGTCGCCGTTGGTCAGCAACAGCGGCAAAGCGTTGACGGAATATACCAACTTGAAGCGCAGTTACCAGTTTGCCATCCGTTTCAGCTATGGATTCGAGGATTCGGGCGGCCCGCCGACCTCGCCGCCACCGCCGGGCCCGGCGGAGCCGGTCGATCTGGGTAACGACCCGACTTCCGACGCCGCCCGTATAGACGGTTGGCGCTCCAACATGCTGGTCAACGAAAGCGATACCTATACCAATACCACGGGGGCGCAGCAGCAGGTCAGCATTGACAGTTTCTCGTTTTACGCCCGCCGCCTCGCCGATCCGGTGACACCCTTCGTGGTGCGGGTAAACGGTGACAATAACTTCACCGTGGTGGCGGTCGGCACGACGCGCAGCAACTACAGCGCCGGCGCCAACAGCCTGCCCTTCAGTTCAGCCGGACCGGTGCAGATCGTCCTCGATCCGGGTGAGATACTGGCAAGCGGATTTCTGGACGCCAACGCCGACGGCAGTGGAGGCGGCAGCGGGTCGGTGATTCCCTGGGATAACGGCGGCGATGAACTGTGGTACACCGGCGGCAAAGAAGGGACCGATTCGGGCAGCGTCTCCGTGGGTTCCGCACCGCAGCCTGGGTTGAAGCTCCTGACCACGCTACAGCGCAATTATCGCTATCGGATTGGACTCACGGCGGGTGGGAGCGGCGGCGAAACGGCGGTATTGAGTGGCTTGAGCGTGAGCCCGTCGAGCGCGTCTGTGGCGGTGGGAGCGAGCCAGGGGTTCAGTGCCAACGGCCAGGACCAATTTGGCGCCAGCTATCCGGCGACGGTGGCCTGGTCGGTCTCCGGCGGCGGTACGATTGACACCGACGGGCTGTTCACGGCGAGCGAGGCGGGCGGGCCCTTCACAGTGACGGCGACCGCGAGCGAGGATCCGAGTATCAGCGCCACGGCGGTGGTGAGCGTGGACCCGGCGTCGACGCCGACGGGGAATCTGGCGTTGGGGCAGCCGGTGTTCGCCTCGAGCCAGGAATCGGGCTCGCTGGGGCCGGCCAAGGCGGTGGACGGTAACGTAGCGACCCGGTGGGCCAGCGCTGCGGGGGTGGACCCGCAGTGGCTGTACGTGGATCTGGGGGCGGTTTATGCGCTTGATCGGGTGGTACTGAACTGGGAACGGGCCCACGGCAAGGCGTATCAGATACAGGTTTCTGACACGGCGACCGCCTGGGCGACGGTGTACAGCGAAAGCAACGGTGATGGCGGCATTGACGACATCGCCTTCAGCCCGGTGAACGCGCGCTATGTGCGCATGCTGGGAACGGAGCGGGGCACGAAGTGGGGCTACTCGCTGTGGGAGATGGAGGTTTACGGGGGTAGCGGCGGCGGTGGCGGTGGCGGGGAACCGAATAGCACGCTGGGCAACGGTTCGTTTGAACTCGACCAGATCGCGTCCCGCTCGGTGGTCACGAGTCTGACCGACTGGACGGTAACGTCGGGCGACGTGGCTTTGCTTCCGGCATCATTTTACATTCCACCGGACGGTGAACAGTCGCTGGACCTGAACGGTACCCAGACGGGCTCGATCGAGCAGAGCGTGGGAGGGCTCAAACCGAATACGCTCCACGCGCTGTTCGTGTCCTACGCCGATCAGTCCCGGCGCGGGCGTACACCCGAGTTGGTCACCGCGGATATCCTGGTCAATGGGACCAAGGTTGGCGATATTCGAACGACGGCCAACGCACCCGCATTTATCACCTGTAACGGATTCAACTTCGTCAGCTCCGCCAGTGGCGTGGCCGCCATCAGTATTCAATCAACTGTGAGCGGGCAATACGGCGTTGTGATTGACGACATCCGTATCAGCGAGGGTGGTGTCCCCTTGCCTCCCGAGTCGCCAGCGGTCGTGAACGGCAGTTTCGAAACACGCGTGAGTGGGGATGCGCATCTGTGCGGAGACCAACTCCCCGGTTGGCGCATTACCCAGGAGAATGTGGACCTTGTCGGTAGCGGCACCTGGCCGGCGTTTGACGGTGGGACCTCACTGGATTTGAGCGGCCATGGCCCCGGCGCCATCGCCCAGACGGTGACCGGATTGAATCCGGGACAGACTTATACCTTCTCCTTCGCATATGCGCGCCATATTCACTGGGGCACGGTGCCGCTGACGGCCCAGGTTCTGGTCGATAACGCTGTGGTCGCCGAGTTGACCGCCACCACAGCGGATTATCCGCCGAACTGGCGCACAATGGCGATTCCGGTGGTGGCGCCGGCGAGCGGTAAAATTACGCTGGGATTCCGCTCCACCGCTGAGACGACGGGCGGCGGAGTCGTGATCGACGACGTAAAACTAGTGCCGTGACACGCCGTCGGTATCTGTGATTGTCGTGGTCTTTCTGGCGAGGAACTGATGACGAATATCGTCAATCAATACGGGTAGCACCTCATCGGTGGCGAGCTTGTCGACATTGACAGGGTAGACTTTGGCTTTTCTTTCATGCAGCCCGATCTTGAGCGCATAGCGCGGGAGCCGACCCTTGTATAAAGCGACGACGATCGGCGGGACTTCACGTGAGAGCGAATAATAGGTGGTCAGAAATTTGGGTATCATGCGTTGGTGGCTGCCGACCACGATGATGTCCGCCAACAGGGCCGCGTGAATCAACTCCTGCAAATCGTCATTGGTCTCGCCTACAAACCGGGAGAAGCCGTCGAGATCTTCGAACAGCGAGAACCGTTCGGCTTCATGGTTCAAAGCGCTTCGCTTCAAGGTTTTTATTCTTTCCCTATCCAGGTTGAGTTCCGTGATTCTGCCGAATAGTTCCCTGAATGCGGTTTTGTAGCCATCGGAAAAAACAGCGCCGGAAAAGTTCTCAAGCCCAATCGCATCGTCAAGTTTATTGAGAAAACGGTGAAAGTCTTCGAGATCCATCACTTGTTTGAACAGTTCCGCCGACCGGTCCGGATACTCCTTTAACGGTTTCAGGCATTGGTCGGACCAGAGCGGTATGTGGGTACGCCAGGGAGTGTGGATCAAGGCTGTATCTCCGAGGCGGATATGCACCATCAATTTGACCTTGTTCTGTGCAAACCGACAGCGGCGTGTGGCATGAGCGGCGAAATAAGCTGAACGCAAGTCCAGACTGTCCGGAAAAAAAGGTTCCTTTTGATTGATGAGCGGTGCAATTTCGCCGAAAAAGGATCTTCCGCCGGCGAGGAAAAATCTGACGATATCGCGTTGCGATTTGTTTTTTTGGGCCATCCGCTTGTTGACGATCTCCTGTACCAGCGCCTTGAGATGATCGATTTTTTTCGCGTCCTCAAGCTGACTGAAGTCGTTCCCCAAGCCGATATCGATAAAGTTATCCCGTCTGAAATAAAGCCAATGGTACCAGTGAAACCGGAGCTTTCTTATGAGTCTTCTATACCAGGTCTTCCCCTCACGCCGGAGACGGTTATTGGTGCCCATGGCGAGGTAGCGTCGCCCCATCGGGGTCAGGCATCGGTCAGCAAAATGGGCGTTGAAACCCAGAAATTCGAAGACCTCCTCGGCGCCCGGCCGGGAGTTGACGAACGGACTGTGCAGATAATGGTAGTCCAGCGAAAGACCAAATTTGTAGAAGGTGTTGAACTAGAATAACTGATAGGTAAATCCGGCCTGGCTGGGTAGCACGGTGAAAAAGATACGATGTGCGCGGTTGTCGGAGTTCTTCACGGGAATAAGTCGATGACAGACAGGTCAGGTACCTGCGACTGAGCCCTAGAGTAACCGACGTATTGCCGGAAATCTATCGGTATTTTCCGCGGTGTGCGGGGGCTGTGGATCCGCGCGGGTTGGCTGTCGACGGAAGGTGTCTACCAGTCCCGTTCCGCGAAGGCGACGGGACTGGTAGACGGGGCGCTAGTGGGTGATCGGTTTTGTCGACACCACGAAGTTGTCGAAATAGATGTATTGGTCGGTCGGTGGTGCCCACGAGGAGCTCTTGCCGCCGTAGAAGGTGCTGAAAAGCAGTTGATCGATGCCGACGTTTTCACCTCCTTGTGTGCGATACATCACAGCGTTGGTGTCCACCGCCAACTTGCCGTTGAACCAGGTCTGCAGCCGGCCATCCAGCTTTCCGGGTGTGTTCATGACATAACGCATTTCCAGGCGATTCCATTGTCCCCGTTTCAGGTAGCGCTGGCCTTCCGCGCCGAGGTCCCAATCGAAATTCCAGCCGTACTGACTTGGGTTGTTGGCGACATACATGTAGCTCTGGACAGAACCGTTCTTGTGCCACATCAGGCGCCCGGTCCAGCCGTCAGTGCCGTTCGCAGGCTTGCCACCGGCATAGATCACCGGTCCACCCATCAGGCCGGGCAGCTTGCCGCCCAGCATGAACTCGGCATCAGAGGTGAAATAGACGTAATAAGCCAGATACAACTCGTCGTATGTTCCACCAAGCTTGGTGCGCCATTGGGAGCCGCTGTTGCCGTCAGTCGTCGTCTCATTGGCGGCATAGAAAACGCGCATGACCTTACCTCTGGATCCGCTGGGATCGGGATCCTTGACGATCTTGACTGCATTCGGCTGCAGACTGACGGCGGTCCCGCTCTTCCACGTGGTGAGTATATCCGTACTGGTATAGGTGTGGAGAGGCTCATCGTTGAAATCGTGAGCGAACTTGATTTCAGGCGCACTTGGGTCAATGGTATCGCCCGGGTTGACGACCGGCGGGTCGATCGGCAAAGGGTCCGTGCTGTTGCCGGTCAGACTGACCAGATGCGCGCTTTGTGACGAATTGCCTTCGATGACCAACGATCCGCTTAACAGGCCGGCGCTGATCGGGACGAACTTGAGCGTGAATGTGCAGCTGCTGCTGGACGGGATGAAGCCATTGCAATTATTAGTCTGCAAATAACCCTGGGACAACTTGACGGCGGTGATCGTGAAATCGCCGGTGCCCGAGTTACTCACCTTGACAGCGACGGGGCTACTGATTTCGCCGACATTGACATTGCCGAAATCGATACTGTCGGTAGAGAGGCCGATAACAGGTGTCGTGATCGAACCGCCGGAAGTGGAACCGCCGGAAGTGGAACCGCCGGAAGTGGAACCGCCGGAAGTGGAACCGCCGGAAGTGGAACCGCCGGAAGTGGAACCGCCGGAAGTGGAACCGCCCGAGGTCGAGTCGCCTGAGACCGGATCAGATGTGGTGGTCTGATTCAGGATCTGGCTGTCGACCAGGATATCCGCCGATGCGTCACTGCCGGTCTGAACCCGTTCTTCCTCCATCAGGGCCACAGTGCCGGAAACACGATAGGTGGTATTCGGGATGACAAGCGGCAACGGATCTTGTTTGACAATTTCCGTGTCGACGCCGCCAATGACTTCCTCGCCCGCAATATTATTGATGACACCGTCGCTCTGGATGTCGAGAGCCAGTCTGTCGATCAGCGCGTCGGTGGTAAGATTACTGAGGCGGTCGGCGGTCGGAACGCTGTAGAGATTATCCTTGGGGACGACCGCTTTCGGCTGGCTGGCACTCGACCAGAGCAGTCTGGCAACGGCGTGCTGGGTGTGATCATAGTATTCCATGGTGATGGGGTAAGTCTTCCCGGCTTGCAGCTGTATGCTGCCGGAATAGGTTTTAACCGGGTGATCGGTCCACTGATCGACAATCAACTGATTGTTGATCCACAGCCTGACGCCGTCATCGGTCGACGTATAAAACGTGTAGTTTTCTGAATAGTCGGCCTTGATCAGACCGGTCCAGCGAACCGAAAACCGCTCCTTGGTGACACCGGTAGCGGGCGCATCCAGACCCCAGTTGAAATCGACGCCGGGGTCGACTCGGTTGACCGCCTTGGAGGTCAGATCCATGCTGTTGTAATAAGTCGCGTAGAGGCCGTCACCTTTCATTTTTGAAAGTTGATAAATTTTGGCGGCAAAGCCCTCGATGGCCGCGCGGTGAAAAACCGCCTCTTCCTGATCAACCGCTGTTTTGGTGTCTTTGTTGAGTACCACCGGGGATCGAAAGATATCGATGCTGTGGTTCGGATCGATAGCAAAGTACCCGCCAACCGCGGCGGCCGCATTTAACACGTTCGATTCGAAAGTGGCGGCGTCAGTCTGTTGGGTGCCGGCATGGCGTGCCATGTCAAAGGCCAATGTGGTTAGCGGTGTGGCGTAGATCGGATCATTACCGGACAGCATGTCACTGGTGACAACAGTGATGAGCGTCGATATGACCGGTGCTTTGCCGGTGTTCAGGTCGATCGCCTGAGCTCCCCCAATGGTCAGGATATACGGGGGTTTGATCTTTCTGGGGACGGCCAGCCCGGATATTTGGGCGTATTGGTCCGTCATGGCCGTGGCTATCGGAGCGTTTTTGTCATAAAGATCCGGAAAGGCGGGGTCGTAGGCGAAAACCTGTGTATCCGCAAAAGCCAGGGGGCCTTTTATTCCTGCCCCGTTTATCGCGATTGTTTCGGCGGCCGGAGCCACCGGATTGTCTGTCGATGCCGTTTCGCCCCCGCCGCAAGCCGCCAATAGAGAAATTACGCCTGCTACCGCGAGATTCAGAATGCCTTTGAATTTCATTACCACCTACCCGATTCATGACTTCAGTGCTCGGGTGGAATGATCGGGAAATCAAAGAATTTTCTTCGTGAATGCAATCACAGATCGGCTTCACCAGCGGTGTTTAAACCGTTTTCGAACGAAGATTTGCGTACTCGATCGCAAAAATCGCGACCGTCTGTCACATCACGACTGGTTGCGCCGAAGAGCTGTCGCGTAGGGTCAGTCCGACCTAGATTGTAGGTATTGGACGACGCGTAATTGCCATAAAAAACAGTTATATAGGAAATGACTGTCAGTACTTGTCTCAATCTGATGACAGTCTCGTCCGACAGAGAAAATCTTATAGCGCAGACCGATTTTAGCTAAGTTCTATAAGCCCCTTTTATTTAAACCAAAAGCAAACTCTATTTGTCTTTGGCATGGGAATTGCTCTTAGCAACTCTGATTGTAATAGTTACAAGCAGGGAAGTCTTAATGAAGTTTGTTTATACCAATGTCCGACGAGGACTTATTCCATTCAGTTTATTGATCCTTACCGCCTGTGGTGGCGGCTCCGGTACTTCCACGGAAACCGCGCTAAATCAACAGCCCCAGTCCGGCGAGGTCAATTACATTGCCGGCGCGGGGATCAAAGGCCCGCTGGCGTATGCGTCGGTGGAGTTGTATTCACTGGATAACCGTTTCGACGATTTATATGACAAAACGGCACCGCTGGCCGTGGCAACGACCAATGCTTACGCCGAGATTACGGGGTTGGCGGTGCCGTCCAACACTCGTCCTCCCTATGTGCTGGTGGTCGATGGTACCAACGCCATAGACCGGAATACCGAGCAAGCGCCGGTTATCCATAAACTTGTTACGATTATCACCCAGTCGGCGCTGAATTCCGGACGGTCGGTTTATGCCACGCCTTACACTACGGTGGCTTACCACATGCTGCGCTCGAGCCAGACGCGCGGCCGCGGATTGAGCGCCACTTATTACAGTGGGGTCGATTTCGATAAACCCGTTCTGACAAGAAACGACCCCAAGATTGATTTCAATTGGTCAAAGGGGGCGCCTGCCGCGTCGGTGCCGGCGGATAATTTCTCCGTAAGATGGGCCGGCCAGGTCAAACCCAGGTACTCCGAAGATTACACCTTCTATACGAACACCGACGACGGGGTGAGACTTTGGGTGGACGGGAAGTTGTTGATCGATCGTTGGGTGGATCAGCCCGCGAAAGAATACTCGGCGAAAGTACGCCTCGAAGGCGGCAAAGAATATCCCATTGTAATGGAATACTACGACGCCACTCAGCACGCCGTGGCCAAGCTGCAGTGGTCGAGCGCGAGCCAGAACAAGGCGGTCATTCGGAATAGGTTCTTAAGCACCGACGACGGTTCTTATTCCAATCTCGATGCGCGGATGGCGAAATACAACAAGGTTATTGTCAAGGCGCTCGGCTTCGGGATTCCCGATAGCGTTGATATCTTCTCCACGCCCCCGATCATATCCCAATCGACCACCGAGGCGTCGCAACAGCAGTTGGTGGTGGATTATCGCGCGGCTATCGAAGCGCTCTCAGGCATGGTCAACAGAATGTCCGAGAACGGCAACGGCGGCCTGAGCACGGACCAGTTGTTGGAGCGGCTCGCGATCGATCTGCGTAATGACGCCAAGGTGGACAACAGGGACGGCGCTCGGACGCTGAACGCCATCGATGTCTCCGCCCTGACGGATAACCCCATGACCGTGTGGATTCCTAATTCCCGCTATCAGGTCAAGGACATCGTCGCGTTGATCGACGACGAACGGACCCTGGTCGGTAATGCGGGTAACGTATATTTTTTGAAAAATAACGTGACTGTCGGATTGGAGCCTGCCGGGCTTGGCCGGGTAGCCGAAACCCCAGTCCAGGGCCGGGTAGCCGAAAAACCGGTGCAGGGTGGGGTAGTCGAAACGCCGGTACAGGTAAGCTATCCTGACGCCGTGGGCAAGAAAACCAATGCGTTGTTGTTGTCGGGTCTGCTGGCGGCGCCTCCCGTTGGCGGTGAGGTGATTTTTTCCCACGATTTCAATAATGAAGCGCCGCACGTCTACACCAGTCAGGATATCAAGAAGACCTGGAAGGGCAAGTCGGCGATCAGCCTGCAGCCGAACGCTGTCAGCATCGTCAAGGATCCCGATCCCAGCGGGGCACGGGGCAATGTGATGCGTGTTTTCTATCGCGCCAACAAGACGACGACCGACGGTAATAGTGGCTCGCAATGGCGTACCAAACTCAAGGGCAAGTACGAAGACTTGTACTTCGCCTATGATGTCTACTTTCCGGACAACGCCGATTTCGTTCTGGGCGGGAAACTTCCCGGTCTGATGGGCGGCCCTGTTATCTATGCCGGCGGTAAACCCGCGAATGGGAACGATGGTTGGACCGGTCGTCTCATGTGGCATAAGAACGGTTCGGTGCAGAGTTACATGTACGTGGCCAATAATCCCAGTCTATATGGTTGGAACTTCGACTGGGATTTGGGCTCCGAGGGGCAACGCTATCTCAAGCGCGGTCAATGGAATCGTCTGGAAATGCGCTATGTGATGAATACGCCCGGAGTGCCCAACGGCCGGATGCAGGCCTGGTTCAACGGCAAGCTGGCGCTGGATGCGAAAGGACTTATCTATCGTATGCCCGCGGGCAAAAACGTAGCTATCGATCAGTTGTTATTCAGCACCTTTTATGGCGGCAAAGCCGACAAATGGGCGCCGTCCACTGATCAATATGTCTATTTCGACAATTTCGTTGTATCGACCAAACCGATCACCCATTGATCGGCCTGTAAGTCAGATGGCTGCCGCCCGAAGGGGCGGCAGCCAGTATGACATTTCCGTCACTTGAACAGCATGTCGTAGGCGGCCAACAACTTCGGCGCCTCGTATTTCCATTCCAGTTCGTTGGTCACACGCTGCCTGCCGTAGGCCCCCATTTCGGCCCGTAGCGACGGATTGTCGATCAACGCTACAATTTTCTCCGCAAAATCGATCGGGTCGTTCTTTTGCGCATAGAGCGAAGCCTGTTGCGCCGAAAAACGGCCCTCGGTGAGTTCGAATTGGACGATGGGTTTCCCCAGTGCCATATATTCCATGATTTTGTTCATGGTGGACTTGTCATTCATCTCATTGGCAACATCCGGGTTTACGCAAACGTCCGCGGTATTGAGCATATCCAGCAACTGCTGGTCCGGAACACGACCGGTAAAGGTAACGTAATCCTCGATGCCAAGTGAGCGGGCGTAATCCTTCATCTCCTCCAGCGAGGTGCCGCCCCCGACCAGCCCGAACTGGATATCCTCGCGGCGCATTTCGTACACGATGTGCTGAACGGCACGGAGCAGATAGTCGATACCTTCCTGCTCTCCCATGACGCCGACATAGCCGACAAGAAATTCACGGCCATTCTTCAGCGCTTCCACCGGCGGTGTGATCTTGAGACGGTCGATTTTAGGTCCGCTGCGAACAACAAAGACCCGGTCAGGATTCATTTTTCCGCGTTCTATGGCAATTTGCTTATAGGAGGCGTTGGTCGCTATGGATACATCAGCGAAGTAAAAGGTCAGCCTTTCCCACCACAGCATCACCTTGTAGAAAAAATCCCGCTTCCCGAACTTGGCTTCGTAAAGTTCCGGGTTGATATCGTGATGATCGAACAGGAATTTTTTGCCGAACAATTTGAAGAAAGCGCCGATCATGAAGATATTGTCGGGGGGATTGCAGGCGTGAATGGCGTCAAATCCCGTAGTGAGGAATACGCGCCAAGCCAGCACAAATTCCCAGAACAGTGCCGCGGAGTACTCAACAGCATAGCCCACCGCACCTTTCGCTTCCGTGGGCAGATTGTGCCGATAGATCCGGATGCCGTCGATCACCTCGAATTTTTTTTCGTAGCCAATGCCGGTCGGGCAGATGATGGAGACCTGATATCCGGCCGCGCTCAGCGTGGTCGCTTCCTGCCATACCCGCCGATCGAACGGTGATGGCAGGTTCTCTACGATGATGAGAATTCTTTTGGCTGGTGACATCGCAGTCAGGGTCCGTTTACCAGCAGATACCGTCGTATCTACCCTGTTCAGGCAAACGGTCGCCCAATCTTACGAAATCCACGATGACCTGAGAGTCGTTCAGTCGTTCGCTGATGTTGGCGAACTCCTTGGAGCCGTTGCCGATGATAATGACCTCAGAGCGCGACAATACGTCTTCGATATTCTCCACCATGAGCTTGGAAATGTGGGGTATCTTATTAAGAATATAGTCTTTGTTCGCACCTACCAGACTCGCGATCCTGACGTTTTTATCGTATAAACATAAGTCATAACCTTTCCCGATCAGTCGTTCTATCACTTCCACCATGGGGCTCTCGCGTAAATCGTCGGTGCCGGCTTTGAAGCTGAAGCCCAGAATGCCAACTTTTTTGCTGCCTTTGTCGGTCACCATGGCGATCCCTTTTTCAACCTGCGCCTGGTTACTGGGGATGATGGCGTTGAGTATGGGAGTGTTGATGTCCATCGAGCGCGCTTTATAGGTCAGTGCCCTGACATCCTTGGGCAGACAGGAGCCGCCAAACGCAAAGCCGGGCTTCATGTAATAGGGTGAAAGGTTGAGTTTGGTATCGGTACAGAAGATGTTCATGACTTCGTGCCCATCGATACCCAGCGCCTTGCTGATATTTCCGATCTCATTGGCAAATCCGACTTTCAACGCATGCCAGACATTGTCAGTGTATTTGACCATTTCGGCGGTTTCGACACTGGTGCGGATCAATGGAGCGTCCAGGTGCTCATAGAGCCGGGCCAGTAAATCCCCGGCTCTGGCGTCCGTTTCGCCAATGACGGTCTTGGGCGGATTGTAATAATCGTATACGGCCGTGCTTTCGCGGAGAAACTCGGGATTATTGCAGACGCCGAAATCGACGCCGGCCTTTTTGCCGGAATATTCCTCGAGCGTCGGGATGACCACCGCACGCATGCTGCCGGGCAACATGGTGCTGCGCGCCACGACCACATGAAAGTCGTTTTTGGATTTGAGTGCCGAACCGATCTCTTCACAGACGGCGCGTACATATTTCAAGTCAAGACTACCGTTAGCCTGGCTGGGTGTGCCAACGCAAATCAGTGAAATCTCGGAGTTGCGGATGGCAGTTTGTACGTCGGTGGTGGCGCTCAGGCGATGGTCTTTTACTGCGGCCGCTATAATTTCGCCGATGTCTTCCTCGATCACCGGTGTCTGGCCCGCGTTGATGAGGTCCACTTTGGGCTGATAGGGATCGACACCGATGACGGTATGTCCGTCCTGGGCGAGGCATCCAGCCGACACGGCGCCAACATATCCTAGTCCGAAAATACTGATTTCCATGATAGCATCCTATAACATATATGACTGAAAACTAAAAACACTGCATCGGTCGCCGGCGGTCGATTACTGCCAGGTCAGCCGCGGCTGTCTATCCATCAAGCGCCAGTATTTGTTCGACTTCGCGAATTTCCTCTCCGAGCCGGGCGGCGAAGCGGGACTTGAAGCCGAGGATCTTTTGCTGCAAGGCGTCCCGGGTTTCCAGCGCGGTGCGTACGCCATCTTTGATACCAGCGCCGTCATTGGCGATATAAACCGGCACATCCTCATACAGACGCCGTGTCGTCTGCAGATCCGATATGACCAAAGGCACCCCCAGAACAATTGCCTCCGATGCGGCGCTGGGTTGCGTCCCCTCCCGGGTGGTCATCACCAATACCGCCGAGGCCTCGGCAAACAGCGTGTTGAAGTCGCTGTCGTCGAGATATCCCGTCAGGATCACATTGGGTGGAACCCGGTCCCTGGTCTCCTGGGGAAGCCGTTCGGCAAACCAAGTCATGAGGAATTTCACCTCCGGTAATGATTCCGCGGCTTGAAACAGCTCGTCTATCGGTTCATCCGGCGAGAAACTCCAGGGAACCATGACATAGTCGCCGCTGCCGACATCGGCGATGTCGGCAGCCGTCCTTGCGCTGTTCAGCGCCAACGCCGGCAGAGGATCGCGAAGAGTGATAGTCCGAAGCCGGTGTTGCAGCGCATGCTGTTCGACGTCTTCATTGTGGACCAGCGCAGCGTCGGCTCTGCGCAGCAGTTGCAGCGCGAAGGGCCATTTCAGCCATCGGCTGTAGATCATCGCATTATGGCAGTCCGCCACCAGCCGGCACTTGGTGAAATGGCAATAGAGCGCCGCAATATACAGAACCGGGGTCGGCGGCAATTGTATGAAAATGATCCTGGGTTTGTGACGGACCATGTCGCGGATCGTATAGATGGTTTTAAAGATATAGGAAAGCGCTTTGTGGAATTTGCTTTTTTCTTCCCAGGCGGCGTAATAATACTTGATTTCCAGATCGAAGCACCTCGCCAGAGATTCGCTTCTGCGCTGAAAGATACGCCAAACGATAAACAACCCTCTACTGGATGACGACATATTTTTCCTGTTTTCTTTGGGCTAGACTCCGCGAGCCGGCGTGGTTTCGCCGAATGACTGCCGATGGGGTGAGTCTCATTTCTTCAAGGTCTGCATGGCGATTTTTACATAAGGCCAGAGCAGGTGCGCAGGCCACCAGGGTCCGCGATGCCGTCGCATATAAATGGCATAGTCGCGAAACTGCATGCCCTGCGGGCTGTTGAGTTTTCGTATTCTTTCCAGCGCCGGCAGGCTTCTGTCCTCCCAGGTGCCCTCCAGAGGGTTCTCCTTGCACTGGCCCATATAGCCCGGAGCCAGCCAGACGGTGCAACCCGCCTGTAACGCCCGAAAGCAGTAGTCGTGATCCCCCCAACGATGTAAAAAAATCGGATCGAGATTTCCGACTTTCCGCACTACCGAATCCGGAATCAGCACGCAATTGCCATTGGTCGCATCGCAGGCGACCAATCGATCCTCGGGCGCTATGCGCTCCAGGCGCACCCGACCCATTTTCGAGCGATGGCGTTTGACGCCGCCATAAGAGAAGGCGCCTGTATCCGGATCCTGCATGGCGCTGCCGATTATGCTGTCCTCAGACCCCTGCTCACAGAGCTGGCGGTGGGAATAAAGCAGCGTCTGCAAGGCGTGGGGGTAGAGCGTGCAGTCGTCGTTCAGCCAAAGGTAAAAGTCGGAACCTTCTTCGATGGCGGCGGAGAAAGACTGGAACATTCCGCGGTTCCAGTATAAAGAGCCGTCGCCGGATAGAATACGGACGTCGGGGAACTCGGTGTTCACGGCTTGCGACGTGCCGTCGGTACTTCCGTCATCCAGCAGGAAGACCCTTATTGACACCTCGTCGTCGAACGATTGCTGTTTCAGCGCTCGCAGGCACGCGAGGGTGTGTGGCCTGCGATTGTGGCAGGCCATGATGACCGCAAGCCGGGTTTGGCCGGAATTACAGGTATCCATTGCTCATCGTACGGGGGATTGTTATATCTATCTGAGTTATAAGCATTTATTTAACAGCGATAAGGGGTGCCGGCGACGGGGCGCCCTGGGTTATACGGCACATTCGGCAACGCAATTCAGAGGAGCGCGCCCGCATGTCTCCGAGCTGGGCTAATGAGATGGCAAAGTCGTCGACGTCAGGATCTTGTCATAAGTGTCGATATTAGACCACTATTTAAAGAGGTATGTAAATATTTGTTAAATCTGGCATACCACCTTACGACATTGTTATATCAACTAACTTGCATCGGAGCGTCGATAACATTTACAGTCCGCTGGCCGCGTGGCCCTTGCGCCAGCGACTTATTTCCGGCATGCCTCCCTGACACTAAGGAGAAATCGTGGAGTTGAGCGTGATTATCGCCTGCTATAACGGCGCGTCCACTCTGGCAGAACAACTGGATAGCCTGGCGGCACAACAGTGGGATCGTTCCTGGGAAATTATTTTCGTCGATAACCGGTCCACCGATGAATCTCTTGCGATCGCAACCGCCTATGCGCAACGGTTGCAGAATTTGAGGATCGTGGATGCTTCCGAAAAGCAAGGGAAATCCTTTGCCCTGAATAAAGGCATCCGGGAGGCCAGGGGGACCGCTATTGCGTTTGCCGATGCCGACGACGTTGTCGCGCCCGGCTGGCTTGCCGCCATTGGCGAAGCCTTGCAGGAACACGAACTGGTCGCGGTGCGTTGTGACGTCGAGACGCTCAATACGCATGAACACAAAATGTACCGGAACAGCCTGCAAGCCGAAGGCCTGCAGAGTATTCATTATCCACCGTATCTTCCGCATGCCGGCGGGGGCACTATCGGGATTCAGCGCGATTTGCATTTTCGGATCGGTGGATTCGATGAAACGCTCCCTTATCTGGAGGATACGGATTATGTCTGGAAGGCCCAGCTGGCGGGTGCAAAATTCCATTTCGTGGCGGACGCCGTGGTGCGTGTGCGCTATCGAATGACGCTTGGCGGCATCTACCGGCAAAAAAGAAACTATGCCGAATACAACGTATTTCTATCCAAGCGCTATCGGTCGTACGGTCCTCCCATGGTCCAACCCTGGAAGAAATATTTCCAGGATTGGAGGAACCTCATCCGCACTGCACGGAAAGTGAAAGCGGCTTCATCGCGTGCCATGTGGGTCGGTCAACTGGGGACGCTGCTTGGGAAAACCCGGGGGATCATAAAATACCGCGTTCCGCCCACCTGATCGCGGCCGCAGCATATAGACTGTCAAATCATGTATCTGAAACTGAAAAAGAGCCTGAACGAATTTCTCGGTCTGGGCACGCTGACCCGGGTCGCCACGCAGCAGCGCTGTGTCGCCCTGACCTTCGACGACGGGCCGAGTCCGGACTATACCCCCCAGCTGCTTCGGATCCTCGATCAGCACGAGGCGCTGGCGACCTTCTTTGTCGTCGGCGAGAAAGTCGCGCAGAATCCCCGATTGATTCAGGAAATGGTTTCCCGCGGTCACTGCGTTGGCAATCATTCCTGGAATCATCCTTCCTTTCCGACCTTGCGTGGCGCCGAGCGCCGGCGCCAAATGAAACAATGCGCCGATATATTGCCGCGCCAGAACAAATTGCTCTTTCGGCCGCCCTTCGGTCACCAGACGTTGCGGTCGCGTTTGGATGCAAGACGAATGGGGTATGAGGTCGTGGCATGGACAGCAATGGCCGGCGATTGGCGCGACCACAGCGCTACCGAGTTGCTGTGCAATCTGGAGAACAAAATTCGTCCAGGGAATATCATATTGCTGCACGATGCTTTGTTCAGCAGCTCGGACGCGGGGTATCTGGATCGTACGGCGACGTTGCAGGCGGTGGAGCGGCTGCTGGAGATACACAGCGACTACGAATTCGTCACAGTTCCGCGTCTGTTGCAGATGGGCCGTCCGGTACGGGTGCCCTGGTATCGACAGGGAGATCGTGCCTGGCTCGACAGCCTGAAGACCGAGGATGCACTGGCGATCGACGGTATCGATCCGTCTTCCACCGCAGCAAAATAATCGGTCGGTTTCCGGGTGAACCGACCGGGCTCTAGGCCCGGTCTGTCGTTCAAGCCATAAACGGGCTCTAAAACCCTCTGCGTTGGCGCCGCGCCACGAATCCCAATGCCACCATCAGCAGTATCGGCATCAAGGGATCACGGCGCCCGCCATCGGCTGCCACCAGGCTGCAGCCGCCGCCGCCACCCGATGACGCGACGCTTCCCACCGCGACCGGATCGACGATCACGCCGTTGGCGATCCCGTCCTGATCCGTGGTCGAATCGCCGTCCGTGACGGTGATATCCAGGGTGGTATTGTTCACCCGGGTCCAGAGGCTGGTTGGCAGGGCAATGTAGTTGCCGCCGTTGTCGACTTTGAAAATCCTCGGTTCCGCCGGGAGCGGCGCGGAGAAGGTCAGGCGGACGGTAACGCTGGCGCCGACCGCGGAGGTGGTGGTGTAGCCGACGGTGCCGTAGGGGAAGTCCACGCCGGCGGGGCCGCCGTTGGCACCGCTCACCGTTACCGCGCTCAGCACCTGGCCGGTACTGACAATCTGCACGCTGCCATTGCCGGTGCCGAGACGTACGCCATTGGCGGTCGAAGCATCGGCGGCGGTGCCGCCCGCTTCGAGCGCATCGATGACGCTGTCGTTATCGCTGTCGGTCGGGTTGCCGGGGTCGCCCACTTCGTTGGCGTCGGCCACGCCGTCGCCGTCGGTGTCGCCGTCGGCATCGTTGGGATCCAGGCCGAGCGCGATCGCTTGCGCGTCGGTCAATCCGTCGCCGTTGCTGTCGGTTTCCCCGCTCGCGTTCACGGTCAGCGGGATGTTGACCGTCGTGCTACGGTTGGGTGTGCCGTCGTCGCTGACGCTGACCTGGATGCTGTCGCTGCCCGTCAATGCGCCGGTGCCGTCGTAGGTGACCAGTCCGTTGGCGTCGACACTGGCCGATCCGCCTAAGGACGCCGGTTGCTGGCTGACGGCGTAGCTCAACGTATCGCCTGCGTTGGGGTCACTGGCGTCGACCTGTACCGTGCCGGTGGCATCCTGGAAGACGACAATACCGCCGGCGCTGGCGCTTGGCGCGGAATTCCCCGCAACCACCGTCAGCACGAACTGCTGATTGGCCGTGGCGCTGCCATCGCTGGCAGCCACGCCCACGGTGATCGGCGAGGCCTGGGCGTCGGCGTCGGTCAGCGTGCCGCTCAGAACGCCGGTGCCGGCGTCGATCACCAGCCCGGTTCCGGCGGGGAGACCGGACAGGGAGTAGTTGAGACTGCTGTCCGGATCGGAGAAATTGCCGGAAACGTTGAGCGGGCCGAAGGCCACATCTGCCTTACCCGACTGGGGTCCGATACTGCCAACGGCTGTCGGTGGCTCGTTGACATTGTTGACACTGATGGTCAGCGCCTGATCGAAGGTCAGGGAACCGTTGTCGGTGCTACGCACGGTGACATCGAGGCTGCTCGCGGACTCAAAATCCAGCAGGCTGCCATCGGCGACCTGGATCTGATCGCTGACGATCTTGAATGCGCCGCCGGCGTCTCCGTTGGGCGCCACAAAGCTATAAGTGAAGCTGCTGCCTGCATCGGGATCGGTCGAGCTCAGCGTCCCCACCACCGTGTTGTTGGCGGCGTTTTCGTTCACCGCCGAGGGCGCCAACGCCACCGCGGTAGGTGCTTCGTTGACGTCGTTGACATTGATGGTCAAGGTCTGATCGAAGGTGAGACTGCCGCTATCGGTACTGCGCACGGTAATGTCGACGCTGCCGGCGCTTTCAAAGTTCAGCAGACTGCCGTTGTCCACCAGGATCTGGCTGCCGGAGATCTTGAAAGCGCCGCCGCCGCTACCGTTGGGGGCAACGAAGCTATAGGTGTGCACATCTCCCGAGTCCACGTCGGTTGTCGACAAGGTGCCCACCAGCGTGTCGGTAGCGGCATTCTCGTTGACCGAGGAAGGTGTCAGTCCGACCGCGGTGGGGGCTTCGTTGACATCGTTCACAGAGACGGTGATCGTCTTGGGCGATGCGAGTGACAAGCCGCCTGAATCGGTGGTCTGCACCTGGATGTTATGACTGCCGGCGGTTTCGAAATCCAGCAGGCTGCCGTTGGCCACGCGGACTTCATCCATATTGGCGCCGCCGAGGACAAAGCGGCCGCCGGCGTCATTGGTCAGACTGTAGGTGAAAGTGTCGCCGGTATCAGGATCCGTCGTGCTCAAGGTGCCGACCAGCTTATTATTGAGGGCGTTTTCGTCCACGGCCGCCGGCGTCAGTGCCACATCGGTGGGCGCGGAGTTGGAGTTGATGGTGACCGCCACGTTGGCGGTAACGCCGTAGCCGTACTGATCCTGCGCGGTATAGGTGAAATTTTCCACCGTGCCGTCCGCGACCGAAGGGGTGGAGTAATCCAGGCTGGCACCGCCATTGATGCTGATGGTGCCGCCCTGATCGCCGGCGCTGACCGCGGTGATGGTGAGCGTATCGCCGACGTCGGGATCGCTGTCGTTGGCCAGCACGTCCAGCATGACATTGGCGTCGCCGTTGATGACCGTAAACGTATCGTCGCCCAGCACGGGCTTTTTGTCATTGATCAGAACGGTGCCGTTGCTGGACCCCACGCCTTCGTTGGCGACCGCGACATCGTCGAGACCGTCGCCATCAAAATCGGCGATCGCCAGCGAGGTGGGGGCCGTGCCGGCAGGGAAATTATTGGCCGCCACCGCGTCCGAGAAAGCGCCCGTGCCGTCACCCGGTAGGACGCTGATAGTGTTGCTGTTGGCATTGACCACCAGCAGGTCCGGGTCGGGCGTGCTGTCGTCGATGTCCAGAATGGCCACCGCCCGGGGGCTCGTGCCAACGTTGGAATTTACCGCGGTGGCGAAGCCGCTGCCATTGCCCAGCAACACGCTGACGTTGGCCGAACCGGCGTTTGCGGCTACCAGGTCCACGTCCGTCGTGCCGCCGGCATCCCCTATCGCCACGCCGTGCGGACTGGCGCCTACGGCATAGTCCACCGGTCCTGCGAGCACCCCTGAGAGATTGCGTTGCATGACACCGACAGTCGCGCTGGCAAAGTTGGTGTAAACAATATCCGAAACACCATCGCCGGTGGCATCGGCGAACTTGACGGCGAAGGGCTTGGTGTTACCGCCAGTGGAAATCGGCGAACC
>JASBST010000027.1 GCA_030148775.1 Thiogranum sp.
GTATGCACCGCCGCCTCGCGTCTGCTGGTCCAGCGCGCCATCCGCGACGAGTTCCTAGAACGCGTGGTGGCCGCGGGGCGGCGCATGCAGCCGGGCGATCCGCTGGACCCGGCCACGCGCATGGGCGCCATTGTCGATCGCGCCCAGTTCGAACGCGTCAGCGCCTACATCGCCCAGGCGCGCGAGCAAGGCGCGCAGCTGCGCTCGGGCGGCGCCCAGTGCCGGCGCGACAGCGGCGGCTATTATCTGGAGCCGACCGTCTTCGACGGCGTGTCGCCGCAGATGACCATCGCCAACGAGGAGGTCTTTGGCCCGGTGTTGGCCTGTATCGACTTCGATCGAGAAGAGGAGGCGTTGGCACTGGCCAACGACTCGGTCTACGGCCTGGCCGCGGCGGTATGGACCTCGGATATCACCCGGGCGCACAAAATGGCGCGTAAACTGCGTGCCGGCAGCGTCTGGATCAACTACTACGACGGCGGCGACATGACCGCGCCGTTCGGCGGCTTCAAGCAATCCGGCAACGGCCGCGACAAATCCATTCACGCGCTGGAAAAGTATACCGAGATCAAGGCCACCTGGATCAATCTCAATCCTTGAGCGCCACACCGGGTGCTTTGCCAGGCTGGTACCGTCCGGGAACCAACCGACGCCGCAGCGGTCCTTCTCCGGCGCAGGATATCAGTGGCGAAGCGAACGATGAAAACGCTATGATGCCGGCCGGCTGTGCGCCGCCTTTTTACCACCACCCGGGATACGCATGTTTATCGACGCTCGCTCGCTTTCCGACAACACTTCGCTGAACGCCGACCTCGCCATCATCGGCGGCGGTCCGGCGGGCATTACCCTGGCGCGCGCGTTTGCCGGTAGCGACGTCAAGGTCGCGCTGGTGGAAGCCGGCGGCCTCGAGCCCGACCCCGGCGTCCAGGCCCTGTACGAGGGCGAAAGCATCGGCATCCCGTATCCGCTGGTCGGCTCCCGGCTGCGCTTTCTAGGCGGCAGCTCGAATCACTGGGGCGGTTATTGCCGGCCGCTCGACCCGATCGATTTTGAAGCGCGCGACTGGGTGCCGCACAGCGGCTGGCCGTTCACCATCGACGAACTGCGCCCTTATTACCCGCCCGCCAGCGAAATCGTCGAAGTCGCGCCGGGCTACTACAACGACAGCGATCACTGGCGCCAGGAGATAGGCGACATGCCGCGCCCGGTGACCGGCCGCATGCGCTTGCAGTTCGTGCAGTTCAGCCGGCCGACGCATTTCGGTACCCGTTATGGCCCCGAGTTGAAGCGCGCCGACAACATTCAGGTGCTGTTGAACGCCAATGTCGTCGATATCCGCGCCAATCACGACGCCCGCCGCGCCGAGCGCCTGTCGATCCGTACTCTGAGCGGCTTGCGGCATACCCTGTCGGCCAGCTATATCATCATCGCCACCGGCGGCCTGGAGAATGCGCGCACGCTGCTGCTGGCCAACGGCGGCGCGGGGCTTGGCAATCAGCATGATCTGGTCGGCCGCTACTTCATGGAGCACCCGCATCTGGTCGGCTTCGGCGAGATTGTCGTCGCCGATCTCAAGCGCATACCGCGTATTTTCCGCGAACGGGTGCCTGACCAGGGGCGCTCGGTTCAGGTGGCGTTCAACCCCGACTATGGCTTTCTGCGCGAGCGGCGTCTGCTCAACGCCACCTTCATGACCGGCGTGGCCGGCGAATACCGACAACCTCCGCAGAGCCCCCCAGCCGATGCGCGCGCGCAGGCGCACACCGACATGCTGCTCGCGGCGCGGCGTCTGCTCGCCGACGGCGACGGACCGGTGAAGCCGCAGGATCCGGATTACCTCGGCCTGTGGCTGGGTATCGGATGTGCCTGCGAGCAGGCGCCCAACCCCGACAGCCGCGTTACCCTGTCGCAGCAACGCGACCGGTTCGACCTGCCTCGAATCCGCCTCGACTGGCGCCTTGGCGAGCAGGACCGGCGCAGCCTGGTGACACACATGCAGTCGCTGGCGCTGGAATTCGGCGCCCTGGGCATGGGGCGCATGGCGCTGCATGTCGAAGACGACGGCTTGTGGCCGGCACAGGTCAGCGGCGGCAGCCATCACATGGGTACCACGCGGATGAGCGACGACCCCACCCGGGGCGTGGTCGACCGCGACTGTCTGGTCCATGGCATGGATAATCTTTATGTGGCCGGTAGCTCGGTGTTTCCCACCGCGGGGTCGTCCAATCCGACTTTGACACTGGTGGCTCTGGCGCTGCGACTGGCCGATCACCTGAAGGAGCGTATGCGATGAGCGAGAGCCGGCCGACGCCTATCAGCCGCAGAACCTTTCTGCTCGCCGCGGCGGCGGGCGTGGTCGGCAGTGCGGCCTATCTGGGCGGTTGTTCCGATTCGTCTGATAAGACGGTCGCCAAACTGTCCTGGAGCGAGTGGCTGGTCGACAGCCGCAATCGCGCCGCGATCCGACGCCTGGGCGATGCCTACCTCGCGGCCCACCCGGGCGAGAGCGATATCCACCGGCTGCGCGCAGCCATCGACGAAGCGGTGAACGCCGCGCCGTCGGCCGGTACCGACGACGCCAGCGCGGCGGAAATCACGGCGTTGCAGCAGCGCGTGCGTTCCGAGTACCGCACCGGCGAGGTGGTGGCTGTGCAAAGCTGGGTGGTCAGCGTGACCGAGGCGCGACTGTATGTCTTGGTCGCGCTGGAGAGTGCCTGACCAGGGTCCGTTGTTCAGGGTAACAGGTCGCGCAGGCGGTACCAGGTCATCGCCAGGACCAGCGCCGGGGTGCGCAGCAGGCGGCCGCCGGGAAAGTCGGCGTGCGGCAGCCGGCTGAAGACGTCGAATTTTTCCGCGTCGCCGCGTAGCGCTTCGGCGATCAGCTGCCCGGCCAGTCCGCCGGCGGCGATACCGTGGCCGGAAAAACCCTGGGCATAGTAAATGTTGCTCCCAATGCGGCCGAAGTGCGGCGCGCGGTTCATGGTGATGGCGACCAGTCCGCCCCAGGCATACTGCATGCGCACATCCTGCAACTGGGGGAACACTTGCAGCATGCGCCCGCGCATGCGTTCGGCCAGCCGCGCCGGCGCTAGCGTCGAATAGGACACCCGGCCGCCGAACAGCAGGCGCTGATCGCCGCTGCAGCGGAAATAATCCAGCACGAAGTTCACGTCGGCGACCGCGGCATTGTCGCGTATCAAGGCCCGGCAGCGTTCGGCGCCGAGCACTTCGGTGGCGCCGATATAAGTGCCCACCGGCATGATTTTGCGCTCGATGCCCGGCAGCAGGCGCGACAGGTGGGCGTTACCGGCCAGCACCAGGTAGTCGGCCGCCAGTTGTCCGCCGGGGGTGCGGACACCTACCGGCGTCCCGGCTTTGATCTCGATGACCGGGGACTGCTCGAAAATCCGCACGCCCAGCGATACCGCGGCGCGCGCCAGCCCCAGGGTGTACTTCAGCCGGTGCAGGTGGCCGCTGTTGCTGTCGTGCAGGCCGGCGATATAACGTTCGCTGGCAACGGCCTCGCGCATCGCTCCGGTCTCGAGCAAACGCAGGCTGCGGTAACCGTATTCGGTTTCCAGGTGCCGCTGCCAGTCCCGCAGTTCCCGCACCTGCCGGGGTTTGAGCGCGGCATGGATGTGGCCCTGCGCCAGTTCGCAGTCAATGGCGTAGCGCTCGATCCGTTCGCGCACCAGGTCGAGCCCGGCGAGGCTGCATTCCCACAGGGTCGCGGCGGCCGATCGTCCCACCAGTCGTTCCAGTTTTGTCTGCTCGGCGGCATAGCCGAAAATCACTTGTCCACCGGATCGGCCGGAGGCACCCCAGCCCACACAGCGCGCCTCGAGCACGGCGACGCGCAAGCCCTGCTCGGCAAGATGGATGGCGCTGCTCAATCCGGTGATGCCCGCGCCCAGTACACAGACATCGACTCTGGCGTCGCCACGCAATGGCGGGTGGACCGGAAAAGGCGCCGCGCTGGCGGCATACCAGGAATCGACATGGGTGTGCGGCGACGGGCTCACGCTCAGACGCTGCGCAGATACCACTGGTATTACAGCGGCGTGATCTGCTGTTCGAACAGACGCAGCTCCTCGGCTTTGAGCGCCGCGAAGATGCGCTGGAAGTCGCCGCCGAAGGCTTCGCCGATCCAGCGGCTGTGGCTGAAGCTTTGTTGCGCCGCCTGCCAGGTGCGGGGAATTTCCGCCCGTGTCTGGGTATAGGCGTTGCCGCTGATTGGCGTATCGCAGGCGAGTCTGGCTGTCAGCCCGTGATGGATGCCCGCCAGTATGGCCGCGGTCACCAGGTACGGATTGGCGTCGGCGCCGGACAGGCGGTGTTCGATGCGCCGGTCGGCGGCGCCGCCGGCGGGAATGCGCAGCGCGACGGTGCGGTTGTTGTAGCCCCAGCTGCCGTTGAGCGGCACGTAATTTTCGCGCTGAAAGCGGCGGTAGGAATTGGCGTGCGGGGCGAACAGCAGCATGGCGTCGTGCAAGGTGTGTTGCAACCCGCCGATGGCGTGACACAGCGTGGGTGAGGGTTCGCGCCCGGGTTCGTCGTCGGCCATCAGATTGCATCCCTGCTCGTCATAAAGGCTGACGTGCAGGTGCAGTCCGTTGCCGGCCAGGTGTTCATAGGGCTTGGCCATGAAGGTAGCCTGCATGTCGTGCCGCGCCGCGATGGCTTTGATGCTGCGTTTCAGCAAGATGGCATCGTCGCAGGCGGCCAGCGGGTCGTCGCGATGGGTCAAGTTGATCTCGAACTGACCGGGGGCGTATTCCGCCACTGCGGTGTCGGCCGGGATCCGCTGTTGGCGCGTGGCCTCGCGCACCTCGTCGATAAAGCGCCGGTAGCTGTCGAGATCGTCGATCAGATAGACCTGGGTGGTATGGTCGCGTTCGCCGGTATGGGTGTTGACCGGTGCCTGGGGATAGCCTCTGGCGTCCAGCTTGTTGTCCAGCAGATAGAACTCGAGTTCGACCGCCACGGTGGGCCGGATGCCGAGGGCGCGCAGTTTTTCGACCACCGTGCGTAATAGATAGCGCGGATTGCCCGCGAACGGCTGGCCGTTTTCGTGATACATCTCGAGCAGCAGCTGCGCGTTCGGCTGGCGGCTCCAGGGCACCGGCTGCAGCGTCCCGGGGACCGGTCGGCACAACAGATCGCAGTCGCCGATATCGAAGCCCAGGCCGGTACTCTCGGCCGTGTTGCCGGTGATATCGGCGGCGAAAATCGACGCCGGCAGTGAGATGCCGGCGTCATAGGCTTTCTCCAGCGCCTGCGGGTCGATACGCTTGCCGCGCAGCAGGCCGTTCGCGTCCGGGATCAGCAGATCGACGGCTTCAAGCCCCGGCAGGCCGCGCAGGGTCTCGGCGTCACGGTCGGGCAGGGCGCTCGCGGTCATGGCGTGGACTCGGGTGGTTTCGGTGCCCAGATGTTAGCAGATTCGATGATCAGCATGTTTAAGATTCTCAACACTTCAACGGTCCTTTTGTTGCTTCGCACACGGTAGGAGAAAGTGCGGACAGGCTAAGCATTACATTACTGGTTTCAGGGGATAAGGAAACATTGTTAATCCCGGCAGGAGAAATGAACGAGGTTTTTGCTCCGTCTATCGTTGAAAAAAATAGACACCGATGCTAGTGTCAGCGTTCCTTATCCGGAGCGTGGACACGCGTCGTTTATGCCTGCCGTTCCCGTCATCGGCCTGCCCGCCGACAGGACCTTCATAGAGCCCCACAATTTCCATTGTGTCGGTGAAAAATACCTGACGGCAGTGCTCGATACCCTCGATGCCGTACCCCTGATCATCCCCGCGCTGGGCCGGCGGCTGCCGCTGGAACGGGTGCTGTCGATGTTGGACGGACTGTTGCTGACCGGGGCTTATTCTAACATCGAGCCCTGTCGGTATGGCGGCGACGCCGCCATGGCCGTCGAACCGGCGGACCCGCAACGCGACCAGACCACCTTGGCGCTGATACCCTTGGCGCTGCAGGCCGGTGTGCCGCTGCTGGGTATTTGTCGCGGTATGCAGGAGTTGAACGTGGCGCTCGGCGGCAGCCTGCATCCGCGGGTGCATAAGGTGGCGGGGTTGCGTGATCACCGCGAGCCGGACGATGCGGCACTGGAGCGCAAATACGCCCCTCGCCACGCGCTGCGTCTGACGCCGGACGGACAGTTGGCGGCACTCGTCGATAGCACTGAGCCGCAGGTGAACTCGCTGCACGGACAGGGCATCGATCGTCTGGCCGAGCGCCTGGAGATCGAGGCGCGGGCGCCGGACGGATTGATCGAAGCGGTGCGCGTGCGCGATGTGGAGCAATTCGCGTTGGCGGTACAATGGCACCCCGAATGGCAAACGCTGGACAATCCATTTTATGCTGCGGTGTTTCGCCGTTTCGGCGAAGCCTGCCGCCAGCGGGCACAGCGGCGTCGGCCGCCAGGTGAGTGATGAAAGCTGAAGACAAGGAAAAGCTGCAGGCCTGGTTTCGCGACCGGCGCATCACCGAGGTCGAGTGTCTGGTGCCGGACATGACGGGCAACGCGCGCGGCAAGATCGTCCCGGCGGAGCGCTATTTCTCCGAGGGCGGTGCGCGTCTGCCGGAAGGCGTGTTCATACAGACGGTCAATGGCGACTGGCCGGACGTCTACGACGCCATCGTCAGCCCGACCGAGCGCGATATGGTGCTGCTGCCGGATACCGACACCGTGTGCGTGGTGCCCTGGTCGAGCGACCCTAGCGCGCAGATCATCCACGATTGTTATACCGGCGCCGACGCCGACGAGTTGCACCCGCTGGCGCCGCGCTCGGTGTTGCGCAAGGTGCTGGCCCTGTACCAGGCCATGGGGCTGCGCCCGGTGGTGGCGCCGGAACTGGAATTTTTTTTGGTGCAGAAAAACACCGACCCGGATTTTCCCCTGGCACCGCCGGCCGGTCGCAGCGGGCGGCCGGAAACCGCGCGCCAGTCCTACTCCATCGACGCGGTCAACGAGTTCGATCCGCTGTTCGACGATATGTACGATTACTGCGACGCCATGGGGTTGGACGTGGACACCCTGATTCACGAATCCGGCGCCGCCCAGATGGAAGTGAATTTCCTCCACTCCGACGCCATGTCGCGCGCCGATCAGGTCTTTTTGTTTAAACGCACCATGCGTGAAACGGCGCTGCGGCACAATGTCTACGCCACCTTCATGGCCAAGCCGATGGAAAACGAACCCGGCAGCGCCATGCACCTGCATCAATCGTTGATAGACGAGCGCAGCGGGCGCAACGTATTCGCCGGCGACGACGGCAAACCCAGCGAGCTGCTGATGCACTACATCGCCGGTTTGCAGAAATACGTGCCGGCGGCGATGGCGTTTTTCGCCCCCAACGTGAACAGCTACCGGCGCATCGCGCGCGACGAATCGGCGCCCATCAACGTGCATTGGGGATACGACAACCGCACCGCCGGTCTGCGCATTCCCTTTTCCGAGCCCGACGCCACGCGCGTGGAGAGCCGCTTTGCCGGCTCCGACGCCAACCCCTATCTGATGATGGCGCTCACCCTGGCGGCCGGTTACCTGGGTATACAGGAGAAACTGCAGCCGACCGAGCCCCTCGGCACCAGCGCTTACGACCATCCTTACCAGCTGCCGCGCTCGATGGAGGCGTCGCTGAAGTTGTTGAGCGAAAGCGAGCCCTTGCATCGGTTGCTCGGCGAGCGTTTCGTGCAGGCCTACGTGGCGGTCAAGCGCGCCGAGTACGAAATCTTCTTCCGCGTGATCAGCTCCTGGGAACGCGAGTTCCTTTTGTTGAATGTCTGATCCGGTGGTCAGATAGATCATGTCCGCGAACCGTCCCGATCTCGCCGCACTGCAACGCATGGATGCCGAGCACCATCTACACCCTTTTTGCGACAACGGTCTGCTGGCGAAAAAAGGCACGCGCATCATCGAGCGCGCCGAAGGGGTGTATGTTTGGGACGCCGAGGGCAACAAGCTGCTCGACGCCTTTGCCGGTCTATGGTGTGTCAACCTCGGTTATGGGCGCCGGGAGCTGATCGATGCCGCGTCGGCAGATGCGGGAGCTGCCTTATTACAATAGTTTCTTCCAATGCACCTCGCAGCCGGCCATCGAGTTGGCGGAGCTGATCACGTCACTGGCGCCGGAAGGCATCAGCCACGCCTTTTTCACCGGCTCGGGGTCCGAGGCTAATGACACCATCGTACGAATGGTGCGGCATTTCTGGTCGGTGCAGGGACAGCCGGAAAGATTCAATATCATCGGCCGACTCAACGGCTATCACGGCTCCACCGTCGCCGGCGCCAGCCTCGGCGGCATGCCGGCCATGCATAAGCAGGGCGGCTTGCCCATCGCCGGTATTCATCACATCAACCAGCCCTATTGGTTCCAGGACGGTGGCGATCTGGACCCGGAGGTCTTCGCAATACAGCGCGCGCGCGAACTCGAGACCAAGATTCTCGAACTCGGCCCGAAAACGGTGGCCGCTTTCATCGCCGAGCCGATCCAGGGCGCCGGGGGTGTGATCATTCCGCCGGCCAGTTACTGGCCGGAGATTCAGCGCATCTGTCGTCGTTACGGCGTGTTGCTGATCGTCGACGAGGTGATCTGCGGCTTCGGTCGCACCGGCCGGTGGTTCGGCAGCGATTATTTCTCCATCGAGCCCGATATCATGCCGGTCGCCAAAGGGCTCAGTTCGGGCTACCTGCCGATCGGCGCGGTGATGTTCAGCCGCGCTGTCGCCGAGGTGCTGATGGAGCAGGGCGGCGAGCTGGCGCACGGGTACACCTACTCGGGCCACCACGTGTGCGCTGCCGTGGCCTTGGAAAATGTGCGCATTCTGCAGCGGGAAAAGATTGTCGAGCGGGTGGCGCAGGACACCGGCCCGTATCTGCGCGAGCGCTGGCTGCGCCTGGCGGAGCATCCGCTGGTGGGCGAAGCCCGTATTGCCGGCCTGCTCGGGGCCATCGAGCTGGTGCCGCACAAGCCGGCGCGCGATTTTTTCCCAGAACGCGGCAAGGTCGGGGCCATGTGCCGCGACTTCGCGTTGCAAAACGGCCTGATTCTGCGCGCCACGCAGGACAGCATGCTGTTGTCCCCGCCGCTGGTCATCAGCCGCGAGCAGATCGACGAGTTGGTGGACAAAACCCGGCTGGCGCTGGACCAGACCTGGCGTGCGCTGGGGCGTGCCGTCTGATCGCGCCTGGCCGGTTCCCCGCAGCCGTTCTGATCCCGCGCGGCGGGCTGCCCTTGCGCCACCGGCGGGCTTTGCATTACAACCTAAACAATATCGATTGCCGGGTCACCGGTTCTTACGGAGTTTTCTAACATGCAGCGAATTGTCAAATGGAGTGTCAGTGGTCTGGTTCTGGGTCTGTGCCTGGGCGTCGGCGCTGTGGGGGCGCAAGAGGAAAAGGTACTCAACATTTACAACTGGTCGGATTACATCGCCGAGGACACCATCGCCAATTTCGAGAAGGAAACCGGCATCCGGGTCCGCTACGATGTGTTCGACAGCAACGAAGTGCTGGAAGCCAAATTGCTCGCCGGCAATACCGGCTTCGACTTGGTCGTGCCCTCGCTGTCTTTTCTCGCCCGGCAGATTCAGGCCGGGGTGTTCATGCCACTGGACAAAACCCGGCTCGACAACTACAAGAACCTCGATCCCGAGCTGATGCAGCGTATCGCCGTGCTTGACCAGGACAATGCCCATGCCATCCCCTATCTTTGGGGAACCACCGGCATCGGTTACAACGTCGCCAAGGTGCGCGAAGCGCTAGGCGCCGACGCGCCGGTGGACAGTTGGGCGTTGATCTTAGATCCGGAAAATCTGAAAAAGCTCAAGGCTTGCGGCGTGGCGTTTCTCGATGCGCCGGCGGAGGTGATTCCCGCGGCGCTCAACTATCTCGGCGAAGACCCCAACAGCTTCGACCCCGAACTCATCCAGGGCAAGGCCCAGGCATTGCTGATGAAGCTGCGCCCGTCGATCACTTATTTCCATTCGTCCCAGTACATCAACGATCTGGCCAACGGCGACATTTGCGTCGCATTGGGTTGGTCGGGCGATATTCTGCAGGCCGCCGACCGCGCCAGCGAGGCCAACAACGCGGTGGAGGTCGCCTATGTCATCCCCAGGGAAGGCGCCGCCATGTGGTTTGACATGATGGCCATACCCAAGGATGCGCCGCACCCAGAAAACGCCCTGCGCTTCATGAATTATCTGTTGCGCCCGCAGGTGATCGCGGATATCACCAATTACGTCTGGTACGCCAACGCCAACCGCGCCGCCACGCCGCTGGTGGACAAGGACATTATCGAAGACCCGGGCGTTTATCCGACGCCGGCGGCGGCGCGTAAGCTGTATACGTTGAAGGTTCTGCCGGCGAAGGTGGACCGGGTCTATACACGCACCTGGACGCGGGTGAAAACCGGCCAGTAGGCGGCGTCACGCCGCTGACAACCGGTCGGGCAATCGCGACAGGTTCACATACACGGGGTTTTGATGGCAGCATACATGCAGCCGGGGGACACGAACAGCGCTCGGGCGAGCGCATCGGTAGCCGCCGCGGCGGGGGCGCAGGCCGATGCGTACCTGCGGGTGCTTGGCGTCAGTAAGGACTTTGGTGACTACCGCGCGCTGGACGATGTCAGTCTGGAAATCCGCAAAGGCGAGATCTTCGCGCTGCTCGGGGCCTCCGGTTGCGGCAAGTCGACCCTGCTGCGGGTACTGGCGGGCTTTGAAACGCCGACCGAGGGGCGGATGGTTCTTGACGGCCAGCCACTGGATGCCTTGCCGCCGCACCGGCGCCCGGTCAATCTGATGTTTCAGTCCTACGCGCTGTTTCCCCACATGACGGTCGCCGAAAACGTCGGCTACGGTCTCAAGGTTAGCGGCGTGCGCAAGCCGGAAATCCGCGAGCGCAGTCACGCCATACTCGAGCTTGTCGGGCTGGCCGATTATGGCGCGC
>JASBST010000029.1 GCA_030148775.1 Thiogranum sp.
CTGCACATCGCCCGTGCCCGGCGGCAGATCGATCACCAGGTAGTCGAGACTGCGCCAGTTGGTGTCGCCCAGCAGCTGCTGCAGCGCCTGCGTGACCATCGGTCCACGCCAGATCATCGGCGTTTCCTCGTCCACCAGAAAACCGATCGACATAGTTTGAATGTTATAGCTGACCAAGGGCTCCAGAGTCTGACCGTCCTTGGACTCGGGTTTGCCGTGAATGCCCAGCATGCGCGGCTGACTCGGCCCGTAGATATCGGCGTCGAGCACGCCGACGCTGGCGCCCTCGGCCGACAGCGCCAGGGACAGGTTGGTGGCCGTGGTGGATTTGCCGACGCCGCCCTTGCCCGAGGCCACCGCGATGATGTTCTTGATCCCCTCGAGCGTCTTGACGCCTTTTTGCACCGAGTGGGCCTCGATCGCCATGTTCACGTTCACCCGCGCCTTGGCGACACCGGCGATGGACTCCACCATCTCTTTGAGCTTGGCCGACAGTTCTTCCATATAGCCCTTGGCCGGAAAACCGAGCACCACGTCGACGACCACCTGGTCCCCCTCGATCATGACGTTGCGCACACATTTAGTGGACACCAGGTCCTTTTCCATGTACGGATCAATGTACTCCTTGAGCTTCTCTTCTATCTGCTCTCTGGACAGGTCTGCCATGGTTTTTTCCTCGTCAGTGCTCGGTAAATGGCCGTTCGGCCTTGAAAATTTGTGAAAATTTTGAGGCGCGATTGTACACAATTTGGAAAAAGCGGTCTCCATTCCGTTTTGTGCGGTTAAGTGACGGTTCAGGCACGGGGGCGCGCAGCGCCGGGTTGCCAATGGCCGTCGAGGGCCCGGCAAAGACCGACGGAGACTTTGTCTACAAAGGACTTTTCCCGGTTTTGCGGCAGGCGCAACAGCGCCGCGCCGGCGCCGATGCTAGCCGTTATCCGGATGCGTATGCTTGCGGATGAGGCGTTCCACCCGACCTTCCAAGGCGCGATACCGGGTGTGCATTTCCGCGCCGGAGAGATCGCCGCTGCGCACCTGCTGTTCCCAACGTCGCAGGCTGGCGGTAATGGCATTTATCTCCGCCAGATCGCGCGGATCCGACATCGCGGCTTTGTGCAACCAGGACACCGACGCCCTGAGCGCCGCCTCGCCGTCGCGATCTTCGCTCGCCAACACTTCCATGGCGTGGTGGTAAATATCAAGCTGTCGATCCGCCTCCAGCAGATCGGTGCGCGTGCGGTCATACAGGTCGGGACGATGCTGAACCAGATAGAACACCAGCGGCGCGACGATCAGTCCCAGCAACAGCAGCCCCTGGGCGAGCCGCTGCCGGCGCGACCGGCGCCGGCGCAACCACTGTAGCCAGGGCGATTTATCCTTCATGGGCGCGTAGTCGTCGACAGATCAGAGTTCCTTGTGGTTGCGGCGCCAGGCCGACCTGCCTGCTCTGACCGTGGAGGCGGGATTTGGTTCTCCGGCGCCAGCGGCCGCTTTCGATCGGGCCCGTCGTCCCGGCGGGGGAAAACCACCGTGACCACAAGCCCGGGGCAATTGTCCGCGAAAACGAGATGAGCGCCGTGCAGCCGGGCAATGGCGTTGACCAGGCTGAGGCCCAGCCCGTTGCCGGGGCTACTGCGGGCCTGATCCAGGCGGGTAAAGCGCTGCAGGACACGCTCGCGGTCGGCGACAGGGATACCCGGCCCCTGATCGGATACGCCGATGCGAGCGCTCGCGGCATCGGCCTCAACACGCACCTCCAGCCGCGCCCCACGAGGCGAATACTTGATGGCATTTTCCAGCAGATTACCCAGAGCCTGGGACAGCAGATCGCTGTTGCCGCGCACACAGACGCCGGCGGCGGTATGCAGCGAAAGAGCCTGTCCCCGCTGCTGCGCCAACGGCAGATAAAACTCCACCCCCTGGGCGGCGATCGTGGCAAGGTCCACGGACTGCATTTTCACCCGCAGCGTGCCGGCCTCCGCCTGGGCGATCTGCAGAATCGCATTAAAGCTGGTCATCAGCTCTTCGGTATCGCGCAACGATTCCTCTATGGTTTGTCGATACTCTGCACCGCGGCGCTCACCCAGCAAAATCACGTCCAGGCGATTACGCAGGCGCGCCAGCGGCCGACGCAGGTCATGGGCGACGTTGTCGGTGACATCGCGCATCCCCTGCATCAACTGCTCGATGCGATCGAGCATATGATTCAAGCGTGTCGACAACTCGTCGAATTCATCGTCGCGCCCGCTCAGCGACACGCGTCGCGACAGGTCGCCGCGGATAATGGTCTCGGCGGTGGCGGTAATTTTATCGATCCGGAGCAGGATCGTTCGCCCCATGAAAACGCCCATCGCCAGCGCCAACAGGACGATGATCAACAGCAACCCGGAAAGCGCGTAAATACTGAACAACTGCATTTCATCGGCCTGGGCGACACTGCGGGTGAGCAGCAGAATCGAACCGTCGTCGAATCGCTTGCCGATCACCGGCCAGAATTCGTCTTCGTCGGCGACATTCGGATACATGTCGTCGTCGATCCATGCCGTGTGCACGGTTTCGTCGAGCCGTACCTGGTCGTCGCGCTCCCGCGGCCACCGCGCAAGGTTGCCGGCAACCTTGCGCCCCTGCGCGTCCGTCAGCAGATAGTAACGCCCGTCCTGGCTGCCAGCGCGGCTTCTGGAGGACACTTCCCGACTCAAAGCCGTGAAACCCTGCGCCGCTGCGGTATTGCGCAAGTCGACGAACTCATCGTGCAGACCAGCATACAGCTGGGCGTCCACATAACGGCTGGTCGCCCAGTGGTAAGTACCGAGCGCCGCCCCCGCCAGCAGAATGTACAGGCTGGCATACCACAGCGAGGTGCGCACGGCGGTGGTACGGAACAGACGCCTGAATTCAAGGCGTATCACTGAGTTTATACCCGACACCGCGAATGGTGTGCAGAAGCGGCAGTGTGAAACCGCGATCGATCTTGGTACGCAGACGGCTGATATGCACATCGACCACATTAGTCTGCGGATCGAAATGATAATCCCACACCTGCTCCAACAGCATGGTGCGCGTCACCACCTGCCGTTGGTGGCGCAGGAGAAAATTCAACAACCGGTATTCGCGTGACTGCAACCGGATCAGCCGTCCGGCGCGCGTCACCCGGTGGGCATCGAGGTCCATGACAAGGTCGGCCAGTTGGATGCGCGCATCCGACTCCTCCGGTCGCTGGCGCCGCACCAAAGCCTCCAGGCGCGCCAGCAGCTCGCTGAACGCGTACGGCTTGACCAGATAGTCGTCGCCACCGGCCTGCAGGCCGGTCACCCGATCGTCGACTTCGCCGAGCGCGGAAAGTACCAGTGCCGGGGTGCGGTCGCCGCCGGCACGCAGCATCCTGATCACCGCCAGACCGTCCCGACCCGGCATCATGCGGTCGACGATCAGCACGTCATAGCCACCGCCGAGCGCCAGCTGCAGACCCTCGTCGCCGTCGGCCGCGTGGTCGACGCCATGACCGCTTTCATCGAGCCCTTTCAGCAGATATGCGGCGGCCTCGCCGTCATCTTCGATCAGAAGGATGTGCATATCGTCCCATAATAGCCTCAGCACTGCGGTGGCGCATTACCGTATGGTAATGTTGCGTTCATCTTCGCGACCGCGCAGACCGATTACACTTACCGCTGTCGCCACGACGTTCGCGGACGCCTCAATTCAGGCGCGACCGCGTCGGGCGAAACGGCGCGGCCTTCGCGGGCCCCGCCGACCTCCGCGCCCCGCAAAGCTATGGCGACACCTGGTATTTGTCGTCGCGGCACCCCGGCCCGGGCCCGAAGTGATCAGCGCGTCACCCCCGTAGCCGCGGACCTTACCGCCCTTGCAGAGGGCCTTGCAGGGCGGGAACAACCTCCCCCGCTCTGCTTTTTTCTTTGCGCCGCGACCGGCGACGCTGGATAATGCATCGATTCCCGACTAACAAGAATTTCCAGGGTTTTCATCGTCAACACTGCACCCGGCCGCCTCATTGCAGACGCTTGTACCGCCATCGTCGCGGCTATGCTGGCGCTGTGCCTGGTGTGGTGTCCACGGTCGAAGGCCGACTCGGCCGACCCGGAGACACAAGACAGCGTGCGCCTGTACAGCACCCGCTACGAGCAGCGAGAAGCCGGCATAGAGCACGCACTCACCCCTTGACTGAGCGTGGCCGGACTGACGGAATTCGATTGGGAATATGACAAAAACGCCTTCAGCGATCTGCGTTCGGAACACGCCAATGGCGACACCAGCGCAAGTATTCAGTTGCACGGCAGCGTGAAACCCTTGTCGTTTGCCAGTGGCGAGATGATTTTGAACTACGCCACCGGCCAGGACCGTCTCGAACTCGATGAGGCCACCGTGTCGTTGGAATTCGGCGACTGGGAACTGGGATACGGCCGGCAATATTTGCCCTTTGGCATCTATTTCAGCCATTTCGTCAGCTCCCCGCTATTGGAGTTCGGCGAAACGCGGGACGTGGCGCTGAATCTCGAGTATGACTATCGCGATCGCTTCAATGTCGCCGCGGCGCTTTTCCGCGGGCAGGGACGCAAGCTCGATGCGCGGGGCTCAACTCCCCCGGACTGGACGCTGGCGATATCGACCTGGCTGAACGGCTCACTGCAACTGGGGGTCGGCTATCTCTCCGATCTGGCCGCCGCCGACGGCGATATCCTCGGCGACAACGCCAACCGCTATCAGCGCCGGGCGGGCGCGGTCAGCGCCTCCCTGCTGTGGTCTTCGGAACACTTCGAACTGACCGCCGAGGCGATCTCCGCCACGCGTCCGTTGCGCGCATTGCCGGCTGCGCGCAACCAGCCACTGGCCTGGAATCTGGAGTTCGCCCAGTTTCTGCATTCCAACTTCGACTGGGCGCTACGCCTCGAAGGTAGCCGGGAGCTGCAGGATGCACCGCAACTACGCTATGGGCTAGCGATCAGTTTTCGCGCGGGACGTTACGCCAGCCTCACCCTTGATTATCTGCGCAGCCACTACAAACACAATTTTGTCACCGATGACGGCGAGCATCCCATTGACCACGCTGATCGCCTCGCGGCGCAACTTTCTATCGCCTTCTAGCCATTTTTCCCGCCGCCCCGCGCAGGCCATAGTAAACCAGCAGCATCACCATCAGGACAAAAGGCATCTGCACCAGCAGGCCGGCGATAATGGCAACCGCCAAGGGCTGCTGCATCGCCGAACCCTGCCCCAACGCCAGCGCCAGCGGCATCAGCGCCAGAATCGCCGCCAGCGTTGTCATGGCGATCGGCCGCAAGCGGTTATAGCCGGCCTGCATCAGGGCGGCGGCCCTGTCCATCCCGGCGCGCAGCAGTTCGTGATACTCGGAGAAGTAAAAAATCGAGACTTCGGTGGCGATACCGACAATCACGATCATGCCCATCATGGCGATAATATTCAATTCGATGCCGGTCGCCCACAAGCCAATGAACACCGCCGCGACGGCCAGCAGCGGCGCGCTCAAAATGGCCAGCGCGGCGGCGAACTCTTCGTACATAAACAGCAGCAACAGAAACACCAGCGCCAGGGCGGCGACGAACACGGCAATCAGGCCGCGAAAAGCGATTTGCTGCTGCTTATAGAGTCCGCCCAGCTCGAAGTACATCGACGCCGGCAACAGGCCGTCGCGCCCCAGTACCTGTTTGACCTGGCGGATGGTCGAGCCCAGATCGCGTCCGCTGATACGAGCCGTCACCGCCACCATGCGCTTGAGATTGTCGCGCGCGATCTGCGCCTGTCCGGTCTCGACGCTGATATGCGCCACGCGCCCGAGCGGGAAACGATGACCATCGGGCGCCCGCAGCCAGATGGCGTCAATGGCCGTCATCTCGTCACGGGCGGCCGGCGGCACCCAGACACGTACGCCCACCAGTTTCAGGTCCTCCTGGATCCTGGTCGTCACCAGGCCTTCGAACCAGGCCTTGAGCTGTCGGGTGACCGCGTCCGGATCGATGCCCTCCAGCGCCGCCTTGTCGCGGTCGACAACAATATTGATCGCATCGCCGGCGAGCACGATGCCGCTCTTGACATCGACGACGCCGTTGATGTCGGCGATCGCTTCGGCCACCCGCGGCGCCGTCGCGGCGAGTGCCTGCAGATTGTCGCTGTAGAGCTTGATTTCAATCGGTTGCGGCACCGCTGTCAGGTCGCCGATCAGATCCTCCATCAGCAGCGCCATTTCCACTTCCAGACCGGGCACCCGGTTTTCGATGCGCTGACGGATATCATCCATGACACGATCGATGGGCGCGCGCGGCAGCGGCTTGAGGCGGACAAAGATATCGCCTTCGTTGGCTTCGGTAAGTCCGCCGCCGAGTTGCAGACCGGTGCGACGCGAATAGGTCTCCACCGCGGGGTTAGCGCGCACAATGGCTTCCAGCTGGCGCAGCATACGGTCGGTTTCGCTCAGCGAAGTGCCGGCGGCCGTGCGGTAATCGAGGATGAAGCCGCCCTCATCCATATGCGGCATGAAACCGGAACCGACCTAGTGGTAGGCGAAGTAACCGAGCAGCAGCAACGGCGCCACGCCCAGCCCGGCGAGCAAGGGCCGGCGCAGCAGGCGTTGCATCAGGCCGGCGTATGCCCGTTGCAGGCGCTCAAAAAGGCCGCCGACATCTTCCCGATCGGCGTCGCGGGCGCTCAGCAGGTGCTCGGCGAGCAACGGCACGGCCAGCCACGCCAACAGAAAGGAGATAAACAGGCTGCTGGCCATCGTCAACGACAGTGCCTTGAAAAACGCGCCGGTGACGCCGCCGAGAAACGCCAGCGGCGCAAAAATAATCATCGTCGCCGCCGATGAGCCGGCAAGCGGCGGCGTGAACTCGATGGCGGCCGTGCGAACGCTGAGCGCAAGCTCGCCGCTGCGTTCGCGCAGCCGGCGGATAATGTGCTCGATCATGACAATGGTGTCATCGACAATCAGTCCGACTGCCGCCGCCATGCCGCCCAGTGTCATAATGTTGAAGCTCATATGCAGCACTTGAAGCAACAGAATAGTGCTGGCCAGCACCGAGGGAACGACCAGGACGGCGACCAGGGTGATTTTGAAACTGCGCAGAAACAGCAGCAGTACCAGCGCGGCCAGCACGACACCAATGGCGATGGCATCGCGGACGCTGCCGGCCGCGGCGGTGATCAGCTGACTTTGGTCGTACCAATTGGCGATCTGCACCGCGGCGGGAAGCTTGGCGCGATAAGCCTTCAGCGCCTGGCGCACGTCGCTGACGATCTGCACGGTGTTTCCGCCAGGCTGCTGATAGACCTGCACCAGTACGGCGTCCTGCCCGTCGGCGGTGACCCGCAGCCATTGCGGCGCCAGCGCGGGATAGACGCGGGCGATGTCTTCCAGCCTCACCAGGCCGTCGGCGCCGCTGCGCAGAACCGTGTTTTCGATATTCGCCAGCGAGCGCAAGCGGGTATCGGAGAGCAGCAAATACAGCTTATATCGCGCCTCCATGCGTCCCACGGCCTGCAATACGTTGCTTGCCGACAAAGCCATCGCCACGTCGCTGAAAGTCAGCCCATAGGCGGCGAGCTTCTCGGGATCGATCTCGACGCGATATTCCGCCTGCTCGCCACCGAGCACCGCCACCCGCGCCACGCCGTCGATCGACGACAACAAGGGTACCAACTGATAGCTGGCCAGATCGCGCAGTTGCACCAGCGTTTCGCTGTTCGAGCGCAGGCTGTAAGCGGCCACCGGAAACACCGTCGGATCCATGCGCCGGACGTTGAAGCGCGTGCCCGCAGGCAGTTCGGGCAACACCTGGTTAATGGCCGACTCTACCTGCAGCATGGCCGAGACCATGTCGTCGCCCCAGGCGAAGTTGATCGACAACTCCGCACTGCCACGGCTGGTGGTGGAGCGCAGACCCGCCACGCCGGGCACCGAACGCACCGCCTGCTCCACCGGCCGGGTCACGGCGATTACCATCTGATCGGCGGGGCGATCGCCGGCGTCGAGCGTGACCACCACGCGCGGAAAGTCCACGTGCGGGAACAGGGCCACAGGCAGGCGAAAGCCGGCGGCAACGCCGGCCAGCGCGACCAGGGCCACCAGAAACAGAATCGAGCGGCGGTGGGCGGCCGCCCAGTGAGCAATGTCCATCAGGGCCTGGTCCTGACAGCCATACCGTCGCGCAGCTGGTAGTTGCCGCTGACGACCACCTGATCGCCCTCGCGCAGATCACCGCTGACCTCGACGCTATCGCCGCTGCGCACGCCCGCGCGCACCGGCACGCGGCGCGCGTGACCCTTTACCAGGGTATATAAATGTGTCTCCGACGCCTGCCCGAGCAGTGCGCTGCGCGGCACGGTCAGCGCCTGGCGCGACGCCAGGCGGACGCGCCCCAACACCCGACTGCCGAGAACCAGCCGATCGACCTGCGCGGCCGGAATAGGCACCAGGACTTCTACCAGATGGGTGGCCGGATCGATCATTGCGTGCACTTCGCGTACCTGGGATTCAACCTTGACCGCCGGACCGAATACCGAACTGATCGTAACACGGGTGCCGGGCGATACCCTGCCTAAATCCTCCGGCTCCACACCCAGGCGCGCGATCAGCTTTTCTTCCGCGGCAATCAGCATGGCGGTGGTATCGGCCTGCACGCGCTGGCCCTGGGAAACATCCAGACGGGTGACAATGCCGTCCATGGGCGCACGCAGCGTCTCACTGGCGACGTCCAGGCCGCGCTGGCGCAATGCCTCCAGCGCGGCACGCGCGTCGTGCAGATTCTTTTTCGCCATATCGACCTGGGACTTGGTCGCCAGCTGCTCTTGGAGCAGGTTTTGCTGGCGCTGGTACTCGCGCCGGGCGTAATCGACCGCGCTCTGCGCCTGCAGGTACTGCATGCGCGCATCCGGCGCCGTGATCACTTCCAGCAACCGGTCGCCGCTGTTTACCCGCTGCCCCAAACGCACCCAGACGCGATTGATCAACCCCGCATGCGGCAGCGACAGGCTCAGCACCTGGTCGGGATCGGGGTCAAGTACGCCGAAAACCGACAGCGTGTCGTGCACGCTGTGCATTTGCACCCTGGCCGCAGTCACCAATACGCTCGGCTCCTCGGCCGATACTTGCGCTGCCAGCACCAATAGCAACAAACTCAGCGCGGCGCGCGCCATCGCTCTTTGTTTCACGGCTTCTCCTTGGTGACCGGGTGCGCAGGCGTCGGCACTCCAGCGGGATAGCCGGGCAACGCCAGCAACGCTTCCAGAGCGATGCGATTCTCCCAACTGGTCTGCTCCAGGCTGATCTGCTCGAGGCGCTTATTGACCCAGGTGGATTCCATATTGAGGAACGTCAGCGCCTGAATATCGCCGCGGGTATAAGCGCGGCGCGCCCGCTCGACCAGTGTTTGCAGGCGCGGCAGATACTGCCGCAGGCGCTGCTGCTGTCGCTGCAACAGCGCCTGCAATCGCAACAGACGATCGACGTCCATGTGAGTTCGGGCCAGCCGGGCCCGGTACTCCGCGCGCAATTGTTCGCGCGTGGCGCTGGCCACCGCAATCGCGCCGCGGTTGCCGCTGAACAGCGGCAGGGTGAGATTGACGCTCAAACCGATCGTCTCCACATCGCCGGTATCGCGTGCCCGGTTGACGCCGATGCCGAGCGAGGGAAACTGCGCCAGCACGGCCGCCCTCAGGCTGGCTTCCTGACTGGCGTAACCGGCCTGCAAGGCCAGCAGATCGGGGCGCAGGCGTGGTAGTTGACGCAGGCGCGTGTGCACCAGGTCGGCATCCACCGGTGCCGGCGGCGTCAATGGCGCCAGGGGGACATCGACCTCCGGGGCCAATCCCAACAGCAGATTGAAATCATGGCGCGTCTGGTTGTGGGTTTGTTCAAGCTGGTTGATCTGGCTGAAAGTGTCGATCAGCGCCGTAAGATCAGTGCCGTTGACATCGAGCGTGAGGTCGCCGGCGTCGAGCGCGCGCGCCGAACGCTGGTAGCGTTGCTGATAAAGCGCCTGCATGGTGTGCAACAGCTGCAGACGCTGTTGTTCGAGACCCAGGCGCACCGCCAACATCCGCGCCCTTTGAATGACCTGCCACTCCTGCCACAACAGATCGAGGCGAACCTTGTCCTCGCCGCGGTGGGTCGCGTCCAGGCGCGATTGCCGTGTCAGCAAGGGGATAAGGTCGTAGCCCAGGCCGAGGGACAAGGCGTTGACCAGGCCAGCCGTGTCACCGGTAGGCTTGTCCAGGCCGACACTGAGCTGAGGATCGGGCAACAGACCCGCGGCGAACGCCTGTGCGCCCGCCAGCGCCAGGCGGGCGCGCTGGGCGCGCAGGTCGGGATTGTTCAGTACCGCCAGCGTGCCCACTTCGGTCAGATCCAGTCCGTCGGCGACGTCGAACCTGCGCCGCTCAGGGCCGCTCTTGGACGCGCCCGCGGACGTGCGCAAGGCGCCCAGCGACGTCGCCAGCGCAGGTTCGTCCGGCAATGGCCGCGCCTGATAGGTGGCACAGCCCGCGGTCAGCGCCAGCGCGCAGAGCATGAGGAACAGACCGCTGCGCCGCGCCGGAGACGACCTGACTGTGGCCATCTGGTACGAACTCGGATTCACAAGCCGGCTTGCTCCTTTTTTACCTTGGAGGGGCCGTGCTCAAGCGTCCGGAAACCGAATGGCAACTTGTCCCCCTTTTTAGATAGTGTTTAGACGTTCGCCCAAAGCCACGCAACATCACATCTGTAAAGACGCGCGTATGGCGGCATTCTGCCCCGCCGGCGCGATATCCGACATTACCATTCGGTAATGTCCGGACAACTTTGTGGTAATGCGCCCCTTGCTACGCTTTTCCGCATGAAAAAACTCGACTCACCATGTAGCACCGCCGAACCGAATTCCCCAGAATACGCCCGCCACCGGCAACGACTACGCACCGTACGCTTGTCGCTGATACGCCGGACGTTCGTTGCCCTGATCATAACCAGCGGTATTCTGCTCACGCCACTGACCTCGCGCTGGCCGGTTGCGGATCCTTTCATGCGTGATGTTATGATTATGTTAGGAATGCTGTTGATAGGCACAGGCGCCGCGCTCAGATTGTGGGCCGGCCTCTATCTCGGCGGCCACAAGGAGCGCCAGCTGGTCACTTGCGGCCCTTACAGCTGTGTGCGTAACCCGCTCTACCTGGGAAACATTGTTGCGGCCGCTGGCATTGGCCTGATCAGTGGGTCGCCCTACGTGCTGACACTGACGCTGACCGCCACGACACTGGTTTATCTCGCCACCATTCGCCAGGAGGAGCACAAATTGCAGCCGCTTTTCGGCTCGGATTACAACCGCTATCTGCAAGCGGCGCCGCCCTTGCTGCCGCACCCAGCCGCCGTGCGCCGCCTGATCAAAGACACCACCCCTTGCACTATCACCCATTTCAGCCTTGCACGCGAACTCAGGCGCTGCCTGTGTCTGGTGGCGCTCGGTTTCGTCGCCTTCCTGCTGGCGATGGCCGCGCCGCTGCTGCACGCTCACCTGCCCACCTTACTCTGAAACGCCGGGCCGACGATGCCCACGCCCTGATCCGCGCGCCAAATATCTGGCATAATGTCCGCTTAACTGTGGATCCGTACGGGACATTTCATGCCGGAAAAACAACGCACCATGCTGGTGACCAGCGCGCTGCCCTATGCCAACGGGCCGATCCATCTGGGTCACCTGGTCGAGTATATCCAGACCGATATCTGGGTGCGCTTTCAGAAAATGCGCGGCCACGACTGTGTCTATGTCTGCGCCGACGATGCCCACGGCACGCCGATCATGCTGCGCGCGCAGCACGAAGGCATCGCGCCGGAGGCGCTGATCAGCCGGGTGGCGGATGAGCATCGCGCCGACTTCGCCGATTTTCTGATCGGCTTTGACAACTACCACAGCACCCACTCCGAGGAAAACCGTCAGCTCTCGGCGCTGATCTACCAACGCCTGCGCGCGGCCGGCCATATCGAGACGGCCACCATCACTCAGGCTTACGATCCGCACAAGCAGATGTTTCTGCCGGACCGCTTCATCAAAGGCGAGTGCCCGCGCTGTGGCGCGGCCGACCAGTATGGCGATTCGTGCGAGGTCTGCGGCGCCACCTATGCACCGACCGAACTGAAAAACCCGGTCTCGGCGGTCTCGGGCGCCACACCGGTGGAAAAACAATCGCTGCACTATTTCTTCCGCCTGGCCGATTTCGAGGACAGCCTGCGCGCCTGGACCGCCGGCGGACACCTGCAGCCGGAGGTGAGTAATAAACTCGGCGAGTGGTTTAAAGACGGCCTGCGCAACTGGGACATCTCCCGCGACGCGCCCTATTTCGGCTTCGAGATACCAAGCGCCCAGGACAAGTATTTCTACGTCTGGCTGGACGCGCCGATTGGCTATCTGGCCAGCTTCAAACACTATTGCGAACGCAACGGCAGGGACTTCGACGCCTATCTAAAGGAAGGTGGCGATACCGAGCTGTACCATTTCATCGGCAAGGACATTATTTATTTCCACGCACTGTTCTGGCCGGCCATGCTGGAAGGCGCGGGTCTGCGCAAACCGGACGCGATCTTCGCCCACGGCTTTCTCACCGTGAACGGCCAGAAGATGTCCAAGTCGCGCGGCACCTTTATCAAGGCGCGTACTTACTTGGAGCACCTGAACCCGGAGTATCTGCGTTATTACTTTGCCGCCAAACTCGACGCCTGCGTCGGCGACATCGACCTCAACCTGGAGGACTTCACCCAGAGGGTCAACAGCGATCTGGTGGGCAAATATGTGAATATCGCCAGCCGCAGCGCCAACTTCATCGTCAAACAGTTCGACGGCCGCCTGCTCGGTGTCGATGAATTCTGCGACGATGCCGACATCTTCGACGCCTATACACAGGGAATCAACGCGCAAACCCAAAGCGTCGCCGCGTTGTACGAAGCGCGCGAATACAGTCAGGCGATGCGCAAAATCATGGAGTTCGCCGCCGCGATCAATCAGTATTTCGACGAGCAGGAGCCGTGGAAATTGGCCAAGGATACGGCGCGGCGGGACCGCCTGCACAAAGTCTGTTCGCGTATTCTGCACGGCTTTCATCAGCTCTCGGTGTTGCTCGCGCCGGTGTTGCCCGGCATTACCCGGCGCGTGGCGCGGGAGCTGTTCGGCTTGTCGCGCGATTTCACCTGGGACGACCTGGCGCCGAAACGCTTTCCCACGCGCATCAATCCGTTCAAACATCTCGCCCAACGTATCGATAGCGACAAGGTACAAGCCATGATCGACGCTTCCCAAGAGGACATGACCAGGTCCCCGACAACGCCCGACCCGTCAGCCGACGAGCCGATCGCCGAGACCATCGGCTTCGAGGATTTCGCCAAGCTGGATCTGCGCGTCGCGCGCATCGTCAAGGCCGAGGCGGTGGACGGGGCCGACAAGCTGCTGCGCCTGACGCTGGATCTCGGCGGCGAGACGCGCAACGTCTTTGCCGGCATCAAGAGCGCCTATCAACCCGCGGACCTGGAAGGCAAGCTCACCGTGATGGTGGCCAATCTGGCGCCGCGTAAGATGCGCTTCGGCGTCTCCGAGGGCATGGTGCTGGCGGCCGGTCCCGGCGGCAAGGAGCTGTACATTCTGGAACCGCACGCCGGCGCGCGGCCGGGCATGCGGATCAAGTGAAATGCCGTCAATTCACCGAAAACACCGGCGGTTAATCGTCTGGTGGCGACACCAATCTGGGGTACCATCTGAGGCATGAGCGAACTCGCCCTTATTCTCGTCAGCACCGTTCTGGTGAACAACTTCGTGCTGGTGAAGTTTCTCGGGCTGTGTCCGTTCATGGGGGTATCGCGCAAAATCGAGACGGCGACCGGGATGGCGTTGGCGACCACTTTTGTACTCACGCTGTCGTCGGTTTGCAGCTACCTCGCCAATGAATATCTGCTGGCCCCGCTGGGACTGGAATACCTGCGCACCATCACCTTCATTCTGGTCATCGCCGTCGTGGTGCAGTTCACCGAAATGGTGGTGCACAAGACCAGCCCGCTGCTGTACCAAGTGCTGGGGATTTTTTTGCCGCTGATCACCACCAATTGCGCGGTACTCGGCGTGGCCCTGCTCAACGTGCAGGAGCGGCACGGTTTTCTCGAATCGGCGGTGTACGGTTTCGGCGCCGCGGTCGGCTTTTCGCTGGTGATGATCCTGTTTGCCGGCATCCGCGAGCGGGTGGCGGTCGCCGACGTGCCCGAGGCCTTCAAGGGTTCCGCCATCGCCCTGATCACGGCGGGGCTGATGTCGCTTGCGTTCATGGGCTTCTCCGGCCTCATCAAGGGCTAGGCGGAAGATGCTGACCGCGATCCTGGCACTGGGCACTCTGGCGGCGCTGTTCGGCCTGCTGCTGGGTTACTCGGCCATCCGTTTTCGCGTCGAGGGCGACCCGATCGTCGAGCAGATCGATAATTTGTTGCCGCAGACCCAGTGCGGCCAATGCGGTTTCCCCGGTTGTCGCCCCTACGCCGAGGCCATTGCCGGCGGCGAAGCCGACATCAACCAGTGCCCGCCGGGCGGCGACAGCGGTATTCAGGCGCTGGCGGAACTGCTCGGCGTCGACCCCAAGCCGCTGAACGCCGAACACGGCGAACATACCGAAGCGCGCGTCGCGGTAATTGACGAACAGACCTGCATCGGCTGCACACTCTGTATACAGGCCTGTCCGGTGGACGCCATACTCGGCGCCGCCAAGCAGATGCACACGGTGATCCGCGACGAGTGCACGGGTTGCGACCTCTGCGTGGCCCCCTGTCCGGTCGACTGTATCGAAATGGTCCCGGTCGAACGCGCCCTGTCCACCTGGAAGTGGCCTTATCCACAGGGCGAACACCGGCCCATCGCAGACATCGGCAGCTGATGGTGGATTTACTGCGACAGCCCCTGGAGATCGGCGCTGGCCTGCGCCTGGCTGCCAATAAAGCGCAGTCTCTGCGCGAGCCCTTGCGCACCGCGCCCATCCCCGCGCGTCTGGTGGTGCCATTGGGCCAGCATATCGGCGACCCGGCCGAGGCGACGGTCGAAGTCGGCGAACAGGTCCTCACCGGACAGGCCATAGGACGGTCGCTGAACTATATCAGCGCACCGGTGCACGCCCCGACTTCGGGCACCGTCTGCGACATCGGCGACTATCCGGTACCGCATCCCTCCGGGTTGAAAGCCACCTGCGTCGTCATTCAGAGCGACGGCCGGGACCGTCGCGCCGAAACCGGCCTGCGGATGGAAACCGCGCTGTCGGCCGACCCGGCCGATATCCGTCAGCGGGTGCGCGACGCCGGTATCGTCGGTCTGGGCGTCGCGGGGTTTCCCAGTGCGGTAAAGCTCAATCCCGGCCGCGAAGTGTAGTTGCTGGTGATCAACGCCGCCGAGTGCGAACCCTACATCAGCTGCGACGAAGCGCTGATGTGCGCCCGCCCCGAGGAGGTGATCGAGGGTATCCGCATCATGCGGCATGCGCTGCAGGCTCGCCAGGTGGTGATCTGCCTCGAGGACAACATGCCCGGCGCTTTCGACTGTCTCAAGCGCGCTCTGGAAGCGGCCGGCGACAGCGCTATCCGTATCATGCCGGTGCCCACGCTTTATCCGGCCGGCGGCGAAAAACAACTGATCTACGCCCTCACCGGTGAGGAGATTCCCAGCCAGGGCCTGCCCGCCGACCTCGGCATTGTCTGCCATAACGTCGGCACCGCGGCGGCCGTGGCGCGCGCGCTGGTGCACGGCGAACCGCTGATTTCACGTATCGTGACGGTCACCGGCGCCGGCGTGCGGCAACCGTGCAATCTGGAGGTGCGTATCGGCACCCCCATCGGCGACATCGTCGCCGCCTGCGGCGGTTATACCGAACAGGTCGCCAGGCTGTTAATGGGTGGCCCGATGATGGGGATTTCCCTGACCAGCGACCAGCTGCCGGTGATCAAGACCAGCAACTGCATACTGGCCGCCAGCGTCGCGCAGGCCCCGACGCCGCCACCCGCGCTACCCTGTATCCGCTGTGGCAAATGCGCCGAGGTCTGCCCCGCCTACCTGCTGCCACAGCAACTGTTCTGGTATGCGCACGCCCGCGACTTCGACAAAATCCAGGACTACAACCTGTTCGACTGCATCGAATGCGGCTGCTGCGCCCAGGTCTGTCCCAGCCACATTCCGCTGGTGCAATACTATCGTTTCGCCAAAACGGAAATCTGGGATCTGGAGCGCCAGCGCGCCCGCGCCGACGTCGCCCGGCAACGCCACGAATTCCGCCTGGAGCGGCTGCAACGCGAGAAGCAGGCCCTCGAGGCCCGCCGCGCGGCGGCAAAGAAAGGCCTGGAGAAACGCGAAAAGAGCGGCGACGCCGACGCCAAGAAAGCCGAAATCGCCGCCGCCCTGGCGCGCGTCAAGGCAAAGAAATCCGCCCAGGCGGCGCCACCCGTCGCGACCGGCGAGGACGACGCGGCCGGCCCCTCGGAGGTGAAGCGCTGATGGAATTCCCGACGCAGAGCTCACCTTATCTGCCCGCCGCCAACGACGTCGGCCGGCTGATGCGGCAGGTGTCGCTGGCGCTGATACCAGGGGCCTTGTGTTTGTTCTGGTTCTTCGGCTGGGGGGTGGTTTTCAATCTGGCGCTGAGCGCAACCACCGCCGTGCTTGCCGAAGCCTTGATGCTCATCGCGCGCCGCCGCGCCGTCAGACCCGCACTCAGCGACGGCAGCGCCTTGCTCACCGGCCTGCTGCTGGCGCTGGCGCTACCGCCGCTGGTGCCCTAGTGGATCCCGGTACTGGGCGCGGCTTTTGCCATCGTTGTCGCCAAGCAGCTGTTCGGCGGCCTGGGTTACAACCCGTTCAATCCGGCCATGGTCGGCTTCGTCGTGCTGATTATTTCCTTCCCGCTGCAAATGACACTGTGGCCGCCACCCATGGGGTTGCACGACGGCTACAGCTTACCCTTCATTGATACCGTCAAGCTGATATTCAGCGGCGTGACACCCGCCACGCATACGCTCGACAGCCTGACCATGGCGACGCCGCTCGATAGCGCGAAAACGCAACTCGGGCTGGACTACACCTGGAGCGAAATCCGCGACCAACCGCTGTACAGTCGCTTCGGCGGCTATGGCTGGGAGTGGATCAATCTGGCCTACCTGGGCGGTGGCTTGTGGCTTTGGCGCAAACGCGTCATTCAGTGGCAGATCCCCATCGCGCTGCTGGGCGGCCTGGGTGCGACGGCGCTGCTGTTCTACATCGGCGACAGCGACACCTTCGGTTCGCCGTTGTTCCATCTGTTCAGCGGCGCCACCATGCTGGGCGCGTTTTTCATCGCCACCGATCCCGTCTCCGCGGCGACCACGCCGCGCGGGCGCTTGTATTACGGCGCCGGTATCGGCATTCTCACCTATGTGATCCGCACCTGGGGCGGCTATCCCGACGCCATCGCTTTTTCGGTGCTGCTGATGAACATGGCCGCCCCCACCATCGATTATTACACCCAGCCGCGGGTTTTCGGGCATCGGAACAAGTAATTCGCATGCGCTACCGGCCCATACTGATTTCGGTCATTTTTCTTTTCCTGTTTGCGGTGCTCGGTAGCGGGCTGGTGGCCTACATGCACGACAACACCGCCGAGCGCATCGCCGAGAACCAGCGCCGCGCGCTGCTGCGCAGTCTGAATGAACTCATCCCGCGCGCCGACTATAACAACGACATCTACACCGATATTGTCTATGTGCGCGACGCCGAGCTGCTCGGCACGGCGCAGCCGGTAGCGGTATACCGCGCGCGCAAAAACGGCTGGCCGGTGGCGGCGGTATTCGCGTCGGTGGCACCCGATGGTTACAACGGCGCCATCCGGCTGCTGGTGGCCGTCAGAGTCGACGGAACCCTCGCCGGGGTGCGGGTGCTTTCCCACCGGGAGACGCCCGGGCTCGGCGACCATATCGAGGCCGACCGCTCCGACTGGATCCTCGCCTTCAACGGCAAATCGCTCGATAATCCGCAACCGCAGGACTGGAAAGTGAAACGCGACGGCGGCGTGTTCGATCAATTCACCGGCGCCACCATCACCCCGCGCGCCGTCGTGGCCGCGGTCAGGAATACACTGTTATACTATCGGGCCCACGGCCACAGTCTGTTCGAACAACACCCTGCGGAAACATCATGAGCGGCTACAACACCATTTTGCGCGACGGCCTGTGGACCAACAATGTCGGTCTGGTGCAGCTGTTGGGCCTGTGTCCGCTACTGGCGGTGACGGGCACCTTCATCAACGGTCTGGGTCTGGGTCTGGCGACGCTGATCACGCTGGTCGCCTCGAATGTGATCATTTCGCTGATCCGAAAATTGGTACGACCGGAGGTGCGCATTCCGGTATTCGTACTGGTCATCGCCTCGGTGGTGACGGTGATCGAGTTGAGCATGAGCGCCTACCTTTACGGACTCTATAAAGTACTGGGTATTTTCATCCCCCTGATTGTCACCAATTGCTCGATTATCGGCCGCGCGGAAGCCTTCGCCTCCAAAAACACTGTGGGGCGGGCCCTGGTCGACGGTTTCGCCATGGGTCTGGGTTTTCTGCTGGTGCTGGTCACGCTCGGCGGACTGCGTGAAATTGTCGGCCAGGGCACCCTGTTCGCCGGTGCTCACCTGATGTTCGGCGAGGCCGCGCGCACCTGGACGATCACCCTGGTGGACAACTACAGCGGTTTTTTGCTGGCCGTGCTGCCGCCCGGCGCCTTCATCGGCCTGGGCCTGCTGATCGCCCTGAAAAATGTCGTCGACCGGGCGGGCCGCAAGCGCGCCGCCGCACTGCCCGCGGCACAACCGGCGCCGGCGGGGACCGCTGCCTGAATGCCGTATGAACAAACTCAAGCGCTGCGAAATCTTCACCCGGCTGAGACGGGAAAACCCCCAGCCCACCACCGAACTCGAATACGCCAACCCCTATCAACTGCTGGTGGCGGTGACGCTGTCAGCGCAGGCGACGGATGTCGGCGTCAATAAAGCCACCCGCGGCCTGTTCAAAAAAGTACGCCGGCCGCAGGACCTGCTCAAACTCGGTGAAGCGGGTCTGAAATCGCACATCAGGACCATCGGCCTGTTCAACACCAAAGCGCGCAATTTGCTTGCCGCCGCCAAACTATTGGTGGAAAACCACGAAGGTGAGGTACCCGACAGCCGCGCGGCACTCGAGGCACTGCCCGGGGTTGGCCGCAAGACCGCCAATGTCGTCCTCAACACCGCCTTCGGCCACCCCACCATCGCCGTGGATACGCACATCTTCCGGGTTTGCAACCGCACCGGCATCGCGCCGGGCAAAAATGTTACCGAGGTGGAACGCCGCCTGGAGCGCTGCGTACCGGCGGAGTTCAGGCAGAATGCCCATCACTGGCTGATTTTGCACGGACGCTATACCTGCCTGGCACGCACCCCACGCTGCGGCAGCTGTATTATCGAAGATCTGTGCGAGTTTCGTCACAAAACAGAGGTCTGAAACCCGCGCAGGCCGGTTGCCTTGCCAACCGGGTGTGCGGGCGGGTACTCTTCGGCGAGGTATAAAGCGGTGTTCGGTCAGGATCGCGACAAACTGCGGCAGATGTACTGCCAGGCCTGGCAACGGCACCGGCAAGGCCAGGCTCTGGAGCCGTTGCAGGCACAAATCGTCGCCGTGGTCGAGCGGCATCCGGAATACCAGCCGTTGCTGGAGCATCCCGAGCGCGCACTCGGACGCGATTACCTGCCGGAGCTGGGCGAGACCAACCCGTTTCTACACATGGGCATGCATCTGGCCATCCAGGAGCAGGTCGGTACCGATCGCCCGGCCGGCATGCGCGAGCTGTATCAGCAGGCGGCCGCCACAGGTGCCGATATGCACGGGCTCGACCACCGGCTGATGGAATGCCTGGCGGAAATGTTCTGGCAGGCGCAGCGCGACGGCCGCCCGCCGGACGAACAACAGTATTTACATTGTGTCCGCAGGCGCCTGCGAGGCGTTGACTGAAGACCCGGCCACACGGCACTACAAAAATGCGGCCTTAACGGAACCTTTACCTTTTCCGCCCGGTCGTAAGGGTTGTCCAACTGACGGCGGACGGAAATCCTTTCCACCCTGATGTGGCGGGTACGTACTTTGCCACAAATCAAGTCCTTAGGAGGCTTACCATGAAAACTCCAGTAAAAACCCTGTCGGCGGCGGTAGGTGCCGCGTTCATCTCTTCTCTGGCGGGCACGAGCGTCGCCGCGAGCGACAACCCCTTCAGCATGACCCAGTTATCCAGCGGCTACATGGTCGCCGACAGCCAAGAAGGCAAATGCGGCGAAGGCAAATGCGGCGGCGACAAAAACAAAGTTAAGGCCGAAGGCAAGGGCGGTGAAGGCAAGTGCGGCGGCATGGGCGACAAGCACGAGACCAAGACCGGCGACGAAATGGGCAAGGCCAAAGCCGAAGGCAAGTGCGGCGAAGGCAAGTGCGGCGGTAACAAGTAATCGGTTTTACCATGACGGCCGCAAAATTCCCCGTACATGGTGCCGGTCTGGGGCTGCGGCGGACCCTGCTGGGTCCGCTTGCGGACCAGCCGCCACCCCAGGTAGAATTTTACGAAATCGCGCCGGAAAACTGGATCGGCGTGGGCGGGCGGTTCGGCAAGCAGCTGCGCGCATTCACCGAACGCTATCCGTTCGTCACCCACGGCCTGTCGCTGTCGATCGGTGGTCCGGCGCCGCTTGACGAGACCTTTCTGCGCCGCCTGAAACGTTTCCTCGATCACCACGGCATTGGCACCTATACCGAACATCTCAGCTACTGTAGCGACGACGGGCATCTGTACGACCTGATGCCGATCCCCTTCACGGCCGAGGCCGTAGCTCATACCGCGGCGCGCATCCGCCGCGCCCAGGATATTCTGCAACGGCGTATCGCCATGGAAAACGTCTCCTATTACGCGGCCCCCGGGCAGGAGATGACCGAGATAGACTTCATCCGCGCGGTGCTCGACGAGGCCGATTGCGACCTGCTGCTGGATGTCAACAATATCTACGTCAACAGCGTCAACCACCGCTACGACGCCGAACAATTTCTCAATGCGCTGCCGGCCGAACGGGTGGTCTATTTTCATGTCGCCGGTCACTTCAACGAGGCCGAGGATCTGATCGTGGATACTCACGGCGCGGATGTCGTCGAACCGGTGTGGCAGCTGTTGGAAATGGCCTACCGCCGCTTTGGCGTGGTGCCGACCTTGTTGGAGCGCGATTTCAATATTCCACCGCTGCCGCAGCTGCTGGGCGAGGTCGATCGCATTGTCGAGACCCAGGCGCGGTTCGCCGGTCTGAGACCGACTCGTCATGCCGGACAGGCCTGAGCCGGATTTTATCCGTCGGCAGTATGACTTCGCGGCCCACATCCGCGATCCCCAGCGGCAGCCGCCACCCGACGGTATCGAGGACCGTCGACTGAAGATCTACCGCGACCTGTTCTTCAACAACATTGAAAATTTTCTCAGCAACAGCTTCCCGGTGCTGAAGCGGATTCTGGACCCGGCCGCCTGGCTGGCGCTGGTGCGCGACTTTTACGGCCGCCACCGCAGCCACTCACCGCTGTTTCTCGAAATCCCGCGGGAATTCCTCAATTATCTGGAAACCGAGCGCGATGAACAGGCCGGCGATCCGCCGTTTCTGCGCGAGCTGGCACACTACGAGTGGATCGAGCTGGCGTTGTCGGTGGCCGAGGAGCAGCGATCGCCCGACTGCGACCCGCAGGGCGACCTGCTCGCCGCCGCGCCGCTGTTATCGCCGTTGGCCTGGCCGCTGGCGTACCAGTATCCGGTACACCGGATCGGCCCGGACTTCCAGCCGCGGACGCCGCCAGCACAACCGGTGTATCTGCTGGTTTATCGCGACGCGGCAGACGAAGTCGGCTTTGTGGAACTGAATGCGGTGTCGGCCCGGTTGTTCGCACTGCTGCAGGAGCCAACGCGGCGCGACGGTCTGACGTTGCTGCGCCAGATTGCCGACGAACTGGCGCATCCACAGCCGGAACAAGTCGTCCAGGGCGGTGCGACCATCCTTGAACAGTGGCGACAACTGGGCATTGTCCTGGGCGCGGCCTGCACGACCTGAGAACACCGGAGCCAATGGAGCCAATTATGTATCCTCTCACACAACTACAACGAATTCTCGACAGCACCCGGGCGCTGGATTTCCTCGCGCCTCTGGCGCTGCGTCTGTACCTGGTCCCGATTTTCTGGATGGCGGGTTCGAAGAAACTGCAGGATATCGACAGTACCATCGCTTGGTTCGGTAACCCGGATTGGGGACTTGGACTGCCCTTTCCGGAATTGCTCGCCTGGACGGCGGCGATTACCGAAGCCGGCGGCGCGGTGCTGTTGTTGATCGGCCTGGCCGTGCGCTGGATATCGATACCCTTGATGATCACCATGGCCGTGGCCGCATTTGCCGTGCACTGGCACAACGGCTGGCTGGCCATCGCCGAGAGTTCCGGTCCCTTTGCCACCGAGCGCACGCAGGGCGCGATCGAACGCCTCGACCAGGCCAAGGAGATTCTGCAGACGCACGGCAATTACGAGTGGTTGACGCAAAACGGCAGTTTCGTGGTACTGAACAATGGTATCGAGTTCGCCGCCACTTACTTCGTCATGCTGTTGGCCCTGTTCTTCATCGGTGCCGGCAGATTTTTCAGCATGGACTACTGGATTCGCAGCGCCTTTATGCGCTGAAGCGGCCGCCACCCGGGCGCCCGGGTGCTGGCGGTAAGGCCAGGAATCGTGCGTCTTTAAGCCGCGCGCATTTGAGTATACTGCGGTTATGGATCGTCCAACCGACACCTCCCGGACACCCGCCCCGGTCGCCCGCTACGCACTGGCCGTGGAAGGCATGACCTGCCAGCACTGCGTGGCGCGGGTGGAGGAGGCGATTCGCGCCGTCGCGGGCGTGACAGACGCCGACGTTGATCTGGCCGGCGGCAGCGCCCAGGTCAGCGGTGGGCAGCCACACGCGGTGATCGCCGCGCTGGAAAAGGTCGGCTACGAAGCCCGCCCGCGGGCGGCGTCCGCGCCGAGCTGCGAGGCGACCCCAGCCGAGCGACCGTCCACGTCAACGTCGGTAGCGGCCATGGACGACGCTTATCGCATCGACATCGACGACATGACCTGCGCCAGTTGTGTGGCGCGGGTGGAAAAGGCTATTCTCGCCGTCCCCGGTGTCAGCACCGCCGCGGTCAATCTGGTCGAGGGCGCGGCATACGTGCAAGGCGGCGTCGCCAAGGATGTCGCCGAAGCGATTATCGATCAGGGCTATCCGGCCCGGCCCGCCGCCGCTGCGCGCCCCGGCGGCGAAGTGCGCTTGCGCTTCGCTACGGCACTCACCGCCGAACAACGGCAGCAAGTCGAGCAACGGCTGCAAACGGTGGCTGCCGGCAGCGAAGTACGTTGGGCCGGCGACAATCAGGCACGACTGACGCTGCGCGCCCACGCCGCCGATTATCTGCTGATACTGCGCCAGGCCGGTTTCGATCCGGTGCTGGAGGAAATCGCGCCCGACCCTTATCTGGCCCAGGAACAACAGGCGCGATACGCGATCCGGCAATCGTTGCTGCGCGCGCTGGCGGCCGGCCTGCTCGGGTCCGCGCTGATGGGCGCCATGATGACCGGTCTGCTGCCCCACGTGGAGGCCGGCTCCGCGCTCAGCGATCTGAGCGGCCGCGGCTTCTGGCTGGCGATGGCGGCGCTGACGCTGCTGACGATGATCTACAGCGGGCGCGATTACTATGTCGGCGCCTGGAAGCAGCTCAAGCACGTCCGCGCCAATATGGACACCCTTGTGGCGGTCGGTACCGCGGCGGCCTGGCTGGCATCGCTGCTGTTGATCCTGGCACCCGATTTCGTCCCCGCGGCGCAACGCCATCTTTATCTGGAGACCTCGGTACTCATACTGGCTTTTCTACAGTTCGGCCATGCACTGGAAGTGCGCGCCAAGGCGCGCACCTCACGCGCGATCGGCGCGCTGGTGGCTTTGGCGCCGAAATCCGCCCGCCTGGTCCGCAACGGGCAGGAAGTGACCATGCCCGCGGCCTTGCTGCAACCGGGCGATGTTTTCCGGGTGCGCCCGGGTGACGCGGTGGCCGGCGACGGCGTGGTCGTCCAGGGCAGCTCCAGTATCGACGAATCGATGCTCAGCGGCGAACCGCTGGCCGTGGCGAAGACGAGCGGCGACGAGGTGACCGGCGGCACCATCAATCAGTCCGGCTCCCTGCTGGTGCGCGTCAGCCGCGCCGGGGCCGATTCGACCCTGGCGGGTATTATCCAGGCGGTCAAACAGGCACAGATGAGCAAGCCGCCGATCGGGCGTCTGGTCGATCGCATCGCGGCGGTGTTCGTGCCCCTGGTCATGCTGATCGCGCTGCTGAGCTTCGGCGCCTGGATGGCCTGGGGACCCCAGCCTGCACTGCCGTTTGCGCTGACCACGGCAATTGCGGTGCTGGTGATCGCCTGCCCTTGTGCCTTGGGACTGGCCACGCCCATCGCCATCATGGTCGGTATGGGACGGGCCGCGCGCTTCGGCATTTTGATTCGCAATGGCGACGCCTTGCAGTCCGCGGCCGATATCTCCCATCTGATAGTCGACAAAACCGGTACCCTGACCGAAGGCAAGCCGCGGATCACGGCCATTTATCCCGCCGACGGCGTCAGCGAGGAGCAGCTGCTGCGCTGGGCCGCGAGCCTGGAGCAGCCGTCCGGACATCCGCTGGCGCAGGCGGTGCTGGCATCGGCGCAGGCGCGCGCCATCGCGCCGCTGCCGGTGACGGATTTTCACGCCGAAGGCGGACAGGGCGTACGCGCCCGGATCGAATCGCGCCAATTCTTTCTCGGTCGCCAGGAATGGTTGCAGGAACTGGGTATAGGCTGCAGCGCAGAACAGTCGCATCGAGCCGATGCACTGGCCCGGGACGGCAAAACGCCGATCTGGCTGGCCGATCGACAGCAGGTACTGGGCGTACTCGGGCTGAATGATCCCGTGCGGCACGACACGCCGGCGGCGATCGAAGCGCTGCACCGGGCGGGAATCCAGGTCGTCATGTGCACCGGCGACCACCCCGATACCGCCAATACCGTGGCCAGTCAGCTCAACATCGACACTGTCCACAGTCGCGTACTGCCGCAGCGCAAAGCCGAAATCGTCGCCGAGCTGCAGGCGCGCGGACACACAGTGGGCATGGTGGGCGACGGTGTCAACGACGCCCCGGCGCTGACGCAGGCGCACGTCGGCTTCGCCATCGGCGCGGGCACCGACGTGGCGATTGAGAGCGCCGATGTCACACTGGCGAGCGATTCACTGACCAGCGTGGCCGGAGCGATTACGCTGTCGCGCGCCACGCTGCGCAATATTCGCCAGAATCTGTTTGGCGCCTTTATCTACAATGTCATCGGCATTCCACTGGCCGCCGGCGCATTGTATCCCTTTACCGGCTGGCTGCTGAACCCGGTGTTCGCCAGCCTCGCCATGGCACTTTCCTCGGTGACCGTGGTCACTAATGCCAATCGACTACGGTTTTTCCAACCCATGGAGTTGAGCACCGATGAGTGAGACAGTAACGCTGACCGTCAGCGGCATGACCTGCCAGCATTGCGTTGCCGCCGTGCGCAAGGCGTTGCAGGCCGTCGACGGCGTGGAGGAAGTCACCGATGTTTCACTGGCGGACAACAGCGCCACAGTGAAAGGGGTCGCCGACCCGCGGGCGTTGATCGCGGCGGTGCAGGAGAGCGGCTACAGTGCCGCGCTGCGTTGACCGCGTTTGGCGTAACGGGCGCGACTAAAAATAGCGTGATAGACGCAAGGTGACATGGCTGTCGTTGCGCAAAGCGGCGGCCACGACGTCGCCGCCACCGTCGAACCAGCGACTTTCCAGCTCCAGGCTCCAGTGATCGCTCAGGCGCCGTTCGCCTTCGAGCGAGAACTGTCTGGCACGGGTATCGCGGTCGATGACGACACCGGCCAGCAATGTGCTGCTCTGGACATCGTTGAGACTAAGGCGCATGCCCAGAAAGATATCGTCATCCAGCAGCACCGGCGGTTGTCGGCCGGGGTCGCTGCTGCGCCCGTCCCGGGAATATTCCAGCAATAACCCCAGATCGGCGTCGCTGGCGAATATCTGATAGCGGGTATACTCGAAGCCGCCGACCGCGGCGCTGTAGTGATCGCCGTGCTGGGCGCGCCACAGCGCCTCGAATTTCCACAGCCAGGCGCCACGGGTGAACTGGATGTCCGTACCCACTTGCCGGATCAGGTCGTAGAAGGGTATCAGGCGATCACCGGCGGTGTTCGCTATCAGGCGCGGCTCCCGTCCGGTACCGTCGAAGTAATAAAACCCGAAGTCCCAGTCCCCGATATAATGGGAATAGCGCAGTGCCAGGTCGATATGGTTTTGTTCGTCGGAGGACTGATAAAGGGCCTGGCCATCGGTCACCAGCGGAAAGCGCAACCGCCCGTGTTTGCCCGGAAACGTCCGTTCGCGAAACCAGGGCAACAGATAGAAGTCCAGCGTCCCCCAGTCGCGCTGGGACGATAGCTTGAGCATCGGTTGCCCCAATTTGTCCTCGGCGTCTATGTCCTCGACAAAATCGGTCTGATTGATGATATCGACAAGGTGATTCGACTCGGTCACCCCCCAGAACACACGGTTGAAACCGGCCAGCACTTCCCAGGATCCGCGGACAGCACGCCAATAGGCTTCGCGTAAATCGACATGCGTGCGACGGCTGTCCTGGCTATCCAGGTGGACGAATGGGATCAGACTGTATTGCTCATCGTCCCTGCTCCAGCTGAATTCGGGCTGCAGCAGCAACGAAGTCTGCAAGCTATCGAACTGCCGGGCGTCAAGGCCCTCGTCGGGGAAAAAACGGGCCTCGGTGGCGATATAACCCGACAGGCGATAGTCGGCCGCCAGCGGCATCGGCAGGCAGGCGATCAGCCAGAGCGAGACACACGAACCGATTCTCGCACGACGCCCCCGGTCCGCTCGGCGCCGCAAACAAAAACCGGCGCGTCCCATTCGGTCAGATTCGCCGGCACTCGGACTGCGGCGCGACTGCTTTTGCTCAATCGTCGACATTCCGTATTCCCCGCCACACTATCGCCAACGCCAGCAACGCCGTCAGCGCCGCCGCCAGATACATCCATTCGGCGCCGAAATCCTGCCATAGATAACCGGCGGCGAAACTGCCGAGCGCGCCGCCGGCACCGAAGCTCAAACTGCTGTACAACGCCTGTCCGCGTCCCTGCAGACGCCCGCGGAACAAGCGATGGAACAAATGAATCGATACGGCATGATACAGCCCGAAGCTGGCCGCGTGCAGCACCTGTGCGATCAGCATAATCCAAAGATTGTCCACCGCCGCCGCAATCAACAGCCAGCGCAGCGCCGTCAGGGCGGTGGCCCAAAGCAGCAGGTGGCGCGCACCGAAACGTGGCAGCCAATGACGCATGCGCATAAAAACACCGATTTCCGCCACCACGCCCAAGGCCCATAGCTGCCCGATGAGGGTCTCGCTGTAGCCGTGGTTCGACAGATAAATGCTGTAGAACGTGTAATAGGGTCCGTGGCTCGCCTGGATCAGAAAACATACCAGCAGCACGGAGATCACCACCGGCTGGCGCAGTACCTCGGTCAGCGACAGGCTTTCGCGATGCGGATGCGGCGTCTTTTTTTCCGGGACCAGCAGGCTCGATCCCCAGATCGCCGCGAACAGACCGGTCAGGACCAGCGGCAGCACGGCACTGCCGGTGTATTCGAACAGCATGCCCAATGCGGTTACCGTCAGGATGAAACCGACGGAACCCCACAGGCGGATACTGCTGTAGCGATGGGTGTCGGCGGCCAGATGATTGAGCGTATTGGCCTCGAATTGCGGCAGGGCGGCGTTCCAGAAGAAGCTGAACAGCGCCATCACCAGCGCCATCGCCCAGTAGCCGCTCACGGCAAAAACCAACGCGAAACTGAGCACGGACAGCAGACCGGCGATGCGCACGATCTTCATGCCGCGTCCGGTATGATCGGCGATCCAGCCCCAGATATTCGGCGCGACGATCTTGGTGGCCATGATGATCGCCACCAGTTCGCCGATCTCCACCACGCCGAATCCCAGCGAGCGCAGATACAGGCCCCAGTAGGGCACCAGCGCGCCGAGCGAGGCGAAATAGAAGAAATAAAAAGTCGACAGCCGCCAGTACATGGAACGCTCCGGCGACGCTAGAAAAACGCAACGGGCGGCGGCGGCGCACGCAAGCCCCTGTCGCCGGGCGGTCGGCGGACAGCCATCAGCCGTCGCTGGCGGGAATGACCGGAGTGGCCGAGACCACCTCGCCGTTCTGTGCGCGATGACGCAGCCAGTGGTCCATCAGCACCAGCGCCAGCATCGCCTCGGCGATGGGCGTGGCGCGGATGCCGACACACGGATCGTGGCGGCCGGTGGTCACCACCTCGACCGGCTCGCCGTCCAGATTCACGCTGCGGCCCGGCAGGCGGATACTGGAGGTCGGCTTGAGCGCGATACTGACCCGTATCTCCTGCCCCGAGGAGATACCCCCGAGGATGCCGCCGGCGTGATTGCTGAGAAACCCCCGCGGGGTGATTTCGTCGCGATGCTCGGTGCCTTTCTGCGCCACGCAGTCGAACCCGGCGCCGATTTCCACACCCTTGACGGCATTGATGCTGAGCATCGCATGACCGATATCCGCATCGAGGCGATCGAACACGGGTTCACCCAGGCCCGGCGGCACGCCGCTGGCGACGACGTTGACGCGCGCGCCCACCGAGTTGCCTTCCTTGCGCAAGGCGTCCATGTAAGCTTCCAGTTCGGCTACACGCGCCGGATCGGCACAGAAAAACGGGTTTTCCTCGACGCTCGACCAATCTTCCAGCGCCAGCGGCAGCGGTCCCAACTGGGCCAGATAACCTCGGATCTCGATACCCACATGTTCCCGCAGGTACTTGCGCGCGATGGCGCCGGCGGCCACGCGCATGGCCGTTTCGCGCGCCGAGGACCGTCCGCCGCCACGGTAATCGCGCAGGCCGTACTTCTGCTGGTAGGTGTAATCGGCGTGTCCCGGCCGGAAACGGTCCTTGATCTTGCTGTAATCCTTGGAACGTTGATCCGTATTGTGGATCAGCAGCCCGATAGGGGTCCCGGTGGTCCGGCCCTCGAACACGCCGGAGAGGATCTGTACCTCGTCGGCCTCGCGCCGCTGGGTGGTGTGGCGTGATTTGCCCGGTTTGCGCCGGTCCAGGTCGCGCTGCATATCGCCCGCCTCGAGCGCCAGACCGGGCGGACAGCCGTCGACGACACAACAGATGGCGGGACCGTGGCTTTCGCCGAAGCTGGTGACTGTAAACAGTTTGCCGAAACTATTACCGGACATGGGGGTCTATTGTACAGGAGTTTAATGGCCGCGCTATCGGGTCGGGGCAGACCCGGGCGGCGCGGTTAAAGCCTGCTGAGGTAGCGCCGCTAATTCACATGAGTCCGTCATATTCAAGTCAACCTGAACAGAAAAAGGGGGATACCGTGAGCCAACAGGGTCACGCCATCGGCAACTACCTCGGCAAGCCGATTTTCGAATCCATCGAAATCCAGGACGAAGCCTATGTGTTTGATCGCATCGCCGAATACGAAGACGACGAGTTCCCGCTCGACCGTCTGAGCGCCAACGAACTGCTGCTCGAACCGGGCCTGATTTACCGTCAGAAAGACTGAGCGCGGCGACCAGGGACGGCTCGACCCCGACCGCCCGGGCGGGATTTTCCCCAGACGTTCAGTCATCAACATCCAGCCCTTCGAAGGGATCCCGCGATCTTCGGCAATAGCGGTTTGACCTGATCCACCGGGTCTGCATACTGTCTTGCGGTTATAGAGCCACCAGGCGTTCTCGGTCCACCCTTGCGCGGGCGGGCACCGGGATGTCGTGCGCCCGATCGCACCTGCACGATAGAAATTCAGTTCAGAGCCCGGGCGAACACCGGCTGGTAAGTCTTCACCTGGGCGGCTTCCAGCAGCAATACGCCGTGGCCGCCGCGCTCGAACTCCAGCCAGGTGAAAGGCACCTGGGGGAAACAGTCGGCGAGCAACGCCTCGCTATTGCCCACCTCGATCACCAGGATGCCGTCGTCGCTGAGAAAATCCGCCGCCCGCGCGAGAATGCGCACGGCCACCTCCAGGCCTTCTTTCGCCGCCAACAGGCCGATCTCGGGCTCGTGCCGATATTCGGCCGGCAGGCTCTGCAATTCCGCGCCCGAGACATAGGGCGGGTTGCTGATGATCAGCTGGTATCGGGACTCGGGCAAGGCCGCGTACAGATCCGAATGAAACAAATGCACCCAGTCGTCGAGTCCGTGGCGCGCGACGTTGGCGCACGCCACCTCCAGCGCCTCCGGCGACAATTCCGCCGCATCCACCTCGGCATTGTCAAAATGGACGGCGCAGGCGATGGCGATACAGCCGCTGCCGGTGCACAGATCCAGCACCCGCCGCACCCCGTCCGGCTCCAACCAGGGGGAAAACCCGCGCTCTATCCACTCGGCCAGCGGCGAGCGTGGCACCAGTACGCGTTCGTCGACCGTGAACGGCAGGCCGGCGAACCAGGCCTCACCGGTCAAATAGGCCGCCGGCTTGCGGCTTTCGCTGCGCTCGGCGAATAGAGCGGCCACCACGGCTCGCTCGGAGGCCGTGAGACGGGCATCGAGGTAGTCGGCGGGAAAATCGAAGGGCAGGTGCAACGCGTGCGCCAGCAACAACCGGGCTTCGTCAAAGGCATTGTCGGTACCGTGACCGAAACACAGGCCGGCCGCCTGGAAGCGGCTGGCGCCCCAACGGATCAGATCGCGGATGGTGACAAGTTCCTCTGGTACAGCGCTCAATACGATCTCCTGCGCCGGCGCCACTAGCGCCGACACGCTATCGATGGAATAATAGGCCGCCATGATTATCAGCGACCCCCGAATCACACGATTGGCGCGAATTATACCTTGGTTGTTCGCGGCTGCACTGCTGTCGGCCTGCGAGCCGCCGCAGCCACCCCACCTGCAACAAGGCACGCTGCTGCCTTCGGCCAAGCCCGTCGCCGACTTCAACCTTATAGATGACAAGGGAGAAAGTTTCACGCTGAAGGATCTGCAGGGCCGCTGGACTTTCGCCTTTTTCGGCTACACCCATTGCCCCGACGTCTGCCCCACTTCGCTGTCGATGCTGGCCAAGGTCATGGCGCGGCTGAGGCAGGAGGAAAATCTGCCGAGTCTGCCGCGCGGCCTGTTTGTCAGTGTCGATCCGGCCCGTGATACGCCCGCCACCCTGGCCAACTATGTAAAGTACTTTGATGCGGATTTCGTCGGCGTGACCGGCAAATCGCAACAGCTGCATACCCTGACCCGCCAACTGGGCATCCTCTATGCCAAGTCCGGCGGAGATTCGGCAGACGATTATCTGATCGATCACAGCGCGGCTATCATACTGTTCGATCCGCGCGGTCGCTTTTACGCACTCTTCAACGTGCCGCATGACCCTGACAAGATCGCCAGCGATTTCATGTTGATCAGGAACTACTACGAGGCCAGCGAATGAGATTTTTATTGGCACTGCTGGCGCTAACGACCGGCATGGTATCCGCCGATGGCGGTCTCGCGGTGCAAAACGCCTGGATCCGTGAAGCGCCGCCCGGCGCCAGCATGATGGCCGCGTACCTGACCATCGACAACGGCTCGGATCAGGACAATGCGCTGGTTGGCGTCAGCAGCCCAACATTTCCCCGCATCATGATGCACCGGTCGGAGACGGTGGACGGCATCGCCCGCATGCAGCATGTCGAACGAATCGCCCTGCCGGCCCATGGCTCGGTGGAACTTGCGCCGGGGGGGTATCACCTGATGATGGCGACACCCGACCCGCAACCCGTGGCCGGCGAGCGCGTTGCGCTCACCCTCCATTTCGCCGACGGGGGCGAACAGCAGGTCATGGCGCCAGTCAAAAAAAAGCCTTGAACGGGAAGTCGCGGGTGGAGCGGACAGCCAGCTGGTGGGACCAACTCAAGTCCTGGTGGCTGTATCCCCTGCCCCAGCATGCGATTTCCCGTCTCACCTATCGCCTTACACGTATCCAGACGCCTTGGTTCAAGAATGCCCTGATCCGCTGGTTCGCCGAGGCCTATAAAGTAGACTGGCGCGAGGCCCGCTACCAGCGGCCTGCCGATTACGCCACTTTCAACGCCTTTTTCACCCGCAGCCTGCACGCCGATGCCCGTCCGCTCGCCGGCGATGCGTCGACCCTTGTCAGCCCCGCCGACGGACGCGTCAGTCAGCTCGGCGATATCGACGGCGAGGCGATATTTCAGGCCAAGGGGCACCAGTTCAGCGTGACTGAATTACTCGGCGGCGACAGCACGCTGGCGGCGGAATTCGAGGATGGGAAATTCATCACGGTCTATCTCTCGCCGCGGGCTTCCCACCGTGTGCACATGCCGTTTGCCGGAAAACTCCGCCAGACCCTGTACGTTCCCGGGCGCCTGTACAGCGTCGCGCCGCACACGGTGCGCAGCATACCGCGCCTGTTTGCCCGCAATGAACGCCTGGTCTGTGTGTTCGACAGCGACGCCGGCCCGATGGCCGTGGTGCTGGTGGGCGCGATCAACGTCGCGGCGATCGAGACCGTCTGGTCGGGACTGGTGACGCCACCGCCGCGCCCCAGCGTGCAAATGCGTGACTGGAGCGCTGAAGATATCAGCCTGGCGCGCGGCGCGGAGATGGGTCGCTTCAATATGGGGTCGACCGTGATCCTCTTATTCGGGCGCGAACGAATAAACTGGTCGTCCCAGGTGGACGCCGAACAACACCTGCGCATGGGTCAGGCCATCGGCGCTCTGTCGGGGCACTGAATACGGTGGCCGGAAGGCGCCGCTTAGTTGTTGTTGATCAGGACTTCCACGCGGCGATTCGCCGCCCGCCCGTCGGGCGACTCGTTGCTTGCCACCGGCCGTTCCTCGCCATAGCCGGTGGCGATGATACGGCTCGCCGGCACGTTGCCCACCTCGACGAGGAAGCGTGCCACATTGTCGGCGCGTGCCTGTGACAACCGTTTGTTGCTGGCATCGGTGCCGGCGGAATCCGTGTGCCCGGAAATCTCAATGTAACTCTGCGGAAAGGTCTGCACCGCCTGGATAATCCTGTTCATCAGGGCGAAATTGTCGGGGCCGATTTCGCTGCGCCCCGAGGGGAAACGGAAGCCGTGCGCCGAGATCAGGACGTTGCGCTGTTGCTGATAGACGCGCGCCTCGGCGGGGCTGAATAGCGACTGTACTTTATCGACAGCCGCGCGCTGTTCCGCCGTCAACGACAACTCCTGTTCGTACTGCGAGCGTTGCGCCGCCGTGTCGTCGCGCTGCTGCTTGAGCTCGCGTATCGACTGCTGCAGACCCAATACCAGATCGCGATTGGACTTGTTGACGGGTAGCTGCGTTGCCAACGGCGCGTTGATGGTACCGAGTTGTTCCTGATACCAGAGTATGGTGTCCTCACGGGTATAATCGCGACGCTCGAAATCCTTGATCAGCTCGGTGATCGCCGCGCTTTTCTCGGCCAGGAAGCGGGCACGTCTGGCGTGGGCGTCGGCTTTCGCGGTGTGGGTTCGGTCGGCCTCCAGCACCGATTCAGCCAAGCGCATTTCCTCGGTCGCGAGCTTGAAGGTCTTGGGCGCGAATTTCATCGCATCGCGCTCGCGGGCCGCCGCTATGGCCGCCACGGCCGCCTCCACCGTGCCCTGTTTGAGCGCGGCGAGTTCCAGCCTCTCGTAACCGGCCAGCAACGCGGGCCGACGTTGCTTGGCGTCCTCAAGACGACCGCGTTCCACCAGATTGGCCAGTTTACGAAAGTCCTTTTCCAGCACCGCGCTCTGCGGCGCCAGAGAGGCTGCCGCACCGGCGGCGGCCGCCCTTTTGCGCACCTCGATCACTTCGCGAAGAATGTCGCGGCTGATCGCCGCGCGCTCATTGGCGTTGTTCAGTGTCTCGATGCCGGCGTTGGCGGCGCCATTGGCGCTGTTGGGACGACCGGCAGCGGCCGCTCCGACCGCCTCCGCATAGTGAGCCTGCGCACGGCTATAACCGGTGGGTGCCAGATCCGGAACGCCTTGCGCGGCGGCTTCCTGCAAGCGCTGGTCGAGCAGCGCGACGCGCTCGTAGCGTGTCAGAACCTCGTCTTCGGTCAGCTTGGGCGTACCGGCGCACCCGGCCACGACGGCGATGACTACGAGCAAAAAGTGACTACGCAGAGCAGTTTTCATGAGCGGAGGTTCTCCAGGTCCGTTTCGAGCACGGCGGGCGCTATCAATATAACTCATGCGGGCTGCGAGCAGTACCTTTGCCCCGACGGCGCACCGTGCCGGCGCCAATTAAGTGCCGATCGGAGGAAAAATCTACTTTTTTGTCAACCTCCAGGACGTTCGCGCGTTAGGTGGGTATTGTGACCGCAAGAGGATTGAACGATGAGAAATTTGCGCAAGGCTCTGTTTATTCTGACCCTGGGCGCCGGCGCGACGCTCAGCGGCGGCGCCCAGGCTGGCGAGCGTTTCAGCCTGTACTATTCCACCGGCGCCTATTCGGGTCACGGATCCGGGTATCGGCACAGCTATGGTTTCGACCACCCGGAGCGGCATCGCCATGGGCGCCACCACCGCTATGGCTATCGCGAGCATCCGCATGCACGGCATCACCGCGACAGGCACCGCGAACACGGGTCACACCAGCGCAAAGCGCATCGCTGGTATCGACACGGAGGCCATCACCGCTGGCACGCCGAGCGACGCGCTCATCGCGACTACCGCTATCGGCATCACAGTCGGGATCATCGGCGTACGCAGCCTCGCGCCTATGCCTACCGCGACCGGCATTAAGCGTGTTTCGCTGCCGACTGGCCGCCCGGATTGGGACAGCGTATTCTTGCCCCTGATGGACGCCGAACCCACCGGCGACGGGCGCGTCGAAGCGGCGCTGTCACTGGACAATTTCCTGCGTACGGTACAGCACAAAGCGTATCAGATCGCTTATGGCGCGCTGTGGGACCGCGAGAGCGCGCTCGATGTGGTGCAGGAGAGTCTGCTGCGGTTTGTCGACTACTACCGGCACAAACCGGCTTCGGACTGGCCGGCCTTATTCCGCAGCGTCCTCAACAGCCGGATCAACGACCAGCGGCGCAAACGGCTGTTGGCGCGTGGCGGCCGACGACTGTTGTCGCTGACCGGGTTGACGTTTGGCGCCCCGGCGGACGACGCCGACGAGGAAGCCGAGCTCCCGGCGTCGGTCGACGGACGCCCGGCGCGTAACCCGGAGCACGAAGCGGCGAACGGCGAACTGCAACGGCTCATCGAGCGTGCGGTGGGCAGCCTGCCGCAGCGTCAACGCCAGGTGTTCCTGTTGCGCGAACAGCTGGGCCTGAGCATTCAGGAGACGGCGGATACGCTTGGCTGTTCCGCCAACAGTATCAAGCAGCATCACTTTCGCGCCTTGCGGGCGCTGCGTGGTCAACTGGCAGAGGTATGGCAGCATGAACGGCTTTGAGCAACATCCGGACCCCGAAGTGTTGGATAAGTTGCGCGCGGGAATGTTCGACGACGATCCGCAGCAACGCCTGCATCTCGAACAACATCTGAGCCGGTGCCCGGCCTGTCGCGACGCCTACGACTGGCCCGACCGACTGGGGACCTGCGGCGGGGTCGCCGACGAGCAGCTGGACTGGCTGCGGCAACAGGCGCTGCGCGCACGGCGGCCGACGTCACGCCGCTGGCTGCCGGCGGCGGCCGCGGCGGCCTTGTTGTTGGCCGTATTCGGCTTGGCGACGCTCGACCGCCGACCGGCACCGCCGCCACAGGTCGCCGCCGGCGAGGCGCAGGTGCCTGACCTCTACGAGGACCTGGACTTCTATTTGTGGTTGGCCGACCATAAGGGCAAACCGGACTCCTCCACCTGACGCCCGTATGAAGATTAAACGACTGATCCTCCTACCGCTGCTTGTCTGCCTGCAGGTCCCCGGCGCGCTGGCGGAGCCGGGAACCGGCCGAATCGATCTCGCCCAGCGCGGTCAGATCCCCTGGCAATCGCTGTCGGCCGAGGAACAGGCGGCGCTCAAGCGTTATCGCAACCGCTGGGACCGCTACAGCGGCGATCGCCAGAGCGAACTGCGCCAGGGCGCGCGGCGCTATCTGCAGCTGCCACAGCAAAAACGACGTGAAGTTGAACAGCAGCGTCGACAGTATCGTGACATGTCGCCGGAACAGCGGCGGCGCCTGCGCGAGGAATACCAACGCGAACGCCACTGAGCGTGCCATTGCGTCAGTCGACGTCCTATTCACAGGTCGGTTGCCAGTCGGTACAATGGCCGGCTCTGAGCGAAAGATATCACCCCTATGCACCCTATGCTGAACATCGCGGTGCGCGCAGCGCGTAACGCCGGAGAAATCATTGTCCGCCATTCCAACCGCATCGACGAACTGACGGTTGCAAGCAAGGACCGCAATGATTTCGTCTCCGAGGTGGACCGACAGGCTGAAGACGAAATCATCGCCGTCATCCGCAAAGCCTACCCCGATCACGCCATTCTCGCCGAAGAGAGCGGCCAGCGTCACGGAAAGGACGGGGACTTTCTGTGGATTATCGATCCGCTCGACGGCACCACCAATTTCCTGCATGGCATGCCCCAGTTCGCCGTCTCGATCGCCTTGCAACACAAAGGGCGTCTCGAGCAGGGGGTGATCTACGACCCGATGCGCCAGGAGCTGTTCACGGCCAGTCGCGGCAGCGGAGCCTTTCTCGACAATCGCCGTATCCGGGTCAGCAAGCAGGTCGGTCTGAACGGCGCGCTGTTGGGCACGGGCTTTCCTTACAAAGACCAGGCGCATCTTGAGACTTATTTGGCAATGTTCAAGGCGCTGATTGTCGATAGCGCCGGCATACGCCGGCCTGGTTCGGCCGCGCTCGATCTGGCCTACGTCGCCGCCGGGCGCTTCGATGGATTCTGGGAGATCGGGCTCAAGCCTTGGGACATGGCCGCCGGGATACTGCTGGTGCGGGAAGCCGGTGGCCTGGTCGGCGATTTCGCCGGCGGTCACGACTACCTGACAACCGGCAACGTCGTCGCCGCGGCACCCAAATTGTTCCCCGCCATGTTGCGCGAAATCCGCCCCCACCTGACACCCGCCCTGTCGTCCTAAGCGCGAATCGACGCTCAAGCCGAAGCGCCGGCCAGCCGCTAGTAGGGGAAAGCGACGGCGCGTTGCTATCCGCACACGACCTCCGTCACGACCGACAATAAAGACAACGATTAGGTTTTATGAAGCTGAGCGACAAGGCACTCCGGCTGATCGGCCGGAAACTACTGGACCGCCCGGACAGCACCCACCTTCAGGATGATAGGCCAGCGCAAACCACCAGGCCCCGACCGGGAGCCCCGGTCGCCAGTGGGCGACAATCTCACTACGCTACCGTATTGGACTTCCGCAAAACCCGACGTTAGGCCACGGGCTTATTGTGGTCGAAACAGCGGTGCGATATGGTAGAAACAATCGCCGGTCCGATCAGGAGGCTGATTCGTGAAACGTGGGCTTCTTATTTTACTGATACCACCCATGGCGGCCTGCCGCTACGGCTGCGCGGGTTGTTGCGCCGCCCCCATCGCCGTGTTCTGGATCACGGCCATTGTCAGCATCAGTTACGGGTTGCTGGGCGGGCCCACCCATCTCATGGGACCTAGCCTCAACACCATCCTGCTGGGCGCGGGCTTGTGGACGATCGCCAGTGTCTGGGCCGCGGTAACGATCCGCAGCGCCGACGAGGACCGCTGCGCCAAACGTAGCAACCGGCTGTGTCGGGGCGTTCTCGCCGCTGCCGACGAAACCGACCCCTTCGACGAAGTGCGCAAGGCGCGCTAGTCCAAAACCCGGTTCAGGGCGCGGCGTCGACGTCCTTGCCCTCTTTTTCCACGGCCATCAGATCGGACTTGCTCACACCCAGCGCCAGCGACAGCGCGCCGGCGACAAATATCGAGGAGTAGGTACCGACAAAGATACCGACGATCAGCGCCAGGGCAAAGGCATGAATGATCTCCCCGCCGAAAACGAATAAGGCCACAAGCACCATCAGCGTGGTGCCCGATGTCATCAAGGTGCGGGAAAGAGTCTGATTGATCGACGCGTTCATGATCTCCTCGGGAGACCCTTTACGCATCTTGCGGAAATTTTCCCGAATGCGATCGAACACCACGATGGTATCGTTGAGCGAGTAACCGATAACGGCCAGAATGGCGGCCAGGACGGTGAGATCGAATTCCACCTGCAGCAACGAGAACAGTCCCAGGGTGATGGTGACATCGTGCACCAGCGCCACCACCGCGCCGACGGAAAAACGGTACTCGAAGCGCAGGGCCACATAAATCAGAATACCGATCAGGGAATACAACACCGCCAGGCCACCCTGTTCGGTCAGCTCGTCACCGACTTGCGGGCCGACGAATTCAACCCGGCGCTTCTCCACCGAGGGATCGGCGCCGGCCAGTGCCGCCATGACTTCTTCACTGAGCTTGGCGCTGGCCGTGTCGGCCCGCGGCGCAATGCGTATGAGCACGTCCCGCGCGGTACCGAAATGCTGCACCTGCACGTCGCTGAAACCGGCATTCTCCAGAACGCTGCGGATACCGCCCAGGTCGACCGCGTCGGGATAGGCGACTTCGATCAACGTGCCGCCGGTAAAATCGATACCAAAGTCCAGACCCCGCATCGCCAATGTCACCAGGGATCCGATCACCAACGCCAGCGACAACACCATGGCAATTTTGCGTTTGCCCATGAAGTCGATTTTCGTGCCCTTGTTGAGTATTCGCATAATAAATTCCAATCAGATCGGCAGTCGTTTCAGACGGCGACCGCCGTACGCCAGGTTGATGACGGCGCGCGTTCCCATGATAGCGGTAAACATCGATGTGATAATACCCAGCGACAGCGTCACCGCGAAGCCCTTGATCGGCCCGGTACCAAAGCTGAATAGCACCACCGCTGCGATCAGGGTGGTGATGTTGGCGTCGGCGATAGTCGAGAAAGCCTTGGAGTAACCGGCGTGGATGCTGGCCTGGGGTGTATTACCATTGCGCAATTCCTTGCGGATGCGCTCAAAAATCAGCACATTGGCGTCGACCGCCATGCCCACCGTCAACACGATACCGGCGATGCCCGGCATGGTCAGCGTCGCCTGCAGCAATGACAGCAGGGCGACAATCAGAATCAGATTGAACGCCAGCGCCAGATCAGCCACCAGACCGAACACCTTGTAATAAAGCGCCATGAACACCAGAACCACAATGAAGCCGATCACCACCGATTCGAACCCCTGCTCGATATTCTCCGCGCCCAGGCTCGGCCCCACAGTGCGCTCCTCGATAATACGGATAGGGGCGGCCAGCGCACCGGAACGCAGCAGCAGCGCCAATTCATGCGCCTCTTGCGGGCTATCCAGACCGGTGGTCTGGAAATTCTTGCTGAACACATCGCGGATGGTCGCTACGCTGATAATCTCCTGGACCTTGTGGTTACTCAACACCGATTTGCCGTCGACCATCCGCGACGTGGTCTTGTTCTCGATGAACACCACCGCCATCGGCTTGCCGACATTCTCCTTGGTGAAGTCGAGCATCTTGCGCGCGCCCTTGCCGTCGAGCGTCACCGAAACCTGCGGACTGCCCGAGTTGTTATCAAAACCGGAACGCGCGTTGATGATCTGATCGCCAGTCACGATCACACGGTTTTTCAGCAGGTAATAACGGCCATCGCGACTCTTGTACAAGCGTGTTCCGGGCGGAACCGCGCCCCTGCGCGCCGCCTCAACGTCATGCTGCGTATCCACAGCGCGGTACTCCAGAGTGGCTGTGGCGCCAAGAATACGTTTCGCCGCGGCGGTATCCTGCACGCCCGGCAATTGCACCACAACGCGACTGTCACCTTGCTGCTGGATGATGGGTTCGGCAACCCCGAGCTCATTGATGCGGTTGCGCAAGGTGGTGATATTCTGCTGCAGCGCAAGCTTGCGTGTCTCGCGGATTTCATCGTCGCTAAGACTCGCCTGCAACAGATAAGCGCCGCCTTTATCGACATTCTCCAGTTGCAGGTCGCGGTAAGCCTCGTGGATGACATCGCCGGCCTTGTCGCGATCCTCGGCGTTACGGAACTTGAACAGTAGTTCTTGCTTGTCGATTCGGATACTGATATAGCGAACCTTCGCATCCCGCAGAACTGTGCGCAGATCGGACGAATAGCGTTCCAGCGCCTTGTGGATCGCCGCGTCCATGTCGACTTCCATCAGAAAGTGTACACCGCCGCGCAAATCGAGCCCGAGATACATGGGCAAGGCGTTGATCGCCCGCAACCAGCCGGGGGTGGACGGCGCCAGATTGAGCGCGACGATGTAGTTGCCGCCAAGCGCCTCTTTGATCACATCGGCGGCACGCAGTTGATCCTCGGTATTGTGAAAACGGACCAATATGCGGTCTTCGGTTTGCTGAACCGACTTGACCGCCAGCTTTTTGTCCGCCAGGCGCGTCTCGACCACTCCCTCCAGGCTGTCGCCCAACTTAGTCCCGCGCGAAGAGGAAATCTGTACCGCCGGGTCCTCACCGTACAGATTGGGCAAGGCGTAGAGCACGCCGACCACGAGCGTAAGACAGATGAGCAAATACTTCCACGCGGGATACTGATTCATAGGATTTCGTCTTCAGGAGTTATTGCAGTTCTTTGCCGGTGCCTTTGGGCATCAGCGTGGCGACCGCCTGCTTTTGCACTTTAACCTCGACATTGTCGGCGACCTTGAGCTGAACGAAATTTTCACCGACATCAGTAATACGTCCCAGCAGGCCGCCGTTGGTGACCACTTCATCGCCCTTGGCCAGCACTTCCACCATTTTCTTGTGTTCTTTGGCACGCTTGGTCTGCGGACGAATCAACAAAAAGTAGAACACCACGAAAATCAGTACGAGCGGAAGGAAGCTCATAATCGGATCCGGTTGCCCTTCGGCCGGGGCGGCCGCGAGAGCATCGCTGATGAAGAAATTCATAGACTCTTTTCCCTTTGAACAGTAGCGCCGGTCAGGCTTTCAAAGCGCGCTATTATGGCACAGACGGCGGCAATTGGTGCCTTTTTGTATAAAAATCCGCCACAAAAGCGTCAAACTGGTCCACCTCGATGGCGGCTCTCATGGCGCCCATGAGACGCTGATAGTACCGCAGATTATGCACCGTGTTGAGATGCGCGCCGAGTATTTCATTGCATTTATCGAGGTGATAGAGGTAAGCCCGACTGAAATGGCGGCAGGTATAGCAGTCGCAATCCGGATCCAGTGGCGCGGTGTCCTCGCGATAGCGTGCGTTGCGCAGCCGCAGCGTACCGTCGCGGGTGAACAGATGAGCGTTACGGGCATTGCGCGTCGGCAGCACGCAGTCGAACATATCCACCCCCCGCCGTACCGACTCGACCAGATCCTCGGGGGTTCCAACCCCCATCAGATGGCGCGGCCGGTCGACCGGCAGTGCCGGTTGCAAAGTCTCTAGCACGGCGATTCGCTCAGCGGGAGGTTCGCCGACGGAGAGACCGCCGATCGCATAGCCGTCAAACCCGATCTCGGTCAGGCGCTGCAGCGAAGCCAGACGCAGTTCAGGGTACATTCCGCCCTGGACGATGCCGAACAAGGCCGCGGCGGCGTCGCCGTGGGCCTCGCGACTGCGCTGCGCCCAGCGCAGCGACAACTGCATGGAACGTTCGGCAGTGGCGAAATCCGCCGGATAAGGGGTGCATTCATCGAATATCATAACGATATCCGAACCCAGGGCCCGTTGCACCGTCATCGACTCCTCGGGGCCGAGAAAGACAGCGTCCCCGTTGACGGGCGAGCGGAAGTGCACTCCCTGTTCGCTGATTTTGCGCAGCTCACCGAGGCTGAATACCTGAAAGCCGCCCGAGTCGGTCAAAATCGGACCCTGCCAGCCCATGAAATCGTGCAGGTCACCGTGCTTTTGAATGATCCCGGTGCCGGGTCGCAACATCAGGTGAAAAGTATTGCCGAGCAGGATCTGCGCGCCGCTTTCGCTCACCTGTTCCGGCCGCATCGCTTTGACCGTTCCGTAGGTACCCACTGGCATGAACGCCGGTGTGTCGACCACACCGCGATCAAAGCGGAGTCTGCCGCGACGTGCGCCCGAGGACGTCGCCAGCAAGTCGAAACGCATCAGGTGATCTCCCCGTGGCGCTGCAGGAACATCGCATCACCGTAGCTGAAAAAGCGGTACTCCCGCTGCACTGCGTGGCGATAGGCCGCCATCACCGTCTGATACCCGGCAAAGGCCGAGACCAGCATCAGCAATGTCGATTTCGGCAGATGAAAGTTGGTCAGCAGCGCGTCGATCACCCGAAAGCGATAACCCGGTGTAATAAAAAGACGGGTGTCGCCCACGAACGGCCCCAGCTGGCCGTTCTCAGCAGCGGCTGCTTCCAGGCTGCGTACCACGGTGGTACCGACCGCCACCACGCGCGAACCCCGTTGCCGCGCCGCCACCACGGCCGCGCAGACCTGGCTGTCGACCCGGACCTGCTCTGCGTGCATGACATGTTTCTCGATCTGTTCCACCCGCACCGGCTGAAAGGTTCCGGCACCGACGTGCAGCGTGACGAAGGCCGATTCGACTCCGCGATCGCGCAACGCCTGTAACAGCGGCTGATCGAAATGCAGGCCGGCGGTCGGCGCCGCCACCGCGCCCGGGTGGCGTGCCCACAAGGTCTGGTAGTCGTCGTGGTCCGCCACGGAGTCCTCGCGCTGTATATAGGGCGGCAGCGGCACGTGACCGTGCCGCTCCAGAATTTCGACGACGTCGCTGCCGGGCGGGAAACCGAGTTCAAAAAATTCACCCTGGCGGGAACGGACTTCGACTTCGATCTGCTGATCCTCACCCAGCAGCAAGCGTCCACCACAGCGCGGCGACTTGCTGGCACGCACATGAGCAAGAACATTCGATCCCTTGAGCAGCCGTTCGACGAGCACCTCGACCCTGCCGCCGGAATGCTTGCGGCCGAACAGCCGCGCCGGAATTACCCGCGTGTCGTTGAACACCAACAGGTCACCGGGGGCCAGCAGCGTGGCAAAATCCGCCATGTGCAGATCCCGAAAAGCGCCATCCGGTTCCACTTGCAGCAGCCGGCTGCGACTGCGGGGCCGCGCGGGCCGATCCGCTATCAGTCGCTCGGGCAGCGGATAGTCAAAATCAGAGACTTGCATGGCGCGGCATCTTACCACAGCCGCCGGGCTGCGCTGGCGCGCCGGGAGCAGCCGCGGTGACAAGCGTATTGCACCGGCAAAAGGAATCCTTATACTGGCCCGCTCCCTCGCCGGGGTGGCGGAACTGGTAGACGCGCCGGATTCAAAATCCGGTTCTGGCAACAGAGTGTGGGTTCGATTCCCACCCTCGGCACCATCATCGCAGGCACGCGGCCGGCGCCGGACCGGACCGACGCCTGTTTTCTTCGCTTACCATCTTGAGATTTCTTGACATTTCAGTCGCACCTCTTCGGCGCGCTGGTTCGCGCGCGCCGCCGGTTTTAGTGCAGGCGCTCGCCACTTTGGTGCTCGCCGGGCAGCGGTCGACAAGTGCCGCGTTTAACCTATAATCGCACCCTTGACCTTTGGCGGCGCTGCCCGGCGGTTGAACCGTGGCGCAGGTCGCGCCACTTATTCACTCGTGCACCCTTAGCGGAGATCCCATGCCAGGAACGCGTTTTAGCCTGGAAGTCCAACCCGAAATCACGGAAAAACTGCAACGCCTGGTCGAATTGTCGAACGATTTGCTGTACAGCTGGGACCGTTCGGTGAGAGCGCTGTTCTTCCGCCTCGACCCGGCGTTGTGGGAAAACAGCGGCCACAACCCCAAGGTGTTTCTACGCCGAGTATCCCAGCAGCGACTGGACGAAGCCGCGGACGACCGTATTTATATCGAAGCCTATAATCGCGCGCTATCGGCCTATGACTCCTATCTGGCGGAAAACCAGCGCAAGAGCATCGACAAATACCTGCACCCCAAAAAGGATCTGGTGGCTTATTTCTGTGCCGAATTCGGTCTGCACGAGAGTCTGCCGATCTACTCCGGCGGACTCGGTATTCTTGCCGGCGATCACTGCAAGGCGGCGAGCGATCTGTCAATACCCTTCGTCGCCGTCGGCATGCTCTACCGCCAGGGCTACTTCACCCAGACCATCGACGAACACGGCAACCAGGTCGCCCATTACACCACCACCGATTTCGACAAGCTGCCGTTGCGCTCGGCCTGCGACGAAAGCGGCCTGGAACTGCACGTCAAGGTGGAGTTCCCCGGCCGCGACGTGTTACTGAAAATCTGGGAGGCGCGCGCCGGGCATATCAAGCTGTATCTGCTCGACAGCGATCTGCCCAGCAACGAGGAAGCCGACCGCGCGATCACCTACCAGCTGTATGGCGGCGATATCAATACCCGCATTCAGCAGGAAATCGTCCTCGGTATCGGCGGCGTGCGCGCCCTGCGACTGCTCGGCCTGCAACCGACCGCCTGGCATATCAACGAGGGACATGCCGCGTTCCAGGTGCTTGAGCGCTGTCGCGAACTGGTCGCCGAAGGGCTTGATTTCGGCAGCGCGTTGGAACAGGTGGCGGCAGCCACGGTATTCACCACGCATACGCCCGTACCGGCCGGCCACGATATTTTCGACCACAGCCTGGTCGTCAGTTATTTCAGCGACTATGCCGAGTCGCTGGGTATGACAATGGAGGATTTTCTTGCCCTCGGCACCAATCCGGCCAGCGAGGGCCGTTTCAATCAGACCATCCTGGCGCTGCGCGCGTCGCGTTTCCATAACGGTGTCAGTCGTATTCACGGACAAGTCGCTTCGCGGATGGAGGGGTATGTCTGGCCGCAAATACCGGTCGACGAAAACCCCATGCGCCACGTCACCAATGGTGTGCACGTGCAGACCTTTCTGGCCTACGAATGGGGCAACCTGTACGACATGCGTTTCGGTCTGGAGTGGCGCAACGAACTGCTGAACGAGGAATACTGGGATCGTATCGATGAAATTCCCGACCACAGCTTCTGGAGTCTGCGTCAGTCCCTGAAATCCGAACTATTGGCGGCAGTACGCCGCCGCGTGGTGCTGCAGTCGCGGCGCAACCGCTGCGGCGAGGCACAGATCGATCGCATTACCCGTCTGCTCAGTCCGCACGAAGCGGACATTCTGACCATCGGCTTTGCCCGCCGCTTCGCCACCTACAAACGTGCCACGCTGTTGTTTTCCGATCCCGAACGCCTCGCGCGCCTGCTCAACGACCCGCAACGTCCGGTACTGCTGATTTTCGCCGGCAAGGCGCATCCCAGCGACCAGCCCGGGCAGCAACTTATCCGGGTGATTCACGAGTTTTCCCGCCGTCCCGAGTTCGTCGGCAAGATTCTACTGCTTGAGGGCTATGATCTGTCGTTGGGGCGCAAGCTGGTCTCCGGCGTCGACGTCTGGCTGAACAATCCTGAATATCCGATGGAGGCCAGCGGTACCTCCGGACAAAAGGCCGGCATCAATGGCGTGATCAATCTCAGCGTCCTCGACGGCTGGTGGGGTGAAGGTTACAACGGCGAAAACGGATGGGCGATCACACCGCACGACCGCCACTACGATGCCGCGTTTCGCAACCAGGAAGAGGCCAACGAACTGCTCGATATCCTTGAGCACCAGGTGATTCCGCTGTACTACGACCGTAACGGACACGGGTTTTCGGAAGGTTGGGTGCACATGTCCAAAGCGTCGATGAAATCCACCCTGCCGCTGTTCAATTCGCAGCGCATGGTCATGGATTATATTCGCAGTTTTTACGCACCTGCGGCCGAGCAGGGACGCAGCTTGTCGCGCAACCGCTATAAAGGAGCCCGCGAATTGGCCACCTGGAAAAAGAAAATCCGCGCGCTCTGGCCCGGGGTTGCGCTGCGCCGCGTCGATCCGGGCACCGGCGCGGTGAGCGCCGGCAGCCAGGTGACTATCCAGGTGGCTGCAAAATTGGGCGACCTGACCCCCCAGGACGTGCGCCTCGAATGCGTGATAGGCACCGAGGACGAACATCATAATTTTCAAGCCAGCGAATACTTCGGCTTTACACCCGGCGGCAAACTCGACAACGGCGAGACCTTGTTCGAGCTCAACATGGAGCCGCCCCTACCCGGCCTGCAGCTATATCAGATCCGCATTTATCCCTATAACCCGTTACTCAGCCATCGCTTTGAAACCGGTTGCATGGTCTGGCTCTAGTCCGCGCGCAACTCAGGGACCGCGGCCGTAGAGGCCGATCCATTCGCGCAGGCGCTGCGCCTGGTGCGGCTGCAACTGCTCCCAGTCGAAGCGCCAGCTCCAGTTGCCTGCGGCGACACCGGGTGTGTTCATCCGGTGTGCCGCGTCCAGTTCCATCACGTCCTGCAGCGGAACCACCGCCAGGCGCGCCACCGAAGCCAGCGCGGCGCGTATCAGTAGCGCGGGCATAGGTTCCTGCGAATTCCCCAGGTAGTGGCGGATGCGCTCACGCTCCTGCTCGGATAATTCCTGATACCAGCCGAGTGTGGTGTTGTTGTCGTGGGTGCCCGTGTAGACCACACTGAGCTCCTCATGATTGTGCGGCAGATACGGGTTGTCGGGCGACCCGTCGAACGCGAACTGAAGGATCTTCATTCCCGGTAACTGGAACGCCTGACGCAATGCGGTCACCTGCGGCGTGATGACGCCCAGATCCTCGGCCACCAACGGCAAATCACCGAACACCTGGCGGAGGACTTCGAAGAAACTCTCGCCCGGCCCCTGCACCCAGTGGCCGTCGATCGCCGTCTCGGCGCTGGCATCGATCTCCCAATAGGCCTCGAAGCCGCGAAAATGATCGATACGCACCAGATCGAACATCTCCATTTGTGAACGCATGCGTTCGAGCCACCAGCCGAAACCGTCCTGCTTTAGCGCCTCCCAGCGATACAACGGATTACCCCAACGCTGGCCGGTGGCCGAAAAATAATCCGGCGGCACCCCGGCCACCACCTGCAGCCGTCCCTGCTCGTCGACCGAAAACCATTCGCGATGGGCCCATACATCGGCGCTGTCGTGCGCCACGAAAATGGGAATATCCCCAAATAGCAGAATGCCGCGCTGATTGGCGTAGCGACGCAGTTGGCGCCACTGGCGGTAGAACAGATATTGTTCGAAGCGCACCTGAGCGAGCGCGCCCGCCAGCCGCTTGCGTTGCGCCTCGAGCGCCTCACGGTCGCGCTCGCACACCGGCTGCGGCCACTCGTACCAGGCGCGTCCGCCGTAAGCACCGCGCAAAGCCTGGTAGAGAGCAAAGTCGTCCAGCCAGTGCGCGTGCTCGCGGACAAAGCGCTTGAATGCGCGTCGCTCCTCGTCGTCGGCATTGCGCTGAAAACCGTTCCAGGCGGCCGCCAGACGCACGCCGCGCTGCTCGACCAGATCCTGCCCCGCATCCAGATCGGCATTGTCCAGCCAGCCGAGTTCCACCAGTGCCCGCAGACTGATCAGACGCGGATTACCCGCGTGGACGGAGGTGCACTGATACGGGGAACCGTCCTCATGGGTCGGGCCCAGCGGCAGGGTCTGCCACACCCCAACGCCGACATCGTGCAGAAAATCGACAAAGTGATAGGCCTCCTGCCCGAGATCGCCGTTGCCGAGCGGGCCCGGTAGCGACGTTGGGTGAAGGAGTACGCCGGCGCGGCGTTGGTTGAACAGGTCCATGTCAGGCGGGGTATCGTCCAGGGGCGTCAGTTGCGCAGTTTGCCATGGCGCATGGTTCCACCCAAGGCGGGACTGCCGCTGCCATAGGCGAAGCTGTGGGCCAGATACTCGGGCGGTTCCTGACCGATCAGCTGATACAAATTGGACAGGTGCAGGCGGAACAGGGCTTCGAAATCGCTCACCGAATCGGCGGGGTTGTAATCGCCGAACCACCAGAACCAATCGGAACCTTCGCAGATGGCCAACTGCAACTGCGCGGCCACTGCCTGATCGCCGTCGATATGTCCCTGCGCGAGCGCCCGGTCAAAGGCGCGTTTGGCGTCACCCAGCATATCCCAACCGCGGTTTTTATCGCGATCGCCGATCCAGGTGGAAAAGCTGCCGTAGACCCAGGAACCGCTGACCATTTGCGGCAGCTCGCCCAGTTCGACGCCGGCGTCCAGACATTCCGAAAAAGTCGACAGGCGCAACCGGGGGTGACCACTGAGTTTCTCGTACAAGGTGCGCAGAAAATAATAACCGTTCTCCGGAAAATGTTCCCACGCGTTTTCACCGTCGAGAATGATCGGCACGGCCAGCTCGCGGCCGGGGTGGTTGGCGGCGATGTTTTCCAGGTTGTGAATCAGATTGGCCACCGCATCGTCGGCGTGCCAGGTGGAGTAGTTGAAACCGATATCGTCCGACAGATTGTCATCGCGGAAAAAACAAACCAGCCTGCCTCCGTTGATTTTATAGCCCTTGAGCAGCGCATCCGAGTCACCCGCCCCCTGCTCGCCGGCGCCGGCATGCAGGCTGTTACGCAGCACCGTCTCGCCGCTGGCCGCCCAGCGAAAGCCCTGCGACTGCAACAACTCCAGGGTAGCCTGGCTGACACCGCCCTCGGCCGGCCAGCAGCCACTGGGCCGGCTGCGGAAATACTGTTCGAAGACGTTCAGCCCCTCGCGCACGTGCCACAGCACCCGAGCCTCTCCGTCCGGGTACTGTGACAACTCCGGCAGCTCGACATCGGGCATGGCTTCGGCCGCGCAGGGAATATCCAGCATCAGCGGGGCGATGGGGTGGGCGTAGGGACTGACCGACAACTCCACCTGGCCGCGCGCGGCAAGGGCGGCGTAGCGATCGATGATCCCCCCCAGCAGTTCGCCGATCAACACCAGCAACTCGCGTCGATCGTGCAGAGAAAAATTTCTGCCCTGTTCCTGCCAGCGCTGCACCCGCAGGTCATTGCGGCGCACCGTTTCGCCGATCCAGCCCAGGTGATACCAGAACAGCAGATCGGCGATGTACTGCTCGCTGATATAAGTCAGATAGTCGCAGTGACCCAGAAAGGGTTGGGCCATGTCCGCCAACAATTTGAACGGCGCAAAGCGCTCGATCACCCGTTGGCGATTGACCCGCAGACAGGCGTTGATCAACTCCATCCGCCGCTCGGGGTGCGACGGCAGCACCGGTGCCACCAGCGCCGCCAGCAGCGGGTCGCGAATGGCTTTGTGATCGCGCAGATAACCGCGTACCTGGGCGGCGTAGTCGTCGAGCTGTTCCAGCAGCACCGGGGCGAAGTTGACGACCGCCCGCGCTCCCGGTACTGCCTCGAGATGCGCCGCCATGTCGACGTAGTCCTTGATGGCATGGAGGTAGGTCCAGGGCAGCTTGTATTCGCCGCTGATCAGATCGCAGTACTGGGGCTGGTGCATGTGCCAGCACAACACGACCCGCAGCGGCGGGCTAGCGGACATGGTGCAGCTCCTGCCCCAACATTTCCGGCGTCACCAGTACCACACCGCCGGGGGTCACGTGATAGCGCTGGGTGTCCTGCTCGAGGTCCTCGCCGATTACAGTGCCGGGCGGCACAATGCAGCCTTTGTCGATTACGGCGTTCTGTATCCGGCAGTGTCGGCCGATACGCACATCGTGCAGAACCACGGCGTGCTGGAGCAGCGCGTAGGAATTGACCTTCACGTTGGAAAACAACAACGAATGACGCACGGTCGCACCGGAGATCACACATCCGCCGGATACCATGGAATCCACCGCCGTGCCCCGGCGATCGTCGTTGTCGAAGACGAATTTGGCCGGCGGCATCTGCTCCTGGTAGGTCCAGATGGGCCAGTCGACGTCATAAAGGTTCAGCTCCGGCGTGACGCCGATGAGCTCCAGGTTCGCGGCCCAGAACGCGTCCACCGTGCCGACGTCGCGCCAATACGCCTGACGGCCGCTTTGCACGTCGCGGAAAGGATAGGTGAATACCCGATACTGATTGATGATGGCCGGAATAATGTCATGGCCGAAATCATGACCGGAATTCATATTATCGGCGTCCTTGATCAGCTGTTCGAACAAAAAACGGGTGTTGAATACATAAATCCCCATGGACGCCAGCGCCAGATCGTCCTTGTCGGGCATCGGTTGCGGATGCTCCGGTTTTTCGTTGAATTCGCGTACCCGTCCGTCGGCGTCGGTGGTCATGATGCCGAAAGCGCGCGCCGACTCCAGGTCCACTTCCAGACAGGCCACGGTCATGTCGGCGGAATTTTCCACGTGCTGGGCGATCATCGGGCCGTAGTCCATCTTGTAGATGTGGTCGCCGGCCAGAATCAGCACGTACTCGGGGTTATGGATGCGGATGATATCCAGATTCTGGTAAATGGCATCCGCGGTGCCCGCGTACCAGGACGACTGGATGCGTTGCTGGGCCGGCAGCAATTCGACAAATTCGCCGAACTCGCCGCGTAAAAAACCCCAACCACGCTGAATGTGCTGGATCAGGGAGTGCGATTTGTATTGCGTCAAGACACCGACACGACGAATGCCGGAATTCATGCACTTGGAAAGGGGGAAATCGATGACCCGGAACTTGCCGCCGAAAGGTACCGCCGGCTTGGCGCGCCATAAAGTCAGTTGTTTCAGCCTGGAACCACGCCCTCCTGCCAGTATCAGTGCCAACGTATCGCGGGTAAGGCGACTGACAAAGCGCGGCGTGGACGCAGAACTCATACAACTCCCCTGTCGGTGTGACCCCCGGTCACATTTAGCATACCTGACTTCCTCTAGCGCCGCCTATGTTACCATCATGACAGCAACGTGAAATTTAACATCTTTTATGAATCGAGACATAGCATCTATGAGGACGCGCACAGCGGCTGGCAAAAGCGGCGTTAACGGGCTTGCCGAACCTCTGCGCCGCCTCGTCGAAGCCAGGCACCATGACCCTTTTCAGGTTCTGGGCTGCCAGCAGGAAAACGGTCGGGGCGTGCTGCGCGCCTTCCTGCCCTACTGCGACGATGTGAGCATTGTCGAGACCGGACAGCGGCTCGCGCGTGTCGGCGACACCGGTCTGTTCGAGTGGCACGGTGACACTGCCGGCCTGGGGCCGCACTACCGGTTGAGCTGGACCGAGCGCGACGGCAGTCGGCGCGTCGCCTACGACCCCTATACATTCGCGCCGCTCATCGGCGATCTGGACCTGCACCTGTTTGGTGAAGGCAGGCATCTGCACGCCTGGCGGGTCTTCGGCGCCCATCCGTGCACCGTCGACACTATCGCCGGCACCCGCTTTGCCGTATGGGCACCGGGCGCAGAGCGCGTCAGCGTCGTGGGCGACTGGAACCACTGGGACGGACGCCGTCACCCCATGCGGGTGCGCGGCAGCAGTGGCGTATGGGAATTGTTCATACCGGGCGTCGACGCCCATACCCTGTACAAATTCGAAATCCGTAATCGTCACCATGGAACGGTGCACGTCAAGACCGATCCCTACGGCCAGGGTTTCGAGATGCGCCCGGGCACCGCCTCGACAGTCCAGCCGAAAACCGATTACGACTGGGGCGACGACGCCTGGATGCAGGCGCGGGCGCAGCGCAACTGGCTGCACGCGCCGATGTCGATCTACGAGGTACACCTGGGGTCCTGGCAACGCGACGCGCAGGGCGGCTTCATCAACTATCGCACGCAGGCCGAATGGCTGGTCAACTATCTGCGCGAAACCGGCTTCACGCACATCGAACTGCTGCCGATCACCGAACACCCGCTCGACGCCTCTTGGGGATACCAGACCACCGGCTATTTCGCGCCCACCAGCCGTTTCGGCAGCCCGGACGACTTCCGCTATCTGGTCGACCACTGCCATCGCAACGGCATCGGCGTTATTCTCGACTGGGCCCCCGGGCACTTTCCCAAAGACGCGTTCGCGCTGGCGCGCTTCGACGGCACGCCGCTTTACGAACACGAAGACCCGCGTCGCGGCGAACACCGCGACTGGGGCACCTTGATCTTCAACTACGGCCGCAACGAGGTGCGTAATTTTCTCATCTCCAGTGCCATGTACTGGCTGGAGGAAATGCATCTCGACGGACTGCGCGTGGACGCGGTCGCCTCGATGCTGTACCTGGACTATTCGCGCGATCCGGGCGATTGGATGCCCAACGAATACGGCGGCAGGGAGAACCTGGAGGCCATCCACTTTCTGCGTCACCTGAATCAGGTAACCCACGCCGAGCAGCCCGGCAGCCTGATCATCGCCGAGGAATCCACCGCCTGGCCGCAGGTAACACGACCGGTCGATGGCGGCGGTCTGGGTTTCAGCATGAAATGGAATATGGGCTGGATGCACGACACGCTCGACTACATGAGCAAAGAGCCGGTACACAGGAAATTTCATCACCACGAACTCACTTTTGGCCTGTTGTATGCGTTTCACGAAAACTTCGTGCTGCCCTTCTCCCATGACGAAGTGGTGCACGGCAAAGGTTCGATGCTTGACAAAATGCCAGGCGATTCGTGGCAACGCTTTGCCAATCTGCGTCTGCTGTATACCTTCATGTTCACCTACCCCGGCAAAAAGCTGTTGTTCATGGGCAGTGAATTCGGTCAGTACGCCGAGTGGAATTTCGACGCAGCGCTGGACTGGAACCTGCTGAAACAGGAACGTCATGCCGGATTGAAACACCTGGTGCACGACCTCAACCATTTGTACCGCGAGCAGGCGGCGCTGCATTACCACGATTTTCAGGCCCAGGGATTCCATTGGATCGATTGCGACGATGCCGACCAGTCGATATTGAGCTACTACCGGCAGGGTAAGAACAGGATCGCCTTGGTGGTGCTGAATTTCACCCCGGTCCCGCGCAACGGCTTTCGCCTGGGCGTGCCGCAAGCGGGCGAATACCGTCTGTGCCTGAACTCCGACTCGAGTTACTACAGCGGCAGCAACATGCCGGTCTGGGCGCAGCACCGCGCCGAGGCGGTAAGCTGGATGAAACAAAGCCATTCGCTGGTCATCGACCTGCCGCCCCTGGCCGGTCTGATTCTGCTGAAGACGGCGGATTGACTTGATTTAATCGGCGCCCGCGCCTATTACTCTCTTAAGCGGATAAGATCTTTTCTTTCCGCCCGGAGGTGTCCGTGGTTCAAATCCGTGAACCCGCCGTGGCCGGGCTGTTTTATCCCGCGCAGCCGCGGCAATTGCGCCAGCAGATTACTTCGTTTTTGCGCGCCGCCCCGGACGGCGGCGAACGACCGCAAGCCTTGGTGGTACCCCACGCCGGGTATATCTATTCAGGTCCGATAGCCGCCAGCGCCTACCGCCTGGTGCAGAAACTGCGCGGCGAAATCACCCGCGTGGTATTGCTGGGACCGGCGCACCGCGTGGCCTTCGACGGCGTGGCGGCCAGCGCCATGAGTCACTTTTCCACGCCCTTGGGGCAGGTGGAAATCGACGCCGAGGCGCTGGAGAGGTTGCGCCCACTGCACCAGCTGCGCGTTTTTGACGCCGCGCACCGCGACGAGCACAGCCTCGAAGTCCAGCTGCCTTTCCTGCAGGTCCTGTTCGGCGAAGACTTCCGGCTGGTCCCGCTGCTGGTCGGCGACGCCGACGGCGAGACGGTACGCGAAGTCATCGAGGCCGTCTGGGGCGGCGCCGAAACCCTGCTACTGGTCAGCTCCGACCTCAGCCACTACCACGACTACCGCAGCGCCCAACGGCTCGACAGTGCGACTTCGCGCGCGATTGAGCGCCTCGATCCGACGGCGCTCGGCCCCGGACACGCCTGCGGCCACAATCCGTTGAGCGGGCTGCTGCTCGCCGCGCGCCGGCGGCGGCTGCGGGCCGTCACGCTGGACCTGCGCAATTCCGGCGACACCGCCGGCAACCGCGACCGGGTCGTCGGTTACGGTGCTTATGCGTTTATCTGAAAGCCAACGCGGCGTGCTGCTGGAGGCGGCGCGTCGCGCCATCCAATACGGTCTGGAGCATGGCGCCCCGATGCTGCCCGAGGTGCAGGACCACCCCTCGCTCGCCGGCGGCGGCGCCAGTTTCGTCACCCTGCGCTACCGCCAGCGGCTGCGCTGCTGCATCGGCAGCCTCGAGGCAACCCGGCCGCTGCTGCTCGACGTCGCCGCCAACGCCTACGCGGCGGCGTTCAAGGACCCGCGTTTTCCGCCCTTGCAAGTGCAAGAAACGACACACCTGCGGGTCGGTGTATCGGTCTTGTCGGCGCCGCAGCGGCTGCGCTTCCGCGACCAGCGGGAACTGCTGGCGCAACTGCGCCCCGGTTTAGACGGTTTGATCCTGGATGAACACGGCCATCGCGGCACCTTCCTGCCCGCCGTCTGGGATCAGCTGACCGAAGCCGAGGAATTTCTGGCGCAACTCAAGCTGAAAGCCGGCCTGAGCGGCGATTACTGGTCCGATACGGTGAAAATCTGGCGTTATACCACCGACAGTTTCGAGGCCGACCAGACGCCGTCTCAGCGCGGCTGATTGCAACCGCCGACAGACCCGGCCAGACAGGGGCGATGGTCGACCCAGATGGCATGACTGAGATCGGCACCGGTGAGATCGGCGCCCTCCAGACGTGCGTCGCTCAGGTTCGCGTAGGCCAGGTTGGCGTAATTGAGGTGGGCAAAACGCAAGTCGGCGCCGTGCGCCGCGACACCGACCAGACGCGCATGGCTGAGATCGACATTGCGCAGGCGCCCGCCATTGAGCGATGCATATTGGAGGTCGACACCGGTCATGGTGGCACCGCTGAGATCGGCGGCATCCAGACGGACATTACGCAAATTGGCGCCGACCAGATCGGCACTGGGATATTGCTGGCCGATCAGATTACAACCGTTCCAATTGACCCCCGGTCTGGCGCCTGCCTCGCAATCGGGTGGCACCGGCGGCGGTTGCACACGGTTTAGTAGATAACTGAGTCCCAGGCCCGCGATCACCAGCGCCGCGAGCGTCAACGGATAGCGGTACAGTCCCTGGTTGCGCTGTTTCGCCTGCGCCGCCGCGGCGCGCAGCTCCCGGTAGCACAGCGCATCCGCCTCTTCGCCGCGGCGACGGTCCTTGCCACTGCGTCGGTTGCGGATCTGCGGCGACGGTGGCGCCTGCTGGTCGCGCCGATCGCGTGGCTGGCGCTCGTCGGCGCGCATTCGCGCCATGAGCAGTTTTTGCAGGTTCTCTTCGGTCGGGGGTAATGTCATAACCTCGGGAACGAGTTCGGCATGGTGCGCCAGCGGCGCCCAGTCGCCGCCTTCCGGGCACACCTCGTCGTGGGCACGGATTCGGCCCAGCAGAATATAGCGACTGATCTGCCTGTCGGGGTAAGGTCCTCTAACCACCCCGTCACGTCGCGTGTACCACAATGTGCGTCGTTGCATAGCCGCTTCCAAAAATCATTCCGTCACAGGCCCGTCGGCGTTCACATCAGCCGCCAAATCCTGCAGTATAGAGAGCCGTTACCATCCGATCCGGCGACTTTATGGAACCCTCAGGCCCCACTTCGGGCGCACCCCCGGCGCTGCCCAGGACGACAGTCCAGGCGCCGCCGCCGTGGCAGGTCGGACAGCTGCTGCAGGCCAATGTGGTGGAAAACAGCGCCGGCAGAATTCTGCTTGCCTTAGGTCATCGGCAGCTCAGCGCCGAGTCTTCACTGCCGTTCAAGGCCGGAGAGGTTTTGACCCTGGAAGTCCGCACTCTGGGTGCCCGGCCGGTGCTGAAAGTGATCGCGGCGCTGCAGGAAAGCGCGACCGCCCAGGCCATCCGCAATCTGTTGCCGCGCTATGGCGCCAGCACGCCGCTGCTGGCCAACCTGCCACGCCTGGTGCAGACACCGACCGCTGGCGTGCCACCCGCGCTACAGGCCAGCGTGGCCGCGCTGTTGCGGGTATTGCCGGATCGGCAAACGGTGTCCCAACCCCGGGGGCTGCGCGCCGCCATCGAGCGTTCGGGCAGTTTTCTGGAGCAGAATCTGCTTTTGAACCCGGCGCAAACACCGCGCCCGGCGGTCATCGAGAGCGATTTCAAGGCGGCGCTGCTACGCTTGCAGGCCCTGCTGCGAGCTCTGCCGGCCACGCCGCCCACCAGCAACCCGCGCCCCGCGGCACCGCTGCCCGACAAGGCGCCTCCCACGCCGCCGCAGGCCCCGACCGGTGCCACGGCCGACCCCGCCTCCCGTTCATCTCCCCCCCCGGCCGCCGCCACCGCCGAGTACCAGGCCGCAAAAGCCGCGCCGCTGCTGTCACAGGCGCTGCAGCGCGTCCTGCGACAGGCGGCGAACGTCGGCACCGGGGCGCCGCGCGCGGCGACAGGCCCGGCGTCGGCAATCGCTACCGGGGCCGGGGCCGCCGGCGCTCCCGCCAACCCGAACGCACCCGTGCCGACGCCGCCTCCGCCGCTGCCCGGCACAACGCCCACCGCGCAGCCGGCGGTAGCGGCGACACTCGATCCGGCCGCCGGCCTGAGCCGGCTGCGACTCGATCTGCTGCAACAGACCGACGCGGCGCTGGCACGGATTCATCTCAATCAGCTCGCCAGTCTGCCACGTGAAGGCGACCACCGGCTGATGGAATGGTTGTTCGACCTGCCGCTGCGACGCGGCGAAGAGATCGACCTTTGGTCGGCCCGCTTACGCCGCGACAGCGAACAGGATCGGCGCAACGACGAGCACGCGGCACCGAACTGGTCAATACAATTGGCGTTCGATTTACCCGGCCTCGGCCCCATGCAGGCGCAGATCAACCTGCATGGGGAGCGCGTTTCCACTCATTTGCGCACCAGTCGACGCGAGACGTTGCCGCTGCTGCGGGCACATCTGCACGAATTGCGCGATTCACTGCTGGCGGCGGGATTGCAGGTCGGGGAAGTCGACTGTCGTCCCGGACAGCTCGATGACGAGCCGACAGTACCGCCCGGCCCTTTGATAGACGAAAAAGCATGAACCCAAACAAGTCACATACCACCACCCTGGCGGTGGCCTTGCAATACGATGGCGAGAACGCGCCGCGGGTTACCGCCAGTGGCCGCAACCAGGTGGCCGAAGAAATCGTCCGGCTGGCACGCGAGCACGACATACCGTTGCAGGAAAACGAGCCGCTGGCGGGTCTGCTGGCCAAAGTTGAGTTGGGCGAAGAAATCCCCACGGCGCTATATCTCGCGGTGGCTCAGGTTATCGCCTTCGCTTATCAGTTGTCGGGGAAAATGCCGCCGGAAACCTGAAAGGGCGCCAAGCCGCTCGGTGGCTCAGGAAGCACGCTGCATCATTATCAACAGCTCGGCTTCGCCGCGGGTAAGACCGCAGGTTTCCATCAGCTCGTCGATATCGGCGCCGTGGGTGACCAACTGGTTGGCCTGCGAGTACGGGCGCTCGACCGCCACTCTCATATCCTGTCGATTCTGGCGCTCCATGACCCGCTGTACCTGCTGTTCGAGCCTGACCACATGTTCGCCGGCGCCGATCGACGCGCTGCACAAGGCGCCGATCTCCTGCTACAGCTGTTGCAACCGCTCGCGCATGTTGCGGGCATCGTAAGCCAACTCGGCCGCCGACCGCCGCGTACAACGCAACAGATAGCCCTGGTAACCCGTTCCCAGCAGGAGGGCCAGTGCACATACGCTAATCAGCAGTGTCATGATCATCCCGATACCTCAGGCATACTCGTCGATGTGACCGCGGGATTTATCGTCGCCGCGGCGACCACCCGGTTTATTACCGGTGTCGTCATTGCGCTCGGACTTGCGCCGCGGCGGCCGTTGGTCGCGTTCGCGACCCGCGGCCGGACGCGCCGGCGGTATGCGGTAGGCAGGCTGCAGCTTGTCGATTTCGCCCACAGCGGCATACCCCGGCTTCCGACGCGAGACAACCGACCTAGAGGTCGGCGATCTCGTCCCACTCCTGATCGGTAAGCAGCTTGTTCAGATCCACCAGAATCAGCAGTTCGCCGTCACGGCTGGCCACACCCTGTATGTATCGGCTGCTCTCATCGCTACCGACATTCGGCGCCGACTCGACTTCGGACATCGGCAGGTCCACTACCTCGGCCACACAGTCGACCAGTATGCCGACCACATGGGCGCCTTCGATAATCACGATGCGCGTGGCGTCAGTCACTTCGGTCGATTCCAGCCCCAGTCGGATACGGGTATCGATGACCGTTACCACGTTGCCGCGCAGATTGATGATGCCGAGCACGTAATGCGGGGCTCCGGGAACCGGTGCGACTTCCGATACCCGCAGTACTTCCTGTACCTGCATCACATTGATGCCATAGGTTTCGTCCGCGAGACGGAACGTAACCCATTGAATAATTGGATCATTAGCGTTAGATTGTACGGCCGCCTTGGTCATGTCCAAACCTCGTTTCATTAGATTTCGGGCTCCAGGTCGTCAATTTTCTGACGACTGAGGAGCTAAGTAAAATATTTGCACCTTTCATGCCAGAAATAGCGCTCAGACGTCGCCCACTGTCAGCATCCGGGCCAGTCCATCGACATCGATCAGCGCGCACAGGCGCTCGCGCACCGTGCCCGCCAGCCAGGGCCGCTTACCGGCCGCGCCGCGCCAGTTGACGTCGGCCGGCTCCAGGGTGACGGTCTCGCCGACGCGCTCGCACGCGAGCGCCCAGGGGCTGTGCGCAAGAACCAGCAGATGGCGGCAACGTCGGGACAGCTGTGCCGCCAATCCGGCTGTTCTCTGCGGCGGCAATATCAAGCGCGCGGTATCGATCACATTGATCTGCCCGCCTTCGTAGTCGCTCCGCCCGGCGATTAAAGCGTGGGACGCCGGCAACGGAACCGGATCGTTACAGCCGTCGGCGACAGCGCGAAGTTGCGCCAGCGGAATGGCCAGCGCCAGTCCCGCCACTTCGAACAGACGCGCTTCGAAGCGCGTCGGCGAACGGAATGGAACCGGCGGCGGTGACGGCGCCACGGGGTCGACGGCCTCCGACCCGCTCACCGCCTGTGCGCGACCAGGCGAGCGGATTTGCGATACCGACCCGGCACCGACCGCCTGGCTGCCATCTGCGGCGACGGCGCGCGCGACCGGCTCACCCAGCAGATCCTGCAGATAAGCGTCCAGGGCCTGACTCTGATTGTGCATCGCCGGTCGACGCTTCTCCGGACTCATGAGGCCACCGCCTCGCGATCGGGCTCACGGGATTGTCCGGTTTCGGCCTGCAGCCAGCGTAACAGCGACGCATACGCCTGGGTGCCGCGGGCGGTCGCATTGAAGCGGTTGATCGGCTGGCCTTGGCGGCTGGCTTCGCGGAACTGGGTATCGATCGGAACCACCCGGTCCCAGAGATGCTCCTTGTGCTGATCGCGCAACATCCGCAGCGCCTCGGTGGAAGCACGGGTGCGCCGGTCGAAGAACGTGGGAATGACTGTGTAGGGCAACACCGAGCCACGCGAACGACCGATCATTTGCAATGTGGACAACATCCGCTCCAGACCCTTGAGCGCCAGAAACTCCGTCTGCACCGGGATCAGCAGACGTTCGCAGGCGGCCAAGGCGTTGACCATCAGCACCCCGAGCATGGGCGGACAGTCGAGCAGGACATAGTCAAAATGCGATTCCAGTCCGGCAAGCGCCCGCCGTATCACCAGCCCCATGCCGCCCTGGGCGCCAAGCTGCCGGTCAAGGGTGGCCATGGCGGTAGAGGCCGGTAGCAGCGAGAGATTCGCCGTGCCGGTTTCTCTGATCAGGGCCTGCACCGACAAATTTTCGTCAGCGTTGGCGCTGGCGGCGAACAGGGCGTAGACACTGCTGTGCGAAGCGTCGGGATTACAGCGGAAATAAGCGCTCAGCGATCCCTGCGGATCGAGGTCCAGCAACAGTACTCGCCGACCCTCGGCCGCCAGCAGGCAGCCTAGGGTGACGGCGGTGGTAGTTTTGCCGACGCCGCCTTTTTGATTGGAAACGGTCCATATTCTCAAGGCTGTACACCTGCGCTGTCAGCGACCTGTCCGGTCGTGGCCGCTTTAGCCGAGCCGGCCATCGGTGCGACCGACGGCGGACGCAGCACGTTCTCCTCGCGCAAGGTCTGCAGGTGTTGCAGCCGCTCGCTAATCCGCGCGTCGGTGCCGGACATGATCACCAGCACCACGCGTCGGTTGCGGGCCCGCCCTTGCGCAGTCGTGTTGGCCGCCACCGGCCGGTATTCACCGTAGCCGATCGCGGCCATCCGCTGCGGATCGATACCCAACCGCGTGAACAGATGCACGACGCTGGCGGCGCGAGCGGCCGACAACTCCCAGTTGGAACGGAATTCGAGTGTGTTGATCGGCACGTTGTCGGTAAAACCCTCGACATGAATGATATTGCGTAGCGGTTGCAACGTCCGTGCCAATTTACGTAACACCGGTAGCGACTGGGACGACAGCTCCGCATTTCCCGACCCGAATAAAATGCTGGATTTGATTTCCACCTCTATCCAACGCTTGTCGCGCCTGACTTCAATCAGTCCCTGGTCGACCAGTTCCGCCATCGACTTTTCAATCCCGGCCGCCAGATTTTCCGACGCTTCATCGAGCCGCGCGTCTTCGGGTGGCGCCGGCGCCGGGGTCTTGTTTTCGCGATGCCCGGTATCCGGCTTTTCCGGCATGGGCACCTTGAACAGTTTGATGACCGGGTTGTGGGGGTCCAGTGGTTTTTCCGACTGAACGGGCGAACGCAACAACTGGCCGACCTGGATCGGCTCGAGACTGCGCGCCGGATCACGAAAGGCCGCGACGATGGCGTCGGACAAAACACGGTACTTGCCTTCGTTCACGGAAGAAATGGAATACATGACCACAAAGAAGGCGAACAGCAGGGTGATAAAATCCGCATACGAGACCAGCCAGCGCTCGTGGTTTTCGTGTTCTTCGCTGCGTTTCTTTCTTGCCATCGCAACCGCTACTGGAAGTAGCCCTGTAGTTTGGTCTCGATATTGCGGGGATTCTCGCCCTCGGCGATGGAGATCACGCCTTCGACGATCATTTCACGGAACTGTGTCTGGCTGTGTATCTGGCTCTTAAGCTTGTTCGCCATGGGCAGAAACAGCAGATTGGCGAATCCCACGCCATAGATGGTCGCGACGAAGGCCGTGGCGATGCCGCCGCCGAGCATGGACGGATCCGCCAGATTGTTCATCACGTGTATCAGCCCCATGACAGCGCCGATGATGCCGATGGTCGGGCTGTAGCCGCCCATGCCGTCGAACACCTTGGCCGCCTGGATATCCTGGTGCTCGCGGCTGTCGATCTCCACCTCGAGAATGCCGCGGATGATCTCCGGTTCGCTACCGTCGACCAGTAGCTGCAGACCTTTGCGCGCGAAGGCGTCCTGCTCTTCCTCGGCGATCGCCTCGAGCCCCAGCAGACCTTCGCGGCGCGCGATATTGCTCCAGTTGACGATCTTCTCGGCGATTTCTTCGGGGTACAGCTTCACCTGCAACAGCACCCAGACCGATATTTTCATGGCGCGCACGAACGTACGGATGGGAGTCTGTACCATGACCGCGCCAAGCGTCCCGCCGCCGACGATGACGAAAGCGGTCAGTTGCACCAGCGAGGAGGTATGGCCGCCCTCCAGCAGATTGCCGCCGAGGATCGCAACCAGCGCCACAATGATGCCTACCAGGCTGAGGATATCCATGCTCAGCCACCTGCCGTCTGTACCAGAGAAGGGCCGATATCTCGCAGCGGCATCACCAGGTCACTGAGACCAGCCTCGGCGACTGCCATCGGCATTCCGTAAATCACGCTGCTGGCTTCGTCCTGACTCCAGATGGTGGCACCCTGGCCTTTCAGCGCACGCGCACCCTCTCGTCCGTCCGCGCCCATGCCGGTGAGCACCAACCCGAGTACTTTGGCACCGCAAACCGCGGCTATCGAGCTGAAACTGATATCCGCGCAGGGCTTGTAATGTATGTCGGGACGTCCATCCTCAATCTGGATGACCAACTTGCCGGCCTGCTGTGAGAATGTCATCTGACGGCCGCCGGGAGCGATATAAACATGACCGCTGCGCAGTTGGTCGCCATCGGCGGCTTCTTTCACCCTGACCGCGCACTGCTGGTCGAGGCGCTGCGCGAAGGCGGGCGTAAACGACGCCGGCATATGTTGCACTACCACGACCGGCGGCCGGAAATTCGCCGGAAGGCGGGTCAGCACCTGCGTCAGCGCCACCGGCCCACCGGTGGAACTGGCGATAGCCACGACATCGAAATGTGCCCGCTTGGCACGCGACAATAGCGGGCCGTTCGTCACCACCGTCGTCACCGGTTTGGCCGCGGCGTTGATGACACCGGCGCGGGTTAAGGCAGGTTTGCGCCGCGCCACTGCATGTATACGCCGGCGCAACAGCATCCTCGCCTGATCCCGATCGGCCGCGATCTCGTCGAATTTCTTGGGCAGAAAGTCCACCGCACCCGCGTCCAGCGCATCCAGCGTCGCGGCCGCACCTTCCAGGGTAAGCGAAGAGAACATGAGTATCGGCGTCGGGTGACTGGCCATGATGTGGCGTACCGCAGTAATACCGTCCATGACCGGCATTTCGATATCCATGGTCACCACATCGGGTTTCAGACTGGCCACCTGATCGACCGCCTCGCGACCGTTGACGGCGGTGCCGACGACCTGGATACGGGCGTCGGCTTCCAGCATTTCCACGATGCGGCGGCGGAAAAAGCCCGAGTCGTCAACCACCAGCACACGGGTTACAATACGCACCGATCCTGTAAAACGCCGGGATCGGACACGTCAGAAGCGGCTGCGCGATCTGTTCTGCCGCTGTCCCCGGCGGGTGTCGTCTTGGCTGGCCATTCGAGAGTCACTGTCCATCCTTGTCACAGATGCTGTGCATAGGCTTTCATAAGACTCGGCACGTCCAGAATCAGGGCGATACGCCCGTCACCGGTAATGGTGGCTCCGGCAAAGCCGGCCAGACCCTGCAAAAACGCGCCGAGCGGTTTGATCACGACTTCCTCCTGACCCACCAACTGTTCGACCACAAAGCCGACCTTCTGGCTGCCGACATGAACCACCACCACATGACTCACCGTATCCCCGCTCTGTTGTGAGCCGGCCGAGGCCAACCAGTCGCGGAGGAAATACAAGGGCAAGGCCTTCTGTCTGACCATCACGCACAGCTGACCGTCGACGGTATTGGTGCGGGTCTCGTCGAGATCGAAGATCTCGCTGACGCTACCCAACGGCAAGGCGAAGGGCTGCTCGGCGATCTTGACCATCAATGTCGGCATGATGGCCAGCGTCAGTGGCACCCGTATCATCAGGCGGGTGCCCTTGCCCAATTCCGAATCGATTTCTATGGTCCCATTCAGCTGACCGATGCGGGTTTTCACCACGTCCATGCCGACACCGCGACCGGAGACGTCGGAGATCTCCTCCTTGGTGGAAAAACCAGCGGCGAAGATCAGATTATAGGCATCGCGGTCGTCGAGTCTTGCCGCGGCTTCGGCGTCCATGAGACCTTTCTCCACGGCTTTTTCCCGCAGTTTTGCCGGGTCCATGCCTTTTCCGTCGTCTTCGATCGACAACAGAATATGGTCGCCTTCCTGTTCGGCGGCCAGAATCACCGTGCCGGCGCGCGGCTTGCCCGCGTCCTGGCGTTGCTGAGGGTCTTCGATGCCATGGTCAACCGCATTGTGCACCAGATGCACCAACGGATCGGCCAGGGCTTCGACCAGATTCTTGTCAAGATCGGTTTCCTCGCCTTGCAGCTCCAGATTCACCTCCTTGTTGAGGCTGCGGGCAAGGTCTCGCACCACCCGCGGAAATCGACCGAACACTTTTTTGATCGGTTGCAGACGCGTTTTCATGACCGCGTTCTGCAGATCGGCGGTAACCACGTCGAGATTGGATATCGCCTTGGACATGTCCTCATTGGCCATGGATTCCTTAAGCGTGGCCAGGCGATTGCGCGCCAGCACCAGCTCACCGACCATATTCATGATGTCGTCCAGGCGCTTGGTATCCACGCGTACGGTGGCCTCGGCCTTGACCGGTATTACCGTTGTCTTGGCGCGTTCGGTTTGCGCGCCGGGGCTCGCAGTGGCCGCGGTCGGCGCAACCGGTGGCGGCGCCGCGACCGTCGCAGCTTCGGTCGGTGCTTTTCCGCTACCGTGCAGTTGGTCCAGCAACGCCTCGAATTCGTCGTCGGTGATTTCGTCGCCGGCGGCGGTGCCATTACCGGCATCGGTGGACGCAGGTGCGGCCGCCACGGCCGGCGCCTTGCCGGAGCCATGCAGGCGATCCAACAACGCCTCGAACTCGTCCTCGGTGATGTCGTCGGCGCCGGAAACAGTCTCGGCAGTCTCCTCGGTCGCCTCTTGCGCGGTGGCAGCCGCCAACATGGCCTCGAACTCCGCGTCGGCGTCGTCACCCTCTTGCGCGGGCTCGCTTTGCACCGGCTCGCCGCCGCCCGCCGGATCGGTCGCGACGCTCGCCTGCGCCGCGCAATCTCCGGCAACCGCCAGTTTTTCCAGCGTCCGCAACAACGCAGGCTGCGCCGGCGTCGGCAGGCTGCCCGCCTGAACCTCGGCGAACATACTGTTGACGACGTCCAGCACCTGGAGCACCGTATCCATCAATTCTGTGTCGACGCTGCGTTCACCATTACGCAGGACGTTGAATACGTCTTCCGCGCGGTGACAGACCTCGACCAACCCGTCCAGACTGAGAAAGCTGGCCCCGCCCTTGATCGTATGAAAGCCGCGAAATACGGCGTTCAACAAATCGACGTCAGCCGGACGCTGCTCCAACTCGACCAGTTCCTCATTCAACCGCTCCAGAATCTCGCCGGCTTCGACCAAAAAGTCCTGAAGAATTTCGTCCTCGGCGTCAATGCTCATGCTCAGTCACCTCTAGAAACCCAGACTCGACAACAGATCGTCGACTTCATCCTGACCCGACACCGATTCGCTGGCCTCGCGCACGCCCGGCACCTGCGGACCCAGCCCCTGCATCATTTCCTGCCCCTTCCCGGGAGCATTTTTGCCGGCACGAACGCCTTTTCCGTCCAGCTCGACGCTGCCAGACAGGCGGATCAACTCGACCAGGTTGTCCTCGACTTCCTGGACCAGATTGATCACTCTGCGGATGATCTGCCCGGTGAGATCCTGAAACCCCTGCGCCATCATCACGTCCGAAAGGTTGCCGTGGATCTGCCCGGCATGGTCGCAGGTAGCGCTGAGAAAGGTGTCGATTTCCCGGCTCATGTTACGGAATTCGTTTACATTCATGTCCTTGTTGCGGAATCGTTCCCATTTTTCACGCAAATTGTTGGCGCTCGCCTGCAGTTGCTCGGCGATGGGCAACGTACCCTCAACGGCTGTGAGCGTGCGGTTGGCCGAATCTTCCGTCATGGTGATAACGTGATTGAGGCGTGCCTTGGCGTCAGGGATGTCGGATTCGGCCAGCGACTGCATACGCGAGTCCAGCGCGAAACTGGTCAGCGAATCGTGCAGCTGACGGGTCATCTTCCCCAACTCGCGAAACAGACTTTGTTCGCGGATGCGTCCCAATTCCTCGATCACCTGCTCGGCCGCCATGACATTTCCGGCCTCCAACTCAGCCACCAACGTGCGTGCCTGACTCAACAGGAGATCGTTATTTTTCTTTTCTGCCGCTTCCATGCCTACCCCGCTGTAGCCGCAACGCGCTCAAAGATCTTGTCGATCTTCTCCTTCAAGGTGACAGCGGTAAACGGTTTGACGATATACCCGTTCACGCCCGCTTGTGCCGCTTCGATGATCTGATCCCGTTTCGATTCAGCCGTCACCATCAACACCGGCAGCGACACCAGCTTGGCGTCGGCGCGCACTGCCTTGAGCAGATCGATACCCGTCATTCCCGGCATATTCCAGTCGGTGACGAGGAAATCGAAATTGCCGTTCTGCAGCATCGGCAAAGCGCTGTTACCATCGTCCGCTTCCTGGGTGTTGTTGAAACCCAGATCGCGCAAGAGGTTTTTAATGATTCGCCTCATAGTGGAAAAATCATCCACAATCAGGATCTTCATGTCCTTATCCAAAATTGCCTCCCACAGAGGGATAGTTCAACCCAGTAATGTTTCGGCACCTTGCCGTGGTTCTTTGATTCAATCGGTGGTCCACTCGGTCATGCGCGCGCGCAGGCGGATCAATGCCTGTCCGTGGATCTGGCAGACACGGGATTCACTGACGCCGAGAACTTCGCCGATTTCGCGCAGATTCAGTTCCTCGTCGTAGTACATCGCCATCACCAGGCGTTCGCGCTCGGGCAGATTGGAGATCGCCAGCGCCAGCGCGGCTTTGAAATCATCGCTGTGCAGACTGTCCAGCGGCTCATTACGGCGCGGATCGGCAGGCGGCTGCGGATGATCTTCACCGTTGACGCCGCCATCGTCGATACTGAACACTCGGCAGCCGGTCGCATCCTGTAACACGCGGTGGTATTCGTTCAGATCCATGCCCAACTTGGCCGCCACTTCGACGTCGCGGGCGTCTCTGCCTTCCTGGTTTTCGATTTCGCGTACGGCTTCGGCCACCTGACGCGCCTTGCGGTGCACCGAGCGCGGCGTCCAGTCGGTACGGCGGATCTCGTCCAGCATCGCTCCGCGGATACGGATGCCGGCGTAGGTCTCGAAACTCGCGCCCTGTGAGGCATCGTAGTTGCGTGAAGCCTCAAGCAGACCGATCATGCCGGCCTGGATCAGGTCGTCGGCCTGGACGCTCGGCGGCAGACGGCTCATCAGATGGTAGGCGATTCGCTTGACCAGTGCGGCGTGCTTGGACACCAGGTCCTCGCTGTCTAGTTCGGGGTTGGTCACGTACATAGCGGCTCCATTCATACCGGTATCTCCATGTGTCCGTTGTGTGACTGGATCAGACGTTCGACGAAAAACTCAAGGTGTCCACCAGCCGCCGACGGAACCGGCCATTTATCCGTTTTCTGCGCCAGCGTCCTGAACGCAATCGACGAGCGGCTGCGCGGATAAGCCTGAACCACGGCGCGCTGTTTTCGCACGGCTTTGCGCAGATAGTCGTCGTGCGGCACCACGCCCATGAATTCCAAGGTCACATCCAGATAACGGTCGGTTACTCTTGATATTTTGTTAAACAAATCCCTTCCCTCCTGAGCACTTTGAACCTGGTTGGCCAGAACACGGAAACGACCGATGCCGTAATCCGCGCTCAGTACTTTGATCAACGCATAGGCGTCGGTGATCGATGCCGGCTCGTCGCATACCACCACCACGACTTCCTGCGCGGCGCGACTGAAACTTGTCACGCTTTCATTGATTCCCGCCGCAGTGTCTATAATCAGTGTATCCACCGGATGGTTGAGCTCGCTGAAGGCGCGAATCAAGCCCGCGTTCTCCATCGTATCCAGCTCCGCCAGCCGCTTGACCCCGGAGGCCGCCGGCACCACCATGATCCCGGCCGGCCCTTCGATGATGACCTCCTCCAGCGTCCGCTGACCATCGATGACGTGGGACAAGTTGCTTACCGGGTGCAGCCCCAACAGCACATCGACGTTGGCCAACCCCAGGTCGGCGTCCATCAGCATGACGCGCTTGCCGGCGTCGGACATCGCCACCGCCAGATTGACCGAGACGTTGGTCTTTCCTACGCCGCCTTTGCCGCTGGTCACCGCAATCACTCTTACCGGTTCGGGTTTAGCCATGCGTCTTAATCCTGCGGCCTGATCCACTCGCAACTCAGACAAGAACATTCGTCTGCAAGCCTCCAAAGCGTTCGGCCATGGCGGAATCCGCCGGCAATTCGCAGGCGCGCGCCAGCTCCGCCGCCTCCTGTACCAGTGTCTGGGCACGCGCCGGCTGCAGGTCCTCAGGTACGCGTTGTCCGTTAGTGACAAACATCAGGGGCAGATGCTGGCGGATGACCGTGGACAGGACACCTCCAAGACTGGCTGCTTCGTCAAGCTTGGTAAGAACCGCCCCGTCGATGGCGACGCCGGAAAATGCGCGGATGGTTTCGTCTAGCACGCTGGCATGCAAGGTCGCCGAAATCACCAGCAGCGTGCGGATCGGCACGCCAGTCTCCATCAATGTGGAGAACTGCTCGGTCAGGCGCACGTCCCGCTGGCTCATGCCGGCGGTATCGATCAGTACCAGCCGTTTGTCGGCCAGACTGTTCAGAATGGAGCGCAATTCCTTATGATCGGAAGCCACCTGTACCGGCACGCCGAGGAGGCGTCCATAGGTGATGAGTTGTTCGTGGGCCCCGATGCGATAACTGTCGGTGGTCACTAGGGCGACGTGACGACGGCCGTGTCGCAGCACGCAGCGCGCGGCCAGTTTGGCGATACTGGTGGTTTTTCCCACACCCGTGGAGCCGACCAGTGCGACAACGCCGCCCCGGTCGAGAAAATCATTGTCGGCAACGGGCAGCGTGGCGGCGAGTTCCGCCAACGCCAGTTGCCAGGCTTGTTCGCCGTCGCGGGCCCGCAGCGCGGGCGCGGACACTTTCTCCACCAGCGCGGCGTCGAGTTCCATGGCACTCAGCCGGCGCATCACGTCGGTATGCAGCGGCGCTCGGCGTTCGTGGTCGCTCCAGGCAAGGTGCGCCAACTGGTTTTCCAGCAGACCGCGCAGCTGACGGATCTCCTCCCGCATGGAGACGATGGCGGGATCCTGCACCCAGTCGGCCGGCAAGCGGGTGCGTTGATGGGTCGAGGCGCGGGTGACCGATTCGCTTACATCAGTCGTTTCCGCGTCCTTTCTCGCCGACGCGGGAGGGGTTGGCGCAGGCGCCGGCTCCGCGCCGGCGCCGGCGTCGAAAACCGACTCGTCGTAATCGGTCGCCGCGATAATCTCGATACCGCCCTCGACCTGTCGATTGGAGAGTATGACCGCATCGGGACCCTGTTCGTCGCGTACCCGTTTGATCGCCTGACGCATGTCCGGCGCAAAGAAGCGTTTCACTTTCATTGCCACACCCCGCTGGTCGATAAAGCGTCCAGGCCTGTTCCCTTATTGTTCAACGCGGTCATCATGCCGCTGGGCTCCTGTCGTTCTGTACACCGAGACTCGGCGCATCTGTGCCAATATTGGCAACCACTTTGATCTGCTTGTTGTCCGGTATTTCGTTGTAGGCCAGTATCCGCAGCATCGGAATGCTGTGGCGCACCAGCTTCGCCAACCAGGGCCGAAGCGGCGGTGTCACCAGCAGGATGGCCGGTTGCCCCGCGGCTTCCTGCCGCTGGGCGCTCTCGGCCAGGGAACGGTGCATGCGTTCCGCGAGACCGGGTTCGATTCCGGCGCCGCCCTCGGAGACTGCCTGAATCGACGATTGCAATAACTGTTCCAGAGAAGGATCCAGCGTGATAACCGGAACCTCGCTCTCCATCCCATTGATATGCTGGATAATTGAGCGCCCCAAGGATACCCGCACCGCGGCCGTAAAAGCGCCGGGATCTTGACTCCGAGCGCCGGTCTCGGCCAGGGTTTCGGCGATCGTACGCATGTCGCGGATCGGAATACGCTCTTCGAGAAGGTTCTGCAGCACCCGCAGCACCACACCGATGGACAAGGTCTTCGGCACCAGATCCTCCACCAGTTTCGGGGTGTTCTTGGCGAGCACATCCAGTAGCTGTTGGACCTCTTCGTGGCCGATCAGCTCGTGGGCGTGCGATTGCAGCAACTCGCTCAAATGCGTGGCCACCACGGTACTCGAATCGACCACCGTGTAACCCAGCGTGCGGGCGTTGTCGCACTCCGCCGACGGGATCCACACCGCCGGCAGGCCGAACGCCGGATCCTGGGTTTCGATTCCCTGCAGCGTCCCGTAGACCCGCCCGGGATTGATCGCCAGATCACGGTCCGGATAGATTTCCGCTTCCCCCACCGGCACACCCATCAGCAGAATCCGATAAGCGTTCGGCGACAGCTCAAGGTTGTCGCGAATGTGCACAGGCTGGATAAGAAAACCGAGCTCCTGGGACAGCTTTTTGCGCACCCCCTTGATCCGATCCATCATCTGGCCGCCCTGGGAACGGTCTACCAACGGTATCAGGCGGTAACCTACTTCGAGCCCGATGATATCGACCGCGCCGACATCGTCCCAACTCAAGTCGCGTGTCTCGGCCGGCTCCGGCTCCTCGGCAGCGGGTTCTTCCGACGGCAACGCCGGCTGCTGCTGGCGTTTCCAGGTGAAGTAGGCCCCGCCGCCGGCGGCGGCGGCGAGGGTGAGGAAGGCCAGATTGGGCATGCCTGGAATCAGCCCCATAAAACCGATAATCCCGCCGGAAACCGCCAGCACCATCGGGTTGCCGAACATTTGCTCGAAGACCTGCTCGGACATCTTGTTCTCGCTGGATACGCGGGTGACGATGATCGCGGTCGCCGACGAGAGCACCAAAGAGGGTATCTGCGCCACCAGTCCGTCGCCGATGGTGAGCAACGTATAATTATGCATGGCATCGCCGATATTCAATCCGAACTGCAAGGTGCCGATGGCCAGGCCGCCGATGATATTGATAAAGAGGATCAGAATTCCGGCGATCGCATCGCCGCGGACAAACTTGCTGGCACCGTCCATGGCACCGTAGAAGTCGGCTTCGCGGGAAATATCCTCGCGCCTCGCCCGCGCCTCGTCCTGGGTAATCAGGCCGGCGTTGAGATCGGCGTCGATCGCCATCTGTTTACCCGGCATGGCATCCAGGGTGAAACGGGCGCTGACTTCGGACACCCGTCCCGCGCCCTTGGTGACCACCACGAAGTTTATAATCACCAGAATTCCGAACACGACCAGACCGACGGCGTAATTACCGCCAACGACGAATTCGCCGAATGACTCGATCACTTTGCCCGCGGATCCGGTTCCTGTATGCCCGTTGAGCAATACCACCCGCGTCGAGGCCACATTCAAGGCCAGGCGCAACAGGGTCGTGACCAGCAATACCGTCGGGAAAATGCCGAAATCCAGGGGTCGCAGCGAATAGATGGCCACCATCAGCACCACCAAAGACAAGGTGATGTTGAACGTGAAAAACATATCCAACGCAAACGGCGGCAGCGGAACGATCAACATCGCCAACATCATCCCCATCAGCACCGGCGCGCCAAGCCCCTGACGGCTGATCGCGCGAAGGCCCGGGATTATGTTTTCTGTTGCCATAAATACACCTGTGTTTGCTTGCGGCGCCCTGCGGGTCAGTCAGCCGGCGCGCCGCGTTCTGGACCGGTCTGTGTACCGGGTCCCTGGAAATACTCATCCGACACATCCAACTTGTCCGGGCGCGCCGGAGCCGGTCCGCCATCGACGGCGCTGGCCTTGAGCTGGAAGAT
>JASBST010000033.1 GCA_030148775.1 Thiogranum sp.
GGTGAGGATCATGACCCCCGAACAATTCAAGCAACTGGCCGCTCAAGGCTATAACCGTATCCCGGTCACGCGCGAGGTGCTGGCCGACCTCGACACGCCGCTAAGTACCTATCTCAAGCTGGCCGACGGCGCTTATTCCTATCTTTTCGAGTCCGTCCAGGGTGGTGAGAAGTGGGGCCGCTATTCGATTATCGGTCTGCCATGCCGGCAGGTGGTGCGTGTCTATGGCGAGCGGGTCGAGCTCTGGAAGGACGGGGCTTGCGTGGAGTCGCTCACCGCGACCGACCCGTTGCAATGGCTGGAAGCATTCCAACAGCGCTTCCGCGTTGCCGAGCCTGATGGCATGCCGCGCTTTGCCGGCGGCCTGGTGGGTTATTTCGGGTACGATACGGTGCGCTATGTCGAAGCCCGGCTGAGGCGCCAGGACAAGCCGGACCCCTTGGGGACGCCCGACATGCTATTGATGGTGTCCGACGAGGTGGTGGTCTTCGACAATCTCAGCGGCAAACTCCAGTTGATTGTTCATGTCGACGCCGATCGGCCCGATGCCTGGGAGTGGGGCCAGACCCGGCTCGCTGAGTTGATGGATCGGTTGCGGCGACCGGTGACGATACCCGGCGCGCTGGCGCAGTCGCGGGAGGTGGGCGAACAGGATTTCGTCTCCGGGTTCACGCAGGCGGGTTTCAAGGCCGCGGTCGAGCGGGTAAAGGCATACATTGTCGAAGGCGACGCCATGCAAGTGGTGCTGTCGCAACGGCTTTCGATTCCCTATCAGGCCCCGCCGCTGGATTTGTACCGTGCGTTGCGCAGCCTCAATCCGTCGCCCTACATGTTCTACCTCGACCTGGACGATTTTCATATCGTCGGCTCGTCGCCGGAAATCCTGGTGCGCCTGGAAGACGGCGTGGTTACTGTGCGGCCGATTGCCGGTACCCGGCCGCGCGGGCGCGACGAGGCACAGGACATGGCGCTGGAGAAAGAGCTGTTATCGGACCCCAAGGAACTGGCCGAGCATTTGATGTTGATAGACCTCGGGCGTAACGACGCCGGCCGCGTCAGCCGTGTCGGCAGCGTCGAGTTGACCGAGCGGATGGTGGTCGAACGTTACTCGCATGTCATGCATATTGTATCCAATGTCACCGGCCGCATCCGCGAGGGCCTGACCGCCGTCGACGTGTTGCGCGCCACTTTTCCCGCCGGAACCGTCAGCGGTGCACCCAAAATCCGGGCGATGGAGATCATCGATGAGCTGGAACCGGTCAAACGAGGCGTCTACGCCAGCGCGGTCGGTTACCTGTCCTGGAGCGGCAACATGGATACCGCCATTGCGATCCGTACCGCCGTGATCCGTGACGGAACCCTGAGCATTCAGGCCGGAGCGGGCATCGTCGCCGATTCGGTTGCCGATAACGAGTGGGAGGAAACGATGAACAAGGGACGCGCGATTTTCCGTGCCGTGAGCCTGGCGCAGGCGGGTCTGGATGGCGGCCGACATTGATTATGTTTATATTTATGCTGCCGGTTCGGTAATACTACTGTTGGTCCGGCTGGTGCCGGGCCGATTTAAACAATTGGTATAATTGCCGCTTTCTGGGAATCTAGGTCGAGAAAAGGATCATCCGATGCCGTCCAGACGCCACTTTCTCTTGCTCTTCGCAAAATTGGGGGCTTTACTCCCGGTTACCGTTTTTGCTGCTTTCAACCGGCGGAAATCACTGGCCGAAGTAAACGACGGGCAGAGGCTCCGCCTTTATAATGGTTGTGTGTTACGCCAGGAGGATCTGGCCGAAATTTTTCCGCGACGGCGCTGACATGCTGTTCCGGTCGCATGAAGACAAAGCATCGGCGCTTAAACAGTCGTACGACATCTGCATCAGTGGCACCGGCCCGGCCGGGATCACACTGGCCCTCAAGCTGGCCGCCAGAAAGCATCGGGTGCTGCTGCTCGAAGCCGGCGATCTGCATTTTGATCCGCGTTCCAACGACGTTTACAAAGGCACGAATTCCGGGCAGGATTACTTCGCCTGCAATGTGAGCCGGCAACGTTTCTTCGGTGGCACCTCAAACCATTGGGGCGGGATGTGTCACGCGCTGGAGGCAAGGGATTTCGCGCAGCGTTCCTATGTGCCGCATAGCGGATGGCCGATAGAGAAGGCCGATCTTGATCCCTACAGGCAGGAAACGATCGGTATTCTGGATGTGAAGTTCCTTCCGGCGCCCGATTACCTGGGCGTTCAGCACCAGGACGCCCACCTACAGAAGCTGGATTTTGGCTACAGCGATCCGCCGACACGCTTCAAAAACAAATATCTGCGAGCTATCGAGGCGAGCGAAAACATTACGGCGCTATTGAATGCCAATGTGGTGGATATCGTGCTTACCGAGGACGGCGGCCGGATCAAGGCATTGCAAGTGTCCGATTACGAGGGGAACACTTTGACTGCCAGGGCCACATGTTTCTCGATTTGCCACGGTGGTATCGAAAATGCCCGCACTTTGCTCAACGCCAATCGTCAGATCGCGACGGGTATCGGCAACGGCGCCGATCTGGTCGGGCGGTTTTTTATGGAACATCCGCATTTTGTTGTCGCCACGGCCATTATCAATCATGAAAACGCGAAAATTTCACCTTATACTCGGGCGAAACCGGGTTCGCTGCCCGTGGCCTACTACGAGCCGCGCCGCGATTTTCAGGATCTCCGCGGGATTTTAAGCTTCGGTGCCCGTTTCATACCGACCTCGGGATTTTATTCCAATCCCGACAAGTACTCGTTCAAGCGTCGCCTGAGGCGCTTCGTCTGCGAATCGGATGCCTTGCTGTCGCTGTCCGAGGCGGTGGACAGCGACGGTCACGTCAACTGTCCGTATGATATGGTTTTCCGAACCGCGGCGGAGCAGAAGCCGAATCCGGCCAGTCGGGTCTCGCTGGGCGAGGAGGTCGACCAGTTCGGTTTGCGGCGGGTGGATGTCAGTTGGCAACTGAGCGAACAGGATAAGAACACCCTGCGGCAAAGTGCGCTGGAGGTTGGTCGGGTCATGGCGCAGAAAGACCTGGGGCGGGTGAAGCTGCCGGAGTGGCTGCTGGATACCTCGCTCAGTTTCCCCGATACTCATCATGACGAGGTGGCCGGGTTCCACCACATGGGTACCACGCGCATGGCGAGCTCGTCCAAAGAGGGAGTGGTGGATGAAAATCTGCGCGTCTTCGGTGTCGACAACCTTTATATTGGCGGCAGCAGCGTGTTTCCCACTTCCAGTCACGTCAATCCGACGTTCACTATCGTGCAGTTGAGTCTGCGGCTGGCTGACCATCTGGACCGGCGCTTGCATCTTGGTTGATGTGCAGAGCGCGCGTATTTGCGGAATAATGTTGGCGTCAGGGCCCACGCGGCCAAAACAGGTACCGGTAGACCATCGATGCTATTGATGATCGACAATTACGATTCGTTCACCTACAACCTGGTGCAATATTTCGGGGAGTTGGGTGTGGAGATGCGGGTGTCGCGCAACGACGAGCTCACGCTCGAGGATATCGAGCGCATGGCGCCCGAACGCATTGTCATATCGCCCGGTCCGTGCACGCCCAACGAGGCCGGCATCTCGCTGCAGGTGATCAGGCTGTTTGCCGGCCGCATTCCCATTCTGGGGGTCTGCCTCGGCCACCAGAGTATTGGGCAGGCTTTTGGCGGGCGTATCGTCCACGCAGGCGAGATAATGCATGGAAAAACCTCGTTGATTCATCATGGCGACACCAGCGTGTTCAGCGGTCTTCACAGCCCGCTGGAGGCTACCCGTTATCATTCGCTGGTGATCGAGAAGCAGAGCTTGCCGGCATGCCTCGAAGTGACGGCCTGGACGCTGGACGCCGACGGGAATGTCGACGAAATCATGGGTGTACGCCACCGCGAGCTGGCGGTGGAGGGTGTGCAGTTTCATCCCGAGTCCATTCTTACGCAGCATGGTCACGCCATGCTGAAAAATTTTCTTGAATCCGCGGGCGTCGCGCGCCCCTAGTTATTACGGAGTCAGCTGTGGACATGCAAACCGCTTTGCGTAGTGTCATCGAACGCCGCGATCTCAGCGAAGCGGAGATGCTCGACGTGATGCGGTTGATCATGACCGGTGAGGCCACGGCGGCCCAGATCGGTGGCTTTCTGGTGGGCTTGCGCATGAAGGGCGAGACGGTCGACGAGATCAGCGCGGCCGCCCGCGTGATGCGCGAGCTGGCCACGCCCGTGCCGGTCAGCGGCGAGCATCTGGTCGACACCTGTGGCACCGGTGGCGACGGCGCCAGTACTTTCAACATCTCCACGGCCAGCGCCATCGTCACGGCCGCCGCCGGAGCGCAGGTGGCCAAGCACGGCAACCGCTCGGTTTCTTCCAGTTGCGGTAGTGCCGATGTGTTGGAGACCGCGGGCGTTAATTTGGAACTCGATGCGCAACAGGTGGCGCACTGCGTGCAGTCTATTGGGGTCGGTTTTCTGTTCGCGCCACGCCATCACAGCGCCATGAAGCATGCCATCGGCCCGCGCCGAGAAATGGGCGTGCGGACTTTATTCAATCTGCTCGGGCCGTTGACCAATCCCGCGGCTGCCCCCAATCAGGTCCTGGGCGTGTTCAACAGTTATTGGCTGAATCCGCTCGCGCAGGTGTTGGCCAGGCTGGGCAGCCGTCACGTCATGGTGGTGCACGCCGAGGATGGCCTGGACGAAATCAGTATTGGCGCCGCCACACGGGTGGCGGAGCTCAAGGGCGGCGAAATCCGCTGTTACAGCGTCACGCCCGAGCAGTTCGGCATGGCGCGGGGCGATGTTGCGGCGCTCGGGGTGGCCGACGCCGGGCAGAGTCTGGCGGTAATTCGCGCGGTTTTCGCCGATACCCCGGGTCCGGCGCGTGATATCGTGCTGTTGAACGCCGCCGCGGCCATCTATGTGGCCGGACTGGCCGATACGCTCGAAGACGGTGTGCAGCAGGCCCGCGAGGCGTTGAGTTCGGGCGCGGCGGCGGAAAAATTTCAGCGCTTGATTGAGGCGAGTAACAGCTTCCGATGAGTGCGCCCGGGGATATTCTGCAAACGATTCTGGCGCGCAAGGCCGAAGAGGTCGCCGCGCGCGCCGCGCGTGTGCCCTTGGACGTGCTGAAGCAGGCGGCAACCCGTGCCGATCCACCACGGGGCTTCCTCGCGGCGTTGCGTGCCCGTCTGGTGGCCGGAGACGCGGCGGTGATCGCCGAAATTAAAAAAGCCTCGCCGAGCAAAGGTGTGCTGCGCGAGCGCTTCGATCCGGCGGCCATTGCTCGGAGCTATGAGCAGGGGGGCGCCGGATGTTTGTCGGTGCTGACGGATGTCGATTTCTTTCAGGGAGCCGACGCGTACCTGCAGCAGGCGCGTGAGGCCTGCGCGCTGCCCGTCTTGCGCAAGGATTTCGTGATCGATCCCTACCAGGTCTACGAAGCCCGGGCACTGGGCGCCGATTGTATTCTGCTGATCGTCGCGGCGCTGGATGACACCAGACTCGCCGAACTGCTGGATTTGGCGGGGGTGCTGAACCTGGATGTGTTGGTCGAAGTCCATGACGCGGCGGAGATGCGTAGGGCGCTGGCGACAGCGGCGCGGCTGATCGGCGTCAATAACCGCAATCTGCGCAGCTTCGAAACCCGACTGGCGACCACGCTGGATCTGATCGACGGCTTTCCCGAAGATCGTTTACTGGTCACCGAGAGTGGCATTCACACCCGCCAGGACGTTGCGCTCATGCGGCGACGGGGTGTGCATGCGTTTCTGGTGGGCGAGGCCTTCATGCGGGCCGACGAGCCGGGTGAAAAGCTCGCCGAGTTGTTTGGCAGCTGAGGCCCGCGATTCAGCGGGTGCCAAACACCACCATGGTCTTGCCCTTGGCGGAGATCAGGCCCTGTTCCTCGAGTGATTTGAGCACCCGGCCTACCATCTCGCGCGAGCAGCCGACAATGCGGCCGATCTCCTGACGGGTGATCTTGATTTGCATCCCGTCGGGGTGGGTCATGGCATCGGGTTGCTTGCACAGATCCAGCAGAGCACGCGCTACCCGCCCGGTGACGTCCAGAAACGCCAGATCGCTCACTTTGCGGCTGGTGTTGCGCAGACGGGTGGCCATTTGTCCGGCCAGGGCGAACAGAATGCCCGGGTCGTCCTCCGCCAGCTGGCGGTAGCGGCTGTAACTGATTTCAGCCAACTCGCATTGCGTGCGGGTGCGGATCCAGGCGCTGCGGTTGCTGTTTTCGCCGAACAGGCCCATCTCGCCGAAAAAGTCGCCCGGGTTGAGATAGGCGAGGACAATTTCGTGGCCGTCCTCGTCCTCAATCAGCACGGTGACCGAGCCTTCGACGATGTAGTACAACACGTCGGGTTGATCCCCGGCATAGATAATCACACTCTTCGACGGGTATCTGCGCCGGTGGCAGTGTTCGAGAAATTTATCGATAGATGACGCCGGCTTAACGGGTGTTCTGGCGGGTATTGTATTTGGCAGCATTCGACTGTACCTTCGCTGGCCCTTGTCCCGGTTATAGCGTTGGGTAGGCGGGTTTCATTAGCTTATGCAAACTACGGGCCAGGCAGAATTGTGACGGGTGTCTCATATTTTCGGTGAGGGCAGGCCATGCAGGCACGCATAAAGTGGGTTCAGGACGCGACTTTTCTCGGCGAGTCCGGCAGCGGCCACGCGCTGGTGATGGACGGCCCGCCGGAACAGGGTGGACGAAATCTTGGCGTCCGGCCGATGGAGATGCTGTTGCTCGGTATGGGTGGCTGTACTGCTTTCGACGTGGTGAGCATTCTGAAAAAGTCGCGACAGCCCGTCAGCGACTGCGTGGCCGAGCTGCAGGCCGAGCGCGCCGAGGAAAGTCCGAAGGTTTTCACCCGGATTCATGTGCATTTTATTGTCACCGGCACCGGCCTGGATGAATCGCGCGTGGCGCGCGCGGTGTCGTTGTCGGCGGAAAAATATTGTTCGGCCTCCCTTATGTTGGGAAAAACGGCCGAAATCACCCACGATTTTGAAATCCGGGAGGCCTGACTTGCAACGACCGGCAGCCACCGCGGGATTGCGCCACGTCGCTCTGTACGTCACCGATCTCGAGGCGGCCGAGCGATTTTACGTGGATTTGCTCGGTATGCAGGTGGAGTGGCGCCCGGACCCGGACAACGTTTATTTGACCTCGGGCAACGACAATCTGGCGCTGCACCGGAGCACGCGCGTCTTGTCTGGTCCCGCGCAGATGCTCGATCACATCGGCTTCATCCTGCGGACCGCGCAGGATGTGGATGATTGGTATGAATTTCTGCGCGCTCACGACGTCGAATTGAAATCCGAGCCGCGCACCCATCGCGACGGCGCCCGTAGCTTTTACTGTGTCGGTCCTGAGGGCGTGACAGTGCAGATGATTTTCCACCCGCCCATCGTGACTCGCTAGGAATACGGCCATGCCCATCAATTCTTCGCTGAAGCGACTCAAGCTGCAGGGGTTCAACAATCTCACCAAATCGCTGAGTTTCAACATTTACGATATCTGTTACGCCAATCTGCCGGAGCACCGGCGGGAGTACATCGAGTACATCGACGAGGCCTATAATGCCGAGCGGCTGACGCAGATTCTCACCGACGTGTGCGACATCATCGGCGCCAATATCCTCAATATCGCCCGCCAGGACTATGATCCGCAGGGCGCCAGCGTCACCATGCTGATCTCCGAGGAGCAGATCGGATCGCCCGAGCTGGCCAACGACGCCGGCCCCGGACCGCTGCCCGAGGCCGTCGTCGGCCACCTGGATAAAAGCCACGTCACCGTGCACACTTATCCCGAGAGCCACCCGGACAACGGCATCAGCACCTTCCGCGCCGACATCGATGTGTCCACCTGCGGTGTTATCTCGCCCTTGAAAGCGTTGAATTATCTGATCCACAGCTTCGAGTCGGACATCGTTATCATGGATTACCGTGTGCGCGGCTTCACCCGCAATGTGCGTGGACGCAAGCATTTCATCGACCACGAGATCAGCTCGATCCAGAACTTCATTTCCCGCGATACCCGCGACCGCTACCAGATGATCGATGTGAACGTCTATCAGGAGAATATTTTTCACACGAAAATGTGCCTGAAGGATTTGAAACTGAACGATTATCTTTTCGGTGTCGGCGAAGAGGCGCTGACCAGCGCGGAGAAGCGCCGGATCAGTCGGCAGGTCGAACATGAAATCATGGAAATTTTCTACGGGAATATTCTGCCGAAGAACAAGTGAGCGAACCGGGGAGCGTTGGGTTGCGCGGCATTGTCCCGCGGATGTTGCAACCGTGACGCGGCTTGAGCACACTGTGGGTATGGAAAAGAGACACTATAACCCGCTCGATCGCCTGATTATCAACATTGATCAGGCGGTGCGCACACTGGCGGGTAAACCCCTGGTCACCGGACGTCCGAACCCCGCCGAGGGGCGCGCGGAAGACGAGCTGGACCCGACGGAAAAAACCCGGTCGATGCGTCTCATGCGGGTCAATCATGCCGGCGAGGTGGCGGCCCAGGCGCTTTATCAGGGACAGGCGTTGACGGCCCGGCGGACCAGCGTGCGGGGACGCATGCAGCGCGCCGCCGAGGAGGAAAACGATCACCTCGACTGGTGCCAGCACCGGGTCGACGAACTGGGCGGGCGCGTCAGTCTGCTCAATCCCCTCTGGTACCTGGGTTCCTTCGCCATCGGCGCGGCGGCCGGTGCCGTGGGCGACAAGTGGAGTCTGGGATTTGTCGCCGAGACGGAAAAGCAGGTCGGCCAGCACCTGGACGGTCATTTGGCGCGTATTTCTCCCCGCGATGGCAAGAGCCGCGCCATCATCGAGCAGATGAAAAGCGACGAGGCCCGCCACGGCGCCGATGCGCGCGATGCCGGCGGCGCGGACCTGCCGCGCCCGGTACGCCAGCTGATGAAGTTGGCCTCGCGTGTGATGACGGGAACGGCCTACCGGCTCTGATCAGGCATGCCGATCCGCCCGTTCGAAGGTAGGCTCCCGCAGGTTCATGCCTCGGCCTATGTCGATGAGTCAGCGCTGGTGTGCGGAGATGTCAGTATCGGCGCGGACAGCTCGATCTGGCCGATGGCGGTGGTACGCGGCGACATCAACAGCATCGTCATCGGCGAACGCAGCAACATACAGGACGGCTCGGTTCTGCACGTCACCCATGACAGCGAGTTTGCCCCCGGCGGAGCGCCACTGGTGGTCGGCGACGAGGTGACCGTCGGGCACAACGTGGTTCTGCACGCCTGCACCGTGGAAGACCTCTGTCTGATCGGGATGGGAGCGGTGATCCTGGACGGCGCGGTGATCCGTGCCGGTGCCATGGTCGGCGCGGGCGCGTTGGTGCCGCCCAACAAGGATCTTGTGGGCGGTTACCTGTATGTGGGCAGCCCGGCGCGGCAGGTGCGGGCCTTGACCGGGATCGAGAAACGTTTTCTAAAATACTCCGCCGCCCATTACGCGCAACTGAAGGAACGGCATCGCGACTCGTGCTGAGGCGCGCGTCAGCGCTTCATCGAATCGAAGAATTCGTTGTTGGTCTTGCTGTCTTTGAGACGATCGAGAAGAAATTCCATGGCGGCTATGTCTTCCATCGGATGCAGCAGTTTGCGCAGGATCCACACCTTTTGCAGCTCGTCGACGTTGGTCAGCAACTCCTCGCGCCGCGTACCCGAACGATTGATGTTGATGGCCGGGAACACGCGTTTTTCGGCGATCTTGCGATCCAGATGGATTTCCATATTGCCGGTGCCCTTGAACTCTTCGTAGATCACGTCGTCCATGCGCGACCCGGTGTCCACCAGCGCGGTGGCGATGATGGTCAGCGAACCGCCTTCCTCGATATTGCGGGCCGCGCCGAAGAAACGTTTGGGGCGGTGCAGCGCATTGGCGTCGACGCCGCCGGTGAGCACCTTGCCCGACGAAGGCACGACCGTGTTATAGGCGCGGCCCAGGCGGGTGATGGAATCCAGCAGAATGACCACATCGCGCTTGTGCTCCACCAGACGTTTGGCTTTTTCGATGACCATTTCCGCCACTTGTACGTGACGGCTGGCGGGTTCGTCGAAGGTCGAAGAGACCACCTCGCCGCGCACGGAGCGGGCCATTTCGGTGACTTCCTCCGGACGCTCGTCGATCAGCAGTACGATCAGGTAGCACTCGGGGTGGTTGGCGGTAATCGACTGCGCCACGTTCTGCAGCAGCATGGTCTTGCCGGCTTTGGGCGGTGATACGATCAGCCCGCGTTGGCCTTTGCCGATAGGGGAGGCGAGGTCGATGACACGTGCGGTGATGTCTTCCGTGCTGCCGTTGCCCAGTTCCAGTTTCAGGCGTTCGTTGGGATGCAGAGGCGTCAGGTTTTCGAACAGCACCTTGCCCTTGGCCTGTTCGGGTTTTTCGTAATTGATCTCGTTGACCTTGAGCAGGGCGAAATAGCGTTCACCCTCTTTCGGCGGCCGTATCTTGCCGGCCACGGTGTCGCCGGTGCGCAGGCCGAAACGACGAATCTGGCTGGGTGAAACATAGATGTCGTCGGGACCGGCCAGATAGGAACTGTCGGCCGAACGCAGGAAGCCGAAACCGTCCTGCAGTATCTCCAGGACACCGTCCCCAAAAATATCTTCACCGCTCTTGGCGTGCGATTTGAGTATTGAAAAAATGACATCCTGTTTGCGCGAACGCGCGCCCTCGATGCCCATGCCCTGGGCGATGTTGATCAGTTCGGATGCCGGTTTTTGTTTCAGTTCGGTCAGATTCATAGTCGTTGATATCGTTTAGTGTTAGGGGGGAACGGCACCGCCAAGCGGCGGTGGTTGATCGATACGCCGCTATTGCAGCGGCGTAGGTCGCTTCAGGTGCTCAGGATCAGCTCCATGCCTCCGGGTTATAAATTAGCGCGCCGCTTGCGGCGTCGCTTACAGATTCGTGTCAATGAACGCGGTCAGTTGCGACTTGGACAACGCGCCGACTTTGGTGGCCTCGACATTGCCGCCCTTGAACAGCATCAGCGTGGGTATGCCGCGAATGCCGTATTTGGGTGGCGTTTGCGGGTTCTCGTCGATATTCAGCTTGGCAACCTTGATCTTCCCCTGATATTCACTGGCAATTTCCGTGAGGATGGGGGCGATCATTTTGCACGGTCCACACCATTCGGCCCAGTAGTCCACCAATACAGGCTCGGAAGATTCTAGTACTTCATTCTGAAAAGAGTCGTCGGTCAAATAAACGATGTTATCGCTCACGCTGCGGGCCTCCTGACCACTTTGGTATAGAACAGTTTGAACTAAGGAAACGGGGGTGCAATATAAAAACGCGGGCCTTGTCAGACTTTACTGCGGCCGATCCACCGGTTTCACCTCTGGCCTTTGTTCGGCCACCGGGTAACTGACCACAGTATGACTAATTTCAGCCCAAAAGCCACTCAATTGCAAGTCTAAAGCTGAGAATAATCTTGATAAATTGGTTATGCTTCGCACCCATGACAGAAAATGTAACCACAAAGCGTAGCTTCGCCGCCTTCGGATTGCCGGCGGAAATTGTTCAAGGCATTGAAGAGGCAGGCTTTTTGGCCTGCACCCCGATCCAGGAAAAAACCCTGCCACTGACGCTGGCCGGTACCGACGTCGCCGGTCAGGCGCAAACCGGCACCGGCAAGACCGCCGCTTTCCTGATCGCGACCTTCAATCATCTGTTGCGCCATCCCGCCGACAGCGCGCGCAAGCCCAATCAGGTGCGCGCACTGATTCTCGCGCCGACGCGTGAGTTGGCCATCCAGATTCATCGGGACGCAACAAAGCTGGGGCAGTATACCGGTTTGCGCCTGGGGCTGGCCTACGGCGGTACCGATTATGACAAGCAACGGCAACAGCTCGTCGACGGCGTGGATATCCTGATCGGCACGCCGGGGCGCATCATCGATTATTTCAAGCAACATGTTTTCGATTTGCGCCGAGCCCAGGTGGTGGTGCTGGACGAGGCGGACCGGATGTTCGATCTGGGTTTCATCAAGGATGTGCGTTTTTTGTTGCGCCGTTGTCCGCCGCCCCCCGAGCGGCTGGGATTGTTGTTTTCGGCAACCCTGTCGCTGCGGGTGAACGAGCTTGCCTACGAGCACATGAACAATCCGCAGCACGTCCAGGTTGAGCCCGAGCAGGTGACCGCGAGGCAGGTCAGGCAAGTGCTTTACCATACGGCCAACGAAGACAAGATACCGTTACTGCTGGGGCTGCTGAAACGCATTGAGGCCCGGCGCACGATCGTATTCGTGAACACCAAAAGGGATGGGGAAAAGGTCTGGAGTTATCTCGAGGGCAACGGTTTCAAGGCGGCGATTCTGTCGGGCGACGTGCCGCAGAAAAAGCGCCAGTCTCTGCTCAAGAACTTCCAGGACGGCGACCTAGGCATTCTTGTGGCCACCGACGTGGCGGCCCGCGGCCTGCACATTCCCGATGTCAGCCACGTGTTCAATTATGACCTGCCTCAGGACGCCGAGGACTATGTGCACCGCATCGGCAGGACGGCGCGCCTGGGTGCCGAGGGCGATGCCATCAGCTTCGCCTGCGAACGCTTCGTCTATTCGCTCCCGGAGATCGAGGCCTATATCGGCGAGTCGATACCGGTGGATCCCGTCAGCGACGATCTGCTGGTGGCGCCCGCGCCCCCGGTCGCCCGGCCGAAGCGAAAACCGCCCGGGCGCCGTGACGGCCCCGAGCGGGGCCGCGGATCGGGGGCTAAGCGCCGCTCCAGCCGGTCGCGTGCGTCTTAAGCCGGAGCCGTCAACCGGGATTCCCGGGCCGACCGATGCCGTTGCCTTTCCAGCCGCTTTCCGTGGCGCATCGCCCGGGCGCCGCAAAGCGCCCCGGACGGTTCTCGGGGCCAGCCCTTGTAGGAGCCACGCCGGCGACCGGTTCGCGCTTTCAAGACGCCACAGGCAAATTCGGCTACAATCACAAAATGCTGTAAAATAATGGATTAGTGTCAGGTATTTAAGTTATTTGCCAATTGGTCGCGTTTACTTCTTCAGGGATCCTCTAAAGCCGAAAAATCAACGCCATGGTCAGTCTCACTTTCCCGTCCGCTGTACACAATTGGCTGCGTCCCGAACGCAGTGCGCAGGTGGCGCGCGCGGTCAATATAGTGTTGGTGATCTGGCTGGCCTGGTTGCTGGCGGGGCTGGGCTGGCAACTGCTGCCGGCGACCGGGCCCGCTGTCGAAATGCGCCAGCCGCTGCGCCCGCCCGCGGCGATCCAGCGACCGCGACAGCAGATCGATGAACAACAGATCGCCGCCTGGCACGTTTTTGGCGTCGCCGGGCAGGAGCCGGTGGAAAAGCCGGTTATCGCCGACGCGCCCGACACCAATTTGAAATTGACCTTGCGTGGCGTATTCGCCAGCGACGATCCGGCCGAGGCCCGCGCCATCGTCGGCGATCCGCGCGGGCAGGAGGAGCACTATTCGGTCGGTGATACACTGCCCGGGAACGCGAGTCTGAAAGAGATCTACGCCGATCGGATCATCCTGGAGCGCAACGGCCGTTATGAGACGCTGCGCTTGCCCCGTGAGTTGGCCTCGCCGCAGGGCGCTTCCTCGGGCGCCCGGCGGGGGGCGCCCACGGCGCAGCGTGGCGCCGATGCCGGGCGTGCCGCGGCCTTCACGCGCTATCGCAACGAGATCAAGCGCAATCCGGCCTCGTTTCTGAATTACGTGCGCGCCACGACCGCCCGTGCCGGCGGCAAATTCATCGGTTTTCGCCTGCAGGCCGGTCGTGAGCGCGGTGCGCTCAAGGAACTCGGGCTCAAGCCGGGAGACATCGTGACTTCGATTAACGGAGTGCGAATCGATTCGCCAGCCAAGGGCATGCAAGCGATGCAGGCATTGGGGGAAGGCGACAATATCAACGTGACGCTGCTGCGGGGCGGACAGGAAACCTCTTTGAGCCTGGTTTTACCCGCCGGCGGCAGTTAAAAGGCATTGAGCGCAATGCAGGAGCAAATCTTAGTGAGAACACCAGGTAATCACCGCCGGCAGTGGCTGCGCCTTTTCGGGTTGTTGTGCCTGTTCTGGGTGGCACCACTGTTTGCGCAGACGATAACGCTGAATCTCAAGGATGCCGATATCAATGCGCTGATCGGTACCGTGGCCGAAGTTACCGGAAAAAACTTTATCGTCGATCCGCGCGTCAAGGGCAAGGTGACAGTGATCTCCTCGCGTCCGATGAACGCCGACGAGGTGTATCAGGTATTTCTTTCCATTCTCAAGGTTCACGGCTTTGCGGTGGTGCCCAGCGGCGCGGTTGAGAAAATCGTGCCGGACGTGAGCGCCAAGCAGGACAGCATTCCCAACGCCAGCAGTCAGGAGCCCGGCATCGGCGATGAGATGGTGACGCGGGTGGTGCAGGTGGATCATGTGGCGGCCGCCCAATTGGTGCCGATTCTGCGTCCGCTGGTGCCGCAACAAGGTCATCTCGCCGCGTATCCGAACACCAACGTGCTGATTATTTCCGATCGGGCGGAAAACGTTTCCCGCCTGGTCAGCATCATTCACCGCATCGATAAGGTCAGTGACAGCGAAATCGAGGTCATCCGGCTGCAACACGCCTCGGCGGCCGAAGTGGTGCGTATCCTCAACGCGATAAGCCGTTCCGAAGCGGGGCAGGCGAAGGCGCCCGGCGGTGAACCGCTGGTGGCCGACGAACGGACCAATAGCGTATTGCTCGGCGGCGACCGTGCCGACCGGCTGCGTTTGCGCGCCATTATTTCGCATCTGGATACGCCGCTGGAAGCCGAAGGCAATACCAAGGTGATTTATCTCAAGTACGCCAAAGCGGCGGACTTGGTGGACGTGTTGCAGGGGGTCGGGAAATCCCAGGGTGAGGAGGCCAAGAAGGCCAAAGCCGCGGGCAACGCTGACAAGGATCTGGATATACACGCCGATGAGGCGACCAACTCGCTGGTCATCACCGCGCCGCCTTCGCTCATGCGCTCGCTGGAAAGTGTCATCCGGCAGCTGGATATTCGTCGGGCGCAGGTGCTGGTCGATGCCATCATCGCCGAAGTCGGGGAAAACAAGGCGCGCCAGCTCGGCATACAGTGGGCGGTATTCGACCTCAGTGGCCAGACCGCGCCGGTTGGCGGGACCAACTTCTCCAATGCCGGCACCAGTCTTGCGGATATCGCCAACTCGGTGGTCAACAATGCCGTCCCCTCGTTGTCGCCGGGCCTTTTGTTTGGCGCCGGGCGGTTCAACAAGGATGGCGTAAGCTTCGGTGCGGTGCTGCAGGCGCTCGCCTCGGATGGGGATTCGAATATTCTATCCACGCCGTCGCTGGTGACGCTGGACAATGAAGAGGCCGAGATCGTGGTCGGACAGAACGTGCCGTTCGTGACCGGTTCGTTCACCAATACCGGCGGTGCCAGTTCATCGGTGAATCCGTTTCAGACCATACAGCGCCAGGACGTCGGCATCACCCTGAAAATCAAACCGCAGATTAACGAAGGCGACGCGGTGGTGCTGCAGATAGAACAGGAGGTGTCCTCGATCGCCAACGACGCCCAGGCTTCGGATTTGATCACCAACAAGCGGTCGATCAAAACCAATGTGCTGGCCCAGGACGGCCAGATCGTGGTGCTGGGCGGGCTGATCGAGGACCGGGTGCGCCAGTCGGCGCAGAAGGTGCCGCTGCTGGGGGACATTCCCCTGCTCGGTGCGCTGTTCCGCTCCAAGGGCAGCAATGTCGACAAGTCGAATCTGATGGTCTTTATCCATCCGACGATTTTGCGCGATCCGAACACCTCCGACAGCTATACGGCCAGCAAGTACAATCTGATCCGTGGCGTTCAGGCGCGCTCGTTTGAAGACGGCATCTTCCTCACGCCGGATGTGCCGCGACCGGAACTACCCGAAATGCGCGAATTGCTGGAACTGCCGCCGCCGTTCGAAGCGACACCGTCCGGCGCCGCGCAGGCGGAGAAGAAGTCCGATGGCGGCGATTGACGCACAGGAGGACACCATTGTCGTCCTTGGCGCCGGCGGCGACGCGGAGGCCTCGCGCCAGCGGCGGCGACCGCCGTTTCTGTTTGCCAAGCGTCACGGCCTGTTGGTCACGCACGTGGACGAGAACGGGGCCGAGGTTGTGCTCGGACCGAATGCTACGCCCGCGGCGCTCACGGAACTGCGTCGCTTTCTCGATCGGCCGTTGAAGTTCCGCCGGGTGGACGGCGAGCAGTTCAACAGCCTTCTGTCTTCGACCTACGAGCAGGGCTCCAACGAAGCCATGCAGATGATGGAGGGGATCAGCGACGATATGGACCTGTTTCAGGTGGCCCAGGCGCTGCCGGAGACGGAGGATCTGCTGGAAAGCGAAGACGACGCACCGATTATCCGCTTGATCAACGCCCTGCTGACCGAAGCGGTGAAGGAAAACGCCTCGGATATCCATATAGAACCGTTTGAAAACCGTCTGGTGGTGCGCTTTCGCGTCGACGGCGTGTTGCGCGAGGTGCTGCAGCCCCAGCGGGTGCTGGCGCCGTTGCTGGTTTCGCGTATCAAGGTAATGGCGAAACTCGATATCGCCGAAAAGCGGCTGCCGCAGGACGGGCGTATTTCTCTGCGGGTGGCGGGGCGTGCCGTCGACGTGCGTGTATCGACGCTGCCTTCCGGGCACGGCGAACGGGTGGTCTTGCGCCTGCTGGACAAACAGGCGGGGCGGTTGGACCTGAACCACCTGGGCATGGCGCAGTATGACCAGCAGGTGATGGATCGCGTCATTCAGAAACCCCACGGCATCATTCTGGTAACCGGGCCGACCGGCTCCGGTAAGACCACCACCCTGTACGCGGCCTTGGAACGGCTGAACAACAAGCGGCGAAATATCATGACGGTCGAGGACCCGATCGAATATTACCTCGACGGCATCGGCCAGACCCAGGTCAATACCAAGGTCGAAATGAGTTTCGCCCGCGGACTGCGGGCGATCCTGCGCCAGGATCCGGACGTAGTGATGGTGGGCGAGATCCGTGACCTGGAGACGGCGGAAATCGCCGTCCAGGCGAGCCTGACCGGGCATCTGGTGTTCTCGACGCTGCATACCAACAGCGCCGTTGGCGCGGTGACGCGTTTGCGCGATATGGGCGTGGAGCCGTTTCTCCTGTCGTCGAGCCTGGTGGCAGTGTTGGCGCAGCGTCTGGTGCGTGTGTTGTGCGACAACTGCAAAGAAGCCTACACCGCGCAGGCAGGTGATTGCGAACTGCTCGGCCAGGACGCGACCGATCCCCCGACTTTGTACCGGGCTGTCGGTTGTAGCGAATGCAATCAGTTGGGCTACAAAGGCAGGACCGGTATCTACGAACTCATCGAGATCGACGACGAAATGCGCACCCGTATCCATGACGGCGAGGGCGAGCATGAGCTGGAGACCCATGCCCGCGCCGCGTCGACCAGTATGCGCCACGACGGCTGGAGGCGCGTGCTGGCCGGTGAGACCACCTTGGAAGAAGTGTTGCGCGTTACCCGGGAAGGCTGAGGATTCAGGCGTATGGGCGCTTTCGAATATGTCGCGCTCGATGATGGCGGCAAAGAAAAAAAAGGCGTGCTGGAAGGCGATACCGCCCGCCAGGTGCGGCAGTTGTTGCGCGACAAGGTCTGGGTACCGGTCGAAGTCCAGGAGACGACTGAACGCGAGACGCGCAGTCACCGCGGGGTCGGCTTGCGCTTGCGCCGAGGGATCAGCGCCACTGATCTTTCCTTGATAACGCGTCAGTTGGCCACGCTGGTGCGTTCCGGTCTGCCGCTGGAAGAATCGCTGCAGGCAACCTATCAACAGACGGAAAAAGCGCGCCTCAAAAGCATGTTGCTGGCGGTCCGCTCGCGCGTGATGGAAGGCCACACCCTGGCCACCGGGCTGGGCGACTTCCCCCACGTTTTTCCCGAGCTGTATCGAACGACGGTATCGGCCGGCGAGCAGTCGGGTCATCTCGATGTGGTGCTGGAACGTCTGGCCGACTACACTGAGAGCCGCCAACAGATGCAGCAGAAGATCCAGCTGGCGCTGTTCTACCCCGCGTTGTTGACGCTGGTGGCGATCGGCGTGGTGATCGGTCTGATGACCTATGTGGTACCGCAGGTTGTACAGGTGTTCGAGAATATCGGCCAGGAGTTGCCGCTGTTGACGCGTAGCCTGATCGCGGTGAGCGACTTCATGCGCGCCTATGGTCTGTTGATGCTGGTTCTGCTGGCGGCCGGCGTCGGTTTCGCCGCCTGGCTGTTGCGTAAAGACGGGCCGAAGCGTCGTTTCCACGCGATGCTGTTGCATCTGCCCTTGATAGGACGTCTGGAAAGAGGGATCAATTCCGGGCGTTTTGCCCGTACCTTCAGTATCGTCACCGCCAGCGGGGTGCCGGTGCTGGACGGCCTGCGTATTGCCTCGGAAGTGATGTCCAATCTGCCGATGCGCGAGGCGGTGGAGGATGCGACGCGCAAGGTCAGGGAGGGGGCCAGTATCCATGCCGCGCTGGAGAAAAGCGGCCACTTCCCACCGATGACGGTGCATCTGATTGCCAGCGGCGAGGCCAGCGGTAAGCTCGAGCAGATGCTGGAACGCGCGGCAGTCAATCAGGAGCGCGAAATAGAAACTCTGATTTCTGCCGTCATGGGGTTGTTCGAGCCGATACTCATTCTGGTGATGGGGGGCTTGGTTTTGATCATCGTGTTGGCCATACTGTTGCCAATATTCAATCTCAATCAACTGGTTTGCTGATATAACCGGCATAGGACATGCGCACAAGGCGCTCCGCCCCGGCGCCTGACTGGCGGTCCGTGCACCAGGTTGGTACAGTTGCGACGATAATAAATTTCGGTGTTGGTATTTATTTCCACGGCTACGGACAAAAAACAGATGCAACCGCAGGGACGGGGATATGTCTGATTCAGGTGCCCAGGTCTGGTTGGGCGAGGACCGGATTCTTCGTGTCCGTTATCCTAAAAATTGCCACCTGACCCTCGAACTGATGGAAGAGGTTCACCGGCGTCACGTCGAGCTTATCCGCGAGCCGTGCCCGTTGCTGGTCTACGCGGAAAGTGTGGCGGCGGCGGAATACGAGGCGCAGCAGTTTGCGTCTAGCGAAAGCGTGGTGGCGCTGGTTTCCGCCATGGCGATCATTGTCAAATCGGCTTTTACGCGCGCGATGGGTGATCTGTTCATGCGCTTTCACAAACCTCCTTATCCTACCAAAATCTTTCGCGACGAAGCGTCCGCGTTGCAGTGGTTGTCGCAGTTCAACGACCCCGGCAGCCTGGTGTCGGGTGCCGAGGACGGGCCGCTTTAATTTCTCATGGCGGCCAAGGCCCAACGTCGTTTGGCCGCGCTGCTGCGGGAAGTCCGCGAGTGTCAACACTGCGTCGACCACCTGCCCAATCCACCCAGACCGGTGTTGCGCGCGCAGGCCTCCGCCCGGTTGCTGATCGTCGGTCAGGCCCCCGGGACGCGTGTCCATAAAAGCGGCATCCCTTGGGACGACCCCAGTGGGGACCGGTTGCGCGCCTGGCTGGACATGGACGCCGATAGCTTTTATGACGAAAGCCGGGTGGCGATCATCCCGATGGGCCTGTGCTATCCGGGGCGTGGCGCTTCGGGGGATCTGCCGCCGCGGCCGGAATGCGCGCGCTTGTGGCGGCAACGGTTGCTGGCTTGTCTGCCGTGCGTCGAGCTGACATTGCTGGTCGGGCGCTACGCGCAACAATACCATGTGCCTGAAGCGGGTAAGACGGTTACCGACACAGTGCGTCGTTGGCGCGAATTGCTGCCGCACTATTTTCCCATGCCGCATCCGTCGCCACGCAATCTGCTGTGGTTGCGACGCAATCCCTGGTTCGAGCAGCAGGCCGTTCCGGCTTTACGGCGGCGTCTGCGGCAACTGTTTGGCGAGCGATAGGCCGGCCATTTCCCGATCACCCGGCGGGGTAAATTGTGCCCACTTGCTCTATCATGGCATGATGAACGAGGAAGACAGCCTGTTGGAGTTTCCCTGCGAGTTCCCGCTCAAGGTGATGGGGCGTGCGGCCAGCGGCTTTGAGGCGACCGCACTGGCTATCGTGCGCCGGCACGTGCCGGATTTCGATACCGCCGCCATGCGTAGCGTGGCCAGCCGCGAGGGCAATTATCTGTCGGTGACTTTCGTCCTGCGGGCGACCAGCCGGGGGCAGTTGGATGATCTCTACCGGGAGCTGACGGCGTGCAAAGATCTGTTGATGGTGATCTGAGGCCGGCGCCAGCCCCCGACGCCGGCCACTGCCCGGCATTACAGGTCAGGCCGTTGGGATTGTGCGATTACACGCCGGTATGGCATGAAATGCAGGCCTACACCCGCGCTCGGTCGGCGAGTTCGGACGATCAGCTCTGGTTGTTGCAGCATCGCCCCGTCTATACGTTGGGAATGAACGGTAAGCGCGAGCATCTGTTGCATCCGCAGCAGACGCCGGTGGTGGATAGCGATCGCGGTGGCCAGGTCACCTATCACGGGCCCGGTCAACTGGTCGCCTATGTGTTGCTGGATCTGCGTCGGCTGAGCATTGGTGTACGCACGCTGGTCAGTGCGCTGGAACTGTCGGTGGTCGACTGGCTGCGCAGTTGCGGTATCGAGGCGAACACGCGCGCCGATGCGCCGGGCGTCTATGTCGATGGCGCCAAGATCGCCGCCCTCGGTTTACGCGTCAGGGGTGGCTGCAGTTATCATGGACTGGCACTGAATGTGGACATGGATCTGGCGCCGTTCGCGGGCATCAACCCCTGTGGGTATCCGCGTCTGCCGGTAACGCAGGTGAAGGATCTCGGCGTCTCTCTGCCGGTGGATCAAGTGGGGCGCCAATGGGCGACGTATTTCGCAGCGCGTTTCGATTACAGCCTGCGCTGGCAGGACGCACCCGGACAGACCGGAAAGTGAGCACAAATGTCTGAACAGCATCAAAAACACCAGCGTGGCGCGGCCAAAACAGCGCGCATTCCGATCAAGGTCGAGCCAACGCACACGCCGTTGCGCAAACCGGCCTGGATACGCGCCAAGTCGCCGGCGGGGCCGGAGGTCCAGCGGTTGAAGAGCGTGCTGCGTGAAAACCGGCTGCATACCGTCTGTGAAGAGGCGTCGTGCCCGAATCTCGGCGAATGCTTTGCCCACGGTACCGCGACTTTCATGATCATGGGGGACATTTGTACCCGCCGCTGTCCGTTCTGCGACGTGGCCCACGGGCGTCCTGATCCGCTTGATGGCGAAGAACCGGATAATCTGGCGCGGACGATCCAGGCGATGGGTTTGCGTTATGTGGTGATCACATAGGTGGATCGCGATGACTTGCGCGACGGTGGTGCCGGCCATTTCGTGGCGTGCATACAGGCGGTGCGCGCCGCCTGTCCGCAGATTCGCATAGAAGTCCTGGTGCCGGATTTTCGCGGGCGCCGGGATCGAGCTTTGGATATTCTGCGCGCCGCGCCTCCGGACGTCTTCAATCACAATCTGGAAACCGTACCACGGCTTTACAAGCAGGCCCGCCCCGGCTCCGATTACCAGTGGTCGCTCGATCTGTTACAGCATTTCAAGCGGGAACATCCCGAAGTTCCTTCGAAGTCCGGTCTGATGCTGGGTTTGGGCGAGACCATCGAGGAGGTGGCGCAGGTGATGCGCGATCTGCGCGATCACGATGTGGACATGCTGACGCTAGGCCAGTATTTGCAGCCCAGTCGGCATCATCTGCCGGTGACGCGATTCGTGCACCCGGATGAATTCGAGCAATTGCGCCAGCTCGGCGAAAACCTCGGATTCAGCCAGGTTGCCAGCGGGCCGATGGTGCGTTCCTCTTATCATGCCGACCAGCAGGCGGCGGGCCTGGTGTAGTGGTCTGACGATTTCGTGCATTTGTTGACGGCCATCACCCCGCATGGCTTCGGCCATGCCGCCCAGGTCGCCCCGGTCCTCAACGCGCTGCACGGACGGTTGCCGGATCTGCGCATAACCCTTTACACCGATCTGCCGGCGGCGTTCCTGCGTGGGCGCATCCGATCAGATTTTGAACAGATAGCACAGGCGCCGGATTTTGGCCTGTTGATGGATTCGGCGCTCGCCATCGACCTCGAGTCGAGCGCCGCCGCGTATCGACGCCTGCACAACGATTGGGAACAACAGGTCGCGGAGCAGGCACGGGTGCTACGCCGGCTCGATCCCGACCTGATACTGGTCGACGTACCCTACTTGACCCTGGCCGCCGCGGCTGTCGCGGGTATACCCGCCGTGGCCATGTGCTCGCTCAACTGGGCCGATATCTACCGTCATTACTTTTCCGGGCGCGAGGAAGCGGCGAGGGTGCTGGAACAGATGCAGGCGGCCTACCGCAGTGCGCAGGCGTTTCTGTGTCCCGAGCCATCCATGCCGATGGACTGGCTGGACAACCGCGTGGCCGTGGGACCCATCGCGGGCACCGGGCGGGCGCAACCGGAGCAGTTGCGCCGCCGTTTGCCGCGATCGGTCGGTGATCAGCGCATCGTACTGGTGGCGCCCGGTGGGGTGAAGGCCCGCTTCCCTATCGACCAATGGCCGCATGGACAGGGTATTCATTGGCTGGTGAGTGCCGACTGGCAGGCGCGTCACCCGGACGTCAGCCACTACCAGGACACGGGACTGGCTTTCACCGATTTGATTGCGTCCTGTGATGCGGTGTTGGGAAAATGCGGTTACGGCACGGTGACCGAGTGCGTGGCCAATGCGACGCCGTTGCTGTACGTGCCGCGGCCCGACTGGCCCGAAGAACCGACGTTGTTGCGCTGGTTGGAGGCCCACGGCGCCGCACTCGCGGTCGCGCCCGAACGTCTCGACGACGGTTGTTTCGCCGATCTGTTGCCGGCGCTCGCCGCAATGCGCGTGCGTCCTTGTCCGACGCCGGGGGGCGATGAAGCCGCCTGTCACCTTGAGCGACTGCTTGTTCCCTGATGTCGACGTTCATGCCACCTGCCGATACCGATTTGTTTGCCTCGACCGCCGCCTTTCGCCAGGGGTTCGAGCGCGGCCTGGAAGCGCTGCTCGACGCGGCCAGCCTCAACCTGTTTATTCTGGTGACTGCCAACGCGGGTTTCGCCGCGCCGATGTTCACTGCGCTGAGAACACGTTTGCGCGAACAGTTCCGCCAGCACAGTGAGCGCTTGCGCGAAGCGCTGCGGCGGGGGGAGCGCCTCGACGAAGCGGACGACGATCTGCTGGTGTTTCTGAAAATGGTGTGCATGGGGTTCGACGCGTTGAGCCTGACCGAAGGCCGCGTGGCCGGCGAGTGGGAGGTCCAGTTCAACCACCTGCGCGCCTTTCGGCCCTTGCGTAACAGCCAGCAGCCGATGACCCGCATTCAGGCGCCGTTCGACGCCGATGGATTCCATTTCAACAAGACCTTCATGCAGCAGGAGGTGTTGTGGGAAGGTGAGTCGTGCGGCCAACGTTTCGCGCTGTATTACAATAAATATCCCTTTGTTGATCTGCACTGCCTGTTGGTGCCGGAGCGTGAATCCTGTCTGCCGCAGTACCATCGTCGCGACATGCACCTGTTTATCTGGCGACTGATCGACCAGTGGCGCGGTAATCTCCCGGGTATACGTATCGGTTACAACGCACTGGGTGCTTTCGCCTCGGTCAATCATCTGCACTACCAGCTGTTTCTGCGCGATGAGCCATTGCCGGTGGAAAACCGCCGCTGGCTGCACAATGGCGGTACGCAGGAATATCCCGTCGATTGCCGCCGCTTCGCTTGCGCCGGCACCGCCTGGGATTATATCGAGCGGTTGCACGCGGCAAACGAGGCGTACAATCTGCTTTACACACCGGCGGGGTTGTATTGCATGCCGCGGCGCAAACAGGGCGATTTTCATTTGGCGGCCTGGTCGAAGGGCCTGTCCTGGTACGAGATGTCCGGCGGAATGATCACCTTCAACCATCAGGACTACACCACGCTGACGGCTGCGCGGATTAGCGAAGCGCTGAGGTCGGCGCGCCTGGCGTCGCCATCGTCGTGAGTGGCGACGGCCCGTATCTGTCGGCCGCTTTTTTACCGGTTCCGAACAGGCGATAATGCCCGCATGAGTAAACACGAAGAGCGGGACGACGCTATGCTCGTCGTCCTGGTGAACGAGGTGGTCGAGGTCGAATACCATCGCGGCAAGCCGCTGGATGACAGCCAGCGGCTGTGCCTGCGGCGCATGGACGAACAAATGGACGCGGGCGTTCCGCTGGGCGCCGACACCGTCGCGCGGCCGGATACACTACAGCGCGCGCAGTTTGTGGCGATTCAGGTGCTGGAGGGGTTGCAGGACGGCAATGACGCGCTGATCGCCGCCGGCTGTGCCTATCTGGCTACGCGCTTGCCGGATCTCACCCAGGTCAAAGCCCGTCTGGTGGATGGCGGCTTTTCCGCCGAGCTGGTTTTTAACGAGCCCTACGTCAAAGAAGTGGCGGTGGCATTCACGCCCCGCCGACTCTCCTGACGCCGGCTGAGGCCCTGTGTCGATGCAGTGCAGTGTCTACAAAAGCCTGAGTAAAAAGGATTATTTCCTTTTTGTGCCCAGCGCTGAGGCGTTCACCCGCGTTCCCGCCGGCCTGGCGCGGTTGCTGGGCAGGCTGGAAAAAGTCATGGATCTGGATCTGCACGCCGGCCGCCGGCTGGCGCAGGCGCAGGCCCGGGATGTCCTGGCCCAGTTGGAAGCGCAGGGCTATTACCTGCAAATGCCGCTGGATGTTGCCGGTGCGACACCGGCTTCCTGATCCACAGCGAAATGCAGCGCCCGGTAGAGCGTGAAAGGATCCGGAGTTTTATCAATATCCAGATTGTAACTAACTGATTTAACTGCAACTTCCAGGGTGACAATGGGGATGGCCCGGATGATCAGCCCGCGGGCGCGTTCCCACAGGCGCTGGTCGGGCGCCTGCAGCAGCCGGGCCAGCAGTGCTTTTCTTGCCTCGGAGAGCGGGCCGTAAGGGTCGCGGCATCGGTCGATAATCTGCATGGTGTTTTCCTTTCGGGCGATAGACATCCGTTCAGAAATCCCTGCATAAATCAGACCATTATCGGTATTCTGCGGTAGTCGGCCGGCTCTACTGCTGTTTCGCCGCCGCCGGAATTTCCACGTCTCCACGGCGATTGCGTTCGGCCAGTTGGGCAATCAGACTGTCCAGCCCTTCGCGTTTGATCTGCTCCCCGAAACTGGTGCGATAGGTGAGTGCGAGGCTGATGCCCTCAATGCTGATGTCGTAGATTTTCCACTGCCCGGCGAAATAAAGCTTGTATTTGACCTGTGCCGGCGGCCGTCCGCCCAGGGCGATATCGGCACGTACCGACGCTTTGCGATCACCGGGCTGATAATGGGACGGCTGAAATCGGATCATGTTTTTGTCCGATACCAGTTCGTCGATATAACTGCTCATGGCGGTGACATAAGAGCGCACCAGCAGGTCGCGGATCTCGTGCGTGATTTCCTGTTTCTGCGTCGCGGTGGCGTCGCGCCAGTATTTACCGATCACCAGGCGGGCGATGCGGGGGAAATCGATGATGGGCACGATCAGTTCGTCACTGATTCGGTAGGCGACGCTTTTATCCTTGCGAATCGCCTCGGAATTGTCCCGCAGCCGCACCAGCAGCTCGTGAATGCGCTGTTCCAGCAGCGGCTGCGGGTCGCTGGTGACGGCTTTGCCCTCTATGGCCGCAATCGCGGCGGAAGGAATCACCGGGGTGCCCAGAAGGCTGATGACGAGTATCCAGAACTTCCAGGCTAGTGGTTGAGATTTCATGGGCTTATTGTATCCCCAGAAGGGCAGAGGAATAAAGCCGGCCGATTTCAGCCGATGGCGAAATCGGCCCAGACGGGGCAGTGATCCGAAGGTTTTTGCATGCCGCGGATGGCATAATCGATGCCGGCGTCGCGGCAGGTCGCGGCCAGCGCCGGCGTGGCGAGTATCATATCGATACGCAGTCCGCGACGGGGCTCGCGTTCAAAGCCGCGGCTACGGTAGTCGAACCAGCTGAACAAGTCGTCGCGCTCGGCGTGGCATTGTCTGAAGGTATCCACCAGGCCCCAGTCCATCAGTTGCTGCAGCCATTGACGTTCCTCGGGTAAAAAACTGCATTTTCCTGATTTCAGCCAGCGCTTGGCATTGTCTGCGCCAATGCCGATGTCACGGTCGAGCAGCGCGACGTTCATATCGCCCAGCAGCGCCAGCGGTTGCCCAGGGTCGTGCGCCTGCCGCAGATGATCAAGAAGATCGCTGTAGAACCGCTGTTTGGCGGGAAATTTCACCGGGTGGTCACGGCTCTCGCCCTGCGGGAAATAGCCGTTGAGCACGTTAAGCTCGGTGCCGTCCGTCAGCGCGAAACGGGCGCCGATCAGGCGCCGCTGCGCCTCGCCGTCGTCGTGGGAGAAACCGCGGATGACCTCGACCGGCGGCTCGCGGGACATAATGGCCACACCATAGTGCGACTTCTGACCGTGATAGACGACGTGGTAGCCGAGCGCCTCAATCGTGTCACAGGGGAAATCCGCGTCCTGCACTTTGGTCTCCTGGATACCGATGATATCCGGCTGCTGCTGTTCGATGAGTGCCTGGAGCTGGTGTCCACGGGCGCGGATCCCGTTGGTGTTGAATGAGACGATTTTCATAGGGTTTATTTTGCGCTGTCGGACCCGCATTCTAGCGGTTCGCCCACCGCCGCGGCAATGCGACCCGGCCGGGCGGCGTGGCAGAACCGACGCCGGGCGCGTTACAATCCTCGGGACAGCACAGTCACAGCAGGTACAGATACCATTATGAGCAGCGCAGTCGCCGGCGAGCCGGCCAGCACGATTTCACCTTCCCAGGTTCATCCCGCCTTCGAATGGAAAGGGAGTCGGCCGATCGAGTCGCTCAATCTGGTGGTCGAGGAGTACCGGCACCGTGTCACCGGCGCGTTGTACTACCACCTGGCGGCGGACAACCCCGAGAACGTATTTCTGGTGGCCTTGCGTACCGTGCCGAGCGATTCGACCGGCGTGGCCCACGTTCTGGAGCACACGGTGCTGTGCGGCAGTGAACGCTATCCGGTACGCGACCCGTTTTTCATGATGATACGGCGTTCGCTGAACACCTTCATGAACGCGTTTACCAGCAGCGACTGGACGGCTTATCCGTTCGCCAGCCAGAATCGCAAGGATTTCTTCAACCTCATGGACGTGTATCTGGATGCGGTGTTTTTCTCACGTCTGCATGAGTTGGACTTCGCCCAGGAAGGCCATCGGGTGGAATTTGCCGAGCGGGACAACCCGCGTTCGGAGCTGAAATTCAAGGGTGTGGTGTTCAACGAGATGAAAGGCGCCATGAGTTCCGCCACCAGCACCTTGTGGCAAACCCTGACCAAGTATCTGTTTCCGACCACTACCTACCATCACAACAGTGGTGGCGACCCCGAGCACATTCCGGATCTCAGCTACCGTCAGCTCAAGGCGTTCTATAAGACCCACTACCACCCCTCAAACGCCGTCTTCATGACCTACGGCGATATCCCGGCGATCGAGCACCAGCGGCGAATCCATGACCAGGCCTTGTCGCGTTTCGAGCGCCTCGACGTGGATATCGCGGTGAGCGACGAGAAGCGCTACCACGCGCCGCTGCGGGTGCAGGAGAGCTACGCGCTGGACGAAAGCGGCGATCTGAGCAACAAGACACACATCGTCATCGGCTGGCTGCTCGGGCACAGCACCAATTTAAAGCAACAGCTCGAGGCCCACTTGCTGGAGGGGGTCTTGTTGGACGACAGTGCCTCACCTCTGCGCCACGCGCTGGAGACCACGGATCTGGGCAGCGCGCCCTCGCCGTTGTGCGGTTTGGAGCCGTCTAACCGGGAGATGAGCTTCGTCTGCGGCCTCGAAGGCAGCCGGGCGGAAAACGCCGATGCGCTGGAGCAACTGGTGTTGAACGTACTGGAACAGGTGGCGCAGCAGGGTATAGACGCCGAGCGTGTCGAAGCCGTGCTCCATCAGCTGGAATTGAGTCAGCGGGAGATTTCCGGCGACGGTTATCCTTACGGTCTGCAGCTGGTGCTGGAAGGGCTTTCGAGCGCGGTGCACAGAGGCGACCCGGCCGAGGCTCTGGACCTGGATCCGGTTCTGGCGCAATTGCGCGAACTCATCGGCGATCCGGATTACATACCCCGTCTGGTGCGCGAGCTGCTGCTGGACAACCCCCATCGTGTCCGTTTGACACTGGTTCCGGACGCCCAACTGGCGCAGCGACGTGAAGCGGCCGAGGCGCGCCGCCTGCAGACAATCGCCCAGCGGCTGGACGAAACGCAGCGCCTGCGCCTGGTCGAGCAGGCGCAGGCGCTGGAGCAGCGTCAGCAACAGGTCGACGACCCCACCGTATTGCCCAAGGTGGGGCTGGAGGACGTTCCCGCCGATATGCATATTGCCGAAGGCGGGCAGACGACACTGGACGCTTGTCCGCTCAGCTATTATCCCCAGGGTACCAACGGCCTGATCTACCAGCAGGTGGTCGCGCAGCTGCCGCAGCTGGGGGACGATCTGTTGGATATTTTGCCGTTATATACCTATACGCTGACCCAACTGGGGTGCGCCGGCAAGGATTACCTTGCGGTGCAGGCTTTGCAAACCAGTGTCTCCGGCGGAATCAATGCCTCCAGCAGCATGCGTGGCGGGGTGGCCGATGTCCAGGCGTTGGCGGGTTGGTTCGTACTTTCGGGTAAGGCCCTTGCGCGCAATCATGGCGCGCTGTCGGCATTGATGCGCGATACCCTGGTGGCGCCGCGTTTTGACGAGTTGCCCCGCATCCGGGAGCTGGTCGCCCAGCAGCGGGCGCGCCGCGAACAAAGCGTGACCGGTAACGGCCATGCCCTGGCGATGCTGGCCGCGAGCGCGGGACTGAGCAACGGTGCCGCGCTGGCGCACCGGCTGCGTGGACTGGCCGGTATCCAGGCGCTGAAACGGCTTGACGACGGTTTGGCGCAAGCGGATCGGTTGCAGCAACTGGCGGCGAGCTTTGCCGATATACACACGCGTATACTGCAGGCGCCGCGGCGGTTTCTGTTGATCGCGGAGGACGAGCGTCTGCAGCAGGCGCGTGCTGAGTTGAGCCAGGCCTGGGAGACACATCCACCGCATACGGAACCGTTCAGCGCGTTTGCGGCCGAACCGGTGCGACGGCAGGTGCGCGAAGCCTGGGTGACCAATGCGCAAGTGAATTTCTGCGCCAAGGCTTTTCCGGCGGTGGCGATGGAGCATGAGGATTCCGCCGCGCTCAGCGTTCTGGCCGGCTTCCTGCGCAACGGTTATCTGCACCGCGCGATCCGGGAACAGGGCGGTGCCTACGGTGGCGGCGCCAGTTACGACAGTGACAATGCCGCATTTCGTTTCTATTCCTACCGTGATCCCCGTCTGGAAGAAACACTCAACGACTTCGATCGCGCGGTGGACTGGTTGCTCGAGGAAAAACACGAGTGGCGCGTTATCGAAGAAGCCATACTGGGCGTGATCAGCAATATCGATAAACCGGGATCGCCGGCCGGCGAGGCCAAGGACGCTTTCTATAATGAGCTCTACGGCCGCACGCCCGAGTTGCGCAGGCAGTTCCGCCAGCGCGTGCTGGAGGTCAGGCTGGAAGATCTGCAGCGTGTCGCCCGGACCTATTTGCAACCGGATAAGGCCAATATCGCCGTTGTCAGCAACGCGGCATCCTGCGAACGCTGTGAAGCGCTTGCCCTTGAGGTGAAGACACTCTAGGGGGATTGGGCTGGGCGATCATCATGCACGCATGACGCCACTGCAGCGCTATCGGCGGGATCTGCAGCGGCAGGGTTTTTGCGCCGATAACGCCCAACGCGACTGTGTGAGAGTGTTACAGACGCTGTACGAAGGGTTGACCGGGCCGCGGCGGCTGGCCGCCGCGTGGCGTTTTCTCAGCGGTGGTGAAAAGCGGCAGCGGGGTGTTTATCTCTATGGTGGTCCCGGCCGCGGCAAAACTTATTTGATGGATTGCTTTTACGAATGCCTGCCCTTTGCTGAGAAACGGCGCCTTCATTTCCATCGTTTTATGCTGGAGGTGCATCAGACCCTCGACGCGTTGCCGCAGATGCGCGACCCGTTGAAAAGGGTAGCCGCACAGTTATCCGGGCGCCGGCGCGTGCTCTGCCTGGATGAGTTTCACGTGACCGACACCGCCGATGCCATGCTGTTGGCGGGGCTGCTGGAACACTTGTTCCGCCGCGGGACGGTGTTGGTCGCCACGTCCAACGACGCGCCGCAGTCGCTGTACCGGGACGGGCTGCAAAGGGATCGGTTTCTCCCGGCTATCGGGCTTCTGGAACGTCGCACGCAGTTGGTCTGTCTGGACGGCGGGGCTGACTACCGGCAGGGAAAACCCGCCGACAACGGTACCTACCGGGTGGTGGCAACCGACGCGGAGGCTGAGCACTGGTTGCGCGAGAGGATGCAGTTGTTGGCGCCGGGCGAGCGGATCGCCGAGGACGCGCTGGAGATAGCCGGTCGGTGCCTGCAATTGCGCGCCTGCGCACAGAAGCTGGTGTGGTTCGACTTCGCACAGCTTTGCGAGAGTGCCCGCTCCACCGGTGATTATCTGCAGCTGGCGCAACGCTTTCCCATCATATTGTTGCAGGGGGTGCCGCAAATGGGAGACGAGCAGGACGAGGCGGTACGTCGGTTTATTCATCTGGTGGACGCGCTGTATGATCATGCCGTCACGTTGATCGTCACCGCCGCCGCGGAGCCGGCGCGGCTCTATCAAGGAGTCCGCTTGCGAGAGGCCTTTCGGCGCACGGCGAGCCGCTTGACCGAAATGTCGAGCCAGGCCTATCCGGCGAGTCTGTGGCGCACGGATCACGAGCGTTGATAAAGGAGAGAGCTCAGATGCGAATTTGGTGCCTACTGCTGGGCCTTTGCCTGGTAGGCCCGGGAATATCGAGTGCCGCGCAGGCTGTCGTTCCCGATCCGAGGTGGCAGGTGGCGCGCGCCCAGTTCACCTCGGGGATAAAGAACCGCGAGCCGGTGGACCGGGTGGTGGTGGCCACGCCGCAGCTGGAGGCGGTGTACTTCTTTACCGATCTGCGCAACCTCGCCGGACGCACGGTTACGCATCGCTGGCGATACGAGGGCAAGCCGGTGTCTCTGGTACCGTTCCAGGTTGGCGGCGATCGCTGGCGGGTGTATTCGAAAAAGGTCATCGATCCCGAGCAGGTGGGCGAATGGTCCGTCACGGTGCTCGACGAAAGCGGCTGGCCACTCTATACAGAGTTGTTTCGTTATGGCGATGGTGCGCCCTTACTACAGCCGGCGGATGCGTCCGCCGCCTCGGTGCAGCGCATCGCGCCGCGGCCCGGCGTGTCGTTACAGCCGCAGGAAAGTACGGGCGCGGTCTCGTCCGAGGCTGAAGCGGCGAGTCAGAACAACGGTTCGACGCCCTGAGCGGTGGTGTCCTCCGGAGCCGGCGTTGCCGTGTCCTCCGGGCTCGGCGGCACCTCTTCGGTTTGCGGTACGGCGCTCGGCGCCGTCGCGCCGCTACCCAGCTCCAGCCGTTGTTGGAAGCGCTGTGCCGCCGAATCCTGCAAGTGCTTTTCCTGGGCCCGGACCGCGGCGTCCCATAGTGGCCCGGCGGGAGGAGTGGCCGGCGTGGGCGCGGCCGTCGTCTGGGGCGTGGTGGTGACCTGCGCTGGTGCGGGCTGCGTCTGTGCCGGCCGATTTCCAGCCACGGTTGCTGGGTCCACCTTCGCAGCTGTTGTCTGCGACAAGCTGGCGCCCGGTAGATCGACGGGTTGCTGTCCGAGCAGCAGATAGGCGACGACGATGGCGCCGGCTACAACGGCACCGGCGAGCAGCATTGGACTGGCGCGCCATCGGTCCGCTGGCTGTGTCTGCGGCTGGCGCTTTTGTTGCCGCTGCGCGCGGTCCTGTGCGCGTACTGCCATTCGCGGAAGGTCGGTTCCGCTCAGGGGCGTGCGATCCGCCGTCAAGGGGGCGTTGCCGCCCTCCGCTCGCGCCCGTCGCGCCGTATCGCGGTTGCTGCGGGAGCTTTTGGCTTCCAGACCCAGCAGGCGGATCAATTGTTCGGGCGGCAGCTCCATCGACGGGTGCAGCGGGTTGAACCTCGACTGACTGCCGCCGGATCGCGGTTTTATCGCGTCCGTGCGACGGGCGCCGCTGGTGCGTTCCTGGATGTCGCCGGGTACGTCCGTCATGACCACTCCCTGTGAAAGATTGCTGATCTGTTCGGCCAGGCGCCGGGCCTGCATCGCTTCATTGCGCAAATGGGCCAACTGGCGCTGAATCTGCTCTTGCCGATTCCGGGCCTGCGTCGGTATTCGGCCATTTTGCTCAGTTTTTTCAATAACATCATTTATCCGACCGGCGCGTTGCTGGGCCGCTTCGACCCGTTCCCGGCGTACCGGTTTCGGCATCGCGCTGGCCGCTTCCGTTCTCCTGTTCGATTTTGCGCTGTGCTTTTCCATACTTGGCGTGGTATTTGTCCAATACGGATTAGCGTCAATGGCTGAAAATAATTGAATGGCGACAGCCGTTTTTAGCGTTGGCGCACAAATTTTGCCTGTCGGATCGAATATCCGGTGACATTCGCTAGTGGCGGCAGAGTTCCCCTCCGGATCCCGCCGTGGGCTCTGCGGTCTACACTTGTCAAAACTACCAGTGCCAAGGGTTTGTGACCGTCCATGCGCAGATTTATCCGACACCCGTCAGAAATACCTATGGAGTATCAGATAGATGACGACGATGCGCCGTTGCGCCACGAACATCTGAAGGATGTCGGCGATGGCGGCCTGTCCTTCGTTTCCGCGCGTGCGCTGGCGCCCGGCAGCCGACTGATTATCCGCGTCGGCGCGGTTGAGCCGGATTTCAGCGCCCGCGCCTGCGTCGCCTGGTGTCACCGCGATGGCGAGCATTATCTGGTGGGGGTCGCGTTCACCGATTCCCAGGATCTGTTCCAAATGCGTATGATCGAACAGCTCTGCCACATCGAACAATACCGGACCGAGGTGCTGGCCAACGAGGGGCGGCAGCTGGACAGCGAGCAGGCGGCGCGAGAGTGGATCCGGAAGTTCGCGCGCGAGTTCCCCGAATTTGATGAATGACGTGCGCTGTACCTGCCCGGGTATCGGCTATACACTGGTAAAAAGAGAAAAGGCAGGCGATCAAAACAATGACAGACTATTTGCCGAAAGGTGCCCGGGTCCTGCTGCTCCCCCTGTTACTGCTGGCGCAGGCTTTGCCGGCGGCCGCGCTGGAGCCGGCCTGGCTGGAGGTACATGTCCTGAACCGGCAGGACGGCCGACCGGTCAGTGACGCCTCGGTATGTCTGGGCACCAGCGCCCGTCCGGATCAATTCGGTGCCTATCGCAGCGACAAACGTGGAACGGTACGCTTCGATGAACTCAGTGCAAATCCGCTGCTGGTGACGGTTTCGGGAGACGGCTACCAGGGGCGTCGTCAGGCACTCGAACCGCTCTACGAGAATCGTGTGCTGGTGGTCAAGCTGGTCACCGGCGGTGGCGGCCCGAGTTGCGCCGCGCCGTCGTCGGCCACGGCCGAGTCGGCGCCGGGACTGAGTCTGCAGGCGGTCCGTATCCGGCACAGCGCCGGTGCCCCGGCCGCCACCGTTCTGGTGTCCGCCCGTGCCTCGGGACCGGTCAATCAGATCCGGGTCAGCGAACAGCAGGACTTCTCGGATACGGACTGGCAGGCCTACAAACCCACGATCGCCTACACCTTGAGCGCCGGCGAAGGACCGAAGCGGCTTTATGTGCAGGTGCGGCGAGTGGCGCAGGTGCAGGGCGCGAGCATCCAGATCCAGTCCCCGGTGCGGCAGGTGACCTACCCGCACAATTGATCAGGCGTCGATGTCGGGGATCAGCCGGCTTTCGATCCGCTGAATCATGTCTTTCAGGCGCAGCTTGCGTTTTTTCAGTCGCCGCAACTGCAGGGGGTCCGGGTAGGACGCGTGATGGAGATGGCTGATGACGTCATCCAGATCGCGATGTTCCAGCCGCAATTCGTCCAGCTGCTGGCGCAGGGTTTCGATTTCTTCGTTTGTCAGCGGGTTGTTAATAGCCGGGACTCCTGCCTAGAGCCGCCACGGCTGCGCACGCGGTAGGGCTATCGGGCGTTAACTGCCTTTTTCGTGGATTCCTCCACCGTGTCCACCACCGAGGTGGTCTCGAACGGCCAGTCGCGAATACCTCCTTCGAGACTAACCACGTCAAACTGATTCTGGTTGAGAATCAGTGTGGCGACGGCGCTGCGTCCGCCTGCGTGGCAGTAGACAATATACCGCTGCCGCCTGTCCAGTTCATCCATGCGGTTGCGCAGTTCGTAGAGCGGCATGAGCATGGCCCCGGGGATATGGTGGTCGTCGAATTCCTCGGCGTAGCGCACGTCCAGCAGCTTGTAGCCGGTTTCCATCATGGTGCGGGCGATATTCGGGTGCACGGTTTTAATCAGCGGTGTTTTGATCAGGTCGTCGAAGGCCTGGTGATTGAGAACGAGCAGCGTACAGTCGCTGGTCGCGCGCACCGTCTCGCAGCGCTTGTTGCCCGAAATCAGCGCCTCGCAACCGAAGGCGTCGCCCTCGGCCAGATCGGCGACTTTGGAGGGCTCGTCGTCGTACAGTCCGAGCTGATAGGTTTCAGCGGTGCCGCGACTGATGATGTAGTAGGCGTCGCCGTCCTCGCCCATGCGGATGATATCCTCCCCACGGCCGACCGAGCGGATTTCCATGCGTTTGAAGGCGCTTTCCACCAGCTCCAGCGGGAGACGGCGGAAAACCAGGGAGTTGCGTACCAGTTCCAGGCGGTCGTGCAGTTCGCTGTCGGTATCCTCGCTGAGGTGGACCATTTCGTCCCATGCGATCAAGTTGTCCAGCATGGCGCGGTCGGCGTGGCAGACGATCGAATCCTGTCGCGCCACGATGGTGGCGGTGGCCGGCGCGCTGGGCAGTATGAAAGGGCGGTGGCGGGTGTCTTCGGGGCCGGTGAACGAGCGTATGGCGCCGCGCTGTATTACTTCCAGATGACCTTCCACCACGTATAGATAATCATTGGCCGAACTGCCGCGGATCTGCATGATTTCGCCTTCGTGCAGTTCCACGAAACGCACGATATTGGCGACTTCCGACAGGCGTTCGCGCGAGAGCAGGGTAAAGGGCATATAGTTCGACGACAGATTCTCCAGCACTCGTTGAAGTTTGATGCTTATCATGGGGCGATGTCTCTGTCGGGGTTGTCCTGATCGGGCGGCTTTCTACAAGTAGTTCAGCGGCACTTTGAAATAGGCCACCTCGTTGTTTTCCGGTTCGGGCAGCTCGCCGGCGTTGATGTTCACTTGCAAACTGGGAAACAACAACCTCGGAGCCGGCAGCAGGCTGTCGCGTCGGCGGATGCGGGCGACGAAGTCCGCTTCGCTGATGCTGTTGGGAAGATCGCAGTTGAAGGCCTTGCTCTGGCCGATCGTGGTCTGGTACTGGAACTCGCGTTTGTCCGGATAGTCGTGGCCCACCAGCACCCGCGTGCTGTGAGGAAAGTGGTAGAGCCGCTCCTTGACAGACCGGTACAGGTCCTCCGGGCTGCCCCCCGGAAAATCGCAGCGTGCCACGCCGATGTCGGGCATGAACAGGACATCGCCGCAAAACAACGCGTCCCCGATATGGTAAGTACAGCAGGCCGGTGTATGTCCGGGCGTATGCAGGACATTGACCTTGAGGCTGCCGGCGTCCAGGACGTCGCCATCGTGCAGCAGACGGTCGAACTGGCTGCCGTCGGCACGGAAGCTGTCGCCCAGATTGAAAGCCTGTTTGAACACTTCCTGCACCCGGCGGATCTCGCTGCCGATGGCCATCGGGGCGCGCAGGCGCCGCTTCAGCTCGCTGGCTCCGGTGATGTGGTCGGCGTGCACGTGGGTGTCCAGGATCCAGTGTACGGACAGCTGTTTAAGCTGAATGAAATCAGCCAGATGATCGATCGATTCGGTGGAGGTGCGCCAGGGGGTGACGTCCAGGTCCAGCACCGGGTCGATCACCACGGCGTCCTTGCTGTCCGCGTCGTAGACGACGTAGGTAACCGTCCAGGTGCGTGATTCGTCGGGAAACGCCTCGATTTCCATGCCTTGCCAGCCTTGTTGCGTGATTACGGGAACGAACTAGCGATATGTCGGAAGCGGGCCTGCAGCCTTTAGGTTTTCAGGGGATTTTTCCCGATTCGGCCATGGCGGGCGATCGCCGGACGTGGCCGGGAGCGCCGCGATCAGCGCTTCGAACGGGGGCGACGGCGACCTTCGAAGGCGACGATGGTCTTGATGATTTCGCGATAGGGAAGCGCCTCCAGCGAGCCGTAAGTGCGTTCGCCGAGGGTGGCCAGCGCCGCCACATCCACCACTGTGTCGGCAGTGAGATCCGGTCGCAGCACCCGTTGCAGTCCCAATAAACCGCCATTTTGTATTTTGATTTCCTTGGCGTGCGGCAGCTCGCAATCGATCGCCTTGAGTTTCAGCGCGAACTTGGCGTTTTCCCGCAGCAGCGCGATCAATCGGAGGCAGCGGCGGTGGGCCGGCGCGGAATCGCAGGCGATGCCTTCGCGGTCGGCCAGATAAAAGCGGGTCGCACACAGACAGGCGCAACGGCGGCTTAGCACCGCTTTTTCGAACACACACATGCGTTCGTTGATGCGCTTATAGGTAGCGCGGAATTTGTCTTCCTCGACCATGGGAGGTCGCTATTTTTCCCATTCGCGCAGGATCGGCTGCTCGCGTTTTTCCTGCAGCTTCTCTTCCGCCTCCAGTTCGTTTTCCGCGAACATGATCTTTATCTGCGTCGCGTCGCCGTCGCCGCCTTCGGCGCGCATGGCGCGCGCGCGCTGCTTGGCTTCCTTGAAGCTTTCGTGCTGTTCGAGTTTCTCCAGCTTTTTCATCAGGTTTGTTGGGCCGGGTATGATTTTGAAAATGTAGTATGGCATCAGCTTTTCCGCGTGATCCGACAGGGCGGGCAAAGTATAGCAAGCGAGCCGTCGTCACCTACAAACCCACTTGTTCCACGTGGTTTCCGGCAATGATGACAAAACCGCTATGCCGTTCGAGACCGTCTTCGCTGTAGGCGAATTGAAAAGTGCGCCGCAGGCAAGGGCTGCGGGCGGGGCGGCGGCACCAAACCACGCGTTGCAGGTTGACGCTGGCGTCCAGCAGCTGCAGCTGCTGCCGCTGGCAGACCTCGCGCGCCGCCTGCATCGCCCGTTCGCGCACTCGCAGGGAGTCGTGCCAGAACCAGATCAACCCTCCCAGCAGAATCAGCAACCCAAGTCCCGAACCGCTCATCTCTTGTTCCCCCGTATTTTCCGCTGTATCGGCGCGCCCCCGCGCCGGATTTTGACTAAGCCCCGGGTTTTGCCGGGAATTGCCCCGGGGACGGTCGTCTGGGGCGGGTTCCGCCCGACGTGTTACACTATAAAACAGAACTTGAGCGAGGATTGCAGTATGAGCAGCAGCATGACGGACGACGAGCGGCTGGAGCTGACGCGGGGCATTCTGGATATGCTCGACGAATGGGAAATCGAAGCCAAGGATCAGTTGGTCCTGCTTGGATTGGACGATGTGCCCGCCCGTGAAGTCAAACGCTTGCGGGAAAGTCGCCCCCTTCCCGACGAACCCGATGTCATGAAACGGGTCGAGCATCTGATCAGTATCGCCGATGCCTTGCGCACCACTTATCCGTTCAGCAAGCGCATGGGACGACTATGGATGCACAAGCCCAATCGCAAGTTCCGCCAGCGTACGCCGGTTGCCACCATGGTTGAGGACGGCATCGTCGGTCTGATATCCGTACGCTCCTATCTGGATTGTTCCTATAGCTGGGATATGTCCGGCTCGAAAGGCTGATTTTTCCCGCCCTGTGCCCTCTTTGTATCTGTGTGCCGCGGATCCCCACTGGATCCCGGATGGCGCGACGGAATTGCTGCAAAGGCTGGATGCCCTAGGTTTGTTGCAGGCGCCGGCCGCAGATACCGTGACGGCCGGGCGGTATCGTGCCGGCCCGGAGTTTTTATCGCTGGTGATGTTTCTGGGCTGCTCTCCCCGGGTGACGCTGGAGCCGGAGGGCGGGTCCGACGGCCAGGCGCCGTGTTTTTTGCGCCAGCACCTTTATTCCGCCATTCACCGCATCGGTGCGACGCCCGCGCTGAAGCCGCGTTGCCCCGGTTGCCGCAGCCCCCAGGCGGCGGTCGATCCTGCCGTTGCCGACGCGAGCTACCGCTGCGAGACGTGCGGAATTCGCTCGGCGGTGAGCGATCTGGACTGGCGTCGGTCGCTCGGATTCGGCCGCTGCTTCCTGGAAATCGCTGGGGTCCATCCCCATGAAGCGGTGCCTTCGGACAAATTGCTGGACGCGCTGCGCGACTACTCTGAGACGGACTGGCGCTATTTTTACGCCGGCTGACCCGGGCAGCGTGGGTTCGCCCCGCCACCATCCCGCCGTCAGTCGCGACGCAGACGATCGGACACGGCTATCGGCGTTGGATAGCGCAGCACTATGTAATAGGACGAGGCGATGAACGTGATCAGGGTCGCCAGTTGGATCAGATACGATGCCTGCATGCCGATGATGGCCGATTCGGTGGCCAGGACGGCAATCAACAAGGAAAATTCGCTGATCTGTCCCAGGCGTACGCCGATCTCTCCGGCCTGGGCGGGCGCCTCCCCCTCGTAAATCCATAATCGTTTGAACACCCAGGGTTTGAACAACAGGGCGATGGCGGCCAATACCAGCGCGGGCATCCATACCGCGCCCATGGCGGAGAGGTCGAAAGCCGCGCCGAGGCTGAAGAAGAACACGATCAGAAAAAAATCCCGTAGCGGTTTCAGGCTTTCGGCGATGAAGCGGGAAATGGGCTCGGTGGCCACCGCGATGCCGGCGATAAAGGCGCCGATCTCCGCCGACAGCCCGACCGAGTTGGCCAGTTCCGCCATGCCCAGGCACCAGCCGATCGCCAATAAAAAAATATATTCCTGGATCGTGTCGAAACGTGCCAGCAGGCGCGTCAGCACGTAGCGCGAAAACGCGAAAGCGAACAGCATGAAAGCGGGCAGCGTCAGGGCCAGCGGGACAATCCCCTGCCAGCCGGGGTGGTCACCCCCGAGGCCGTGCAATATCAGCAGAATGATGATGGCGATCAGATCCTGCAACAACAGCACGCTGATGATGATCTCGCCGGTGTGCTGATGGTGCAGCACCGTGCTTGGCAGCAGCTTCAGGCCGATAATCGTGCTGGAAAACATCAGGGCCGCGCCGATTACCGCCGCTTCCACCAGGTTATAGGCGAACAGCAGCGCGATCGCCGCGCCCAGTCCGGCGAACAGGGCGGAGCTGAGCAAGGTGACCAGAGTGGCGTTGCGGAACATGTGCCACAGATTCTGCGGATGCAGGTTGAGTCCCAGCAGAAACAGCAGAAAAACGATACCTACGTGCGACAGGTCCTGTAGCAGCTGCACGTCGTTTACCAGGCCGAGTGCCGAAGGGCCGATAATCATTCCGAGCAGAATGTACGCGACCAGCATCGACTGGCGCGCGTACAGCGCCAGTGTCGCCAGCACCGCGGCGCCGGTAAAAATCAGGAACACGGAGAATACGATCGACTGGCCCATGGAGGTTCGCGGCTCGGATGGTTGGTGTCAGGTAAGTAATATACAGGAACGGGTGCGGTAGCGGACCTGCGCCAGGATTCGCGTGACGATCCGATGCGGGCCCTGATAACATCGAGTTTCTCGAAGAGGGCTTCTTACATGCAAAAAGTCTATGACGCCAGCAATATCACGGAGGCTCATATTGTCCGTGGCATGTTGGAGGCGAACGGTATCCCGGCGCACGTGGGCGGGTACTACCTGCAGGGCGGTGTGGGTGAACTGGCCGCACAGGGTTTTGTCAGTATCCTGGTCGCCGACGAACAGAGCGCGGCCGCACGCCAGGTGATTGCGCAATACGAGGCGGGCGGTTCGTGCGAGGTGTGGACCTGAACCATGGGCGGTCTCGACTGGGGGCGTGAACGGGCCGCCATCTGGCGCGCGCGCCGTGGCGAACTCAGGCCTGTCGGGGCGCTAGATCCTGTCGGGCTGTCCGATCTGGTCGGCATCGATCAGCAGAAGGCCCGGTTACTGGAAAATACCCGTCGCTTTCTCGCCGGTCTGCCGGCAAACAATGCCCTGCTGTGGGGTTCGCGCGGCAGCGGCAAATCGTCACTGGTCAAAGAGGGGTTGAACGCCTGCGCCCCCGAAGGCCTCAGGCTGGTGGAAATATACTGGCACGATCTGCGCGATCTGCCCGACGTTCTGGATGCGCTGCGCGGCCAGACTCAGCGCTTCATTATCTATTGCGACGACTTTTCTTTCACTGTCAACGACGATACCTACATCGGCCTGAAGAATCTGCTGGAAGGTTCCATCGAGGTGCCGCCGCAAAACGTGTTGTTTTACGCCACGTCGAATCGGCGCCATTTGTTGCCGGAGTTCATGCAGGACAACCAGTCGGCGCGCAGCGTGGACGGCCAGATCCATTATACCGATGCAGTCGAGGAGCAGATCTCCCTGTCGGACCGCTTCGGTCTGTGGCTGTCCTTTTATTCAGTGGATATGGAAGGCTACCTGGCGATAGTCGACCATCTGTTTCGCGACTTCGGCGGCGACCGGGAGCCGCTCCACCGGGCGGCAAAACTGTTCGCCATCACCCGTGGTTCGCATACCGGGCGTACCGCGAAGCAGTTTTATAACGCGTTTGTCGACCGGGAGGAGGAGTCGTAGACGTAGCCCTCGTCTACGCCGGCGCGGCGCTCCTGCTGCCGCTAACCGTCGCGGCGATCGCGCCGGGCTGGGGTATTAATCGTCCTGCTTGCCGCGCTTGATCTTGTCCAACGAGACCACGACTTCCGATTTCGGTTCGTCGATAAATCTGGGCCGGGCGCTGGTGTCGCGGTTGAACTGTTTCGCCAGCTCCTGTTCGCGGGCGCTGATCATCACCAGGCAGGCGCGGATATCGTTGATGGTCGCTTCAGACAGCGGGTGTTTCAGTCCGGGCTCGGTGGCGGTGTCTTTGGCGACACTGGTGAGGACGTTTTTCATCACCCGCAGGATGCGCTCCTCGGTGGTCAGTTCGGCTTCGGTCATGTTGGCTTTCCTGTCGGACAGGACGCTATTGTGCCACAGGCATCGACCGGTGGCGGACAATTGGCCTGATGTTTGCGCGGATTTGATTATTTCCCGGCTTGCTCCAGGTGTTCCCAGCGACGATAAGCCTGTTGAAGTTCCGCTTCCAGCGCGGCCAGTTGTTGCCTGGCTGCGGCGATCTCGTCGCCGGAACGGCGGTAGAAATCTGTTTCCGCCATGCGCGCCTGCAAGGCATCCAGGTCGGTTTCCAGCGACTCTATCGTGCCCGGTAACCGCTCGAGTTCGCGCTGCTCCCGGAAGCTCAATTTCGACCCGGAACGCTTGGCGGGTTTGGCGCTCGCCGGTTTCCCGCGGTTGCGGCTCTGCGGCGGCGGTCGCTGTCGCAGCCAATCGGTGTAACCGCCTACATATTCGGCCACGCGGCCGTCGCCTTCGAAGACCAGCGTACTGGTGACCACGCGACCGAGAAAGTCCCGATCGTGGCTGACCAGTAGAACCGTGCCCGCGTATTCCAGCAGCCGTTCCTCGAGCAGATCCAGCGTTTCCATGTCGAGATCGTTGGTCGGTTCGTCCAATACCAGCAGGTTGCTAGGTTTGCTGAAGATTTTTGCCAGCAGCAGGCGGTTTCTCTCACCGCCGGAAAGTGCCGAGAGCGGCGTGTGGCAACGCTCGGGGGTGAAGAGGAAATCCTGCAGGTAACTGATGACATGGCGCTGCTGATCCCCCAGGTCGATGAATTGTCTGCCGTCGGCCAGATTATCGAGTACCGAGAGGTCTTCATCGAGTTGTGCCCGGCGCTGATCGAAATAGGCTGTCTCCAGTCGGGTGCCGTGGCGGATGTGCCCGCAACCGGGACTCAGTTCACCTAGCAGCAGGCGTAACAGAGTGGTCTTGCCGGCGCCGTTGGGCCCGATGACGCCGACCCGGTCACCGCGCAGAATGAGTGTGTCCAGCGGTTTAATCAGGGTGCGATTGGCGACTGAATAGCCGGCCTCCTCGCAGGCGATGACGATTTTTCCGGATTCGCCGGCGTCATTGGCCTGGAACCTGGCCGTGCCTGCCCGTTGACGCCGCTGCCGGTGCTGTTCGCGCAGTTTCTCCAGTGCGCGCACACGCCCCTCGTTGCGGGTGCGACGCGCCTTGATTCCTTGCCGAATCCAGCGCTCCTCCTGGGCCAGCTTCTTGTCGAACAGCGCCTGCTGACGGGCCTCGTCGTCCAACAACGCCTGTTTATGTTGCAGGTAGGATGCGTAATCCCCGGGCCAGTCTGTCAGTTTGCCGCGGTCCAGGTCGAGAATGCGTGTGGCCAGACGCGAGAGAAACCGGCGATCGTGGGTGATGAACAACACTGTACCCCTGAATTCGAGCAGAAAGTCCTCCAACCACTCGATCGAGGTGATGTCGAGATGGTTGGTCGGCTCGTCGAGCAGCAGCAGGTCCGGATTGACGACCAGCGCTTGTGCCAGCAGGACGCGGCGCTGGATGCCGCCGGAAAGGCTTCGCACGTCGGCCTCGCTATCCAGCCCGAGGCGCGATATCACCGCTTCGACCTGCTGGGTCAGGGTCCAGCCGCCGGCGGCTTCCAGCCGGTGCTGGATTTCCTCCAGCCGGGACAGGGCCGCGGCTGATCGGTCGTCGGCCAGCTGCTGGCTGAGGCGGTGGTACTGGCTCAGCAGCTCGCCCAGCTCGCCCAGGCCGTCGGCCACGGCGTCGAACACTGTGCCGTTGCAGGCCTGCGGGAGGTGCTGGTCGAGGCTGGCGACGGTCAATCCGGGACGGCATTCGACACGACCCTCTTCCGGCTCGATCCTTCCTTCCAGGATTTTGAAAAAAGTCGATTTTCCGCACCCGTTGCGGCCCACCAGGCAGACCCTTTCGCCGGCTTCGATGGTAAAATCGACGGCGTCGAGTAGCGGCTGGAGGCCGAAACTCAGCGACAACTGGTGACTGCGTAGTAATGACATGGTGGCGAAGCATAGGTATATGCCAGCAGTGACTCAATAGATTTCATCAGTAGACGCTATCCTGGTATAGGCGTGGGTGTTGTCGGCGAACTGTGAAACCGGTCACATCGGCGCACGCAAGAAATTGAAATACTTGTCACCCGCCGTTAGCGCACGAGGTAAGCGAAGGATGATCAGAGACGAGTTTTATGCCGATCCGACTCTGTTCGATCACTGGCGCGACGGGATCGCCATCCGGCTGGAACAGCAGGCTGCCAGGTTGCGTCCCTACGCCTGGGTGCTGGCGTTCGCGCTACCGGCCGTACTGCTGGGGGCGATATCCCTGGTTGAATTCGTGGCTTTTCTCCACAGTCTGTCACAGGGGTCCCACGCCGCCTGGAACCAGATATTTGCCGATGTGATAACCCTGGCCGCCGCCCTGGTTGCCATGCGCTTGCTGTTGCAGCGCGCTTTGGAAGCTTGGCCCGCGGTGCAACCTCTGCCGCATCGGCTGGGCGCAGTGGCGAAACACTTGGGTTTGCGCTTACCGCGTATCGAACGGCGCACTGTGGAACGGCGCGGTACGGAACGCTGCAGTACGGAACGGCGCGCCGGGTCGGACTCCAACGCTTCTTTCCGCGAGCGGCAGGCGTTGATGGCGTTTTTCTCCGGCGTCAAAGCCGCCGGGGTGAATGTCAGGATCGCGCGTGCCCTGCTGAAAGCCGGGATTCGCTCGCCGCGGCAGCTGCAGCAGGCCAGCGACCGTCAGCTTGCGGCCATTCATGGGGTCGGCGTGGCCACAGTGCGCAAGCTGCGACGGCAGTTTCCGGCCGACGCCAACTAGTCGTCGGGGTCGAGCGCGCGATAGTTGCCTATGTCGAAACGCGGACTGCAAATGGCGTAAAACACCAGATCGTTGCCGCCGTCGTTGAGGATGCGCTGCTTCACCCCCGGCGGAATCAATACCAGATCGCCGGGGCCGACCCTGGTTGGCGGTACCGCGCCGACTTCCACCACGCCCGTTCCCGCGGTCACCAGATAGCGTTCGACAGTGCCCTCCAGGCAATGCCAACGGGTTTGCCGGCCGGGCGGGACACGGGCGCGGGCGACCGATACCCGGGTGTCGTCCGGCTGATTGCCGATTTCCTGAATATGACAACCTTCCTCGAACCAGTATTCCTGTGTAGACTGGCTGTGGGTGATTTTTGCGCGCATGGACGATAATGGCAGTGATATTCCAGATTCAATGGTACCGCAAATGACACCGGAGATTCCCCCGTTCCATCTGGCTTTCCCGGTGACCGACCTGGAGGCGACGCGACGTTTCTTCGTCGATCTTTTGGGCTGTCGTACCGGTCGCGAGGACCGGCGCTGGATCGATTTCGACCTTCACGGACATCAGTTGACCGCCCATCTGTGTGAACAGATGCCATCGTTGGGCACCAACCGGGTGGATGGAAAAGAAATTCCTGTCATGCACTTCGGGTTGATACTCGACTGGGGGCGATGGCAGGACACAGCGGCGGCGCTGCGCGCGGCCGGTGCCGACTTCCTGCTTGAGCCGCAGATCCGCTTCCGCGGACAGCCTGGCGAGCAGGCGACCCTGTTTTTGCGCGATCCCAGTGGCAACGGTATCGAGTTGAAAGCGTTCCGCAGCCGCAGGCAACTGTTCGCAACCGCCGCTGAGTAAGGAGACCCGGGACATGTCAGATTCAGCCCCCTACGCGATCCATTCCCTGGAGCTGGGTCCGATGGAGAACTTCATTTACTTGATCGAGGATCGCGCCAGCGGCCGCGCGGCGGTGGTCGATCCGGCCTGGGATGTGGCCGCGATTGTGCGGCTGGCCGCCGATCACGGGGTACGCATCAGCGATATTCTGCTCACCCACAGCCATCACGACCATATCAATGGCGTGGAGGCTTTGCTGCGACAACAGGATGCGCAATTGCATTTGTTGAAAAAAGAAGCGCGCTTTTGGGGAGCATACCTCGACCTCCCCACCCTGCATCACGGCGGCGACCGTATCCTTGTGGGAGAGACGGAGATCGAGGTGCTGCATACGCCTGGCCATACCCCGGGTTCGGCCTGTTATCGGATCGGCGATCATCTGATCACCGGGGACACGCTGTTCGTATACGGCTGTGGCCGTTGCGACCTGCGTGGCGGCGATCCGGAACAGATGTTTCACACGCTCAACGATATGCGACAAAAACTACCGTCGCAGACGCTCATACTGCCGGGGCACAATTATGCGCAGCAGCCTACCTCCACGCTGAGCGAGCAGATCGAGGGCAACCCCTTCCTGCATTTCGACGATCTGCAGCGTTTCACGCACTACCGAATGCTTTATCACGACCGGCATCGCCATGGACCGTACGGGCCGGTGTGCAAAGGCGACGAGATGCCGGCATGATTGCGCCGAGGAGCGCCGGCCGCTGAATACGTTGCCCGATTACCTGGCGCCGGGTCTGCGCGTATTGTCCGTCGGGTTGAATCCCTCGCTTCCCTCCGTCGCCGCCGGTTACTATTTCGCCAATCCGCGCAACCGCTTCTGGCCGGCGTTGAACGGCAGCCGGCTGTTGACGCAACCGGTGCGGCCCGGGCGCGCCGCGATGGATTATCTGTTTACGCACTATCGTTTCGGGTTTACCGACCTGGTCAAACGGCCTACACGGGGAAGCGCGCAATTACGCGCCGGTGACTATCGTACCGGCGCGCAGCGGTTACAGACCCTGATCGAACGTGACCAACCGGCTTATGCCTGGTTTCACGGCAAGGTGGCTTTCAAACAGTTTCTCAGGCATACCGGCCAACCAGCGGACCAGGTCCCGTGGGGGTGGCAGCCGGTGTCGGTCGCCGCCACCCGGTTTTTCGTCACGCCAAATTCCAGTCCGGCCAATGCCGTGTATTCATTGCCGCAACTGATCGAATGGTATGACGTCCTCGCCGATCGGCTGCTTCTGTCGGACAGGCTCTAGTCGCTGCTTGCAGCCGCCAATGCTGGCGTCGGATTCCCTCGCACCGCCATGCTAGCGGTTGACAGCGCCAGACCGGCTGTAGGACACTCGGGAACATCATGAAGCTTTACGCCCGTACCCTTTCTTTCTGCTTCGCGTCAGTCGCGCACAAACGCGTCTGGCTGCGTCGCGCCGCCTGTGGCCTGGAGGAAACCGGTTAGATTTAACGTATTCCGTGTATTTCAAAAGGCCGCAGACCGTCAGGACTGCGGCCTTTTTTATTTCTATCAGTTGTTTGAGGCGACATCATGTCGATACCAGCCGCGTTTGCGGGAGTCATACTTATCTGGTCCACCACGCCGCTGGCCATACAATGGAGCAGCGAAGGGGGAGGATTCCTGTTTGGCGTCACCGCGCGGATGATCCTGGGGCTGGTGTTCTGTCTGCTGGCCATTCGCATCGGTGGCGTCGAAATGCCCTGGCATGCCAAAGCGCGCGCTACCTATCTCGCCGCCGGGCTGGCGATTTATGGCGCCATGGGACTGGTGTATTGGGCGGCACAATACGTCCCGTCCGGCTGGATCGCCGTGCTTTTCGGGCTCTCGCCGCTGCTGACCAGCGTGTTTTCCGCCTTCTGGCTCACTGAGCAACGGCTTTCGCTGCGAGGGCTGGCGGGCCTGGTGCTGGGTGTTTTCGGTCTGGCGGTGATTTTTTCCGGCAGTGTGGCCGTCGGCCCTCACGTAGGCGCCGGGGTGGCGGCGGTATTGGTGTCCGCGCTCCTGCACGCCGCCAGCGCGGTGTGGGTCAAACGGCTGGCAACGGGCCTGCCGGCCCTGGCGGTGACCGGCGGCGGTTTGAGTGTGGCGGTGCCGGCGTTCGTTTTAACCTGGTTTTTGTTCGACGGCAGCTGGCCGACGCACCTGCCCGAGCGTGCGCGCTTCGCCATCACCTATCTGGCGCTGTTCGGTTCGGTGTTGGGTCTTTTCTGGTACTACTATTTACTGGGTCGGGTGTCGGTCGTGAAGGTGAATCTGATCACCCTGGTCACGCCGGTCACCGCGCTGATGCTGGGCCACTGGCTCAACGGCGAGCAACTCCTGCCCAGCGTGTGGCTGGGCACCGGCCTGATCCTGGGCGGCCTGGCGCTGCACCAATGGGATTTACGTATCTCGCTGGGCGGCGGAGATCGGTAATCATACTGACGGTCGGGATTGTCGTCAGCGGCCGGAGACGATCAGGTGAGCGGTGTGAAGCGGAGCGGATATGACGATGCGGACGATTCTGCGCTACTGGGGTTCGCTGGCGTTCGCGCTATTGGCCGGGTGTCAGGCGACGCCTCCAGGGAAGGGCTTTTACAGCAGCCCGCTCGTGCCGGGGGACGAGGTGCGGGTGTTGCGGGTGCTGGCGGTGCCGGCCGGTCACGCGCGCGTGTATTTACAACGGGGCAGGGTGACATCCTATGCCGGCGCCGATCAGTATGCGCCGTTTTGCTATTTCCGCCTGCGCGATCCGCGACAATGGGAGCAGCGCGTGCCACCGGGGTCGTTCCGGGTGGAGAAAGTCTGGTTGGAGCAGACGGAGGTCAATCTGGGAACGCCGTTGCGGCGGGTGGCGGCTCTCGGGGCGGATTCGGACGGTATTTTGATGGCCGCCTGGCAGTTCCACCTCCGCCTTGTCGCCGCCGGCCGGCCGCGGATGATGCTGGTCTGTTCCGGTGCGTTCGATGCACCCGCGCGAATGGCCCCCGTCAGTTTGTCGCAGATGCGCGCAGCGTTGGGCGACTATGCGACGCTTGAGGCGTCTACGGCGCCGGATCGCTGAATTTCTGCCAACCGCCTTTTTTGCCCGGCGCCAGATTCTGTCGGTCCGCGTAGAGTAGCGATACCATTTCCGCCACCGCGGTGGAAAAGCTGGTGGTCGGGTTGGCGGCGCAATAGCCTTCCAGACAGTTGAGGAGGTACGCCAATCCTTTGTCGCCGAGAATATTGTAGGTATTGGCCGCCGCGTTGTTGACCGCGCTGAAATACCCCAGCAGCCAGTGTCGGTACCAGTCGCGTGTGCCGTCGCTGCGCTCGCCAGCGACCAGGTAGGTCGCGCAGTCCTCCGCGCCGACGCCGAAAACCGCGTACTGCCCATCGATATCCCGCGCCAGCGCGCCAGAGGCGAGACAAAAGCCGGCGAACAGGCAAAACAAAACTTTCATAGTCGAATCCGTTACTGTCTTGAGGCTATCGGCTGCGGGGGGCACCCGCTTGAACCGGTGGTGGCGGATGCCTGAGGCGCACGGTGGTGATTGGCGCGACGCAGTGAGACAATAACGACGGACGCGCGGTGCGGAGTGCCATGCCAGACTATAGCGACACGCTGATCAGCGCGGAAGTTTGCGAGCGCCACTACCGGTCGCCCCAGTGGCTTGTCGTCGACTGCCGCTTCGATCTGTCCGAACCCGAGTGGGGGCGACAGGTATATCTGGAAAGCCATATTCCGGGTGCCGTCTATGCCCATTTGGATCTCGACCTTTCCAGTCGACCCGGGCCGGAAAGCGGGCGTCATCCGCTGCCGGACTGGCGTCTGTTTGCGGAGCGACTGGGGCGCTGGGGACTGCATCCCACCACCCAGGTGCTGGTCTATGACCAGGGCAGTGGCGCCTTCGCCGCCCGGCTTTGGTGGTTGTTGCGCGCGGTCGGGCACCGGCGGGTGGCTGTTCTCGACGGTGGTTGGGCGGCGTGGCAGTCGCTGGGCGGCGCGCACAGCGACCGACTGGCGCCAGAGCACGCGGGTCACGTCGAACTCGGCGCGGGCAGTGGCTGGATGACTGTGCGCGACATCGAGGACAATCTTGCCAGCCGGCAGTTCCTCCTGGTCGACGCGCGCAGTCATGAACGTTTCTGCGGCGAGAATGAACCGATAGACCCGGTCGCCGGTCACATCCCCGGCGCAGTCAACTTTCCCCTGCAAAACAATCTCTCGTCCAACGGACGTTTTCTGTGCGTCGACGAGCTTCGGAATCGCTGGTTGGCACGCTTGGACGGGGTGTCGCCGGACGACGTCGTGCACATGTGCGGATCCGGCGTCACCGCCTGCCATAACTTGCTTGCCATGGAGGCGGCGGGATTGCAGGGTTCGCGGCTTTATGCCGGCTCCTGGAGCGAGTGGATTCGCGATGCCGCGCGTCCGGTAGCAACTGGCCCGACCTGAACTATACTCAGAATTGAGAATCGTAGTCAGGAGGGGATTGTCATGTCCATCGCCAGTCGAGTCTCCGAGTATCTTGCCGAGCAGGACGCCGATTTCGACATTCTGCGTCATCCGCATTCCTCCACCAGCCTCGAATCGGCCCAACTGGCCCATGTGCCCGGCGACTGTATCGCCAAATCCGTGGTCCTCGGGGATGAGCGCGGTTATCTGCTGGCAGTGCTGCCGGCCAGTTGCCGGGTGGATCTGGGCGAGTTGCACCGCCAGACCAACCGCAACCTGGGCCTGGTCACAGAGCATGAATTAGGCGCCTTGTTCGAGGACTGCGAGCCCGGCGCGGTGCCGCCGTTTGGCAACGTCTATGACCTGGACACCATTGTCGACGAGAGCCTGGTCGAACAGTCGGATATCTACTTCGAGGCCGGTGACCACGAAAGCCTGGTTCATGTCAGCGCGGAGACGTTCGAAGCGCTGTTGGCCGACGCCCGCCACTCGGAGTTCATCCGTCACCACTGACGGACGTGACGAGGTCTCAGGGCTTGACTGGCGTGCGCCCGATTGAATAGTAGGTGAAGCCCTGCTTGACGAGGAATCCCGGGTCGTAAAGATTGCGCCCGTCGAATATCACCGGGGCTTTGAGGCTGTCGCGAATGCGCTCGAAATCGGGGCTGCGAAACTGGCTCCACTCGGTGATCACGGCCAGCGCGTCGGCGCCCACGAGCGCGCTTTCCGGGGAGTCGCACAAGGTTAGATCGTCGCGCTCACCGTAGATGCGTGCCGTTTCCTCGCCGGCCTCGGGGTCGAAGGCGCGTACGTTGGCACCTTGTTCCCACAGCGCCTCCATCAACACGCGACTCGAAGCCTCGCGCATATCGTCGGTATTGGGTTTGAACGCGAGCCCCCACAAGGCGAAGGTTTTGCCTTTAAGCTCGCCGTTGTAGTGGACGCGGATCTTTTCGAACAGTTTTTGCTTTTGGCGATAATTCACCGCTTCGACCGCGTGCAGCAATTCCGCCTGATAGCCATTGGCCCGCGCGGTTTGTTCCAGCGCGCGAACGTCTTTGGGAAAACAGGAGCCGCCGTAGCCGGCGCCGGGATAAATGAACTGATAACCGATGCGCGGATCGGAGCCGATGCCGATGCGCACTTGTTCGATGTCGGCGCCAAGCCGTTCGGCGATGTTCGACAACTCGTTCATGAAGCTGATTTTGGTCGCCAGTAGCGAATTGGCGGCGTATTTGGTCAGCTCGGCCGAGCGGATGTCCATTGCCAGAATCCGTTCGTGGTTGCGGTTGAACGGGGTGTAGAGCGCGCGCAGCAGTTCCGTAGTGCGTGGATTGTCGGTGCCGACGATGACGCGGTCGGGGCGCATGAAGTCCTCGATAGCCGCGCCTTCTTTGAGGAATTCCGGATTCGAGACAACGTCGAAGTCGATTGACGCGCCGCGCTGCTGAAGGGTTTCCCGGATCTGTTCCCGTACGCGGTCGGCGGTACCGACCGGAACCGTCGATTTGTTGACGATGATGCGGTAATCGCTGATGTGTTGTCCGATGGAACGCGCCACCGCCAGCACGTGCTGAAGATCGGCCGAGCCGTCTTCGTCGGGAGGTGTGCCGACCGCAATGAACTGGAACAGTCCGTGCGCCACCCCCTCCTGCGGGCTGAGGGTGAATTTAAGCCGGCCGGCGGCCTGATTGGCGACCAGCATTTCGCTCAGACCGGGTTCGAAAATCGGGCTTTCGCCCTTGTTTAGCTTCTCAATTTTGGCGGGATCGATATCCACGCAAAGGACATCGTTGCCCACCTGGGCGAGGCAGGCGCCGGTGACGAGGCCGACGTAACCGGACCCATAAATTGTGACTTTCATTTAATTCTCCGAAAGATTTTACGGTTTTTGCTTTTATGCGCTTGCAATCCGGTCGGTTCGGCAGGAGATCGGGCACATTAAGACGCGCTGATATTACCATCTGCCCCGGTCCGGCGGAAATTAGCTCTATCGGCACAAGGTTACAGATTTATTAAGGAAAAATCGCCGGGCTGGAGTTGACAGGCGTACCCGCCCCGATCACAATACGCGGCTTGCGTTTCGGAGGGGTTCCCGAGTGGCCAAAGGGATCAGACTGTAAATCTGACGGCTCAGCCTTCGGAGGTTCGAATCCTCCCCCCTCCACCAGAGTAGTTTCGGTAGTGCGGATGGCC
>JASBST010000044.1 GCA_030148775.1 Thiogranum sp.
GACGGCGACAACACCCTCGCCGCCGCGCTGATTGGCCAGCCGCACCACGGCCGAGGCGGCCTGCGCCACCGCGTCGGCGTCGTCGCCGGCGATGTCCATCAGCAGCACCATCTTCGGCAACTCGCGCCGCGGCGCCTTGGTGCTGTAGTTGACGGCGCGCACATAGCGCTCGTCGAGGTGTTCCAGCCCGGCCAGCACCACATCGTCGCGGGCGTCGAGGTAGTCCTTGGATTCGACAATCGCCGGCACCGCGGCCGAGACGTCGGTGCCGAAGAACTCCAGACACAGGGTGCGCGTGTGCGCCGGCATCCGGTGCAGGACAAACACGGCGGAGGTGATCAGGCCGTCGCAGCCCTCTTTCTGGATCCCCGGCAGGCCGCCGAGGAATTTGTCGGTGACGTCCTTGCCCAGGCCTTCTTTGCGCAGCGAACGGCCGGGCAGTTCGAGTATCTCAGGCTCGCCGCGGGGTTGGCGGCCGTCGCTTTCGAAACGCTGCACGCGAAAGCGCACCTGTTCCTGTTCGTGAATCTTGCCCAGGTTGTGATCCAGCCGAGTGACCTCGAGCCAACCGGCGTCGGGCATGACCATGCGCCAGGACAGCAGGTTGTCCAGGGCGGTGCCCCACAATACCGCCTTCTTGCCGCCGGCGTTCATGGCCACGTTGCCGCCGATGGTCGAGGCGTCCTGCGAGGTGGGATCGACGGCGAAGACATAGCCGTGCGCCTCGGCGCGCTCGGCCACCCGTCGCGTGACCACGCCGGCCGCGGCGCGCACCGTGGGCACCGGTTCGGTCTGCCCGTCGATCGACTGCATGATCACTTCGTCGAGCTGTTCGAGTTTTTCCGTGTTGATCACCGCGGTGTCACCGTGCAACGGCACCGCGCCACCGGTGTAACCAGTGCCGCCGCCGCGCGGAATCAGACTCAGACCGAGTTCGACACAGACGCGCACCACCGCCGCGACCTCCTGCTCGCTGTCGGGGCTGATGACGACAAAGGGCAACTCGACCCGCCAGTCGGTGGCATCGGTGGCATGCGAGACGCGCGCCAGACCGCCGAAATCGACATTGTCGCCGCGCGTCACCCGTGACAGGCGTCGGCGCAGGCGCGCACGCAGCTCGCGCGTGGCCGGGAACCAGGCCTCGAAGGCGCGCACCGATTCACGCGCCGCGTCCACCAGACGCAGGGCGTCCTGGTTGCCGTTGGCGCGGGCGACGATCTGATCCAGGCGATGGTGCAGGGCGTGGGTCAGCGACTGGAAACGCTTGCGGTTCTCCAGCAGATCGTCCTGGATATAGGGATTGCGCGTGACCACCCACAGGTCGCCCAGCACTTCGAACAGCATGCGCGCCGAGCGGCCGGTGCGCCGTTCCGCGCGCAGTCCCTCAAGCACCCGCCACATCTCCTCGCCGAGAAAGCGCAGCACGATCTCGCGGTCGGAAAAGGAGGTGTAGTTGTAGGGAATTTCGCGGATTCGTTGCAGCATGGGGCGGGCACTGTCACTCGGCTTGCGGAAACGGTCGCCTAGTGTAACAGCTCGGTCTGTTACGGATTCGTCTTAATCCATCGGTGTATTCAACAAAAAACGGGGCCCGCAGGCCCCGTTTTCGCTTTTCCTGTCAGCGTCGCCGACTTAGAAGCTGTGACGCATACCCAGAGTGAAGATGTCGTCTTCGCCCTTGACGTCATAGTCGGTGTTGGCATAACCGGCAAACACACCCGTGCGCTTGCTGAAGTGGTGCCAGGCACCCAGACGCCAGACGGTGTATTCCTGGACGTCATCCGCCGTACCGGCGACACCGTCCTTGCCGTTAGATTTGTCGCCCTGGCCGAAGTCGGCACCGATCAGGTTGTTGCCGATGGTGTAGCTCGCGCCAACACTCCAGACATCCGCACCGTCGTCGCCCGCACTACCATCACGCCCACCGGTACTAGTGGCCAAACCGTTGGAGCGCTGAGCGGTAATCAGGCCTTTGTCCAGCTCGTAAATGCCGTGAACTTCGAGATCGCCCATGGTGTACTTCAGCAGGAGCTGTGCAGCGGCGGCGTCGCCACTCTGTTGCGTGTCAATATAAGAAGCAGCGGCATACAAACCACCACCCTTGTAGTGAACCCCTATGCTATAGGGATCGTCATCGTCACAGGCAGTGTTTGCCGGATCTGTTCCAGTGACGGGATCACATAACGCGGCATTACCGTTTTTGTTGTTGTCAAACTGATAAGTAGCGGTCAGCCCCAGGCCGCCCATCGATGGGGTATCGTAGCGGACCATGTTGGTACCACGACCCTGGCCTTGCTCACCGGCGCCGGAGTGCAGGTTCGATTGCAGACCGATATCACGCGACTGGATGTTAGTGCGGTAGAACGGATCGATCTGCTTGCCCGGCGCTTTATAAGCGGTGGAAGCGGTACCGAACAGCAGTTTACCGAAGCTGTCCATTTTCAGGCCGATGTACTGGTCACGATCGGTCAGCGAACCGTTGGAGTTTCTTTCAGTGGGATCGAGCTGGTATTCAAGCTTGAAAAAGGCGGACAGACCGTTGCCGAGATCCTCGGAGCCCTTGATGCCGAACGCCGAAGTGTTGGACTTCATGTTGATATCGTCCTGGAAGCCGGCGGCGTCGGAATCGACTGCGTCCAGCGACAGGGTGACCTTACCGTAAAGTTTGACGTCTGCATTGGCCAGGCCCATTCCGCCCGCCATCACAAGACCCATTGCAGAAGCAATCAGTTTTTTGTTCATGGAATAACTCCTCGTTACTCAGTCGTAAAGTACAGCACAGGATAGTCGTTACGAGCGAAAGCTTACGCATTCCCTGACACTGCTGCAACATTTTTTTTCAAAAAAACCACAAGGTGTCGTTTTTGTGTCTTTATTGCAACATATTAAGGACCGCGAATGCCTGAAACTCGTCAACTGCTCAAAATCTCAAGTAAAACAGACACCCGAATCAGGTGTCGGGTTTTTGACGACAGCATGGCCGAAAACTTGAGTGACGAGACCAAAAAAACAACAGCCGCCGGTCTAGAAACAGACGCATCAGCAGCAGGGATATTCCGTGGCGTGGAGTGATAAAAACAAAACCCGCCGTTGGCGGGTTCTGTTTTATTGGCTGGCGGACTAGGATTCGAACCTAGATTGGAGGAGTCAGAGTCCTCTGTCCTGCCGTTAGACGATCCGCCAAACTCAGATAGCGCCTAGCGCTTGCTGAACTGAGGCGCGCGACGGGCCTTGTGCAGGCCGACCTTCTTGCGTTCGACTTCACGCGCGTCACGGGTGACGAAACCAGCGCGCCGCAACGGGCTGCGCAATTCGCCGTCGTAACGGATCACCGCGCGCGTGATGCCGTGACGGATGGCGCCGGCCTGACCGGTAGTGCCGCCGCCTTTTACGGTGCAGCGGATGTCGAACTGGTCATTCAGGTTCACCGACTCCAGCGCCTGGCGCACGATCATGCGCGCCGTGGGACGGCCGAAATACTGGTCCAGCGGCCGGTCGTTGACCGTGATCTGGCCGCTGCCCTTCTGGATGAAGACACGCGCCGTAGAGGTTTTACGGCGGCCGGTGGCGTAATAGGTTTCACTCATGATGAATTCTCTGCTCAGATTTCCAGCGTCTTGGGTTGCTGCGCGGCGTGCTGATGCTCGGGACCGGCGTAGATCTTCAGCTTGCGATACATGGCCCGACCGAGGGGGTTTTTCGGCAGCATGCCTTTCACCGCCAGCTCCAGCACGCGACCGGGCGCTTTCTGCTGCAGCTTTTCAAAACTGATCGACTTCATGTTGCCGATGTAGCCGGTGTGATGATGGTACATCTTGTCGCTGGCCTTGCGGCCGGTGACCCGAATCCGGTCGGCGTTGACGACCACGACATAATCGCCGGTATCCACGTGCGGCGTATATTGCGGCTTGTGTTTACCGCGCAGGCGCAGCGCGATTTCGCTGGCGAGGCGACCCAGGGTCTTGTCGGCGGCATCGACGACAAACCAGTCGCGCCGGACTTCATGTGCTTTGGCACTGAAGGTTTTCATGGGAATAGGCTCCGAAACTTCGGTCGTGCAACAAAAGAGCGGGAATAATACAGAACGCCCCGGCGCGATTCAAGCCGCTGCGCGCAGACAAAAAAAAGCGCAACTGGAGGAGTTGCGCTTAAAAACCACC
>JASBST010000050.1 GCA_030148775.1 Thiogranum sp.
CGCACCCATGTGGTCGAGGCCACGCCGCTCGGCGGCGAGCGCGGCGCGGCCGACGACGAACGCAGCATCGCCCTGGCCCAGGGTTCGCAGCGCATTTTCTCGGGCCTGGGGTTGTGGCCTGAGCTGGAATCCGCCGTCTGCCCGATCCATACCATCCATGTCTCCGACCGCGGGCATTTCGGGTTCACCCGTCTGCGGCGCGAGCACGAAGGTGTGCCGGCGCTCGGCTACGTCGCCGCGGCCAGCGTGCTTGGCAACGTGCTGGCCCGGGGCCTGGCGTGCCTCGATGCGGTTCGGTTCGAGGCACCGGCGCAGCTGAGGGCGTTTCAAATCGATGCCGATGGCGTGCAGGCGCAGATCGAGTCGGGCGGTCGCACCCGCGCCTGCCGGGCCCGGCTGCTGGTCGCCGCCGACGGCGCGCAATCGGCGGTGCGCGATCAACTCGGCATTCGTACGCTGCGCCACGACTATCATCAGAGCGCCATTGTCGCCACGGTCGGCATCGACCGGGCGCATGGCCACGTGGCCTACGAGCGCTTCACCCACAGCGGTCCGCTGGCTTTGCTGCCGCTGAGCGAAGAGCGCGTGGCGCTGGTCTGGACGGTGCGCGAACAGGACTGTGAAGCCATCATGGAACTTGCCGACGAGGTGTTTCTCGGGCGTTTGCAGGAACGCTTCGGTTACCGCCTGGGTCGCTTCACCCGCGTCGGCGTACGCCGCGCGTTTCCGTTGCAGTTGCTGCGGGCGGCCGAATCGGTACGTCCGCGCATGGCGCTGGTGGGCAACGCCGCGCATACACTCCACCCGATCGCCGGCCAGGGTTTCAACCTTGGCCTGCGCGATGTCGCCGCGCTGGTCGACGTGATTCTTGAGGCGCGCCGCGCTGGCGGCGATTTCGGCGAACTGGCGCTACTGCGCCGTTATGCGCAGTGGCGCGAGGCCGACCAGCGGCGGGTGGCGCTGTTCACCGACAGCATGGTGCGCCTGTTCGGTCAGCCGCTGCCGGCGGTGGCCTGGCTGCGCGACGCGGGGATGCTGGCACTGGACCTGTGTCCGCCGGCCAAGCGCTGGTTCGGGCGCATGACCATGGGCCGCGCCGGACGCCTGCCGCGCCTGGCGCGCGGCCTGTCGGTGGAGTGATCAAAGGTGTCGGAGAGCGATTTTGATGTGGTGATCGCCGGCGGCGGGGTGCCGGGTCTGTCGCTGGCCGCGCGACTGGGTCAGGCGGGATTCCGGGTGGCGCTGGTCGCCGCCGAGAGCCCGGCGCAGGAATGGCCCGAGGCGAGTATCGACCTGCGGGTTTATGCCATCAGTCGCGGCTCCGAAGCGCTGCTGCGCCGGCTCGGCGCCTGGCCAGACATTGCGCCGCGCGCCTGCGCCTACCGCGACATGCGCGTGTGGGATGCACAGGGACGGGGGGCGATCCATTTCAACAGCGCCGAGCTGGGCGAAGCCGCGCTGGGACATATCATTGAGGCGCGGGTGATCGCCAGGGCGCTGTTGCGGGTGATCGACGCCTGCGAGGCGGTGACACTGCTGAGTCCGGCCGTCTTGGAGCGTTTTTCGCCCCCGGACGGACAGTGGCGCGAGGTCGCGCTGGAAGACGGCCGCAGTTTGCGCGCGCGGCTGCTGATCGGCGCCGATGGCAAACATTCGCGGGTGCGCGACCAGGCCGGTCTGCACGCGCACGCCGCCGACTATGGCCAGCAGGCGCTGGTGGCGGTGGTAGAGTGCGAGCGCGGCCACGAGGAAACGGCCTGGCAGCGTTTTCTCCCCACCGGTCCGCTGGCGTTTCTGCCCTTGCACGACGGGCGTTGTTCCATCGTTTGGTCAGCGGTCACCGCCGAGGCGCAACGGCTGCGGTCTCTCGATGACGCGGCCTTCCGCGTCGCCCTGGCCGAGGCGTTCGAGCACCGTCTGGGCGCGGTGCTGAGTGTCGGCGAGCGGGTCCTGTTTCCGCTGAGCCGGCAGCACGCCGAGCGCACCGTCGCGGCGCGCCTGGCGCTGGTCGGCGATGCCTCGCATGTCATTCATCCGCTGGCCGGGCAGGGCGTCAATCTGGGTCTGAAAGACGTGCGCGCGCTGGCCGAGGTGCTGACGCTGGCCCGCGACCAGCGGCGCGACATCGGTGCCGTCTCCGTGCTGCGCCGCTATGAGCGCGCGCGCCGCGGCGACAACCTGGGCACCCTGCTGCTCATGGACGCATTCAAGCAGCTGTTCGGCAGCCGGGTTGCGCCACTGCGCTGGCTGCGCAACGCCGGCCTCAACCTGGTCGACGCCGCTCCCCAGGCGAAGAGTCTTATTATGCGGGCGGCGATGGATCTGTAGCCGCGCGCTGGTAGGCCGGTCGCTGTTGCAGGCGCTGCGTATAGGCGACCAGTGCAGGAAATTCCTCGAGCCTGTCTGGCAGCCACAGCAGTGTCGATCCGAGCAGGATATCGGCGCTGGTGAAGCGTTCGCCGGCGATGTAGTCGCGCTCGCGCAGGGCGGCGTCGACGGTCTGCAACGCCCGCTTGTGGTAGTCGCCCGCCCAGGGCACGATGTCCGGCACCCGCTGTGCCGGCGGCAGAATGGCGCTGTGCAGCAAGATCTGGAAGGCCGGGGGTTCGAGCGTGCCCGGCACGTAAAACGTCCATTGCAGATAAGCCATGCGGGCCGGCGCGTCTTCCGACGGCGGCATCAGTTGCGCGGTGGGCTGGGTTTCGCTGAGCCAGTGGCACATGGCGCAGGATTAGATCATCACCCGCCCGTCTATTTCCAGCGCCGGTACCGAGCCGTGCGGGTGAATGCGCCGATAGGCCGGCGTATCGCCTTCGCCGCCGAACAGGTCGATGAGTGCCAGTTGGTAGGTCAATCCCAGCTCCTCCAGTGTCCAGCGCGGTCTCAGCGAACGGGTACGGTGGGTGTAATAGAGTTTGATGTTCATCCTCTCGGCCTCCTTACTTTTAATTTGAAAGTGACTGGAGTCTAGTCTAGTGACTTTAAATTAACAAGTGACATGCGAGTCAGGTAAACTCGAGCCTATGGCGCAAAGCGACAAAAAGACCGGATCGGTGCCCCGCCAGCGGCGTTCAGCCTGCGGCGTGGCGTGCAGCCTCGACCTGTTGGGCGACAAATGGACGCTGCTGGTGGTGCGCGATCTGCTCATGGGCAAACAGACCTATAGCGAATTGCAGGCGTCCGAGGAGGGCATCCCGACCAATATCCTGGCCGACCGACTGCAAAGGCTGCACAGGGAAGGCGTTGTCTATAAAAAGCTTTATCAGGAAAAACCAAAGCGTTACAGCTACCACCTGAGCGAAAAAGGGACCGATCTCGGGCCGGTGCTGTTGAGTATGCTGCGCTGGGCCAACAAGTACGTCCCGGGTACCATGAGCGTCGCCGAGGTGAAGGCGCTAATGAAGAAAAACCGCCGCTGATGCAGGTTACCGAACTCAATATTTATCCGATCAAGTCCACGCGTCGCATTGCCTTGCAGGAAAGCGAGGTTGTCGCGCGCGGTCTGCCCTGGGACCGGCGCTGGATGCTGGTCGACGCCGAGGGCGGTTTCATCACCGCGCGTCAGCAACCCCGGCTGGCGACGGTGCAAACGACGCTGGCCGAGGCTGGCCTGATACTCAACGGGCCCGGGCAGGCTCAATTGGGTTTATCCCTGGTCCCGGCGCAGCGCCGTCTGACCCGCGTCAGCGTGTGGCGCGATAGGTTGCAGGCGGTGCTGGTGGACGCTGCGGCGGACGCCTGGTTTTCGGCTTTTCTCGGCCAGCCCTGCCGTCTGGTGCAATTGACCGACGATCTGGTGCGGCCGGTGGACCCGCGCTATGGACAGCCGGGCGACGAGGTGAGTTTCGCCGATGGTTATCCGCTGTTGCTGCTCAGCGAGGCGTCGCTGGCCGATCTCAACGGACGTTTGCGGCAGCCGGTGCCGATGCGTCGTTTTCGTCCCAATCTGGTGGTCGACGGCGCTATACCCTATGCCGAGGACGGCTGGCGGCGGCTGCGCGTCGGCGAGGTGGAGTTCGCCGGCGTCAAGAACTGCTCGCGCTGTATCGTCACCACTATCGATCCGGATTGCGGCGAGAAGGACGTCGCCGGTGAACCCCTGCGCACGCTCAGCAGTTACCGTCGCCGGCCTCAAGGCGGCGTCTTTTTCGGTCAGAATCTGATTCCACGCTCAGGTGGCGTGATCCGGGTGGGCGATCCGGTAGTGGTGCTGGAGTAGGTTGGCCGCGCGGCGGTATGCCGCGCCAACGGGTCGTCCTTTTCAGCGCGGCTGCTGGGGAAATTGCCCGCGCGGCGCTTGGCGCGCACCCGCGCGCAAGGTATAGTCGCCCTTCGATCTCGTACTGCTGCGGGAGAGTGCCGGCGCAGCCGGCCGCCGAAGGCGCAACTCGCTCGGAATCGCTCAGGCAAAAGGACCGTAGCAGCAGGCGTTCAGCCGGATTGACTCTGGAGAGCGGTCGGCCGTCAGGGCAGACCCACCGAAGGGGAAGGCGCCGTCGGCGCCTATACTCTCAGGTTACCGGACAGAGGAGCGGCGGTACGACACAGGCCGCCGCCCTGAAATCGTCCGGGTGGTGCGGATTCGCAACCTTCGAAACGCAGAGTCACATGGGAAATCAAACCCCGCTTTATCATGCCCATCAGGCCATGGGCGCCAAACTGGTGGATTTCGCCGGTTGGGACATGCCGATACATTACGGCTCCCAGATCGAGGAACATCACGCGGTTCGCCGCGACGCCGGTATGTTCGACGTCTCGCACATGACGGTGGTCGATCTCGTTGGCGCCGGTGTGCGCCCCTTCCTGCGCTATTTACTCGCCAACAACGTCGACAAACTGCAGCAGCACGGCAAGGCGCTGTACAGCTGCATGCTCAACGCCGAGGGCGGCGTGATCGACGACCTGATCGTTTACTTCCTTGAGGAAAGCTGGTTCCGCCTGGTGGTCAATTCGGCCACCCGCGAGAAGGATCTGGCCTGGATCGAGCAGCAGGCGACGGGCTTCGAAGTCGAGGTGATCGAACAACCCGGTCTGGCGATGATCGCGGTGCAGGGACCGACGGCGCGTGACAAGGTGCTGCCGCTGCTGCCGGCGCGGCGTGACAGCGCGGCGGCGTTGAAGCTGTTTTACGGCGTCGAGATCGAGGACTGGCTGGTCGCTCGCACCGGCTATACCGGCGAGGACGGTTTCGAAATCGTGCTGCCGGACAGCGAGGCAGAAGCCTTCTGGCGGGCGTTGGCCGATGCCGGCGTGCGCCCGTGCGGTCTGGGCGCGCGCGATACGCTGCGTCTTGAGGCCGGCATGTCCCTGTATGGCGCCGATATTGACGAAACGGTGTCGCCGCTGGTCTCGGGGCTGGGTTGGACCGTGGGCTGGGATCCCGCTACGCGCGATTTCATTGGCCGTGCGGCGCTGGAGCGCGAACGCGATGCCGGACCCGCGGCGCGTTTTGTCGGTCTGGTGCTGGAGGACAAGGGTGTATTGCGCAACCATCAGCGGGTGCTGGTGGAAGGCGCCGGCGAGGGCGAAATCACCAGTGGCAGCTTTTCCCACACGCTGGGACGCTCGATTGCGCTGGCGCGTATCCCGGCGGCGGCCGCCGGCGAGCGCTGCCAGGTGGAAGTGCGCGGCAAGTTGTTGTCCGCGCGCCTGGTCAAGGCGCCGTTCGTGCGCAACGGCAAGGCGCAGATCAACATCGACTAAAGAAGGGCTGAAGGATTTTCTGAGGAACTGACATGAGTAAAACGCCGGACGATCTGAAATACAGCAAGAGCCACGAATGGCTACGCAGCAACGCCGACGGGACCGTCACCCTGGGTATCACCGACCACGCGCAGGATCAACTGGGCGACCTGGTGTATGTGGAAGTACCGGAGGCGGGCCGCGAACTGGCGGCGCAGGAAGCCTGCGCGGTGGTGGAATCGGTGAAAGCCGCCTCCGACGTCTACACGCCGATCGCCGGCACGGTGATCGAAGGCAACGAGACCCTCGCCGATACGCCCGAGGCGGTCAATAACGACGCCTACGGCGCCGGCTGGCTGCTGCGGCTCAAACCCGCCGACAGCGCCGCCCTCGACGGATTGATGAACGCCGGCGACTACCAGGCGTTTCTGGAGTCGGAGTAGACATGCCGTTCGTTCCCCACACCGAGCAGGATATCCGTGAGATGCTCGCGGTAATCGGCGTCGATGCCATCGAAGATCTGTTCGATGAGATCCCGGCCGGGCTGCGTTGCGGCGATCTCGGCAAGGTGCCCGCGGGCATGAGCGAGCAGGCGGTGACGCGGCTGATGAGCCGCCGCGCCGCGGCCGACGGCGAACCGCTGTGTTTTATCGGCGCCGGCGCCTACGAACACCATATTCCGGCGGCGGTGTGGCAGATCGTGACGCGCGGCGAGTTCTACAGCGCCTACACGCCCTATCAGGCCGAGGCCAGCCAGGGCACGTTGCAGTTGATCTACGAGTTCCAGAGCATGATGACCGCGTTGATGGCGATGGACGTTGCCAACGCGTCGCTCTACGACGGCGCCTCGGCGCTCGCCGAAGGCATTCTGATGGCGGTGCGCAGCAACCGCAAATCCAAGTCGCTGCGTATTTTGCTGCCGCGCAACGTCCACCCGGCCTACCGGCATACCGCCGCGGCGATCGTCGGCAGTCAGAACATCGAGCTGGTCGAGGTGCCGTACGATGAGGCCGGCGGCCATACAGCGTTGGAAAGCCTGGCCACCCACGAGGGCGAAGATATCGCCGCGGTGGTGATCCAGCAGCCGAACTTTTTCGGCGTGCTTGAGGATGTCGATAAAATCACCGACTGGGCGCACAGCAACGGGGCGCTGGTCATCGCGGTGGTCAATCCGATCGCCATGGCGCTGTTGCAGCCGCCCGGCCGCTGGGGCGCGGCCGGCGCCGATATCGTCGTCGGCGAAGGTCAGCCGCTGGGCGTGCCGCTATCCTCGGGCGGTCCCTATTTCGGCTTCATGTGCGCGCGCCAGCAGTTTGTCCGCCAGATGCCCGGGCGTATCGTCGGGCGCACGGTGGACCGTGACGGGCGCGTCGGTTACACCCTGACGCTGCAGGCCCGCGAGCAGCATATCCGCCGTTCCAAGGCTACGTCCAATATCTGCACCAACCAGGGACTGCTGGTGACGGCGGCGACCATCCACACCGCGTTGCTTGGCGGCGAGGGTTTGCGCCGCGTCGCGCTGGCCAGCCACGCCAATACCCGTGCCCTGCTGGACAGACTCGCTGGCGAGCATATCCGGCCGCGCTTCAACCGGCCGTTTTTTCACGAAGCGGTCATCGGCAGCGCGTTACCCTGGTCGCAGCTGCTCGGTCCGTTGTATGCGAGTAATCTGCAACCGGGCTACGAACTGGCGCAGGACTATCCCGAGCTGGAGGACTGCCTGCTGGTGTGCGCCACCGAAACCAAAACGCCGGCAGACCTGGACCTGTTCCAGAGTCACCTGGCCCGCGTCATCGACGAACAAACCACCGCCGGCTGTCCGGTGCAACCGAAAATGGCCTGATGGGCCAGAGCATGAGGAGACGATAGTTATGGCGACCATTACGCTTGAAGGCAATGAAATCCATACCAACGGCGAGTTGCCGGCACTCGGCAGCCAGGCGCCGGACTTCCATCTGGTGGATGGCGAGCTTAACGACCGGCGGCTGGCGGATTTCGCCGGCAAGAAAAAGCTGCTGAATATCGTGCCCAGCCTGGACACCGGTATCTGCGCGGCTTCGGCCAAGCATTTCAATAGCGATGCCGCCGGCCGCGACGATGTTGTCATGCTGACGGTATCGGCTGATCTGCCCTTCGCTCAGGGCCGTTTCAGCGCTGCGGAAGGGATCGACAAGATGACCATGCTGTCGATGATGCGCTCGCGCAATTTCGCCAAGGATTACGGCGTGCTGATCACCGACGGCCCGCTTGCCGGTATCGCCGCGCGCGCGGTGGTGGTGTTGGACGAGAACGACAAGGTCGTCTACACCCAACTGGTGCCGGAAATTGTCCAGGAGCCCGATTATGATGCCGCGCTGGCGGCATTGTGAGCCGAAGCGGCAACGCATGAAGGTCTGACCACAGATGTTGATATTCGAACACTCACGGCCGGGTCGCCGCGCACCGTCGCTGGCACCGGCCACCGCCGCGGCGGTCGATGATATCCCGGCGGAGTTCCTGCGCGAACAGCCGCCGGCGCTTCCCGAAGTCTCCGAGATGCAGGCGGTGCGCCACTACACGCGGCTGTCGCAGAAGAATTTTTCCATCGATACCCAGTTCTACCCGCTGGGATCCTGCACCATGAAATACAACCCGCGTGCCTGCAACTCGCTGGCCATGTTGCCGGGTTTTCTCGCCCGCCACCCGCTGGCGCCGGTGAGCGAGGGGCAGGGTGTGCTGGCCTGCCTGTATGAGTTGCAGGAGATGCTCAAAGACATCACCGGTATGCAGGCGGTGTCGCTGACGCCGGCGGCCGGCGCTCAGGGCGAATTCGCCGGCGTGGCTATGATTCGCGCCTATCACCGATCGCGCAACGACCAGGCGCGCAGTGAAATCCTGGTGCCGGATGCCGCCCACGGCACCAATCCCGCCACGGCCACCATGTGCGGCTACAAGGTGAGGGAAATCCCCACCGACAAACAGGGCGACGTCGACATCGAGGCCCTGCGCGCGGCGGTCGGTCCCCAGACCGCCGGTATCATGTTGACCAATCCGTCGACGCTGGGTGTGTTCGAGCGCCGTATCAAGGAAATCGCGCAGATCGTGCATCAGGCCGGTGGACTGTTGTACTACGACGGCGCCAATCTCAACGCCATTCTCGGCAAGGTGCGTCCCGGCGACATGGGTTTTGACGTGATTCACATGAATCTGCACAAAACCTTCTCGACACCGCACGGTGGCGGTGGTCCGGGTGCCGGTCCGGTCGGTGTCAGCAGTCATCTGGAGCCGTTTCTGCCGGTGCCGCTGGTGACCCGCGACGGCGACGAATACCGCTGGGTCACGCAACAGGAGCGGCCGCAGAGTATCGGTCGCCTGTCGGCTTTCATGGGCAACGTCGGGGTGCTGTTACGCGCTTACATCTACGCGCGTCTGCTCGGGCGTGAAGGGATGCACCGGGTGGCGGAATTCGCCACGCTCAACGCCAACTATCTGATGAAGCGCCTGCAGGCGGCGGGTTTCGATCTGGCCTATCCCGATCGGCGCGCCACCCACGAATTCATCGTCACCCTCAAGCGTCAGGCCAAACAGCAGGGTGTGACCGCCATGGATTTCGCCAAACGGCTGCTCGATTTCGGTTATCATGCGCCGACGACTTATTTTCCTTTGTTGGTGCCCGAGTGCCTGTTGATCGAACCGACCGAGACCGAAACGCGCGAGGAACTCGACGGCTTCGTCGAGGCGATGTGTCAGATTCAGCAGGAGGCCGAGAGCAATCCGGAGCTTCTGCACGAGGCACCGCACACCCAGCCGGTGCGCCGGCTGGACGAGGTGCGCGCGGCGCGCGAACTGGATGTGCGCTGGAACCCCGGCGCCTGAGTCCGCATGGGTAAGGCGGGCAATACCGGTTTGAAGCGGGTTTTGCGCGCGGGCGTGTGTTCGTGCAATGGTTTCAAAGCTTGTTTTGTCCACGAAGCGGCGTTTCGTCAGGAACTGGCGCTGACACTGCTGCTACTGCCGTTGGCGCTATGGCTGGGCGACACGGCGGTGGAGCGTGCCCTGATGATCGGCGCCTGGTTGATCGTGCCGGTGGTGGAACTGCTTAATTCCGGTCTGGAGGCGGTGGTCGACCGCATCGGCGACGAATATCACCCTTTGGCGGGGCGTGCCAAGGATGTCGGTTCCGCCGCGGTTTTTCTCGCCATCGCCAATGCCGGGGTGGTGTGGGCGGTCGTGTTGTTCACCTAAGACAAAAAGTTTTATTCATTCTGGAGGTAGCATGTCGGCACTGATCTGCGGATCGTTCGCGTATGACACCATTATGGTGTTTCAGGACCATTTCAAGAATCACATCCTGCCGGACAAGGTGCACATCCTCAATGTTTCCTTCCACGTGCCGGAGTTGCGGCGCGAATTCGGCGGTTGTGCCGCCAATATCGCCTACAATCTGACACTGTTGGGCGGCGACGCCCTGCCGATGGGAACCGTCGGCATGTACTTCGCGCCTTACGCCGACTGGCTCGACCAGCACGGTATCGCGCGTCGTCATATCCTGCAGATCGACGATGCCTATACCGCGCAGGCGTTTATCACCACCGACCAGGACGACAACCAGATTACCGCATTTCATCCCGGGGCGATGAATTACGCCCATCAGGTACAGGTCGCGGATGCCGAGGGTGTGACGCTCGGTATCGTTTCGCCCGACGGCCGCCAGGGCATGATCGACCACGCCGCGCAGTTCGTCGAGGCGGGTATTCCCTTTGTGTTCGATCCGGGGCAGGCGATGCCGCTGTTCGACGGCGACGATTTCCGTCGTTTTATCGAACAGGCGACCTGGGTGTGCGTAAACGACTACGAGTCCCAATTGTTGCAGGATCGCACCGGCTGGTCGCCGCATGATATCGCCGGCAAGGTCGAGGCGTTGATCGTGACCCGCGGCGGCAAGGGCTCCTGTATTTATCATCACGACAAGCGCATCGACATTCCGTGCGCGCCAGTCAGTGGGATTGTCGACCCGACCGGCTGCGGTGACGCTTTTCGCGGCGGTCTGCTTTATGGGCTGATGCACGGGCTGGACTGGGAAGTGACCGGTCGCATGGCGGCGCTGATGGGCGCGTTCAAAATCGAGCGGCACGGTACGCAGAACCACAGCTTCACACGGGAAGCGTTCCGCGAGCGCTACCAGAGCGCGTTCGGCGCGTCCCTGGAGGTGTTTTGAGCGCGCCGGCAGACGCCGAGCAGCATAAACAGGCGGTACGTGACGTTTTCGAAAGCGTCGCTACCGGCTACGACAATCCGGCCACCCGTTTTTTCCCTTTTTGTGCCGAGCGGTTGACCGATTTCGTGCGCCCGCGGCCTGGCTCGCGGGTGCTCGACGTGGCCACCGGCAGTGGCGCGGTGGCGATTCCGCTGGCGCAGGCGGTCGGGCCGCAGGGGCGCGTGCACGGTATCGACATTTCCGCGGCCATGCTGGCGCAGGCCGAGGCGAACGCGCGTAAAATGGGGTTGAACAATATCGATCTGCACGAAATGGACGCCGAGCGGCTCGATTTCAAAGCCGATCACTTTCACCATGTGGTCTGCTCCTACGGTTTGTTTTTTCTGCCCGACATGGCGGGGGCATTGAACGAGTGGGCGCGGGTGCTGCGCCCCGGTGGAACGCTGGCCTTCACCTGTTTCGAGGAGAGCGCCTTTGAGCCGATGCTGGAGCATTTTCTGCAGACTTTGCAGGCGTTCGGGGTTACGTTGCCGCCCGGACCGATCGGTGCCAAGCGCATTACCTCGTTGCACCATTGCCGCGAATTGCTGGCAGGCGCCGGGCTGGAGCAGATCCAGACCCAGGTGGCGCAGATGGGCTATCACCTGGCCGATGAAAATGCGTGGTGGGAGGCGATCGCCAACACCGCGATGCAGGGCTGGTTGCGCCAGGTGGAGCCGGCGCGGCTGGATGAGCTCCGGCGCGCCCATCTCGATCATGTCGCCAGTCTGAAGACCGCCGACGGTCTGTGGATGGATGTGCAAACGCGCTTTGCCCGCGGCGTCAAGCCCGCGACCTGAGCCGGCGCGCAGGCATTGATGCGGGGCTAGGGGAGCCCCGAAGCCAGTAACGTCCGCAGTGAATCCAGATCATCGACCGGTGCCTGGCATTGGGTGCCACTGCAAAAATAGGCCGCGCAGCGGCCACCGCCGGGTGCGCGACGCTCGGCCAGCAGGCCGGGCAGTCCGGTGGCCTTATCCGGAATCGCGAAAATCATGCGTCTCGGGTTATAGTCTGACGACGTTGCCGCCAGCCAGCGGGGCAGATCGTCGCCGCCGCGCAGTATCAGGGTCTCCACCGGATAGAGCGTCTCCTCCAGCGCCGACAGCAGACCGGTATGTCCGTAAGGACTCTGTTGCAGTGCCGGCCAGGCCGCTTGCACAGTGCGCTCGGCAGCGTCCAGATAGCGCGTCTCACCCAGCAGGTGGCCGAGTCGGCCCAAGACCTTGGCGGCGATGGCGTTGCCGGCGGGCAAGGCGTCGTCGCTGAGCGGTTTCGGCCGCTGGATGAGCTGTTCGTGATCGTCGGCGGTGAAGTAAAAACCGCCGGCCGGATCGGCGAAATGCTGCAATACGACTTCGGTCAGTTGCAGTGCGAAGTGCAGATTGCCGCTGTGCCAGCCGGTTTGCAGATGTTCCAGGATGGCGTCGATGAGAAACACGTAGTCGTCGAGATAGGCGTTCAGGTGCGCGCGGCCGTCCTTGCAGGTGGCCAGCAGCCGCCCGTCGCGCCACAGCGTCTCCTGGATAAAGCCCAGCGCGGCCTGCGCCGATTGTCTATAAACCGGCTGGGCGAAAATGCGCGCGGCCTGCGTCATGCCTTTGATCATCAGCGCGTTCCACGACACCAGGATTTTTTCGTCACGTCCCGGGCGGACGCGGCCTGAGCGGGCTTCGAACAGCTTGGCGCGTGCCCGCCGCAGCGTCTGCTCAATCGCCTTGGGCGAACGTGCGAAACGTTCGGCGAGATCGTCGATACTGCTGCAGACGTGGGGATTCCAGCGGCCTTCGAAATTGGCCTCGCGGTCGAAGCCGTAGCGCGCCGCGGCCAGCGCGTATTCGTCGGCGTCGAGCGTGTCGTGCAATTGCGCCTGCGTCCAGACGTAGAACTTGCCTTCCTCGCCTTCGCTGTCCGCGTCCAGGCTCGAGTAGTAACCGCCCTCGGGGGACTGCATTTCCCGCATCGCCCATTGCGCGGTCTGTGCCACCACCCGTTGATAGAGCGGGTTGCCGCTGGCGGCGAAGGCCTCGCTGTAGAGCGACAACAGCGGCCCGTTGTCGTAGAGCATTTTTTCGAAATGCGGAATCATCCAGCGCTCGTCGACCGAATAACGACAGAAGCCGCCGCCTACCTGATCGTACATGCCGCCGAGCGCCATGCGATCGAGCGTGTGCAGGGTCATGTGCAGGGCGCGGCGGTCAGCGCCGTCGCCGCCGCGCGTGCCCGCCCAATGGCGCAGCAGACGTTCCAGGCTGGTGGGATGGGGGAATTTGGGTGCCGCGCCGAAGCCGCCGTAGGTGGCGTCGTATTGCTGTTCGAGTTGCTGCCGGGCGACATCCAGTGGCATGGCCGAAAGCGACGTGTCGTCCGCGGACTGCGCGTCGAGGCTGTTCATAGCGTGCATGAACTCGATCAGTGAGCGGTTTTGCTGCTCCAGTTCGTCGCGGTGATCGCGGTAAAAGCCGGCGACGCTGCGGCACAGTTCGCTGAACGCCGGCATGCCGTGGCGCGGGCGATCGGGAAAATAGGTGCCGCCGAAGAACGGTACCTGTGTATCGGGGGTGAGAAACATGGTCAGCGGCCAGCCGCCGTTGCGCCGCGTCAGCAGCGCATGGGCGGTCTGGTAGATTTTGTCCAGATCGGGACGCTCCTCCCGGTCGACTTTGATGTTGATGAACAGCTCGTTCATCACCGCCGCCGTCGCCGGATCCTCGAACGACTCGTGTGCCATGACATGGCACCAATGGCAGGCGGAGTAGCCGATAGACAGCAAAATGGGCTTGTCCTCCAGTCGGGCCTTCTGCAGCGCCTGCGCGCCCCAGGGATACCAGTCGACCGGATTGGCGGCGTGTTGCAGCAGGTACGGGCTGGTCTCGGCGCGCAGCTGGTTGCTATAGTTGCCGGCGTTGCTCATGCGTCTCACTATAGCGGAAGCGAATCGCGCTGTGGCGGCGTTTATCCAGAAAAATACGAGGGGATTCATGGAGTTTTCTGTTGTCGTGCCGGTCTGCAACGAGGCCGGGAACGTGCAGCCGTTGGTGGCCGAAATCGCCGCGGCGATGCGCGAACGGGCGGGCTGGGAGATCATTTACGTCGATGACGGCAGCGATGACACGACGCTGCGGGAACTGCGCAAGGCGCAGTCGATCCGGCCGAATCTGCGGGTGCTGCGGCACCCGCGCCGTTTCGGTCAGAGCAGCGCCTTGCTCACGGGGGTGGGAGCGGCGCGGGCGCCCTGGATCATCACGCTGGACGGCGATGGGCAGAACGATCCGGCCGATATCCGCGGACTCATCGAACGCCTGGCGCCTTACCGCGCCGACCCTGCCGGGATCATGCTGGCCGGTCACCGCACGCGGCGCGAGGACGGGCTGTCGCGGCGGCTGGCTTCGCGGGTGGCCAACCGGGTGCGCGCCCGGCTGTTGAAGGATGCCACACCGGACACCGGTTGTGGTCTGAAGGTCTTTCCGCGCGAGGCGTTTCTGCGCCTGCCCGCGTTCGACCACATGCATCGGTTCCTGCCGGCGCTGATGCAGCGCGAGGGGGTGCGGGTGATCTCGGTGCCGGTCGGCCATCGCGCCCGCCGACGCGGCGAATCGAAATACGGTATACACAATCGACTGTGGGTCGGGCTGGTCGATCTGGTCGGTGTCATGTGGCTGCAGCGGCGTCGCCCCGGCCGCGGGCACTCGCCGAACGGCCCGCTGCAACGGCTGTGCGACTGCCTGGGGGTGGCCTGGTTGCAGCGTCGTCCATGCCGTGCTCCGGCGCAGGAGGAGGTCTGCAATGTCTGATCCATCGATCGCTTGGCTGGCGCTGGGATTCACCGGCCAGGCCCTGTTCTCGGCGCGCTTTCTGGTTCAGTGGGTGTACAGCGAACGGCATCGGCAGTCCCTGATCCCGGTGGCCTTCTGGTATTTCAGTCTCGCTGGCGGCGCGACCTTGTTCGCCTACGCGCTGCACATCGGCGACCCGGTATTTATTCTCGGCCAGTCGTTGGGCGTATTCGTTTACAGCCGCAACCTCTATTTCATCCACCGGCGGCGGCAGCACCCGGCCGGTGCCGAATAGCGCCGCGCGGGCGCCGCTGAGCGCGGCGCGCACCGGTTGGCCGGCGTTGCTGACGCTGATGGGGTCGCTCGCGGCCCTGCAACTGTGGCTGCGACCGCTGCTGCCGGTCGACGAGACCCGCTATCTCAGCGTGGCCTGGGAAATGTGGTCGCGCGGCGATTTTCTGGTTCCCTATCTCAATGCGCAGCCCTACAGTCACAAGCCGCCGCTGCTGTTCTGGATGATACAAGCGCTGTGGGGCCTGTTCGGCGTGTCGCAATGGCCGGCGCGGCTGCTGCCGGTGTTTTTCAGCGCGGTGGCGCTGTGGGGCACGGCGCGGCTGGCGCGCCAGTTGTGGCCACAATGCCCGCAAACCGCGCAAATAGTGCCCTGGTTGCTGTTCGGCGGCCTGTTCTGGATGAATTTCTACACCCTGGTGCAGTTCGACCTGTTGCTGGTGCTGGCGGCGTTGCTGCTCTGGGCGGGTGTGTTGCGGGCGGACACGCGTGCCGGTCGCGGCTGGTTGTGGTTGGCACTGGGTACGGCCATGGGGATACTGGCCAAGGGACCGGTGATTCTGCTGATGCTGTTGCCGGCCCTGCTGCTGGCGCCCTGGTGGCGACCGTCAGCACCGCTGCGCGGCTGGGTACGTTGGTATTTGTGGGCGCTGGCGGCGCTGTCGCTGGGGGTGGCGCTGGCGTTGGCCTGGGCGTTGCCCGCCGCGTCGGCGGGCGGAGAGGCCTATCGCCAGGCCATCTTCTGGGGGCAGTCGGCCGGGCGCATCGTGGCGTCGTTCGCCCACCGCGCTCCCTGGTGGGAATACCTGCTCTGGTTTCCCCTGTTATTGCTGCCCTGGGTGCTGTGGCCGCCGTTATGGCGCGGACTGCGGCGTCTTTCGCCGACCGACAGCGGGGTTCGTTTCTGTTTGGCGGTGTTGCTCCCGGCCCTGCTCGCGTTCAGTCTGATCAGCGGCAAGCAGGCCAAGTACCTGTTGCCGTTGCTGCCGCTGGCGGTGTTGTTGCTGGCGCGGGCGCTGGCCCTGGTGGCGACGACCGGGAGGTGGTCGCTTTGGCCCGCGGCGCTACTGCTGATGCTGCTGGGCGGCGCCTTGAGCGGCCTGGCCTGGTGGCCGGCGGCCGCTGCGCCGGCCTGGACGCACGGGGTGTCGCGCGGCTGGGGTCCGGCGCTGATGCTCGGCGCCCTGCCCTATTTTTTTCTGCGCCTGGCGCCCCCGATGGCGCTGCGGGCCATGGTGGTGGCCAGTGTACTGGGCAGCGCGACTCTGTATGCGGCCCTGGTCCACCCGCTGGCGCCGCACTACCGTCTGCAGTCCCTGGCGACCCGGCTGGGCGATCTGCAACAGCAGGGGCACGCGCTGGCCTGGGTCGGTCGCTATCACGGCCAGTTCCAGTTTCTCGGACGTCTACGGTCGCCGCTGAAGGCCTTGTCCGGAGACGGCTTGCGCCCCTGGTTGCACAGTCATCCCCAAGGCTACGTCCTGATACGTTATGCCGACCCGCAACCGCAGGTGCCGGCTGGTCTGTTGGTGCAGCCTTACCGTAGCGGCAGTCTGGTTTTGTGGCCGGCACAACGCCTGTTGCACTCGCCGCGATGGCTCGACGCACTGACGGGGAACGCGTAAGCTTCAGGGCTGAAATTTTCCGGTCGATGATTTATGGATACCGCACGATCTGCTGACTCGCTCGCCCCGCTGCGCCTGAAAAAGAATGAAGACCGGCGTCTGCGCGCCGGGCATCTGTGGGTGTACAGCAACGAGGTCGACACGTCGTCCACGCCGCTCAAGGCATTCCAGCCCGGTCAGCAGGTGCTGTTGCAAAGCCACAACGGCAAAACTCTGGGCTGCGCCTACGTCAACCCCAACTCGCTGATCTGCGCTCGCCTGATAAGTCGCGATGCTCGCTACCGGCTGGATCGATCCCTGCTGATACACCGCCTCAACATCGCCCTGGCGCTGCGCGAGCGGTTATTTGCCCAACCCTTCTACCGGCTGGTCTACGGCGAGGCCGATCACCTGCCCGGTCTGGTGATCGACCGTTATGGCGATGTCTGCGTGGTGCAGTGCACCACCGCCGGCATGGAGGCGGTCAAGGATGAAGTGCTGGCGGCAGTCGATAAAGTCCTGCGCCCGGCCGGTATCCTCTGGCGCGCCGACAGTCCGGTGCGTCAGCTTGAAGGGCTGGACAGTTACCGCGACGACCATGGCCGGGTGCCGGAACAGGTCCGGGTGACAGAACACGGTGTCGAATTCACGCTGTCGCTGTCACAGGGACAGAAAACCGGGTGGTTCTACGATCAGCGGATGAATCGCGCCCGCCTGCGCGACTACGTGTCGGGCTTGCGGGTGCTGGATGTCTACAGCTATGTCGGCGCCTGGGGCCTGCAGGCCGCCGCCGCCGGCGCCACCGAGGTGGTGTGTGTGGATGCCTCGGCCAACGCGCTCGATGCGCTACACGCCAACGCCGCCGCCAACGGGTTCGACGAACGGGTGGCGACGATCCAGGGCGAGGCTTTTGAAGTGCTCTCCCAGCTGCGGGCCGACCAGCAGCGCTTCGATCTGGTGATTCTCGATCCGCCGGCGTTCATCAAGCGCAAAAAAGACGCCAAGGCCGGCGAGCAGGCCTACCACCGGCTCAATCAGCTCGGCATGCAGGTGCTCGGCAGGGATGGCGTTCTGGTATCGGCCTCCTGTTCGCAACACCTGGGCGAAGCGCAGCTGCAGCAGATTCTGCTGCAGTCCTAGCGCCATCTTGATCGCAACCTGCAGGTGCTCGAGCGCGGTCAACAGGGGCCGGACCATCCGCTACACCCGGCCATTCCCGAGACCGCTTATCTGAAAACCTTTTTCTGTCGTCTGTTGCCGAGTGCCTAGAACATGTTGATGTATCCCGATATCGATCCCGTCGCGGTCTCCCTGGGGCCGGTTGCCATCCATTGGTACGGCCTGACTTACCTGTTCGGGTTTATCGCCGTCTGGCTGCTCGGCAATCTGCGCGCGCGCAAACCCGGTTCCGGCTGGCATCCGGAGGAAGTCGCCGACATGCTGTTCTACGGTGCCCTGGGGGTGATCATCGGCGGTCGGGTCGGTTATATGCTGTTCTATCAGTTCGATCTGCTGATGCAGGACCCGCTGGTGCTGTTTCGTATCTGGCAGGGCGGTATGTCTTTCCACGGCGGAATGCTCGGCGTGTTTGTGGCCATGTGGTGGTTCGGCCGCAAGACCGGCCGCAGCTTTTTTCAGGTGACCGATTTCATGGCGCCGTTCGTGCCCATCGGTCTGGGCGCTGGACGTATCGGAAACTTTATCAATGGGGAGCTGTGGGGACGGCCTACGGACCTGCCCTGGGGCATGGTGTTTCCTTTTGTCGACAACCAGCCGCGTCATCCGTCGATGCTCTACGAAGCGCTGCTGGAAGGTCTGGTTCTGTTCGTGATTCTCTGGCTGTACTCGTCGCGCCCGCGCCCGCTACGTGCCGTCTCCGGCCTGTTCATGCTCGGTTACGGCCTGTTCCGTTTCGGTGTCGAATTTGTGCGCCAGCCCGACGCGCACATCGGTTTTCTCGCCTTCGGCTGGTTGACCGAGGGACAACTGCTCTCGGCGCCGATGATTTTGTTCGGACTGTATCTACTGGTGATCGCCTATCGCCGCGGGGAGGAAACGGTGCGAAACGATATGGCGGGTACGGGCAACGGGGGAAAACAATGAAACAATATCTCGATCTCATGCGCCATGTGCTGGATAACGGCGTGCGCAAAGAGGATCGTACCGGTACCGGCACACTGAGCGTTTTCGGTTACCAGATGCGCTTCGATCTGGCGGCGGGCTTTCCGGCCGTCACCACCAAGAAACTGCATTTGCGTTCCATCATCCACGAATTGCTGTGGTTCCTGCAGGGTGACACCAATGTCCGTTATCTGCGCGACAACGGCGTTTCTATCTGGAATGAATGGGCGGATGAAAACGGCGACCTGGGACCGGTATATGGTTACCAATGGCGCTCCTGGCCGACCGCCGATGGTCGTCATATCGATCAGATGGCGCGGGTGATCGAACAGTTGAAGAGCAGTCCGGATTCGCGCCGGATCATCGTCAGCGCCTGGAACGTCGGCGATATCGAGCGCATGGCGCTGCCACCCTGTCACGCCTTCTTCCAGTTCTATGTGGCCGAGGGCCGGCTGTCCTGTCAGTTGTATCAGCGCAGTGCCGATATTTTCCTCGGCGTGCCGTTCAATATCGCCTCTTATGCGCTACTGACGCTGATGCTGGCGCAGGCCACCGGACTGCGTCCCGGTGACTTCGTGCATACGCTGGGCGATGCGCATCTCTACCTCAATCATCTGGCGCAGGCGCGCGAGCAATTGCAGCGCGAACCGCGCCCGCTGCCGCGGATGCGCCTCAATCCCGAGGTCACGGATCTGTTCGCCTTCAGCTTCGATGATTTCGAGCTGTGCGACTACGATCCGCACCCGCATATCCCGGCGCCGGTGGCGGTGTGACGCGCATCGCGTTGATCGCCGCGATGGCACGCAACGGGGTCATCGGGCGCGATAATCAGCTGCCCTGGCGGCAGTCGGCGGATTTGCAGCGGTTCAAGCGCCTGACCTTGGGAAAGGCGGTAGTCATGGGGCGCAAAACCTGGCAGTCCCTGGGGCGTCCGTTGCCCGACAGACTCAACATCGTGATCACCCGGGATAGCGACTATCGCACCGAGGGCGGCATGGTGACGCACAGCGTGCGCGCGGCGTTGGCCGCCGCCGGCGACAGCGAGGAAATCATGGTGATCGGCGGCGCCGAGATTTTTCGCCAGACCCTGGCGCTGGCCGAGCGTCTGTACCTGACCGAAATCGAAGCCGACATCGAAGGCGACACCCATTTCCCGGAGATCGACGCAACCGATTGGGTGGAGGTCGAGCGCCAAGCGGGCCGGGCCGACGCCCGCAACGAGTACGACTATCAATTCGTGGTGCTGGAGCGCCGCCGCGGCGACGCTGGCGATGTGTCTGGTCAGCCGCAGCCGGGATTGACCACCTCGGGACAGGCATAAATAAAACGTCGCGGCGACGCCGCGTCCAGTCTTGCCGCGGTGAGTTTGCCGCCCCACAGACAGCCGGTATCCAGCGCGTGCACACCGTCGCCGTCGTAGGCGCCCAGCGTCGACCAGTGACCGAACAGAATGCGCGCGTCGCGGCTGCGCCGTTGCGGCCAGGCGAACCAGGGTCGCAGATGCGCGGGCTGGCTGCCCGGCGCGCCTTTCTCCTCCAGCGCCAGCCGGCCTTCGCTATCGCAGAAACGCAGCCGGGTGAAACAGTTGGTGATGAAGCGCAGACGCTCCATGCCGCTGAGCGACGGCGACCAGCGGTCCGGTTGATTGCCGTACATATGGGCGAAAAACTCGTGCCGGTCGTCGCCGCGCAGCACACACTCGACTTCCGCGGCGCGGGCGCGCGCGCTCGCCAGGTCCCATTGCGGCGGCAGGCCGGCGTGGATCAGGGTGTAGTCAAGCTCCCCGTCATGGTGCAACAACGGCCGCTGGCGCAGCCAGTCGAGCAGCGGCCCGGCGTCGGGCGCATCCAGGATCTGCCGCAAGGTGTCTTTTTTCTTCAGTGCCCGGGGGACGGTGGCGGCTGCCAGCAGATGCATGTCGTGGTTGCCCAGGACGCAGATCGCGTTAAGGGAGCGCGCCAGACGCAACGTTTCAAGCGAGCGCGGACCGCGGTTGACCAGGTCCCCGGCGAACCAGAGCCGGTCCCGCGCGGGATCGAACGCGATCTGTTCCAGCAGCGCCTGCAGCTGATCGTAACACCCTTGAATGTCGCCGATGGCATAGACGGCCATGGCGGTGCCTTAGTGCAGAATACGCGGCATGGAAAGGGTGAATTGGGGGATCTCGGCGTCGAATTCGACGCCGTCGTCGGCTACCAGATGATAGCTGCCGCGCATGGTGCCCACCGGGGTTTCCAGCATCGTCCCGCTGGTGTAGCGGTACTGCTCGCCGGGTTTCAAATGGGGCTGCTCGCCCACAACGCCTTCGCCTTTGACTTCCTGCACCTTGTTGTTGGCATCCGTGATCACCCAGTGGCGACGCAGTAACTGCGCCGGTATGTCGCCGCTGTTGTAAATTGTGATGGTGTAAGCAAAAACAAAATGGTCCTGGTCGGGCAGCGACTGTTCGGAAATATACTGGGTCTCGACCTCAACCTCGATGCGGTAAGTCTTGCTGGACATGTGGTAACTCCGGGTAAGTGGGTAAGCATACGGTGTTTTCAGGCGCAGGTAAATTCCCGCGACGGCGGGCGGGCTGAAAGCGGGCTATAGTTAGGATAGCGACGCGAGCGAAACGGAGGAGGGCGACTATGTACTTGCGAGACAAACAGTCGGGCGATCTGGTGGAAGTGCTCGATGCGACAGCGCTGATCGATCCGTGTTTGGCGGAACTCAAAGGCTGTCTGCACGCGGGCGAGGAGTTGCAGGACGCGGCCAGCTTTCAGAAAACCGATCTGGAATTCCCTTCCGGCGAAGCCTTGCCGCGCTGCTGGCTGGATCCAGGCTACCGGGTCGCCGCCGCGCAATAAAATCGACCCCACCGGTTCGCGTGAGCGAGAGAAACTCACTGAAATACAGTAGTTAGCGCGTCGATCCCTGTGTCGGCACGGCGCGGTTCCACAGCTGCGTGCCGGCATCGGCGCTGTGAGGACAGATCAGCCATTCCGGGAGATGGTCGCGGATGTGACCGGCGTAGCAGAAATCCCGTCGCAGCTCGGCGACACTACAGTCAACCAAAAGTACGGCTGAACGCCGGGGCTGAATACCATGACGATGATCGCACCCGCTCGCAAACCGAATTTGCTCTTGTTGATCGCACTGTTTGTCGGTCTGGGGCTGTTGTTCACCGGCCTTGCGCAGGCGGCGCCCGGCGCGCATACCTCGGCGGTGTCTGCGCACACGCAGGCCGAGCAGCGTTGGCATTCGATCTGGGGGCTGGACCTGGCGCGCAAGCTGCGGGAGTGGCGTCCAAGTATTCGCGTCAGTGACGACGCAGAGGGACTGACGCTGGCCCGGCCTTTCGGTAAATCCGGCCCTTCCTTGCAGGGGACCTCCTCGCTGCCCGACTCGGTCAAGCGCAGTCTGCGCGCAGGCGGCGGTCAGCGTTTCGGCGCCTATCTGGGCGACAGCGACCTGTTTCTGTTTCTGCAAAAGCGCTGGTGAGGGCCGCCCGCTCAGTTTTGCACCCGCACCGCAAGCACATCGCAAGGCGAGCCATGCAGGACCGCATTGGCGGTCGACCCCAGCAATAGCTGAATGCCCGAGCGGCCGTGACTGCCAAGAACAATCAGATCCGCGCCCTGTTCGGCCGCCAGATTGAAAATCTCCCGTTTGGTGCTGCCCTGGCGCACGTGGCGCGGGTGTTGTTCCACGCCGTGCTTTTGCGCCAACTCCCGCAGCCTGTTTTCCGCCAGATTCAGCAACTCCTTGTCCAGTTCCAGCTCCTGCGGCATCACCAATTCGTTGGACAGGTCGACCTGGGCGAATTCGACCACGTGAACCAGGCTGATGCGGGCGCCAAAAGCGGTCGCGAGCTCGACACCTCGATCGATGATATGCCCGGTATTGGGTGAGAAGTCCACAGCCAGTAACAGGTGTGAATATGCCGGCATGCGCGTAGCCTCCCTAGGGTGGTAGGGCCAGTCGATTGGAAAGACTGGCGTATTGATCCAGGCTGAGCTCCTGGGGTCGGCGGCCGGGATCGATTCCGCAGGCGCGGATGTCGTTTTCGTCGAGCAGCCCCTTGAGCGTGTTGCGCAGCGTCTTGCGCCGTTGCGCGAATGCCTGTTTCACCAGCGCGTCGAGACTGGCGTAATCGTCGACTTGTACCGGCGCCTGTTGCCAGGGGGTCAGGCGCACAAAGGCCGAATCCACTTTCGGCGCCGGGCGGAACGATTCCGGTCCGATAGTGAACAGCGGTGCGACCCGGCAATGGTATTGGATCATTACCGACAGGCGCCCGTAGTCGCCACCGCCCGGTTGCGCGGCCATGCGCTGCACGACCTCTTTCTGCAGCATGAAGTGCATGTCCTGAATATAGTCCGATTGTTGCAGAAGGTGAAACAGCAGCGGGGTGGAGATATTGTAGGGAAGGTTGCCGACGATACGCAGCTTGCCGGCGCCGGCCAACCGCGCGAAATCGAATTTGAGCGCATCGGCCTGATGGACCACCAGGGTGCCGGCGGCGGCCGCCTTGCCGATCAGCGGTTCGATCAGGTCGCGGTCCAGCTCCACGGCTTCGACGCGGCCGCCGGCGTGCAACAACGGCAACGTCAACGCGCCCTGTCCGGGGCCAATTTCCACGATGGTCTGATCCGGTTGTACGCTGATGGCCTGCAGGATCCGTTCAATCGCAGTGGCATCATGCAGAAAGTTCTGCCCGAAGCGTTTGCGCGCCTGGTGGCTCATACGCACAGATCGATGGCGCAGCGTATCGCCGCCGCCAGACTGCCGGCGTCGGCCGCTCCTGTCCCCGCCTTGTCCAGGGCCGTGCCGTGGTCGACGGAGGTGCGCACTATCGGCAGGCCGAGGGTGATGTTGACGGCCTGACCGAAACCCATGTGTTTGAGTACCGGCAGTCCCTGGTCGTGGTACATCGCCAATACTGCGTCGGCCTGTTGCAGCCACGGCGGCGTGAACAGGGTGTCGGCGGGCAACGGCCCGGTCAGCTGCAGCCCTTCGCGTTGCAGCTTCGCAATCACCGGTTCGATGATGTCGCGCTCCTCGTGGCCGAGGTGTCCCTGTTCGCCGGCGTGCGGATTGAGCCCTGCAACCAGAATGCGCGGTCGGGCGATGTGGAAGCGCGCCTGCAACTGATCGTGGGTGCAGCGGATCACCGCCTCCAGGCGTTGCGGCGTGATGGCCGCCGCCACCTGACTCAGCGGCAGATGCGTGGTGACCAGAGCCACGCGCAGGCCGGGCGCCGCCAGCATCATCACCACCTGAGCGGTGCCGCACTTGTGCGCCAGGTATTCGGTATGGCCGCTGAAGGCGATGCCGGCATCGTTAATCACCGCTTTGTGCACCGGCGCGGTCACCATGGCCTGGAATTCTTCGCATTGGCAGCCCTCGACGGCACGATCCAGGGTGGCCAGTACATAGGCGGCGTTGGCGCTGTTCAGTTGCCCGGGACTCGCCGGTGCCGTCAGTGGGACCGGACTGAGGCAAACATGGCCGGCGCGCGGCGGACTGTCGCCTCGGTAGTCCGCCAGCTGTAGCGGGCGATGCAGTTGTCCGGCGCGGCTTTGCAGCAACTCGCGATCGCCGATCAGCACCAGTTCGGCGGCGAACGGCATCGACGCCAGCTCGACGCACAGGTCCGGGCCGATGCCGGCCGGCTCGCCGCTGGTGATCGCGATGCGCGGGATCACGGAACGCCGCAGCCCCGCGGCTTACTGGTTGTCCAGGTGGTACTCGACATAGGCTTCATCGCGCAGGCGGCGTAGCCAGATCTCCAGCTCCTCGTCGGTTTTGCGCTGACGGATGGATTCGCGCGCGCGCGTGCGCCGGTACTCGTCGGTGTTGTCGCGTTCGCGCCGGTCGAGTACCTGCAGCAAATGCCAGCCGAAGCGGGATTTCACCGGCTGGCTGACTTCACCGATCTTCAGCGCGTCCATGGCCTTTTCGAATTCGGGCACCATCTGGCCC